>PBAL01000073.1 GCA_002715965.1 Verrucomicrobiales bacterium | reverse complement strand
TGTTCGATCGCAGCGCGGGCCTGGGCGTGGACAAAGGAACGGTGGTCTTGTTCCTGGCCTGGTCGGCCTTGGGCATGCTTGGGATCATTCCGCACATGGCGAATTGGGCGCACGGTGGCGGATTGTTCTTCGGCGTGGTCTGGGGTTACTTCTCAAGCCCGGACGCGTTTGATCGTTTGATGCGCCGTTGATCCTGCGCGGTCGCGAGTTCCCCCTTGTCGGACCGGTGGAATCGATATTGAATTAGTTGACCAACCATGAAAGCCGTCCAACTGCTGTCCCGAGGCATTCCAGGCAAGTTTCGTTTCGGGGATGTGCCCAATCCAAAACCGGGCCCGGACGAGGTGGTCGTGCGGGTGAAGGCCTGTGGGGTCAACCATCTGGATCTATGGGTGGAGGAGGAAAATGGACTTCCCATGAAACTTGATCTGCCTCGCGTGCCCGGCTGTGAGGTGGCCGGCGAAATTGCCGAACTCGGGGCCGACGTGGACCAATGGATCATCGGTGACAAAGTGGCCGTGCAATCGAATCTCTTTTGCGGATCCTGCGAGTATTGCCTCGCGGGGCAGCAGGCCATCTGTCTGAACGCGCCACTGCTCGGCGTGGAATGCGATGGCGGTTTTGCCGAACTGGTCAAGGTTCCAGCCCGTTGCCTCGTGAGGATTCCCGATGGTGTCTCATTCGAAACCTCTGCCGCGCTTACACTAGCGGGAAGCACAGCAATGCATATGCTCACCGACCGGGTGTCGATCGAAACAGACCAGACCGTTCTCGTGATCGGTGCTTCGAGTGGGGTGGGGTCTGCCGCGATTCAGATCGCCAAGGAGCTCGGTGCGAAAGTCATTACCACGGGCTCCACCAGCGAGAAGCGTGAGTTTGGTCGAAAACTTGGTGCCGATCATGCATTGGATCCGGCCGGTGACTGGCCGCGTGAAGTTCGGGAAATTACCGAGAAACGAGGTGTGGAATTCGTTGTCGAACACGTGGGTGGCGAGGTCTTGGAAAAGGCGTTCACCTGTCTTGGACGCGGAGGCACCATTATTACCTGCGGGGCGACTGCTGGACGCAGCGTTTCGTTTGAGGTGTGGCCGTTCTTCGTGAAACAGCATCAGGTGATTGGCAGTTACGGGCGCAATCATGCGGACCTCAATGCCACGCTCCAATGGGCTGCCGAGGGCCGGCTCAAACCGGTCATTCATCAGGTTTTCCCACTGGCAGGAACGAGCAACGCTTACGAATTGCTCCGCGAACGCAAGGTCCTCGGCAAACTCCTCGTTAAACCCTGAGTCCCGTCTCCAACTCTCAACTTCCAATTTCAATCTGCCGAACAGGTCGCCGTTTCTGGCCGTCTTGACACGCTTTTGCTCAAACTTATACTTCCGCCGACATGGCAATGGAAAGTGACTCGTCCTCCGCGGACGACCGCCAAAGGCTCGAATCCCTCAAAGAATTTCGCTCGGCTGGCAAAGGTCAGTGGATCGATGTTGCGGATTCAGACTGGGCTGATTGGCGCTGGCAATTGAAGAACCGCATCACGCGGGTCGAGCAATTGGTGCAGCGTCTACCCGAGTTGTCCCCTGAGGAACGCGCAGGCGCAATGCTGTCGAAGAGCAAGCTGGCCATGGCGATCCCTCCCTACTTCTTCAACCTGATCGATCGGGAAAACGAATATTGTCCGATCCGGACACAGGTTATCCCCCGCATTGAAGAAACCACCACGGCGCCGTGGGAAATGTCGGACCCGTGCGGGGAAGATTCGCACTCGCCCGTACCGGGGTTGGTGCATCGTTACCCGGATCGTGTGCTGTTCCTCGTGACGGATCGCTGCGCTGCCTATTGTCGTTACTGCACCCGGTCCCGATTGGTCAGCAATGCCGCGGGATACGATTTTCATCCAAAGTTTGAGCAGCAGATCGAATACATTGAAAAGAATTCACAGATTCGCGACGTGTTGTTGAGCGGAGGCGACGCGTTCCTCCTGAGCGACAATAAACTCGAATATCTGCTGGGGCGACTCCGTGCGATCAAACACATCGAGTTCTTGCGAATCGGTTCGCGGATTCCGCTGTTCCTGCCACAACGAATCACGCCCGCGTTGTGCAACATGCTGAAAAGATTTCATCCGCTGTTTGTCAGTGTTCACGCAAATCACCCGCGGGAATTGACCACGGAAGTTCGCGAGGCACTTGCTCGGTTGGCCGACGCGGGAATTCCGCTTGGCAACCAATCGGTGCTTCTTCGGAACGTCAACGACGACCTTACGACGATGAAGGCTCTGGTTCAGAAGCTCCTGATGTGTCGCGTTCGTCCCTACTACGTTTACCAGTGCGATCTGATTGCAGGTTCGGCGCATCTTCGTACGAGCGTGCGCAAGGGGCTTGAGATCATGGAAGGTTTACGCGGGCACACCACCGGATATGCTGTTCCGCAATTCGTGATCGATGCACCGGGTGGCGGAGGAAAAGTTCCGATCAATCCGGAGTATGTGCTGCAGCGCAATGAGGAGCGCGTCATCATTCGCAACTTTGAAGGGAAGACCTTCGAATACCCCGAAGCGATCGACGGAACTCCATTGTTCGAGGCACCGGATCAAATAGAAGAACCGGAGTTCGCCTAATACCGACAGAAAGCGGCCTGGACTACGCGACGAACCATGCGTCACCACCGATTCGGTATCCTCGTTCAAGTAAGACAGGTTCAATCAACTCCCTGGCTCCCTCGGCTCCCACTGCGATCAGCAGAGGCACGCCATTCGAAGGGGGCAGTTCATCCGGCGAGATTACCGCCGTATCTTGAATCTTCTTGCCGATCTTGCCCGGCGCGACGTCGATGACGAAATCTACCGCATGCGTCGTGGTGAGAAGCCATCTGAGCCAAGGCTTGCCGGTTTGCCCGGCTCCCCAAAGATTGACCTTCGGTTGTCCCTGCAATGGGCCGGCCAACAGGTGTTCGCGCCGTGAGCGATCGAAGGCTTCGAAGGTGTAGCGGTCGCTGGTGCGGGTGAGGCGGGATGATCCGTCGGTCCAGTCGAGGACGGGTGTGTCAAGCTTCCCGAATTGACAGCCCGTCTGAAACGCGCGGAGCCACAGGTCGTAATCTTCCGGGAATGGTCCTTCTCGATATCCGAGTTCGAAGACCTCACGGCGGGCGAGTGCGGTCGGGTTGACGACCGGAGATTCCACAAAGCGATTCGCAAACATGGCTTCGTGTGTGGTGAGCGAGTTCAGCCATCGTTCGTAGCGCGCCATTCTTTGGGCGCTCACTCCTTCCTCGTCGACGATCCGAACGGCGCCTCCGGCCACGTCGAGCCTGGCTTCCAGCAACATTTGGCGTTGATCCGCGAGGCGATTCGGGTGTGAAAAATCATCCGCGTCCATTCGGGCGATCAGCGGATGCCTGGCTTCGCGAGTGGCACGATTGGCGGCTGCAGCGACCCCGGCATGTTCCTGGCGGACCAGGCGGATTCGTTTGTCCTGAAGCGACGCGACTTTTGCCGCA
Source organism: Verrucomicrobiales bacterium (assembly GCA_002715965.1). Taxonomy (GTDB): domain Bacteria; phylum Verrucomicrobiota; class Verrucomicrobiia; order Limisphaerales; family JAYPXF01. Next base: position 34,013 of record PBAL01000073.1, on the reverse strand, counting down.
GTATCGTCGGTGGAACCGTCGTCTACTACGATGCACTCCACATCATCCAGATCGCCCAAGGTGGAACGAATGGCACGCTCAATTGTCGATGAGGCATTCCACGCAGGGATGACGACTGAGATTGGCGGGATGCTGGTGCTTGTCCTATCCACGAGTGCTCAGTGGATACATCACAATGGTTTCTGGACGTCCTCGTTGTAGACCTCTCCCTTCACGGAGTGATGTCGAAAGATTGCCCGTGGCCGACCGTTATTCGGTTCGATGGTCACAGAAAGGAAGCCGCCTTTGACCTTCAAATATTGATGCATATCGCTTCGGTTCCTCTCTGAGAATCCGCCCGCGTGACCGTTGCTGGTCGGTCCACAGGAATACTCGCGGAGTCCAGTCTTGGGATCGACAGAGACATATTGCCAATGCCGATCGCCACAAACACTCAACACCTTCTGATCCGCCATGAACTTACGCAGAAGGTTGCCCTCATATGTGAAGGCGGTATTGGCGTGATTGTCCTTCTTGTTGCCGCGATCGGGGCCAACCACCGGCGTCGGGCTGATGAGGATCTTGAAGGTCGCATCTGATGCCCGGACGGTTTCCTTGAACCAGGCCAGTTGCTTCTTTCCCCAAATGGTTTTCTCCGGTCCGTCCGGCATTGGGTTCGGACTGCGAAAGTTTCTGCCTTCGACGATCCATACCTGTAGATGTTTGCCCCATCGCACGGTCTTGTAGGGCGGATCGCTGGTGGGGTTCTGCTCACTGAAGATCCTGAGCCCCTGCTTCCAGGTGAGATCGCCATATCGCTGCCCCGGATAGCAATCGTTGTCCAATGTGTCATGGTCGTCCTTGATGAAGTAACTGGCGACGTTTCGGTGAAACTCGCGTTGGTTGGGCAGGGCGTACATGCGTTGCCATTTCACGCGCGCGAGATCCATATTGCGTGCATCGGGAGCGGGCTTGTCGTAGTAAACGGTGTCTCCGGTGTGCGCGAAGAATTGCAGGCCCAGCTTGGACAGGTGCGGATAGATCTGATGCCCCTGGTCCGTGTCTCGACGATGGAATCCCTGCCCTGTCACGACCGCGAATGAGACCTTGGCATCCGCATCATCATCAGCGGGCGCCGTGCTAAAACTTCCAGAGATTGATGAAGTTACTCGCCCGTTCTCTGCCCGTCCTTCGACCTTGAATTTGTATCGTGCGCCAGATGCCAGTCGATTGACCTTGAACTGATGGGTGTAGTCAGCCATCGGATCGACTGACGTCCAATCCGACTTCGTGGATTGCGATTGGCCGATTCGCTGGTAGGTCAGGCGGACTTCTCCTTCCTGACCCGGAACGCGCCAAAGTTTAATGGCTTCTGCGACGGTATTTCCATCGACCTTTGATTTGCCCAAGTTCTTTCCCATCGGTATCCCGGTTTCCGGAGCCTTCGTCCATGGTTGGATTGCCGTGAGCCGAGTCCAAATCTTGGCGGATGTCTGGGTGACGTCACCGATCTTGATGCCATTGGCGAAGTACGGGCCGTCGGCCGCAAGTGAACCAGGGAGAAGGAGTGCGCAAAAGAGAATTGAGCAGACAGCGAGCTGACAAGTCATGCGGATCGTTTAACCAATGCGCCCGCGAAGCGACAGGCAAATCCGTCAGAGTTCAGCCGACAGCTTGCCTCCTCGCTCGCGGAGGAATGCTTCCACCGAGGGAAGGTTCCCCGATTTCTTTTTCACGTGACTCTCCATGAACGTGTGAGCTGCGCCCGTTGCGTAGTCCAATGGAATTTTGCCGTGGTCATCAAGCTCGTTGACGTTCGCACCGAGCTTGAGGAGAAGGGGGACAACCCTCAGATTTCCGGTTTCAGCCGCATGCGTCAGCCCGCGTGGGTGTGATCCTCGATCGACCAAGTATCTCACGATCGGCATGCCGCCAAATCCATACGACACCTGCCAGATCGCGGACCAAAGCGGCGCGTCGTTGTCCACGTGAATGTTGGCACCGTGTTCCACGAGGACTTTGACGACTTCCACCGGAGCATAGAGTTCAGGAGCGAGGAACAGAGCCGTGTAGCCTTTGCCATCGGGCATATCGACCTTGGAGCCAAGACCGAGTAAGACCTCGGCAAGTTCCGCGGACTTGATCCGAACCGCGGCGTGCAAGGCCCGTTCGTAGCCTGACGGGCTTGGGAGTTTGAGTCGCGGGACCTTTGGATCGTTACGAGCGATGACAATCGCCTTCTTTCTGTCCTTCTCGGTAATCGCGCGTCCGAACGGCGAATCGGCATCAAGTTTCTGTTGCTTTTTCGCCATCAATCAAACTCAGCCTCCTTTCGTGTGGCAAAGGACACGCTGTTTCGAACTGGCGGATAATTCATCACGGCCTTGCCCCATTGCGCGAAAATCAGGTGGCCGTGGAAGGCTTTCGGAAGCGTTTGTTCGAGATACACCGTGCCACCGGCGGAAGAACCAAGGCCAACATCTGCCACGGGCAGGCAGGTCTCATTGGGGTGTTCGTAATACAGGCATGAATATCCGTGATCAGTTCCGTGGAAGCTTTGATAGATCCGGTTCTTGTAGGTGCCTCCATCGTTCTCATTGTCCCGAACAAAGACGCTCAACTCATGATCGAGAGCAACGTCGTAGATGTTGCGCAGGCCGCTGGCGAATACATGATGCCGCGTTCCATCCGGACGGCAGCGTAGTGAGAAACGGCGCACGATAGCCTTGCCCAGTCCGGCGATGTATCTGGTGCGCACCAGTTACAAGGCGATCAACACGATACGCCATCCGGGGCTGGCTGCGTGGACGTCACATTTTCTTGGAACTACGCAATCGGATCTGCCAGCCAGCGTCGTGGTAAAACCGCCCTCCAATCATCCGGGCGCAGGATTCCTCCCAGCTGCATTGTCCCCCCTGCCGATCGGTGAAGTGCGTTATGGCGTTGCGGATCTGAAGCGCCAGGAACGCATCACGGAAAAGCAGTTCAATGCCCGGCTGACCTTGTCGCAGCAACTCGCGCAGACCTATCGGGCGAACACGCCAAATTCCAAGGTCAAGGCATACACGACGCTTTACAACGACGCGGTGCGGTTGATGAACAGCAAGGAGTTGAACGCCTTTGACATCGCCCTCGAACCCAAAACAACGCGTGATCGTTACGGGAACGACCGCTTCGGACAGGGTTGCCTCTTGGCGAGGCGATTGGCTGAGTCCGGAGTGAGATACATTGAGGTGAATTCGGGAGCTGGTTGGGATACCCATTTCGAGAACTTCCAGCAACTGAATGAACAAGGCCCGATTCATGACCAGGCATTTCATGCGCTGATCACCGATCTCGATCAGCGCGGATTGCTGAAAGACACGCTGGTTGTGGTTGCGACAGAGTTTGGGCGTTCTCCCGAAATAAACGGGCGTGGTGGGCGCGAGCATCATCCGGCCGCGTTCAGTTGGTTGTTCGCTGGAGGGGGAATGAAGGGCGGATTCGTCTATGGCGAAACAGACAAACGCGGATTCCATGTGGAGGAAGATGAAGTTTCTGCTCCCCAGGTAAACGCAACGATTGCCAAGGCTCTGGGCTTGCCTCTCGAGCGCGAGGTGTTCTCCGATTCGGGCAGGCCGTTCAAGGTCGCCAAGGGCGCGAAACCCATTGACGAGTTGTTTGCGTAATCGCTCGCGGGATTTCCTTATGAGTCCCTCGATCGCCCGATACGCTGGCGGTGTTCATGAGTAACTCTGTCGGTATCAACCGGATCGAGCCTTCAATCGACGAACAGACGAACCTGCATAATCTGCAACCACAAATACTTCGAGCTGCTGATTCTGGCTTTGGCGTTCATTCAGTCGGCGCCAGCCAATGAGCCGACATACAACGAAGTCTACGTTGCCGGCGAAGCTGGGTATCGTCTGATACGCACGCCGCAAATTCTAGCGACGAAGGAGAATGCTTTGCTCTGTTTCGCACAGGGCAGGGCAGGGCATCACGATCAATCGGGAATCGAATTTCTGCTGAAGCGAAGCACCGATTGGGGATCCGCCTGGTCCGAACTGCGGGTGATCGCGCAGGATGGGAAAACAGCCTCAACTCGGCCTGCGTGCTCCAACTCACCGGGTCGGGCCGCGAGCGATTCTATGAGCGGGGCCAGCGAGCCGTCCTCGATCAATTGCAGATTTCCGAAATGGGAGTTCTGAAGAAGATTCAGTTCTGATTCAGCCATGCGAAGTGTCTCGCATCGCTTCAATTAGAATCATTTGCTCGAGCAGCAAGGCATCGAGTTACGAATTCAAGTTGACGAATGAGTGCCTTCCTGCTTTTTTCACCGTCGTGACTGTTTCCACGAACAGCCGTTTGCGTCGTCGCACCAGCCTCTGAGGTTTTGGTGCTCCTTCTCCTTTTCTCCAAAACCGTTCCTGTGAAAGCGAAATGAAAACGCCATTCAAATCTATTGTCGGCTCGATCAATGCCCCCAAGGGGTTTTCGTCGAGTGGTGTCTTCTGTGATGTGAAGAAGATCGGCACCGGTAAAGGGTCCGATAAAGGGCAGAAGCGCGATCTCGCGCTCATTGTTTCTGAACGCGCAGCGACGGTTGCCGGCATGTTTACGACCAACCAGGTGTGCGCTGCGCCGGTGAAGGTTTGTGTGGAGAACATTCGCAATGGGAAAGCCCAGGCAGTGGTCGTGAACTCCGGAAACGCCAATGCCTGCACGGGAAAACAGGGCACGAAGGACGCCTGGCAAATGGCAAGGGTCACCGCCAAGACACTGGGCTTGGACGAAGGTGACGTGCTTGTCGGATCCACCGGACGAATCGGTTGGCCCCTTCCGATGGCAAACATCAAACAGGGAATCGCAGACGCAGCGGGGCAGTTGAAGACTACGGCCAAATGCGCCGATCACGCTGCGGAAGCCATTATGACCAGCGATACCAAACGGAAACAAATCGCGGTCGAATTCAAGTTGGGTGGAAAGGCAGTTCGAATCGGTGGCATCGCCAAAGGGGCAGGAATGATTCAACCGGGCATGAGTCCCACCGGCGCGCGCCCGGCTTCAATGCCGCTGCACGCAACAATGCTCGGATACATTACCACCGACGCCGACATCGCAGCCAAGCCGGTACAAGCCGCGTTGCGGGAAGCTGTTGCGGCGAGCTTCAATTGCGTGACCGTTGATGGAGACATGAGTACCAACGACACGGTTCTCGTGCTGGCCAACGGCTTGGCCGGAAACAAGCGAATCACCGCCAGCGGGTTCAAGAACAACCCGGATTTTCTCAAGTTCGCCTACGTCCTGTGGCAGGTGTGCCTCGAACTTTCCAAGATGATGGTTCGCGATGGCGAAGGCGTGCATCGGGTTGTGAAGGTTAATGTCACCGGCGCTAACACCTTGAAGGACGCCGATCTGGCCGCGCGATCCGTCGCCAACAGCGCATTGGTGAAAACCAGTTGGCACGGGGGCGATCCGAATTGGGGACGGATCATCGACGCGCTGGGCTATTCCGAGGCGAAGGTCGTCGAGGAGAAGGTGGACATCGGCTACAGCAAACCCGACTCGCGGAAGATCGTTTGGAGCCTGAAGAAGGGACAACCCAGCAAGACCAGTTTCGCAACACTATGCAAAGCCGTTGAACCCAAGGAATTCGAACTGCACATCAACCTCAATCTCGGATCCGGTGGGCGGTTTATCTATGCGGCTGACCTTACCGAGGACTACGTTGACTTCAACAAAGGCGACATTTCCGATCCAGCAGCACTCGGCGGCTGAAGCGATGAACCGATCTAGAAAAAATCGAATCCACCTTGTTCACGGCTGCCGAAGAGTAGCTTCGACTGGCAGTCGAAGCGCTGACTGTGGCAAGACCAAGTCACATCCAAACTCGATCGTCACCGGAATAGACAAGCCCGTCTTCGACTGGCAGTCGAAGCTACAGAACCGCGCCCACTGACTCATGGAAGACCTCATCTCAAAAGCCGCAACGCTCCTCGAAGCGCTGCCATACATTCAAAAGTTTCGCAGCGCCAAGTTCGTCGTCAAGTACGGCGGCAGCTTCATGGATTCGCCCGACGAACAAGTCCGACAGAGCGTTGCCCGCGACGTGGTTTTTCTCGAAGCCGTGCAGATCAAGCCAACCGTCGTTCACGGAGGGGGCAAGGCCATCTCACGTGCCCTGGGTAAATCCGGAATCGAAACCCGATTCGAACAGGGCTTGCGCGTCACAGATGCCAAGTCCGTTGAGGTGGTCGACGACGTTTTGTCACGCCAACTCAATCCTGAGATTGTTCGCATGATCAATTCGCTCGGCGGCAAAGCTCAGGGATTTTCAGGCACAGAGATCTTCACATGCAAGAAATTGGACATGCGCGATCCCGATGGAAACCCGGTTGATATCGGCTATGTCGGCCAGGTCACCGGAGTGAACACCGGCCCGCTATTGGAATGCCTTGAGAAGGATTACGTCCCGGTGATCAGTCCAACCGCCCTCGGCGATGATGGACACGTGTACAACTGCAACGCCGACGTTGCTGCTGCTCACGCGGCCATCGCATTGCAGGCCCGGCGCCTGGTGTTCATGAGCGACGTGCCCGGCTTGATGGAAGATCCCAACGACGATCAGACCGTTATTCCTCATCTTCAAATCTCGCAGGTCGACGGACTCAAACAAAAAGGCATCGTGGCCAAGGGCATGATTCCCAAGGTCGACAGCGCCGTCGAAGCCATCCGAACCGGTGTGGACAAGGTGTCCTTCGTCGATGGCCGGCTCACGCATTCTGTCCTCCTCGAAATCTTCACCGACAAGGGTGTCGGCACTGAAATTGTCCTTTAACCAAAATACATCCGATGAACGAACTCAAGTCCCTCTACGAACAATACGTTGTCCCCACCTACGGCCGGTTTGACGTTGCCTTCGAGCGCGGTGCCGGAAGCCAGCTCTGGGATTTCGATGGAAAGCGCTACGTGGACATGGGTTGCGGAATTGCCGTGTGTTCACTCGGTCATGCACACCCCGAACTGTCGGACGCTCTGTCCGCTCAGGCACGTAAACTGGTTCACGTTTCGAATCTCTACTACACCGAACCGCAAGCCACGCTGGCCAAGCAGCTCGTCGATCTCACCGGCGTGGGAAAGATGTTCTTTTGCAACAGCGGTGCGGAAGCCAACGAAGGTCTCTACAAACTCGCGCGTCGATTCGGACACGAGAGTGGCCGATTCGAAATTATCACCGCTCATAATTCATTCCATGGCCGAACCATGGCAGGCATTGCCGCGACGGGTCAGGAAAAGGTCAAAATCGGTTTCGGCCCGGTGATGGAAGGGTTTACCCAGGTTCCGTTCAACGATCTCGAAGCCGTCGAGAAAGCCCTCTCCCCGGCCACCGTCGCAGTGATGATCGAAGGCGTTCAAGGCGAAGGAGGCATTACTCCGGCAACGTCCGAATACCTGCTAGGCCTTCGAAAATTCTGCGATGTGAACAACCTGCTCCTCTTGATGGATGCGGTTCAATGCGGCTTCTTCCGAACGGGAAACTGGCAGAGCTATCAAACCATTCTGTCGAGGGACGAGGTCAAGAGCTTCCAACCCGATGCGATTTCAATGGCCAAGTCACTGGGAGGAGGGTTTCCGATCGGCTCATTCTGGATCACGGAGAAACACGCAGACCTGCTCGGTCCCGGAAGCCACGGCACTACCTTCGGCGGGACACCTCTCGCCTGCGCAATGGCTTCCAAGATCATCGAGATCGTCGAGCGCGACAACTTGGCCGGCAATGCAGTTGCGATGGGTTCCCTGCTCAAGGACGAACTTAACGTCATCGCGGAAGCACATCCGAACGTGATCAATACCGTGCGCGGTCTCGGCCTTATGATCGGCGTCGAATTGCAGAACGATATCCCGGATTTTCAAAACTCCGAGACTCCGGCCTCGATCCAGATGGTGAACAAACTTCACGATGCCTGTCTCATTCTCATCCCCGCGGGAACCAATGTCGTGCGCTTCCTGCCCGCGCTGAATCTCACGCAGGCCGATGCCGAGGAAGCCCTCGGAATCTTTCGCGACACGGTCGCCGAACTGGCCGGAAAAAAGTAGACATCAATAATCGGAACTTCCTATAAAATGCCCTTTGCCCGCCGGTTCATTACCGGCGGCTAATTTTTTTTGGACACGTCGCTTATGAAGCACTTGTTGAGCATCGAACAAACCACGAAGGAAGACCTTCAGTCCATCCTCGCGGCCACCAAAGAAATGAAAGCCCAGCGGGGCAATCACCAGCAACTCCCGCTGGAAGGACAGACTTGGGCCATGATCTTTTCCAAGTCGTCCACGCGAACGCGCGTGTCCTTCGAAACCGGCATCCGTGAACTCGGTGGCTGGGTCATGTTCCTCAGCGATCGCGATATCCAGATGGGTCGCGGCGAACCGATCGAAGACACCGCACGCGTAATGGGACGGATGGTTCACGGAGCCGTCTTTCGCACGTATGCCCAGGCTGATGTCGAGCATTTCGCCGAATACGCCAAGATCCCCACGATCAATGCGCTCACCGACGAGGAACACCCCTGTCAAATCCTCACCGATCTCTTCACCATCCAGGAAAAGCTCGGCGACTACGAAGGCAAGGTCGTGACCTTTGTCGGTGACGGCGCCTGCAACGTTCCCATCTCGTGGATCTACGCAGCCGCCAAGCTCGGCTTCGAACTTCGCATTGCCGCCCCAAAGGAATTTCAGCCATCCAGCGAAGTCCTCCATCGAGCCGGCGCGGAAACCGTTGGCAGCGTTTCAGGCTGGGGAATGGATGGACACTTCGCTAGCGGAGGACGGGTCCTATTCACTGAAAATCTCGACCAAGCCGCCGAAGGTGCAGACGTGCTCTACACCGACACGCTGGTTTCAATGGGCAAGGAAGAGGAAGCAGCCGATCGCATTGCCGCGTTGAAGGATTTTCAGATCAACAACGCCCTGGTCGCCAAGGCCCAGTCTCACGCCCTCGTCATGCACTGCCTCCCTGCCTATCGTGGCAAGGAAATAACAGCCGACACCATGGAGACGCACGCCAAGACCATCTTCGACCAGGCCGAAAATCGCCTCCACACTCAGAAAGCCATCCTGCAATGGTTGGTTTCTTGAAACCCGATACTCACGACGGTGAGAAACACCTCGATACAGAGCGAACTGGACTAAGTGTGCCAGACCGCTAAAATAGCCGACTTATGAGCGCCCTAGCTCCAGCAAGACCCAAGAAAGTCAATTTGCGTCGTCCCGACGTGATGGAAAAGGTTCAGCAGCAGGTGGAAGGACACTACCGCAGCAGCCTCGTCGAAATCATTCGTGGTCAGGGCAACGTATTCAGTGCCGGGGGGATTACCATCAAGTTGGCGAAGGAATTCGGTTTCTGCTACGGCGTGGAACGCGCTATCGACTTGGCCTATGCTGCCCGGAAGGTATTTCTGGAAGACACCATCTGGTTGCTCGGCGAAATCATTCACAACCCGGAAGTGAATGACCAGATCCAGGAGATGGGCATCCGCACGATTTCTCAACGTCCCACGCAGGATGAACTTGAAAAGGTAAAAAGCCAGGATGTCGTCATTATCCCCGCCTTCGGCACAGAGGTGGACACCCGCGCGATTCTCGAAGCCAAGGGTTGCCGCATGGTTGATACCACCTGTGGAGACGTGATGAGCGTCTGGAAGCGCGTGCGCCAGAACGCGAAGGAAGAGGTGACCAGCATCATTCACGGAAAGGCGTGGCATGAGGAAACCATGGCGACGAGTTCCCAGGCCACCGCACGGCAGGGGCACTATCTCGTGGTCTACAATCTGGAAGAGACGGATTACGTCTGCAATTACCTGATCCATGGTGGCAACAAAGAGGAGTTTCTTGAGAAGTTTAAAGGCGCCTACTCCCTGGGATTCGATCCGGACGTTCATCTGCAGGCCATCGGCGTGGCGAATCAAACCACGATGATGCGCGGTGAAACCGAGGAGGTTCAGCGCCGATTCAAGAAAGCCATCGCGGAACGCTACGGCGAGCCAAAGCTCCATGAGCACTTCCGATTCTTTGACACCATCTGCGGCGCGACGCAGGAACGTCAGGATGCCCTTTCAAAACTCCTTTCCGAACACCTCGACATGTTGATCGTGGTGGGTGGATACAATTCCTCCAACACGTCTCACCTCGCTGAGATGGGCGAAGAAAAACTGCCGACATACTTCATTAAAAATTCTCGAAAAATGGTCAGCGAACGCGTGATCACCCACTACAAGCAGCACGAGAAGAAGGAAGTGGAAACCGAGAGCTGGCTCGCGATGGAGGGAGATCTGACGGTCGGAATCACAGCCGGCGCGTCCTGTCCGAACAACCTGATAGAGGACGCCATCCGTCGTTTGTTCGAATTGCGCGGAATCTGCGTGGACGATCACCTCAGCAATTGACCGGTCGCACCGGCAATGCACTTCACCCGGACGGAACTCGAAAAGCGCGAACGCGAGACCCTCGCTCCTTTTGCCCAGTTCTCTGACGCCACCTTGGGACGCGCCCATGGCGAAGAATCCCCGGACTTCCGCACCGAGTATCAACGCGATCGGGATCGTATCACGCATTCCCGGGCTTTTCGCCGGCTCGAATACAAGACTCAGGTCTTTCTCAATGGCACGGGAGACGAACTTCGCACGCGGTTGACTCATACAATGGAAGTCGCGGCCATCGCGCGAAACATCGCCCGCGCACTCGGCCTGAATGAAGACCTGACCGAATCCATCGCCCTTGCGCATGACCTTGGCCATCCGCCATTCGGTCACAGGGGAGAGGAGACGCTCAATGAACTGATGCGTAACCATGGTGGATTCGAGCACAACGTCCAAAGCCTTCGCGTCGTCGAACAACTCGAAGAGAAGTATCCCAACTACCCCGGCCTGAACCTGACTTGGGAAGTCCGCGAGGGCCTGATGAAACACTACCGCTCGCAGGATCATCCGAGCAAACGTGCGGACTTCGACGCCAGGAATTCCTCGCTCGAAGCCCAAGTCGCCAATCTCGCGGATGAGATCGCCTACTACAGCCACGACCTGGACGACGGCTTGGAGAAACACCTCCTCGACGAATCCCGCCTGCTTCGCGAAGTTGAGATCTGGTCCCAATCCGCCGAACGCGTCGCCAATCAACACCAGGACCTTGCCGAAGAATGCCGGCGTTACTTCACAATCCGTTGCATCATCGATGACCAGGTCAAAGACGTCATCGCCCACTCATGGGAAGCCATCCAAGCTGCGAAGGTAAACTCAGCCGATGATGTTCGACTCCATCTGCACAAGCTCATCGGCTACAGCGATCGGCGACGTTTGCTGAATCTCGAACTTCGCAAATACCTCTACAGGAATCTCTATTACCACCCCGAAGTCCACGAACCCCACAAGCGCGCTATGCGCTGGTTGGAGGGCCTGTTTAATCATTATCTCGATCACCCCGATGAGATGGACGCCTCATTCCAACGTCGCGTTGAACAAGACGGTGTTCGTCGTGCCGTCTGCGATTTCCTCGCCAGCATGACCGATCGTTTTGTCATGAAACGATTCGAGCAGTTGGGTTGATCTACAGCCCTTCTCCGGTTCGCATACAATCCGGCTAACTCCCATACGAGGTTGTCTCCCCTTTCGACGACCAGACATACACGCCATACCCGATCGCGACCGGCGCGGCGCCAAGGAACAACAACTTCCCTGCGTAGGTCGCCGACGAATAAAGGCACCAGGCGGACGTCCCGCAAAACACGATGGGCGTGAGCGGAAACAATGGCGTCTTGAACGGTCGTTCGATCCCCTTGTCTCGAATTCGAAGGACCAATTGCGACAGCCCGGTAAGTACAAAGAAAATCCAGAAGAATGGCGCACACCACTGAAACAGATTGTTGAACGGTCGACCTTCCCACGTGATCGCCTGCCAGCCGAACACACCGAGCAGATCATCGATTCCAGTTCGCCCTGCTGCGGTTCCCAGCACAAGGATCAGAGCCACGGTGATCGTCGATTCAGCCAGGATAGACCATACCGGCGTTCCGAACTTCGGATGCCATCGAGACAACCACGCAAAGAATCGATGATCTTCCCCCATCGTAGCGTAAATCCGTGCGCCGGTGAAGATGATGCCGTTCACGGCTCCAAGCGCGGAAATCATCACGATCACCGACATCAGGCGCGCCGCGTGATCGCCAAAGACCAGTCCCAATGCCTTGGCAGCAATTCCGGATGACTTGCGAGCTGCATCGAAGCCAAGGGCATTCAGATACGCTGCGTTCACCAACAGATACACTCCTGTAATCACCGCCACACCGATCACCAGACTGCGGACGATGTTCTTCCGATTGTCTTTGATCTCCGCCGTGACCAACACCGCGTCGTTCCAGCCTCCATAGGTGAACAACACGAACAACATCGCGAATCCAAGATTTGGCGTGATGGGTTCGGCAGGCGCGGTCTTCGAAATGTCTCCGCCATAAACGAGTCCCGAGAAGGCAATCCCGGCAAATCCAATCAACTTGAGAATCGTAAGCGCATTCTGTGTGCGCTTGCCGACCACCACTCCGAGGATGTTCAACCCTGAGAAGGTGAGCGGAGCGGCAATCGCGAGAAGGATCGTCGCTGTGCTGCCAAGGTTCCAGAGTTTCGCTGCATACTCCGCGAAGATGAACGACATCAGACCGACATTCCCCGTACGAACGACAGTCAGCTGACTCCAACCGAAAACAAATCCGGTCGAACGCCCAAACGCCCGCGTGAGATACCAATACTCACCGCCCGAACGAGGATAGGTGCTCGCCAGTTCCGCGTAGCACAGCGCACCTGCCAAGGAGAGAATGCCACCGGCAACCCAACACCACATCGTCGTACCAGCCGAGCCGGCGTTTGCCATCACGATCGGAGCGGTCTCGTGAATCCCGACACCGATCACAATCCCGATGATAATGCTGACCGAATCCCACACTCCGAGTTGCTGGCGATCCGGATTGGATGCGGCCTCGCTCATTTCAGAAATCCAACGCCTCTTGCAGCCGAACATTGATCTCAACCCGAGGTTTGGAGCTGATCCGTTTCATCGCTTCACCGAGCAAATCCCCTTGATCCATGAAGTAGCGACACAGCACCGCTGCGGAACGGCTTTGACCCGCGTGGCAGTGAATCAACGTGGGCGCATAGTCACTGATCAGTTCACCACAAACACTTACGGCGCGACGGAATACCTCCGGAGAATTGCCAGTATCATCGATGAGTTCGACCGCTTTGATACGCTTCAATCCGAGATTATCAGGAACCGTGTCCCTCAGGCAGCCGTCGAGGCATAGCGTTGATCGAATCCCCGCGGTCCTCAGCAATTCGACGTTCCTTGCGTCAAGGTAGTTCCCGATGGCAACGCTGTCGCTTATCCAGTCCATCGCACGGCGTCGAGAACCAGTTCATGCACCGCAGGATTGCCCACCACCACGCTTCGCGATTCGATCTCCAGCAGATTGCCCTCGCGATCCGTGCACTTCCCGCCGGCTTCCTCGATGATCAGCTTGCCGGCCGAGTAATCCCAGGGCGCCAGTTGGTATTCGAAAAACGCATCAAACCGGCCATTGGCAACCCAGCACAAATCAATCGCTGCACTGCCCATTCGGCGGATGCCGCGCACGTTCCGTTTGAACAGCGTATGAATCGAGTTCAGTGTCGCTTCCATCAACTTCCCTCGATCGTAGTAGAAGCCGGTTCCCACGACGCTTTCCTCCAGGCTGTTGCTCTTGGTCACCTGAATGGGCTTGTCGTTCATGAACGCCCCCTTTCCGCGTTCCGCGCAGAACCACTCATCGCGGACAGGATCCAAAATCACCCCGGCCTGGATGGCACCTTTCTCTGCGTAGGCGATGGAAACGCTGAAGTGGGGAATGCCGTGCGCGTAATTGTTGGTGGCATCCAGCGGATCAACGATCCACAGATGATCTGCTTCGGCCGTCCCGGTGGATTGCCCTTCTTCCAACAGAAACGTGTGATCTGGAAAGGTTTCGCGAATCGTCTCCGTGATCAAGCGCTCGGCCTCAAGGTCGGCCTCGGTGACGAGGTTGTAGGAAGTTTCCTTCGTATGGATTTCCGCCTTGCCGGCCATGTCCATCAGACACTTGCCCGCCCTGTCTGCGGCCCGCTTTGCGACTTCCAAGACTTTCATGTGCGGGTCTGTTAGCGGAGTTGTCCAACGATGTCGATGGAAAGCACTCATTCGTGTTGATTCGTGTCCAGTCGTGGTTGTTCAATCGCTCCGCATGAATACACCACGGATCTACGGACTGGGCACGGTTGTCGTGGATCATAAGGTGATTCTCGACCGCCTCCCAGAGGCGGATACCAAGGGGGAGGTCATCGACGATCATTTCCAGGTTGGTGGACCTGTCCCGACCGCGCTCTGCCTGCTCCACAAACTCGGCTGTGATACAACCTTCCAAGGGCGATGGTCGAAGGACCGTTTCGGGCGAATGATCGAGGACGACTTGGGAAAACACGGAGTTGGTTACCACACGCCGTCCTTGCGTCATGACTCGAAGACCGGATTCGCGCACGTGTGGGTGGAGCAATCCACGGGACGCCGTTCAGTTGCGGCATTTCGCGGCAGCCATCAGGTCGAGGAACGCGAGGTGCATGCGGAACACCTCGAGAGATATGACGCCATTCATCTGGATGGCTGGTCCACACTGGCTGCGATCAAGGCCGCGAAGATCATCAAACGCAACGGAGGCAAGGTCTTCATCGACCTTGGTTCCCCAAAACCTCACCTCTCGCAACTCTTGGAGAACGTCGATCATCTCAATTGCCCTCTCCGGCTGATTCATCAGCTGTTCGAATCGGATGACTCCGAACGAGGTGCTTACGAACTGATGAAATTCGGTCCGCAAGAAGTGACCATTACCGACGGCGCGAACGGCGCGACGTTCTTCGATCGGCAAGGCCATATCCTCCACGAGCCCGCCATGGACGTGAAAGCTGTGGATACGAACGGAGCAGGGGATACGTTCGCAGGCGCGTTCGTCTTCGCGACGCTGCAGGATTGGTCCGCCGAGAAGCGCCTTCGCTTTGCCTCTATCGCAGCGGCACTCAAATGCGCCGAACTCGGCAATCGCGATGCGCTGCCCTCCCTTGTTGCCATCGAGGCTTGTTTATAGCCCCACCCACGCTCCCACTCGTTCCTAAGCTCTGCTTGGGAACGCCTGTCCACGAAGCTCCGTTTCGTTTGAAGCAAAGCTTCGTGGATATGCAGTCCCAAGCAGAACTTGGGACTGCGAGGAGGGAATAGTCGGAATAGGCAGTGCTTGAGAATCTCTCACTCATTCTCACACTCCATTCGTATCGCTGGGCAACAATGTCCGATCGGCTTGCCAGCACGCGTCCGACCGATGAAGCTTTCGCCATGGCGCGATTCTTTGTTTTTGTCTGCCTGCTGACTCTTGGGGTTTCACCGTTGGGCATGGCCGCGCAGCGCCCCAACGTCCTGTTCATCGCGGTGGACGACATGAAGGTGGAACTGAACTGCTACGGGCAGACGCATGTGATCTCTCCCAACATCGATCGTCTGGCCAAGCGCGGAACGCTCTTCGAACGCGCCTATTGCCAACAGTCTGTCTGCAATCCCTCCCGGGCCTCGGTGATGACCGGCATGCGTCCGGACACGCTCCGTGTGTGGGATTTGCCGACTCACTTCCGCGTGAATCACCCGAAGGTGGTGACGCTTCCTCAATTGCTGAGGGCGAACGGTTATTACGCCCAATGCGTGGGCAAGATCTTCCACAATTGGCGGCAGGATGATTGGCGTGGTGATCCCGCTTCATGGAGCACGCCATCGGTTATGAATTACGCCACTCACGGCGCGGACAAACCGCAAGTGAATGGCGAGCTTCCCCCGAGCCAGGCGTCCGGGAGGCGCGGCACGGAGAATCGTGATGTCGCGGACGACGCCTACTACGACGGGAGAATTGCGACGCTGGCCATCGACGCGCTCCGGAATTTGAAGCAGAGAAAAGACCCGTTTTTTCTCGCCGTGGGCTTTTGGAAACCTCATTTGCCCTTCAACGCGCCGAGGAAGTATTGGGAAATGTATGAGCGCGCCAAAGTTCCCATCCCGAACCGACTCACTCCACCGATCGATGTCCCGGAACTCGCCCTCACAAAAGATCGCGTCAACGCGAAGCGCGACTTGGAAATGATCCGTGAATTGAATCATGGTCACCTGGCTGCGATTTCATATGTGGATGCGCAAATCGGCAGGGTGGTTGATGAGTTGGACCGGCTCGATTTGAGCGGGAACACGGTCATTGCCTTCTGGTCCGATCACGGACTGCACCTCGGTGAGCATGGACTGCTCCGGAAGACAACCGTGTTTGAAGTCGATGCCCATGTGCCAATGATCGTTGTTTCGCCCAATCACAAACCAGGTCGACAAACGTCTGCGCTGGTTGAGTTGCTGGATATCTATCCCACGCTTGCGGATCTTTGTGACATCATGCCGCCGGGGCAATTGGAAGGCAGATCACTCGTGCCCCTCCTTGTTGATCCGACCAAGGCGGTCAAGCCCGTCGCTCTCACACAAACGCCGCGACCAAATTACCCGCGAGGCAAGATGCCGAAGACGATGGGATACTCCATTCGC
The DNA here is from genome assembly GCA_002715965.1 of Verrucomicrobiales bacterium. GTDB lineage: Bacteria > Verrucomicrobiota > Verrucomicrobiia > Limisphaerales > JAYPXF01. Next base: position 17,381 of record PBAL01000073.1, on the reverse strand, counting down.
AGTGCCCGGTTTCGCTATACGGAATGGCGCGATTTCGCCACTGGGAAAGTTTCCGCTCGGGAACTCTACGATCACCGGAACGATCCGGGTGAGACGGTGAACGTTGTGTCTCAACCGAATTACGACAGCTTTCTGCCTGGTCTGGCCAAGCAACTGGCGGATGTTGTTCGACGGAAGCGATCCCGTTCCATCTCGCAGCAGTGAACGTGCGTTCACTCAATATCTGCGTTCAGCCCTTCCGTGCGGGACTTCTTCAGCAACTGGGGTGAGTCCAGAATGTTGCCGTGAATGCGCACGTTCTTCGCGCCGTTCAACATGATCGCCGTGTCCTTGGCTGAGATCCGATTGTCGCTGATCAACACATCTTCGCCGGGCTGTTTGTTATAGCGCGAGTTGCCCCACACGTAGACACCCACCGTTCCGTCCCCGCCAATCACTTGGTTTCCGCGAAAGGTCAGGCCTTTGGTGTAACCAAGTTGCACGACAGTTCCTTTCTTCGCACCACGCACGATATTGTCCTGAATGATGAGATTGGAATTGCCGTTTCCAACCAGGCGTCCCTCGATGGTGTTCCCTCGAATGATCATCCCGTCAACGCCACCAGCGAGAATCGATTTTCGGCATTGGTTGTTCTCGATGATCACGTTCTTCAAACCACGCGCATGCTCGACATGAATCGTGGATCCGCCCGGCTGGACCGTATGTTCCAGATCGCGAACACCGGTGACCAGGTAGTCTCGCGCGCCGGGGCTCCCGCCCATTTGAACCCCTTGTCGAATGAAGTTCCGCAAGGTGCAATCCCTCACGGTGATCCCGCGGCAGTTGTAGGAGAACGCCATGCAATCTCCGCTGAAGTTCTCAGCAAAGACATTCATTACCGTCACGTTCACGATCGGGTGATTCTTGTTGTAGAACCATAGACCGGCATTGTGCTCGGGTGTCTTGCCCTTGTCATATCGCGGATGGGTGTTGGAGCCGTCCAGGTGCAGGTCGCGAATCACCACGTTTGTGCAGCCGCCCTTGACCGGCGCTCCGATCATTCGCCAGAAATTGCTCTGATTGACCTTCGGATCGTATTTGATGATGGAAGCGTTTCCCTCGCCACGGATCGTCGTGTTCGAGGGCACTTCAAGGATGGGCGATTCGGGGCCTCGACGCGAAATGATGAACGTTCCTGACGGGATGAACACAGTTCCACCACCCGCCTTACCGCAGGCTGCGAATGCGTCCTCGATTGCGGAAGTATCATCAGATGTATCATTCGGCGTTGCGCCGAACTTCGTGATGTCGAATTCCGCTGCGGAAGCCGACTGTGCGGCAAGCAACAAACAGGCGATGAACCCAAACTTCATTCTCGTCATCAGCGGGCACTGTCGCAGAATGAACGAGTCAGGTCCGCTACAAAAATGCATCGCCGTTTGCTGTTCATCTGTTTGATTTGCCTGCCGCTCGCGGAAGCCTCGCGTGCGGCTGAGACGAGTTCGTCTTCTCACTGGGCGTTCCAGGCCGTCGCGAATCCAGCCGTGCCTGAGATTTCGAATAGTTCAGGCAATCCCATCGACGCATTTGTTCAAGCCAAACTGCAGTCTGTCGGCTTGAGGTCATCACCGGCAGCTGATCGTCGCACATTGGTCCGACGGCTTCATTACACGTTGACCGGGTTACCGCCTTCCTTCGACGAGGTTCGGAGATTTGAGGAGGACAGCAAACCGAAGGCGTACGAACGCCTCGTCGATTCGTTGCTCGATTCACCGCACTACGGAGAGCATTGGGGCCGTCATTGGCTGGACGTCGCGCGTTATTCCGACACCAAGGGGTATGTGTATGGCCGTGAAGAACGTTTCTGGACGCATGCCTGGACCTATCGAGATTGGGTGGTCAAGTCGCTGAACTCGGACATGGCCTATGATCGTTTCCTCCTGCTGCAACTCGCGGCCGACCAGGTGGAGGATCGGCAGGCCGGTGATGAAGCGGCCATGGGGTTCCTGACTCTCGGCCGCCGTTTCCTCGGCGTGAAACGCGACATCATCGACGACCGCATCGACGTCGTCACCCGCGGGACGATGGGCCTTACGGTCAGCTGCGCTCGTTGCCACGATCACAAATACGATCCCATTCCCACCGCGGACTACTACTCACTCTTCGGCGTATTTGACAGCAGTGCGGAGAAGAGAGTCTCACTTGGCGGTTTCAAGATCGGTGGAGAGGCATTTCAGGCGGAACTCAAGAAGCGGAGAACCAAACTTGCCGAAGCTTACGAATATCATCAGAAGGCAGCCTCTGATCGAGCCCGAAAACGAACGGGGGACTATCTCTTCGCGCAGTTCGAGCTCCATAAATATCCGGCGAACGGGTTCGATCAGATCTTGAGAAAGGCGGACATGATTCCCGCGTTTGTACGCAAGTGGGAGCGATACCTTGGGCGTGCGAAAGAGAAGAAGGATCCCAGATTCGTCCACTGGCACGCTTATGCTTCGATCTCGGCGACCAACTTTGCGAAAGAAGCCCTATTCGTATCCAGACGCCTGGCTCAAGACACGAATGTTCATCCGGCAGTCGCAAAAGCGTTCGTCTCGCCTCCTGCCAACTTTCGTGAACTGGCCGACCGCTATGCGGAAGTCTTGGCGAGTGATGAATTGAAACAGTTGCTTCACGGCCCGGATGCGCCCTGTGAGGTGCCAGAGCTGCCGGTGGTTCACAGCGAGGTGTATTATTCGAGTGGAGAGATTGAGAATCTCTACAAGCTTCAGGGAGAGGTCGATCGCTGGATTGTTCGGTCCAAAGTCGAAGCGCCGCAGGCCTTGATGATGGTTGATCTTCCTCGTGCGAAGAACACTCGTGTCTACTTGCGTGGCGATCCCTTGACACTGGGCGACGAAACGCCTCGGCAGTTCTTGGGCATGTTGAGCGGGAAGAATCGACAACCGTTCAAGTCTGGAAGTGGTCGTTTCGAACTCGCAAAGGCAATCATCGATCCGGCCAATCCCCTGACTGCGCGTGTGATGGTCAACCGGGTCTGGATGCACCACTTTGGTGAAGGTCTGGTTGATACGCCAAGTGACTTTGGAACGCGCGCCGAGGTTCCCTCGCATCCAAAGCTGCTCGACTGGATGACGACACAATTTATCAAGGACGGTTGGAGTCTCAAGAAACTGCACCGACGCATTCTGAACTCCGCGACCTTCCGACAGTCTTCACTCGGCGATGCATCGACGAAGGCGAATGAACTGAAAAAAGACCCGGCCAATCGGCTTCTCTGGCGCATGAATCAGAAGCGGCTGACGTTCGAGGCATTGCGCGATTCCATGATCGTTGCGTCCGGCGAATTGGAAGCACGGCTGGGCGGAAAACCTAATGACATTTTCAAGACTCCGTATCCCAATCGCCGAACCATTTATGGATTGATCGATCGTCAGTTCTTTCCGTCCACGCTGCGCATGTTCGATGTCGCCACTCCGGACTTGCACATGCCCAAACGGCCGGAAACGACCGTCCCTCAGCAGGCCTTGTTCTTCATGAATGCCCCATTCGTTCTGCATCGGACCCGCGCCATTGCCGCTTCGGATAAGACGGGCAAGGGGATCCGGATTCATGCCTTGTTCAGGGGCATTCTCCAGCGCGACCCCAGTTGGATGGAAATTGCCGAGTCCCTGCAATTGATCGACGCCGTCGGACCGGAGACCAAAATCGAGAAACGGCTCACGGTCAATGAATGGCAATATGGGTTTGGTGAATTGGATGAAAAGCGCAAGTCGCTCAAGAGTTTCACCCCACTGCCGCACTTTACGGGGGATGCCTGGCAGGGCGGGGAACGCTGGCCCGATGCGAAACTGGGCTGGGTTCAACTTCACGCGACAGGTGGGCATCCGGGAAATAACCGATCGGTGGCTGCCGTCCGGCGGTGGACGGCTCCGCGTGACATGACGATCAATGTCCATTCAAAGGTGAAACACGAAGCTGAACCCGGTGATGGAATTCGTGCGTTCATGGTCACTTCGGCGAGCGCGAGCATCTCCATTGCCAAACTTCATCAGCAGGAGAAGGAGATGAAGCTCGATGGACTCAAGGTGGAGAAGGGGGACACCGTGGACTTCGTCGTCGATATCGACAAAGTGCTCAACAGCGATCAATACCTGCGTTGGTCCACGATCATCGAACAGGGAGGGCAGGGGATGGTCTGGGATTCCGCGAAGGATTTTACGCCAAACGAGAGCCAATTGCTGAACGGTTGGGAACAGCTTGCCCAAGCCTTGCTTTGCTCCAATGAATTTATGTTTGTAGATTGATGAAAGAGGAACCTGCCAGTAATCGAATTAAATCAGTTCCAATCTCCCGGCGCGACATGCTGTGCCAATCTGCGTTGGGCGTGGGATTCATGGGCTTGTCGGGTGTGTTGGCCGATGACCGTTCGCTCGCGGGTGATCCACTCGTTGCGCGCAAATCACACTTCCCCGCACGGGCGAAACGGGTCATTCACTTTTTCCTCAATGGCGCACCTTCCCACGTCGATACCTTTGATCCAAAACCGATGCTGGCCAAATACGCTGGCAAGCCCTTGAGTGATACGCCGGCGACGGAGCGTAAGACGGGGGCAGCCTTTCCTTCGCCGTTTGAATTTCAGAAACACGGACAATCGGGGTTGGAGGTGAGCGAACTCTTTCGACTGACCGCACAACACAGTGACGACATCGCCGTGATCCGCTCGATGTATGCGCATGTGCCCAATCACGAGCCCTCCCTCATGCTCATGAATTGTGGTGACTCCGTGCAGGCTCGTCCGAGCGTCGGCGCGTGGACCTTGTATGGACTGGGTACGGAGAATCGCAATCTCCCGGGGTTTATTGCGATGTGTCCGGGCGGGCTTCCGATCAAGGACAATGAGAACTGGCAGTCGGCATTTTTACCCGGAGCGTTTCAGGGCACGTTCATTGATCCGAAACACGAGGACATCGGGAAACTGATCGAAAACATCAAGCATCCGCACATCTCCACTCCCAATCAACGCCGGCAGTTGGACCTGATAGCAAAGTGGAATTCGCGCCATCGTGCCAAGCGGCTCGACACCCGCCTCGATGCGCGCATCCAGTCCTACGAACTGGCCTTTCGCATGCAGGCTGAAGCTACCGATGCGTTCGACATCGGCAAAGAGCCCGAGTCCATCCGCAACCTCTACGGTTCAGGCGTGCACGCGCGACAAACCCTCATCGCCCGGCGCTTGCTCGAGCGTGGGGTTCGCTACGTGCAGCTCTGGCATGGCAAGGGTCAACCGTGGGACAATCACGACAAGATCGAGCCGAATCATAGGAGACTTGCCGCTGAGATAGATCAACCGATCTCAGCTCTGCTGACCGATCTGAAACAGCGCGGCATGCTGGACGACACACTCGTCATTTGGGGCGGAGAATTCGGACGTACCCCGACCGTCGAACTGACCGGTGCTGGAAAATCAATGCTCGGCCGCGACCACAATCACTATGGATTCTCAGTCTGGATGGCCGGTGGGGGCATCAAAGGCGGAACGGTTTATGGGGCTACGGATGAGTTCGGTTTCCGGGCGCAACAGGATCCGACCAGCGTCCACGACCTTCACGCGACGATCCTGCATTGCCTTGGTCTGGAACACGAGCTGCTCACTTATCGATACGCAGGGCGGGATTTCCGCCTGACTGACGTTCACGGGAATGTGCTGCAGGACATTTTGGCTTAGCCAATTCAGTAGATTTTATTCACCGCTAATGAACGCCAATTGACGCTGATATTTTGGGGAAGCAGCATCATATTTCCCTGCATCTATTGGCGAGCATTAGCGTCAATTAGCTGGAGTGCTCCCCGAAAACTGGTCCATCTGCTATGAGCAGTTGGCAACGCGAAGCGGAGGGAGAGTTTGCCGGGTTCAAAGTGCAAGTGGATGGCAAGGACGGAGGCAAACCGGTCAAGCTCAAGACGGCCAAGCGCGACGACTACAGCATCGAAGTCAATCTGCCAAAGGGCAAGACCACCATCGCGATCGCTTTCACCAACGACAAGTATTCCGAGGGCGCATACGACCGGAACCTTTTCGTTCACAAAGTCGCTCTCACCCCGCGCCAGCAGCTTCGGAAGCTTTCCGAAGCATGCGAGCGACGAGCGTAGCGATGTCAGCGAGGAGTCAATACGTCGGTATCATTTTCTACGCTCCACCTCTTGTCCCCTGTGGCTCCCTCCGTTATGGTGCGCGCGTTTTCGTAAACAACTGACAATAGAAAGAACAAATCATGGCCCACGAATTGCCTGAACTGCCCTACGCGCACGACGCGCTCGAGCCCCACATTGATGCCAAAACGATGGAAATCCATCACGGCAAGCACCACGCCACCTACGTCGCCAAGCTGAACGGCGCATTGGAAGGTCACGACGATCTCGCCGGCAAATCCATCTGCGAACTGGTCGCCGAGCTCGATTCCGTCCCCGAAGGAATCCGCGGAGCAGTGCGCAACAACGGTGGTGGTCACTGGAATCACAATTTTTTCTGGAAGGTCATGGGCCCCGGCAAGGGTGGCGAACCCACCGGTGAAGTAGCTGACGGAATCAACAAGGCATTTGGCAGCTTCGCCGATTTCCAGGCCAAGTTTGAAGCAGGCGGAGCCACCCGTTTCGGTAGCGGTTGGGTCTGGCTCGTCGTGAAACAAGACGGCTCCTTCGACGTGGTCTCCACTCCGAATCAGGACAACCCGATTATGGACAAGAGCGGTTTCCCTCTCCTCGGCTGCGACGTCTGGGAACATGCCTACTACCTGAACTACCAGAACCGCCGTCCGGACTACCTCAAGGCTTTCTGGAACGTCGTCAACTGGGATCAGGTCGCCGAGAACTTGGCGAAGGTGAAGGAGATGATGAGCTAAGGCCTGTTATCAGAGTTTCGAACGGCGTCGCATCTGCGGCGCCGTTTTTTTGCTGCTTTCTCGAGCTGCAATTCTGGCAAAGTAGTTGACCATGCCACGCGTAAGGCGCATCGAATGTTGTATCTTGAATTTGCGGAATCAGTTTCCGATTGGCGCGCTGGGGTAGATGACCAAGGATTGTGCGGCTGAGGAGCTGGTGCGATTGACTGGCGAGGGCGCATTCGAAACCCTCATCTCAATCACCGGCCTCTTGCTGCACAAATATCTGCACGGGGCCTGACCAACATGTCTGGTCTGCCATTGTTAAAGGAGCAGGACTCGCAGGAATTCAAGCGGGTGCTCGACGAATTTTTGGAAAGCAGCAAAGCACTTCACGTCATGTTGCTTGAGCGGGCCGGCTATATCATCGTCAAAGCCGGTGAATCACCCGAGGTGGACGCGGAGGAATTCTCATCACTTGCGTCCAACGCCTTCAACGCAATCGAGTGGCTCGCCGAAAGCCCCTCCGAGAGGGATTTCAAAGTCCTGCATCAGCGCGGCGGACAGCATCAGACGCTCATGTTCCGAGTGGGCACCAGTTGCCTGTTGGTTGCGATTTGTCCTTCCGAATCCACCATCGATGAAATCAAGTCCGTGGCCTGGCCGGCAGTAGAGCAGTTGGAGGCGTAATTGCGGGCAGCGAACAAACGCCTTCCAAACCTGAAGGTTGACCTCGCCTCACACGATCCTCAGTCCGCTGAGACCCTCTTCTTCCGGAAGAAGCCATCAGCCAATCACAACAGGCGTTTTTTGGGTGTTTCCTTCATATTTAACGGTAACTTGAAATTGACTTATGCGGTTAGCTTACTAGTTTTGCGCCCCGTCGGGCGTGACAGAGCGCCGACAACAGATTCATTCCATGAGCGACAACTACATCTTCTCTTCGGAGTCCGTCGGCGAAGGCCATCCGGACAAAGTCAGCGACACCATTTCGGATGCGATCCTCGATGCCTGTCTGAGCATCGACAAGACCAGCCGAGTTGCCTGTGAGACGTTCGTCAAAAGCAACGTGGCGCTGGTGGGTGGAGAAATCACTGTTCCCAAGCTCAAAGGTAAGCCGTTGAGTGACAGGATCAACGTCGAAAAGGTCATTCGCGATGCGGTCGCTGGAATTGGCTACGTCAATGACGATGATGTGTTCCACGCCGACAAGATCTTCGTCCAAAACCTTCTCACCTCCCAAAGCGCTGATATCGCCCAGGGTGTCGACGCCAAGAAAGCCAAGGGGAAGAAGACCGCTGAGCAAGGTGCGGGCGACCAGGGAATCATGTTCGGTTATGCGAGCAACGAAACCCGTGAGCTGATGCCAGCTCCAATCATGTTCGCACATCGCCTCGGTCGTGCGCTCACAAAGATCCGCAAGGCAGGCAAGTTCGCTCCTTGGCTTCGGCCCGACGCCAAGAGCCAGGTGTCCGTCCAATACGTCAATGGGAAGCCGACCCGCATTGTCAATGTCGTGATCTCCACCCAGCACGCTGCTGGTGTGGCACACAAGACGATCGAGAAATTCTGTATTGAAGAGGTCATCAAGAAAGTCCTGCCCAAGAGCATGATGGACAACAAGACCGAGTTCCTGATCAACCCGACCGGTAATTTTGTGATCGGCGGTCCTCAAGGCGACTCCGGACTGACCGGACGCAAGATCATCGTTGATACCTATGGTGGAATGGGACGCCACGGTGGCGGTGCATTCTCCGGCAAGGATCCATCCAAGGTCGATCGAAGCGCTGCCTACATGGGTCGCTGGGTTGCCAAAAACGTCGTGGCTGCCGGACTTGCGGATAAGTGTGAAGTTCAGTTCGCATACGCGATCGGTCATCCCCGGCCGACCAGCGTTCATATCGATACGTTTGGAACCGGCAAGATCACCGACACGAAGATCCTCAAGGCCGTTCTCAAGGTCTTCAGTTTCAAGCCGGCCGACATCGTTTCGCAGCTCAATCTCCTGCGGCCGATTTATTACAAGACCACCAACTACGGTCATTTCGGAAAGAGCGACAAGGACATCACCTGGGAGGCGACCAACAAGACTGCCGCGCTCCAGAAGGCCGTGAAGTAATCTCCAACACGAAGAAAACGAAAATACATGTCAGACCCAGACTACAAAGTTAAGGACATCGGTCTCGCCGAATGGGGCCGCAAGGAACTCGACGTCGCCCAGCACGAAATGCCGGGCTTGATGGCGACCCGCGAAAAATACGGCAAGGACAAGCCGCTGGACGGAGTCCGCATCACCGGCTCCCTCCATATGACCATCCAGACCGCTGCGTTGATCGAGACACTCGGTGCGCTTGGCGCGGATGTTCGGTGGGCCAGTTGCAACATCTTCTCCACCCAGGACCATGCCGCGGCCGCGATTGCCAAGGCTGGTTATCCTGTGTTCGCCTGGAAGGGCGAATCGCTTGAGGAATACTGGTGGTGCACCTACCAGGCGCTCAGCTTCCCCGACGGCAAGGGACCTGAGCTCATTGTCGATGACGGTGGCGATGCTACTTTGCTCATCCACAAGGGCTACGAGCTCGAGAATGGTTCCGACTGGGTCAACTCCGATTCAGAGAGCGAAGAGGAACAGATCATCAAGGATCTCCTCAAAAACGTTCACAAGGAGAACCCCACGCGTTGGCATGACATTGTGAAAGACTGGAAAGGCGTTTCCGAAGAAACGACCACCGGTGTTCATCGCCTCTACAAGATGGAGGAGGACAACTCCCTTCTTGTCCCCGCGGTGAATGTCAATGACTCCGTCACCAAGTCAAAGTTCGACAATCTTTACGGCTGCCGCGAATCACTCGCCGACGGCATCAAGCGCGCGACCGACGTGATGATCGCGGGCAAAGTCTCCGTGGTCGTTGGTTACGGCGATGTCGGCAAGGGCTGCGCGCAATCCCTCAAAGGATTTGGCTCCCGCGTCATCGTTACTGAGATTGATCCCATCAACGCACTGCAGGCCGCGATGGAGGGCTTCGAAGTCGCCACGGTTGAAGACACCCTCGGCGTCGGTGACATGTATATTACCACCACCGGCAACAAGGACGTCATCACGCTGGACCACATGCTCAACATGAAGGACCAGGCGATCGTCTGTAATATCGGGCACTTCGACAACGAGATCCAGGTCAACGCCCTCAACAACCACGAAGGCGTCACCAAGGACGAGATCAAGCCGCAATACGACCGCTACAAGCTGCCGAACGGAAACGAGATCTACATGCTCGCCGAAGGTCGTCTCGTCAACCTCGGTTGCGCCACCGGTCACCCGAGCTTCGTGATGTCCAACTCCTTCACCAACCAGGCGCTCGCCCAGATCGATCTCTGGCAGAAGAAGGAAACGAACAATCCCGGCGTCTACGTCCTCCCGAAGGCGCTCGACGAGGAAGTTGCCCGCCTCCATCTCTCCAAGATCGGTGTCAAGCTCACTGAACTGAGCCCGGAACAGGCAGACTATCTCGGCGTTCCAGTCGAAGGCCCCTATAAGCCAGACCACTACCGCTACTGAGCGAGCCCAACAATCAATTCACGAAGAGGCGACCATTTGGTCGCTTCTTTTTTGTACCACGCTTTTTCCTTTGCAGATTCGGATTCGGCAGGCCTCAGTTCGACATAATATAGTCTGGAAGACCTGAGAGAGTTTCCCGAGCTGTCCGTTTTTAAAGAATACGTGGGTATAGATGACGACTTTGAGATCCCATCTATCTCTCCGAGGCGGGCTGTCCGACCAGCAATTTCCTTCGAAGCTCGGGAGACAAACAGGCGGCTTTCATTCAGAACCTCTTCGACGCCAGGGATGCGCACTCGAAGCAGATTCGTTACGTATCCATTGCCTGGCTGCACGATCATCCGCAATCGCAGCTCAATGCCTTCGCAAAATACTACGGTTCGTCTCATCCGAACTTCATCGCGTATCTGGGAACGCTCGGCCTTCGCACGCGCGATGGGAAGGACAAGAAGGCGATGATTGAATTCCGTAATTCCTCCAGGAAGCACGGTTGGAAATAACCGAACACGACCGGCGCGAAATTCGCTTTCGATCCCCTGAATAGTTTCTAGTCTTTGGGCCTCGATGCCAAACGACGAACTACTCGATTTCGCTCTCCAGCTTGCCCGCGCCGCGGAAGAACAGATCCTGCCGCATTATCAGAAGTGTTCCGTCAGCCTGAAGGCCGATGGTTCGGAGGTGACTGAAGCGGATCGCAATGCCGAAGCGGCTGTACGTAAATTGATCGAGGCGCAATATCCTGAACACGAAATCCTTGGCGAGGAATATGGAGGTGAGCGCAGGGTCGCTCCGCAGCAGTGGATCATTGACCCGATCGATGGCACGACTTGGTTTACCTTTGGCATGCCGGTGTTCGGTACCTTGATTGCGTATCTAGAGGAAGGGGAACCTGTCATTGGCGTGATCCACTTTCCGGTGATCGGGGAAACCGTCTATGCGCGCAAGGGTGGTGGTTGTTGGTTCAAGGCCAGGAATGATGAGCCGATGCAGGTGCGGGTCGCCGAGCCGGTGACATTGGATCAGGCAATCATATCCGCGTCGGGCGTGCACGGATCAGATATCGTATGCGAAGATGACGGCACTGCCTGGCCAATCCTTGAAGTCATTCGCGCCGCGCGGAAATTTCGCAGTTGTACGGACTGCCTGCAATACGCCTTGGTGTCACGCGGAAGCATCCACGCTGGGATGGACACACGAATGCAACCTTGGGATTTGGCGGCATTGATTCCCTGTGTCCGCGAGGCAGGTGGGATTGTTTCCACACTTTTGGGAGACCGAGAAAACATCGTTTTTGGAGGGAGCATCATTGCATCTTGCTGCGAGGAATTGCATGGGCAACTGCTTGAAAAATTGAATCCAAGCACGGCTTGATTTCTGCTGGTGGATCATGGGAAGACTGTCGATCAATTTAACTCGCAATATACGAGCCACAGAGAGCCGGAGGTAAACGCACATAATCCCGCGCATCTGGAGTTCTCTCTTTAATTGCTGTCAGAATTCCAACTCCACGTTCACTTGCGGTTTCGCCTGAGGGTATTACCTCCCACCTGCTCATCCCTCCGTCACTTCCGGGAAAGCGCCTGATTCTGTTGAGCAGAGCCAGGGTATCATTCCACGCACTTGAGCTGAAGGGGTTGGCCGACGGCCAGGCTCTCGCCATCTCCCTGTTCGAGAACGGCATTGTGACCAAAACAGTTCAATGGTTGTTCACGAGCATTGTCGATTTCCTTCAAGACTCGATGGAATTCCGGCCCGAAATCGGTTTGGCCGGTGGCGGGGTCCATCTGTGGGATGCTGCAACGCTGGCAGGGTTTCACGAGTCGAAAGCGAATGGTTCCAGGTTCATTCTCGAGTGCCAATCCTGATTCCATCTCTTCCCATGCTTGTGAGCCGGAGATGACTATATTGGGGCGGAAGCGGTTCATTTGGATCTGCGAGCCGGATTCGCGATTCAGGCGTTCGTTCAGGTGGCTGAGTGAGGATTCGGAGGCAATCAGGAAGGGATAGCCGTCGCTGAGAAGAACGTGCTGGTTGGGGGCTTCAGGTCGATCAGGGATGGCTCGCTGAAAATCATCCCGTAAGCGCACAAGGCGGAGCGGTCCGATTTCGGTGTGTTCGAAGCATCGGGTGAACCACTCTGCGGCCTCGTTACCTGCACTGACAACTTCCAGTGTGTCGTAGTTGCGGTGCATGGTTGCGCGAAATGTTTCTGCGCCAGCCGGAGGTTCCGTGACGCGAAGCGGGCTTTGGTTCGTGTAACTCACCTCAATTCCGGATTCATCCTCGGAAATCGTCATTAGCGCCATCTCAGGCAACTGACGTTGACTCACGAAACGGTTCTTGTCGTCGACTAACATCCAACGCCGATCTGACGGCAAACCGGTGATGCTCAGCTTGGCAGTTGAGAGCGCAATGCCTGCGGCTGATTTGAGCGGGTAGGTCGTGAGGCTCTGGATGGCGACTTTCATATCCGGGCAAAAAGTGTGAAAGGAAACTCGGACTGTCGAGGAAATCGTCAGATGCGTTGCGCTGTTCTCTTGCGTTGGCAGGGCAGGGGATGCAGCATGGGCCGATGAGAATTCGCCTGTCCGCCTTGCTCCTGTTGATCAGTGCCTTGCTTGCTGGAAATTCGCTTGCGGCGCGTCATGCGAACATTCTGGTGATTTTTGCGGACAATATGGGGTATGGAGATCTCGGGTGTTATGGATGTCCGGATATCAAGACGCCGGTGATCGACAAGCTGGCAACGGAGGGCGTTCGTTTTACCAATTACTATTCCAATGGCCCCGAATGCACGCCGACCCGGACGGGTTTCTTCACGGGTCGTTATCCGCAGAGAATCCGGGGACTGGAGTGTGCGTTGGGTTCGGGGAATGTGGGACGTTACGATCATGCCTTCGAACTTGCGGATCGTAAGGAGCTGGGAATGCCTCCGGAGAAGAACACGCTGGTGAGATTGTTGAAGAAGGCCGGATACACGGCCGTTGGCCTCGGCAAATGGCACCTTGGTTACGAACAGAAATTTCTTCCGCCCGAGCATGGTTTTGACTACTTCCTGGCCGCCTTGGGAGGGACGGTTGATTACTGGTACCACAATGAACCCAATGGTACGCCCGTTCTTTACGAGAACAGCAAGCGTGTGACTCGTGAGGGGAATCTCACAGACTTGATTACCGCTGGCGCGCTGAAGTTCCTCCGCGAACGGGACAAGGATCAGCCGTTCTTTCTGTATCTTCCCTACACCGCGCCAAGCGCACCGCTACAACATCCGCTCATCAAGCATGACAAGCCAAAGGTGTCTTCAGCGTGGGACACCAAGGACTGGCAGGCCGGGTCCCGGCGAGATTATGGCCGGCTAGTCGAGCGGCTGGATTATTCGGTCGGCAAAGTGCTTGCAGAAGTCGATCGGCTTGGATTGCGCGAAAACACATTGGTGATCTTCGCCAGTGACAACGGAGGCAACGACCGCGCACGCAACGCGCCATTTCGCGGCTATACTTCAGATTTGTTTGATGGCGGAATTCACATTCCCTGCATGGCTCGTTGGCCGGGAGTTCTTCCCGAGGGAATTGTGAGCGGGCGGCAATTCCTGACTTTGGATCTGACCGTCTCTATCCTGAATGCAGCCGGCATCAAGCAGCCCGCCGGCGAAGATGCACTCGATGGAATTGATATCCTGGGTGCGGTGGCGAGCGGAGAAGCGCCTGCAAGCCGGGCGCTCTTCTGGCGCGCGCGACGGGCGGATCGAACGTGGCGTGCCGTTCGAGATGGAGATCTGAAATTTCTCACATTCCGCGACAGCAAAGGCGTGGACGAGTATCTGTTCGATCTCAAAGACGATCCCAGTGAGGAGACGAATCTGTTTGCCAATCGGGAATCGGATGTGATTCGTCTTCGGACTCAATTGGTCGACTGGGAGAAGCGAATGGAAGCGGATTGGTGACGGCAGAGTGGTTTGTCATCCGGTGGCCGATATTACCGACGTCTTCTCAGGAAAAAGCAGGAGCTGCCGGCGAGGAATAATTCGAGCATTGCAGGTTCCGGCACAGGAACAATCTGACCACGGAGTTCACCACTGGAGAAATTCAGCGTGTGGACCTGGATGTAGAGATCCCCAGCCTGGAGCTCGTTCAGTGCGGATGACAGACCCACGGAATCGAGGGCTGCTGCGTGCCCCCAACGCCGGTGAACAGCAGATCCGAATCATCCCAGATACCACTGACGGTGCTGTTGCCGACATCAAAGACCATGTCCGAATCGTCATGCCGAATCTGCCCGGCGGACAGGCCGTAAACGTTCAGGCATGTGGGCCGTTCGCACCAACCGCCCCGAAGTGGATGTGGATGGCAGTGACGTCATCGGTGCCCCCCCGGTGTCTTGTTGCCATCGAGATCCATGCCCGGGAGGGAAATCGTGTATGACAATTGTGCTGCGGGTGAATTCACCTGGTTGAACGTTGCCGTTCCAGCAAACGGGCTGCCGCTGGGATCAGGATTTGTCCCAGGCACGATCTGATCCGGATCGAGCGTCGCAGTATGGGTTTGTGCTCGCGCGATTGTTGCGGTCAACGCGAGGAGGATAGCGAGGAAAAGCTTCATTGGTTGCTGATGGTCAGTTGGGCCGTTGAACTGTCGAGGGAACCGGGCGGGTGTGAAAGTGTGGCAGAGAACGCTCCCGCGTCAGAGTTTTGTGCCGTGACGATCGTGTGAGTTGAGTTGGTTGCGCCAGTTGTCGGAACTCCGTCCTTGTTCCATTGGTGGAGTGTTGGGGGCGAACCGGTGGCACTGACCGAGGAAGACGCCTGTCCCCGTGATGCAATCTGGATCGATTGCGGCTGGGTGCCGATGTGCAACGGAAGCACAACGTGCTGGCGTAACCTGTAGAAGCGTCTGGATTCGGACTGCGCTCCAAAATCCACGGTGCGAACGACACCGTGAAATGCGACGATGTTGGTGAGGAGAGATCAGGTTGAAAAATCAGTCGACGATTCGATTTCATATTCGCCGAGACCCTGGTGGTCGATGGTAATTTTAAAGGTGCCACCGTTGAGTTGTTGCGAGAGGACGGTTGGATGCCGGTTGGCGATCTGACCTCGCAACGGCCCATTGGAAATGCTTTCGTGGCAACGCGCACGTTGATCCAGTCAGCCACGAGATCGTCCATAACGGAACTCAGCGCGACGGAATCCATGTCCAGTCGGGTTCCGCCGGGGCCGGTAAGTGTTTCATCCGAATCCCGCCAACGTCCGAGAACGAAACTGTCATCCGGAAAGGCGAACATGTTCGTATCGTCCTGTCGCAACATTCCATTCACGGGTCCATAAATATTGAGGACGTGCAGTCCATTCGTTCCCGGGCCGCCGAGTCGAAACGAGATGCTGATTACGTCGTCGTTAGTGTTGCTGGGGGGGGGCTGAAGCCCGTCGAAATCGAGGCCCGGAAAGACCATGCTGTAGTTCATGAACAGGCCGCGTTTGGACTCGCAATACGATCGGATTCGAATTATGAGGATCCCGGATGCCAAACCCGCAAGACAGCGTTGAGCCCGGACAAACGTTAGGCAACGGCCGCTATCACGTCGAACGCAAGCTGGGGCAGGGGGGCATGGGCATGGTCTGGCTGGCCACAGACCTGCATCTTTCCGAGGAGGTTGCATTGAAGTTCCTGTCGGCAGAAATCCAGTTCGACCCATCAGCGCTGGATGACATGCGGAGAGAAACGGCCCGCAGCCGCAAACTTTCCCATCCCAACATCGTCCGCATCCACGACCTGCACGAATACCCGGATGAAGCACCCTTCATTTCGATGGAATACGTTGACGGCGTGACTCTCAGCCAGTTGAAGGTCGAGCAGGCCCAACGCTGTCTTCCGTGGTCCACGTTGCAGAAGATGACCGAACAGCTCTGCAGCGCATTGGACTATGCGCACAGAGAACGGCTGATCCATCGCGACCTGAAACCAAGCAACTTGATGCTCGATTCGCGTGGGAGATTGAAGCTTGCGGACTTCGGAATTGCTGCCGTGGCCAGTGATTCCATGAGCCGCGTGAGCGTGCAGGGTAATACCAGCGGTACGCTCGCTTACATGAGTCCGCAACAGATGGATGGGTGCAGGCCCTGTGTCACCGACGACATCTATGCGTTGGGCGCGACACTCTACGAACTGTTGTCCAGCAAGCCGCCATTCTTTCGGGGAGACATACCGCACCAGGTTTGCACCTTGGAGCCGGAACCCATCGAGGAACGTCTGTCGGAATTCGGAATCGAGAACACGGTTCCCGGTGATGTTGGCGCGATGATCATGGCCTGCCTCGGAAAGGAACCGACCGAACGTCCTCAATCTGCGGCGGTCATCGCCGAGTGGATCGCCATGGGCGCACAACCGTCTCACGAGGCAACCTACCTTATGGACGAGGTCTTCGAGCCCGATTCGGCCGAGGAAATCCCCGTTGCGAAAGACGACGACGATTTCACGGTCCTGGAAGACCCGCCCAAAGCCGACGCAGCACGACTGCCAACCCTTGCTCCGCCCAGTGAACCGCGCCTTTCTGAAGGCGTCCAATTGCCTTACGATTCGTCCGAGGAGCAGGAACCCGCGCCGCAACCGAGGTCCCGGTTAACGGACCTCGTGGTCGCCGTTATTTGCGTATTGTTGTTCGGTGTTTGCGTATTGTTGTTCGGTGTTGGTGTGGTGGAGTTCGTTGTTGGTGTGGTGGAGTTCGTTGTTGGTGCGGAGGAATCTCCCGATCAAATTGAGGTGAATGAACATCTCAAACAAATTCAGGCAACCAACACGGCTAATTTCAAGAGTCCTGGAGTAGGAAAACAGGCGGGTGTGAACGAGGCAGATTGGCGGGACGCGAAAGGGAGCTTGTTCAACAACCCTCATTGGACGGACGGTCAACGCTTGTTCCAACCTGACACGCTGGACAATTGCACGGTCGTCGTCTTGGAAAGCCGCGACGGA
>PBAL01000072.1 GCA_002715965.1 Verrucomicrobiales bacterium | reverse complement strand
CCGCCGATGCTCTTGAAATAGAACATAATGAGAAGATAGATAACCGCCATGACACCGGGGATGAACGAGTCGGCGCGGAGTGTGCCGCGATCGCCCTGCTGGTCCGCTTCGATGATCTTCTTCTCATCATCAGTGCGGTCCGCAGCGTCCTTCTCCTTGATTTCACCCAGTTTGGCACCGTCGATTGCATTAACGCCCTTGAAGATCAAGAAATTGCTGGTGCTCTCGGACTTAACTGATTCGTAGAGAGCACTGTCCGTCTTGGCGAGAGCCTCACCCGCAAAGCGGTCCTTGGCGTAACCCAATCCCGGCGAACCGATCAAACCGGCGGACATCATTCCGATACCGCCCATGATCGAAATGGCAACCGCACCCGTGCGAGGGAAGCGATCGGAGGCGACTGCCAACATGGTCGGCCAGAAGAAGGTCTTGCCGAGAGCGTAAATGGTGAGGGCAACCATGGCGCCCATGAATGTCGTGATACCGGCTGCGAGGTTCAGCCCGAGACACGCAAGCGCGGCGCAAACGAATAGAAGACCAACGGGTGACAGGCCGAGGTTCTTCTCGATCCAATGAGCGCAGAAGCGCAAGAGGAACATGAGCAATGAGGTCCATACGAAGAGGAACTTGCCCTCCTGGGACGTGAGGATGTTGCCTGTAATGTTCTGCATCCAGCCGTCCGTTCCCAGCTCAACCGCGCCGACCAGAGCATGCGTGATGAATAGAACAAACAGCAACGGGGCACCCACCGAAAAGGCGCTCAATCCGGAGAACCACAGGAAGACACCAACGCCAACGGCGCAGGAAATGTAGAACCAAGCGCTCCCGGTAAAGAACTCAGAGTTGGTAAAGTCGGCGAGGAGAGGCCCGAGCGAGGTGGCGAAGAACATGCCAAGCAAGCCCGCGACAACAGCCGAGCCGACGAGCCCGACATCCTTGAGCATTTCGCCCAGACTGAGGCCTTTCTCGGAAGCCTCGGAGCGGGGGTACTTCTGCCCCATGAACATCAAGCCGTAGATGACGGTCGGGATGAGATAGAGCGAAAGCTGGATCTTCCAGCCCACTTCGTATTTGTCATCCAACACCCAGCCGACGACACCACCAAGCACAAGACCGGCGGGCCAGCTGGCGTGGAGGATGTTCAGATAGTGGGTGCGGTTGTCCGGGAAGAGCGTGGCCACCAGCGGGTTGGACACGGCTTCGAGGATACCGTTGGCGAAGGCGAAGATGAACATGCCCAGAAAGAGCATGGTATAGGCGTTTTCCGCACCGGCCATGAACGTGACGACCGCTGACAGGACGTGGCAGGCAAAGGCCACAAAAACCAGCTTGCCGTATCCCCAACTGTCACACACCAGACCACCCAGAATGATGCCGAAGCAGAATCCCGAGAAGCCGGCACCGCCGATCGCACCGAGCTGGGCTCCGGTGAAACCGTATTCGGCACCCCAGTTATCGAAAATTCCTCCGCGAATCGCGAAGCCCACCCCAGCTGCCAGGATGGCCATGAAACCAGCCCAGAGCAGCCGCATGGCATTGTCCGGACGTCCCGCTGTATTTGTGTCTGTACTCATTTGTTTGTTTTTGTAATTAAAGGTTAGAGGGTGAATCCAGGCAGGTTGACGATCTTGCCGCCCTGTTCGGCGGATTGATGGGCGCAGATGCCGACGCAGGTCCAATTGGCCGCGGTCTGGGCGTTTGGCCAGGGATCGCGATCGTTGACCAAGGCATCGAGGAACTCGTGAACCATGTGAGGATGACTTCCCCCGTGTCCGGCGCCTTGCAGGAAGGAAAGGTGCTCGTCGTCCTCAATGGTCTGGGTGAACTTGCGGATGGGTTCCGGCAGCAGGTGCGCGTAGTCGGGCACTTCGACCTTTTCGGGGATCTCCGGTTCGGGCCGCTTGGCCACGTGCAGGATGTGCGGCTCGTTTTCAACCAGCGTCCACTCAAAGCTCTTCTTGCTACCGTAGATGTCGATGCTCTCGCGATATTGGCGGGCCACATCGTAGAGGAAGCGCCAGATGTGGGCAGTCAGATCGCTGTCCTTGACCTTGATGTGGCAGGTCTCGACGGCAAACTTGTTTCCGCTCTTTTCGGCAATGTCGTCGCGAACCGTGCCGCTTCCGAAACAGCTCACGTATTCGGCCTTGCCGTCCATCATGCCGAGGCAGGGACTGACGACGTGCGTGGCGTAGTGCATTGGGATCATCCGCTCCCAATAGTCCGGCCAGCCATCCATGTCCTGAGGATGACTCGCGGCGAGGTACTGCAACTTGCCAAGTTCGCCCTTGTCGTAGAGTTCCTTCACGAAGAGGAACTCGCGGCTGTAAACGACGGTCTCAGCCATCATGTACTTGAGCCCGGTCTCATCGACGGCTTTGCAAAGCTCTTCGCATTCCTCGATCGTCGTCGCCATCGGAACGGTGCACATGACGTGCTTGCCCGCGCGCAGCGCCTTCAGCGATTGGGGAGCGTGGTCGGGAATTGGGGAATTGATATGAACCGCGTCGATCTCGGGATCCTTGAGCAGTTCGTCGTAATCGGTGTAGCGCTTGGGGATGTTGAACTGATCGGCGATCTTGTTCATCTCCGCCTCGTTGCGCCGGCAGACAGCGACCAGTTCTGCGTTTGGATGTGCCTGATGAATGGGGATGAACTCGGCACCAAAGCCCAGTCCAACTATTGCAATTCTGAATTTCTTATCGCTCATGTGCACCCAATTGCGTCTTCAAAAGACAACACGACCCCCTGTGTTATGGGCAGGCAGCCGGAAAACGGCGGGAATCACACAGATCGGCCTGTGGGCTGTCAACGAAAAAGCCGGAGTCGGAAAGCGGATGGGGCAGATCTTGCAGCTCAGGGATCGGCGAAACTCCAGGCTTCAAATTCCAAGCCTCAAATTAGCTTCAAGCCACAAAACCAAATTCCACCGATTGGCGAATGACACTGGACTTTGAGACGTCCTCAAGCTCCCACGAACAAGCCCAGGCTGGCCGTGTAACCGTGAAGAAAGGTTTGCGGGCCAACCGGTCCGAATTCCCCATTGCAGAAGAAGCCGGACACGCCCAATTCGCCAAACTGCGTCTGCACCATGGATGCGTCGCAGTTCGGACGGCGAAAGAGCCCACTGCCTCGTCCGTTGCAGCAACAGAGAAGTCCGCCATAGATCGAAGCGTCCTTCAATTCCCCACCGGTGAGGGCCAGCACTTCGCAGAGGTCCTCCTGCGCTGCGTCCCGGTCGCGCCGTTGAAATTGCATGGTTTGTCCGACCCGCGGAAACGCGCCAATTGCGAGCGTGCCGGATGATTGATCCCCACCCAGAAGATTGCGCACGAGAAAATCGCCACGGTGAAAGGTCTCCTGATATTCATTCATCACGAGACCGACGAATAGATTGTTGCGAGTCTTTTCCTGATCGGCAGGTTCCAGAGATTCGAAAGTCTCGGACAACACCTGGAAGGCCGGACGATTGCCGACTTCCTGGAGGATGTTCCGCTCAATGCGGGTGATCGGCCAAGGCTCGCCGATGGGTGTACAGCCCTGCGATACCACGCTGTGGATCCGAATATCACCAGCGAGACTGATCAGCACGGCACCGTCCCCATGAACCTCGCCATTGAGATAAACCTGCGTCCACTGAGGCGGGAAGGTGCTGCTCGCGAACCCGCCCACCAATGGCGTGCCGGAATACGCGCCATTCCATTGCCGCAACCAGGCCTCTCCATCGAAGGACAACGGATTGGCGAAAATCAGCGCGCCGTTGTGATGCTCGGGGGGAGTCCCCACCAGGCCATGCATGCCGGCAGCGTCCAGGTCCGCCTCGGAATCCGCGTGGGTGAGATGCTTGGCGTGCAGCTTCGCGCCGGGAAGGGAATGAAGCGCGACAACGACACCAGCGTCTTCCTCGATTTCGGAGCCCCCGGCAATGAGCGACTGGCTGGAACAACCAACCAGCAAGGGCACGGCCGCGGTCTCGCGAATGATCCCAAGGATCTCTTCGGCCACGTCGAAGTAACCGGGCGCCATGAACACCATGCCGAGTTCAACGGACTGTTCGAAGCGCTCCCGCATCTGCCTGATCCACGCCTCAAGGTCACGCTCACTGAATTCCTCATTCCAGTGTTCGACGAGAGCGTGCTCGGTCTGCATGCGGGAGGATTGATTGGCGGCTGGATGAGTCCAATAAAAAAGCGGCAACCGATCGGTTGCCGCTTTGTGAATTGATATCGAGCTTAACTCAGCTGTCGCTCTTCTTCTTTTTCTTGCCGCCCTTGGCTTTGTCGCCCTTGCCCTTGCCCTTGGCGCCACCTTTGCCTTTGGCTCCGCGGTTCTTGCGCATCTGGGCCATGATGTCCTGGTATTTCTTCAACTGCTCCTTGTCGAGGATCTTGGCGAGGCCATCCTGGAATGCCTTTTGAGCTGCCTTCATCGCATCGCGGTCCTTGGCTTCGCGGGCTTTCTTCATGTCGCCCATCATGGACTTGCGGAGTTCGCCAATCTTCTTCTGCTGCTCTTTGTCGATGCCGACTTCAGCAAACGGGTTCTTCCTGCCTCCCTTGCCCTGCTTCTTATCAGCGGCTTGAAGCGGGCTGAGAGCGAAAGCGCAGATGACGAGGAACGCAGCGATGAGTTTGATCTGTTTCATGTGTGTGTATGTTTTCCGTGTGTCTTCTTCACCGCCAGAGTGTCCGGTGGGAATTGGAGAGACGGGGTTATGAGGATTTGGTTACCAGCTGGCGAGAGTTTTTACACGATTGCCACAGTATTCTTCAGCGTGCCGATCCCGCTGATGGAGATGCTGATCTCGTCGCCTGAGGCGAGTGTAAATTCATCAGGAGGGACGACGCCCGTGCCGGTGAGGAGCATTGCGCCGTGAGGGAATTCCTGCGCCCGGCAAAGAAACTCGACGAGTTCGCCGAAGCTGCGTTTGATCTGGGAAATCTTCGTTTCACCGGCAAAGACGACCTCGCCATTGCGCGCGATCTCGATGCCAATTGTCCATCCGCGGACGTCCGTCTCTCCGGCGCCGATCACCACGCAGGGTCCGATCGCACAGGACTTGGCGTAGACCTTGGCCTGCGGGAGATAGAGCAGGTTCTCGCCTTCGATATCGCGGGAACTCATGTCATTGCCGATGGAGAACCCAACCAGCCTGCCACGTGAGTCGACCACAAAGACGAGTTCCGGTTCCGGGACGTTCCACTTCCCATCGCGCCGAATACCCACGTCCCCATCCGGACCAACGACCTTCTCCGGCAGACTTTTGAAAAAGATTTCCGGCCGTTCGGCGTCGTAGACGAGATCGTAGGCGTTTGCACTGAAGTCCGACTCTTCCATGCGTGCTGTCTTGCTCCGCAGATAGGTGACGCCAGCCGCCCAGACTTCCTGCCGCTCAACCGGACAGAGCACTGTGTATGCTCCATTCATCTTCGCAGCATGCGACAGCGCTGCTCGGACTGTTTCCAAGGGATCTTCGGATTCGATGATGCTCGTGATGCTGTCGATGCCAGCTTGAGACAAGTCGAATGCGTTCCCATCCGAGTCGTATGTTCCGACCGCGGTTCGTTCCCCTGCCTTGAAGCGAAATAGTTTTGCCGTGTTCATTTTTTCAATCGTACACAAGAAGAGCGCCATCGTTTCCAATGGCGCCCTCAATTCAAGCCTTGAAAATCAATAACGTCGGTCGGGCTGCAGGAGACCGGGCGCGCCGGACTCCCAATGCTTGGGCTGATTCCAAGGCCGTGCAGACTTGTTTCCCGGATCCGGCGTGGTGTTGCAACCCGTGACCGGAATGATGATGACAGTGACGGCCATCAGCACAAACAACCGCGATACTTTCGTGAGACGCTTCATTTCCTGCGATTCTTTCGGTTGGTCGGATCGTAGCTCATCGAACCGGGCGTGATGACAACGTCACCTTCTTCGATGGCGTTCTCTTCATCGCCGAGAATCTCCAGTTCGTTGGCAACGGACCAGTCGGTGGTCACCTTGCTCACTTTAACCCTGGCGATATATCGACCATCCCTCTGGACGGTCATTTCACCATTGGCGCGCACGCCGTGGTTGGCGCCGATGTCGACAATGATGAATTTCCACTTGGGATCCACCTGAAGCACTTTGCCGGTCAGGCCGGTTGGAAGAGCCACTTTGGCTTCCGGATTACGGAGCGCATTCACCTCGCTGTCCAGTTCGGTGAATTTGCCCATCAGGATGGTCTGCTCTTTTTTGATCGTTTTTAATTCGTCTTTGACGAACGGAAGTTCTTTGTGTTGTGCGCGAATCTTTTTGGGATCTAGCTTGAGGTCGTCCCGCAGCGCAAAAAATTCACGGTTCATGTCCTCGGTGGCCTTGGCTTTGCGCTCGGCGGCCTTCTGCGCTGCCTCCGCTGCAGTCGCTTGGCGTTTGGCCTCCTGAACCCGGCGCTGCTCATCCTCAAGACTCTTTTCCAAGCCCTTTTTCTGGATGGAAAGCGTATCACGCTCCTGCTGAGTTTCTGACAACTTGTCTTTGGTGTCCGTCAGGTCCCCTTGTGTCTTCGACAGCGTGGACGAAGTCTGCGCAAGGTTGTTCTGCAGCGATTTGATCTCCGGCTCAATCTTGGTCTTTGCAAGCACAATGACCGCCGCGCTGCCGGCGATCGAGATGATCATTAGTATCTTTAGAAACATGCCCTAAATTTCTCTAAAGGTGTTCGCCACAATCACTTACATAGCCGCCATTAGGGTGTCAACGACGGTCTGAAATTGCGTGGACGGACGAATTTTCACGAAAAACCAGACATGCACAAGGCCCAATTCGTTACAGCACCTACGCGGAAACCCGCAAATCCCGGTTGATTCCAGCCATTCTCGACAAAGGAATTTGCGCACCGTAACCTTGGTTACAGCCATGTCCACGTTGATTTCCACCCCAAAACGCGTTCGGCGTCGGGATGTTCCGACCGTTGATCAGGTGATGGTTGAAGAGCGGGCGGCTTCCTTCACGCGCCGCAGTATCAAGACATCGGCGAAACTGGCGGGGCTGAAGCTTTCAGTCGCGATGATGGATCTCACCACACTCGAAGGCAAAGACACGGCAGGAAAGGTTTCGTTTCTCTGTCGGAAGGCATTGCAGCCTGCGGATCCGGCCTGGGGCGTTCCAACCTGCGCTGCGGTTTGCGTCTATCCGTCGATGGTGAAGAACGCGCGCCGTTGCCTGGGTGAGAGCTCCGGTGTGAACGTCGCCTCAGTCGCGACTGGATTTCCGAGCGGACAATTTCCGTTGAAGACCCGTCTGGAGGAAACGCGACGAGCTGTCCGAGATGGTGCGGATGAAATCGACATGGTCATCGATCGCGGCGCATTCCACGCAGGTGAATTCAATCGTCTGCAGGACGAAATCGCCTCAGTGAAGGAAGCCTGCGGTGAAGCGCATTTGAAAGTGATCCTCGAAACCGGCGAACTCGACACCTACGACAACGTCCGCCTCGCCAGCCAACTCGCGATGGAAGCCGGTGCGGATTTCATCAAGACATCCACCGGCAAAGTGACTCCGGCAGCGACCATGCCCGTGACGCTGGTGATGCTGGAGGCCATTCGAGATCATTTCTTCGAAACCGGCGTACGCATCGGAATGAAACCTGCCGGGGGCATTCGCACAGCGAAGCAGGCCTTGCACTACCTCGTCATGGTGAAGGAGACCTTGGGCGATGACTGGCTGACTCCCGATCTGTTCCGCTTCGGCGCCAGCACCCTGATCAACGATGTCCTCATGCAAATCGGCAAGTTGCACCGCGGGAACTACCAGGGTGCGGATTACTACGCGCTGCCTTGATTCATGCCGCGCGAAACGAATCAGGCGAAGTCCGAACGCGTGCTCGCCATCATTGATGGTTTGCGAGAGGCCTATCCGGATGCCCATTGCGAGCTGAACTACTCCACCCCACTCCAGCTCCTCATCGCGACCATCCTTTCGGCGCAATGCACCGACAAGCAGGTCAACATCGTCACCGCCGATCTTTTCAAAAAGTACCGGAACGCGAAAGACTTCGCCGATGCGGACCTGGACGAACTGATGAATGAGATCAGACGAATCGGTTTCTTCCGAAACAAGGCCAAAAACATAAAGGCCTGCTGTCAGCGTCTTGTCGAATTGCATGGGGGCGAAGTTCCCGACGAAATGGATCAACTCACCGCGCTTGGTGGAGTGGGACGAAAAACCGCGAACGTCGTTTTGGGGAACGCCTTCGATATCAACGTCGGCGTCGTGGTGGACACCCATGTGTCCCGCCTGTCGCAGCGAATGGGAATCACTCAAGAAACGACGCCCGAAAAGATCGAGAAGGTCTTGATTAAATTCGTTCCACAGAAACACTGGACGATGTTCAGCCATTGGCTCATCTGGCACGGACGACGACGGTGTTCGGCACGGAAACCGGAATGTGATCCTTGCGAGGTTGCTCGGCTCTGCCTACGCATTGGCGTGAAATGAGCGCGTGGATTGCGGTGAATTCAGGCGAAGGCGATCCGGCGTGGAACATGGCCGTGGACGAAGCCTTGCTGAAACGAATCGAGAACATCGGCAAACCGGTCCTGCGTTTCTATTCCTGGAACACACCCGCAGCCACCTTCGGCTACTTTCAGAAGTTCAAAGACGTTGAACGAACAACACAACTACGTCCGTTGATCCGACGCCCCACAGCGGGCGGGATTGTTCCACACGACGACGACTGGACGTATAGCTTGACCGTGCCCTTGGCGGATCCCTGGCATGCTCTCAACGCCCGGGAGAGCTATCACCGGATTCACTTGTGGATCGCCCAGTCCTTCGAACAATTGGGACTCGATACGGAGCTTGCACCTGATTGCAATGACGGTGCCGGAAGTTGTTTTGCAGGATTCGAAGTAAGCGACGTCTTGCTGGATGGACGCAAAGTCGCGGGGGCAGCTCAACGTCGCACTCGAAGTGGACTGTTGATCCAGGGTTCCGTTCAATCCACCACCGAGTTCCCCAGTCGCTCAGACTGGGAGCAAACCATGTTGGGGATTGGCACCAACGAATTGGGCGAATGCCAGACCGGCTCACTAACGAGCATCTCCGGAGTCATGGAAGCGGCCGACAAACTGGTGCTGTCGAAATACGCCAATCCGGAGTTCATTCGAAAACGATGAAGGAACACGATGTCATCGTGGTCGGTGCGGGTGGAAGCGGATTGGCGGCCGCGGTGAGCGCCGCGGAAAACGGCTGCAGCGTGTTGGTCCTTGAGAAGCGTCCGGAACCGGGAGGCACAACCGGAATCGCGGTTGGGTCTTTCACTGCGAATCGCACACGCATGCAGCGTGCAGCGAGAATCAAAGACACGCTGGATCATCACGTCGAGGATGCCGGTGGCTTTGCGCCCCGATCCATTGAGACGCAAAACAATCAAGAACTTCGGAAGTTTTTCCTGAGCCACACGGCGCAAACGCTCGCCTGGTTGGAAGGGATGGGACTCGCCTTCCACGGTCCCAATCCCGAACCTCCCAACCGCGTTCCTCGCATGCACAATGTGGTCCCCAATGCCAAGGCCTACATCGCCACACTGCAATCGAAACTGATCCGTCACGGCGGGAAGCTCGTTTGTTCCTCGCAGGTCAAGGGACTGACGCGTGACGGTTCACGGATCACCGGAGCCAAAGTTCTTCATACCGACGGAAGTGAAGCCATTTATCACGCTCGACGAGGAGTGGTGTTGGCCGGAGGCGATTACGCAGGAAGTCATCGGCTGATCGCCAAATACAAGGGCGATCAATACGGACAGATCAATGGCATCAATCCATTTGCCGCGGGCGAAGGACACGAGCTTGCCGAATCCGTCGGAGCCTGCCTCATCAACATGGACATCACCTACGGACCGGAGATCCGTTTCATGGCGCCCAAGGGAAAACAGCTCTTCGAACAACTCCTTCCCGTCTCCGGCCCCCTTGCCTGGATCGCAGGCCGACTCCTGCCTTACGTTCCCAAGGCAATCGTAAATACCTACATCAAGCGTCTGCTGGTCACCTGGCAACATCCGGAGAACGCCCTGTTCGACGACGGCGCAATCCTACTCAATTGCAAGGGCCACCGGTTCTGCAATGAGAAGTCCTGGCCGGAACGCGAAATCGCCATCGCGGATCAACCGGACAAGCTTGCTTATCTGCTCCTGGATCAACGTCTGTGTGAACGGTATTCGGAATGGCCCCACTTCATTTCCACCGCGCCGAAAATCGCTTACGCCTACGTCAATGACTACCTGAAGCTGCGGCCCGACATTGCTGTTCACGGCAACTCGATTGAAACACTCTTTCGTCGAACACGTATTGACCAGCGCGCAATGGAGAACGCACTACATGAATTCAATCAGTACGTGCGTGGAAACTGCGACGACAGGTTCGGTCGCAGCGGAGACTCACACGAATTGACCGGCAATCGTTGGGTGCTGCTCGGTCCCGCCTGCGCCTATTTCACGACAACCGAAGGTGGCGCGGCAATCGACCAAAGCCTGCGCGTCCTCGACGAACAGGGACAGGTGATCGAGGGGCTCTACGCGGTTGGCCAAAACGGACTGGGTGGCCAGATTCTCTGGGGACACGGCCTCCACATCGGCTGGGCCCTGACCAGCGGAAGACTGGTCGGGCAGATTCTAGCCGGGAAGCCGAAGGATTGAATGGCTCCAGCCGAGATGCGACTTGGAAGTTCTGAATGACCAGAGCAATCACGGGCGGTAGACA
Organism: Verrucomicrobiales bacterium; assembly: GCA_002715965.1. Lineage (GTDB taxonomy): Bacteria > Verrucomicrobiota > Verrucomicrobiia > Limisphaerales > JAYPXF01. Next base: position 68,172 of record PBAL01000072.1, on the reverse strand, counting down.
AACATGTGAAGCTGGTGAGGTTTCGCTTTTACGAGCCGGGCTTAATGGTCAGTATCCGCACCGTTGAAGATTTGCGTGATATTCAATCCAGCCGCGCGGGGTGAGAAGGCGCGGGAGTTCCGCAAGTTTCTGGAAGGGATCCCCGGCGATGTCGCGTTGAAACCGACGCAGGGGCCTGGACATGCGGTTGAACTGGCGCGCGCGGCTTTGGACGAGGAGTTTCAGGACATCGTCGCGGCTGGTGGCGATGGCACGCTTAACGAAGTGCTCAACGGAATTGGGAAAGCTGATAATGGTTTTGAGCAAGCGCGATTGGGCGTGCTGCCATTGGGAACGGTGAATGTCTTTGCCAAGGAACTGAATATCCCGGAAGACGCGGGCCGGGCGTGGGACACGGTTGTGGCCGGAAACGATCGCCTGATCGATCTTCCTTACGCTGACACCACGATCGAAGGCGCAACGGAGCGCCGATACTTTGCGCAGCTCGCCGGCGCAGGCTTGGATGCCGAAGCGATTTCGTTGGTCGACTGGGAATCGAAACGAAGGTTCAGACAACTCGCCTACATCCGCGCTGGACTGCGGGCGGTGATGGGGCCGCAGAAACGGGTAATGGTGCGCGGTGATTCGGATGAAGCTGAAGGCGAATTGGTCTTGATTGGCAATGGAAAGTTCTATGGCGGCCGATGGAACGTCTTTCCGAACGCCAGCTTGACCGATGGCAAGATTGACGTGTGTGTGTTTCCGAAAGTGGGCATCTGGGCCGCCGTGCGATATTGGGCCTCACTCTTGATGGGGAATCGGAAGGTGCCTTCGTGGATTCGATATTTCCAGTCGCACGTGGTGGAACTGACCTCGCCAAACGGCGCACAATTTGAACTGGAGGGGGATCTGGCGGGAACTCTTCCGGCGAAGTTGGGCGTGGAACCGGAAAGACTTCGGGTGATTTGCCCACCGTAACGACTGCAGCTACTTCGCGCCGGTGACCTGGATGCGATAGAACCGCTGACGCTTGGGTGAGACAAATGGATCGTTCATTTCCAGGCTGCCGTGGGTGTTGGTGACAGAACCAAGTGACTTCCATGGGCCAATCAGCGCCGGAGCGGACTGAATCTCGTAGATTTGCGCAGATTCACCCGTGATGCACAGGCGGTTCCCGTCGACGTAGAGGAAAGGAACACCCCCGTCACGAGCACGGCTTGGCGAAAGAGGCATGTCCTGAGGGTCGGGAACCTTGCTCCTGTTTACACCCGCGACTTGTCGGAGAGGCCGGCCCGATAGCTCGCCAATCTCAGACCAGGTCAAGACGCGGCTGTAGACCCGGAAATCCTTGATGAATCCCTCGAAGTCATGGGAAGGCACATCGATCCATCGTGGCGTGCGTCCGATCCAAAGCGTGCCGCTCGCCCCCCGATAAAACGAAGCTTTGCGGGCACAGGCCGGACGACCATCGATCCAGATCATCTGGTTTTCGTCATCGTAGGAGAAGATAAGGTGCACCCAACGATTGGGGAGGATCGATGCCGGGCTCATGGAATCATTCCGATAAAAACCGAGGTAAGGCTGGCGCGCGCCACGCGTCATGAGATGGAGCCACTGACCGCGCCTTCCTGAGTGGTGTTGTTCGACCAGACCATACATCTGTTCCCTGCCCGTCTGTTGAATCCACATCGCCACGGTGAACGGCTGATTGGCGAGGGTAATACCTTCAATGCCCAAGGCGGTTTTCTCACCTGAGAAGTAAGCGGCTCCGTTGAGGATGGAGATCTCTCCTTCTATCTGAGTCTCACGCCGAAAAGAGGAGTGGTCACGCAGGTCTTCATTCAGCGGCAGGTGTAGCAGCAGATCATCGCTCGGCGTGCTGGCACAGGGCAACTCGACACTGATCGTCCACGCAAACAATGCCGGGAGAAATCGGACCGAACGGTTCATGACGAAACCCTTATCCGCCCGCCGTGACGGATTGGCAAGTGCAACGGGCAGTTTGGGTGTAAGAGTTTTGTGAGAGCCTCAGACGCTTTCCGCGCGTTGGCGTTTGAAGTGGTCGAGCACCATCACAATCGCCGATCCCCGACCGCGAGTTTTGGATACACCTTTTCCAAATATTTTGAAACCGTTCCTTCACCCACCCCAAGCATTGTCGCAACTTCAGGTAAGGTGTTGCCGAGGGCGACATAGTAGAGCACTTCAGATTCCTTGGGCGTGAGCTTGTAGTGGTCCTTGAATTCCGTCTTCACCTGCTCGCAGGTGAACAGCGGACGTTCGTCGAGAAAGATCAAAACCGTCTGCTTGTTGGCAACGTCCGACTTGACCCGCACCGTCAATCGACTTTCCCCACGCTCCACTCGATAGGGACGAATGTGCCGGATACTGGCTGGATCTGTCATCAAGTCGCGCGATTCGTCCAGCCATTCCAGAAGCTTGTCGGGCAGTTCCGTGATCGGAGTCTCCAGGGAAGGAGAATAATGAATCAGAAAATCACGCGCCGTTTCCGTAATCGCCGTCGGCTTGTCATCGTCCAGAACCATCATGCCATAACCGACGGGGTCAAAGATCTCGAACTCGGCGACGTTGTCGAAGGTATCCGACATGGTGAACTGGAGTTCGGGCGGGTCATCAGCAACCTCGAGCGTCTTGGTGGTGAATCAACAGGTAATCCCACCGATCGTTACAATGTCTCCGTTGCGAAGCGGGCGCGCATCGAAGATCCGATCGCCGTTCACGCGCTTGCCGTTCTTGGTATCCAGATCCATCGCGCGAAACTCGCTCATGGTCATTCGGATGATGACGGCGTGCCAACGGGACGCGCGTTCGCTGGCGACCACCACGTCATTATCCGGGTAACAACCGAGCCTACAACGTCCGGCGAGCTGAATAAGTTCCGTGCCCGGCACTTAAAACCATGCCGGAGCTTACATATCTGGTTTTGCAGAACGGGCCATCGGTGGGTCGTTGGTGGATGGATGGCGGGAGGATAGGGTCAATCTGCCCAAAATCAATGGGGTCCGCACGCATTAGGGCTTTTCCGCAAATTCGAGTGCGCGGCCTGCCTCAAGCGAGAGAGGGCGTGGCAATCGAATCCGGACTCCAATCCTCACCTTTGCTTCCCGCCTCAAGCATTTGTTCGTGCAGGCTCTCAGGCCAACCATCCGTGATGTAGCGGTAGATCCACTTGTTGGCCTTGCGAAGTCGGTTGTAGCCGTCCTTCAGGTCCAACACCATGGTGATGCGCCGGCATGGACAATTGAGTTCCCCGACGTCGTGGGTGGCAACCGCCTTGAAGCCCATGACGCGGGTATGAAATTTGTAGGGGCTGTGCTTCTCGCCCTCAAAGACGTCGGTGATATAGTGCGAATAACCCTTCTCAACGGTGTCACGCACTGCCGCACGCATGAGGATTGCAGCCGCGACAAAGTTCTTTCGCTCATCGGGAATCACGGCGAAACGCCCGATCTCCGCAATCTTGTTCTCACGGACAAACTTCTCCACGTCCAGATCGCCATCGACGGGTTTGAATCCATATTCGTGGTAAAGCTCGAGCGGAGGATCATACATCACGCGCAAAACGCCAATGGGCCGGTCACTCTTCTTCACAAGGAACCAGCTCACGTCTTCGCGTTCGAGATCCTCGGATTCAAATACCTTCCCGCCATCGGCAACCCATTCCTTCTCTTTCTCGTAGGTTTCCCGCAGAACATCAATGCTGGCCAGACGTCCCGCATCGTCTGTGACCCTTTCTACTGTGAGGTTTTTTGCGCCAAACATGACTTATTCCTGCTCGATTCAGATTGCCATGATTTTCCACTGAGTCGAGCGATTTCCTGCATGATAACGGAATGGAAGTCGTAGACCAAGCGTCGCTTCGGAGACTCAGAGTGCTCTGGCGGGGGAATTGGCTTTCCAATCACAATCCGCATCGGCTCGAGTTCCCGAACGGGACCGTCGCCCTGATGTTTGGGAAAACGAATCCCGGCGGGCACCACGGGAACGCCTTTCATGATTGAAAGCTTGGCCGCGCCAACGAAACCGCGCAGAAGTTGAGTGGGATGCGAATTTGTCGTGCCTTCCGGAAACACTCCGATGGAATGTCCCTGGTCGATCAGTTCCATCGCGTGATCGAACGCAGTGGTCTTGTGAGTCAACCAAGGCCGAAACACATTGAGGAATGCGGGCTTGGCGGGTTTGCGATCCAGAACAATGACCTGTCCGGATCGATAAATGAAGTAGACGAAGGGAACGAGCATCAGGTTCCAATCCGCAATGAATCGGATCATCTTCCCGCCGCGCATGACGCCCAAGACGGCGGGCACAATGGGCGCTTCGATCTTCTGCGTGTGGTTGAGCGCCAGGACGAAGGGATCCTTCTCCACATCGAGATGTTCCATCCCTTCAATAGCCTGGATCCTCCCGGCACCGAAGATCGCGATGTTGCGAACAATCCACCTCGCCATCGTGCGATGGTATTGATGCGGCATGGGCCGGATCGCCAATTCCCAGGAATTGAGTCGATCGTTCGGTTTCGCTTCGTCCGCCAAGGCTGCGCTCCGGGTCCGCGATCGATCAGGAAACCGGCAGGAGATTCTCCGCCACGTTTGTGCGATAGGCCTTGATGGCCGGAATGATTCCAGCGAGCGCGCTGAGACCGATCATCGCCAGCGGAACCCACCACATCACGTCATTGAAGGCCCACGGTTCGAGCACGACGCCCGTCTGGCTCCGGATGACCGTTGCCGCGCCGTCCATGATGCCGCCGTAGATGAAGAACGCTGCGACCATGCCCAAAGCCGCAATGGCCGCCGACTCCATGATCACCGAGGCAATGATCAGTCGCCTCCGCGCCCCCAACGCCCGCAGGATTGCAATATCCCGTCTTCGTTCGTTCATGGAATTGTAGATGCTCGCCAGGACCGACGCCGTGGCCACGATGGCGACCAACCAGGCAACCAGTGCGAGCACTTGGTCGAACCAGGCGATTTTATTGAAGAGTTCCGCAACGATCGTGGCGATGGGCCAGGCGAAGGTGAATTTATTGCCCTGTTTGTTATAAAGCAGGCTGAGACCTTGCCCCGCAATGGGAGTCCGCAACTTCACCAACACCGCGCTGATATCATTTGCTGATTTGGGATCGTGCCCCTTCATGTTCTGTATTCCGGCAATGGGAATCCAGATCACGCGGTCGGCAGGTGTATTGGATGGCTTGAGAATTCCGGTGACCACATACGTCTCAGAGTGCTGCGCTTTCTCATCAAAGATCAGCCCATGGTAGGGATGAAACTTGTCGCCGACCTTCATTCCCAGCTGTTGGGCGACAAAACTCCCGACCACGGCCTCCGCATAGCCGTCATCGAATGAGCGACCCACCTGAACCTCGTATTTCTTCTCCGGTGCGTATTCAACCTCGGTGAAGAGATTGGTCAGCGTTCCCACCAGCCGAAAACCAAGGTAGTTGTCACCAACCGCGATCGGCAGCGCCAGGGAAACTGCACGATTCTTCCGGATCGAAACGTAATCATCCCATTTCAGATTACCGGGTGATGCCTCCAGGTGAAAAATCGCATTCAACACCAACTGCAACTTCGACCCGCGCGCACCGAGCACCGCATCGAATCCCGCGTTCTGCTGGGTGAATGCCTGCCGCGACTGCTCCTTCACCACCCAGACCGACATCAACAATCCGCCCGCCAGCGCGATGGACAAGGCCGTGACCGTCGTGCTCAGTATATGCTGGCGCAAACTTTTCCAAACGATCAGGGGCAGGGTCATGAGAATTACGATCTACGAATGACGATTTACGGGCGAGTCGCTTTGTTGAGCTGTTTGAGGTCTTTGCGGTTATCGAATTGGGCGAGGATTTTTTCGTCGTGGCTGACCAAAAGGAGAGCCGCTTTGTTTTCGCCACAGGTTTCACGAATGAGTTTCAAGGCCTCCTCGGCGTTGGCGTGATCCAGATTGCCGGTGGGTTCGTCGGCGAGAACGAGTTGCGGTTTGTTCGCCAATGCCCGGGCCACTGCAACCCGCTGTTGCTGGCCGGTGGAAAGTTGCCGCGGATAATGATGCACGCGATGGCCGAGTCCGACACGGTCCAGGATCTTGCGGGCGAATTCGCGATCGGCGCCGGGACCGAAGGACATGCCGAGGAGGACGTTCTCCAGGCAGGTGTAGCCTTGTAGCAGATTGAAGGTCTGAAAAATGTAACCAATGTGATTGGCGCGCACCCGGTCACGTTTGCCTTCGGAAAGATTCGCCATGTCGGACCCGGCGACGCTTACAGATCCGGAATCAGGCGGAAGTATGCCGGCGATCAGGTTCAGGAAAGTGGTCTTGCCCGTTCCGCTTTCCCCGCAGAGTGCGAGCTGCGTTTCAGCATCCAGCGAGAACGCTTCCACATCGACGACGGTCTGGCGGTCGCCTTCGGGTCCCACGTAAGACTTCTTGAGTTGTGAAACTTCGAGAATGGGCATCGCGTTCGGAGGCAAAAGACTTGTGATCCGCGTCAACTTGTCAACGTTTGAGTTCCCGCTGATTTCGCTCGCGTGACACGACGGTTGAATGACAATGCCCGGCAGTCATGAGTTCCCAATGGATTGTTCGATTGTTGTTGATGGCCCTGTTGGGCGTGGGTGGCATTTCAAAACTCAGCGCTGCCGGTATTCGCGCCGGCGCGTTCGCCATCGATATCACCCCGCAAAAGGACGTGTTGATGGACGGAACGATCATGAAGATCGGCCCGGCCAAGTCCGTTCATGATCCGCTCCATGCCCGATGTATCGTCCTTGATGACGGGCAAACCCGTGTCGCCTTGGCCGTAATCGACAACACGATGATCGAACGGCCGATTCTCGATGAAGCCAAGCGCCTGGTGGAGAAAAACTCGGGCATTCCAAAGTCTCACATCATGTTGTCCGCCACGCACTCGCACTCGACTCCCCGCGCCGTCAGCATTGACCAAGGCGAGGCGAACGAGCGCTATCACAAAATGCTATCCGTGAAGATAGCAGAGGGGATCGAGAAGGCCGCTGCACGATTGAAACCCGCCGAAGCGGCCTGGGACAGCTTTTACGAGCCACGCTACGTTTACAACCGCCGTTGGTTCTTTGATCGGCGTTTGAAGGCGCCCAATCCATTCGGTGAAACGAACGACATCGTGTGGATGAATCCACCGCGCGGGGGAATCCTCATGCCGGCGGGCCCAGCCGACACCCAAGTGTATGTGTTCGGCCTGCGCGAGGTGGACCAGAAACCGATCGCACTGCTCGGGAACTATGGGTTGCACTATGTCGGCGGAGTTCCCCGCGGACAAATTAGCGCGGATTATTTCGCGGTATTTGCCAATGAGGCATCGACGCGATTGGGGGATCCCGAGGGATTTGTCGGTTTGATGTCCAACGGCACGAGCGGAGACGTGAACGCAAACAACTTTCAAGGACCGCGCAAACGATACCCCGCCTTCGGTCGAATGACCGAGATCGGAAAGAATCTCGCCGGGCATGCTGTGGAATCGTTTCGAAAGGCAAGTTTCTCCCGAGAACTGAAGATCGCCGTCGCCCAGACGGAACTCAGCCTGGCCGTTCGCAAGCCCAATGCGGCTCGATTGAAATGGGCACGCGGTATCGTGGCAAAGGCAAAACCAACGGCGCGACCGACGCGCCAGGTGATCTATGCGCGGGAAGCGCTGGGATTGCATGAATTTCCCGACCGAGTGAGCATCATCCTCCAGGCATTCCGCATCGGCGACCTGGCGATTGCCGCCATTCCAAACGAAGTCTTCGCCGAAACCGGTCTCGCCATCAAACATGCGAGCCCGTTCAAGGACACGTTCACCATCGAGTTGGCCAACGGCTACAGCGGATATCTTCCGACGAAGCAGCAACACAAGTGGGGCGGCTACGAAACCTGGCCGGCACGATCGTCGTTCCTTGAAGTCGACGCGGAATCAAAAATCCGCAAGACCGTGCTGAAGCTCTTGAACGAACTGAAATGAACTTGGCCCACAACGAGCGTTTTGGTTTGGCGAAGCTCCTGCTGAGCCGAACGGCCGCAATCCTTGCCATCGTCATCTCCTCCTCAGCGTGCTTCGCAGCGAATAAGCCAAACGTCCTCTTCATCGTCGCGGATGATCTGCGCGCTGAGTTGGGGTGTCTCGGTGATCGCCACGTCATCAGCCCCAATCTCGATCGCCTTGCGTCACGTGGACGTCTATTCACCCGAGCCTATTGCCAACAGGCAGTCTGCAATCCCTCACGCGCGTCGTTCATGACCGGATTGCGGCCGGACACGATCAAGGTCTGGGATCTCAAGGCCAGTTTTCGAAAAACCAAACCGAAGCACCCAACCTTGCCCGAACTGTTCAAGCAGGCCGGCTATAGAACGCGCTGCATCGGCAAGATCTATCACAACTCAGAGCAACTCGGAGATCCGGCTTCCTGGTCCAAGCCCGCGAAGTTTCACTTCGGACCACATTGGGCGGACACGGTCACCGCCAACCGGGTTGGCGCAATAAAGAAAGGACAAGTGCCCGCCATCGAATCGTTCGACGTGCCGGACGAAGCTTATTGGGACGGCAGAATTGCGCGCCAGGCGGTGTCCGCACTCGGAGAACTGAAGGACAAGCCGTTCTTCCTCGCGGTTGGATTCTGGCGCCCTCACCTGCCCTTCGTTGCGCCCAAGCGGGATTGGGATCTATATAACCCACGCGAACTGCCCGCCCCGACCGGTTGGTTTGCACCGAGTGATTGTCCTCCGCTCGCGCTTCACAACTCGAAGGAACTCAAAGGCTACCGGGATGTGCCGAAGTTTCCGCTGACACCGAAGACAACCCGTGATTTACGCCACGGCTACTACGCGAGCATCACGTTCATGGACCGGCAGATTGGTCTGGTCCTGGATGCACTGGAGGAGAACGGATTACGAAAGAACACGATCGTTGTGTTCTTCTCCGATCACGGCTTCCATCTCGGGGAACATGAACTTTGGTGCAAGACCTCGTGCTTTGAGTTCGATGCACGCGTGCCGATGATCATCGCAACGCCGGAGATCGCGAAGGCTGGGACTGCGAGTTCGTCATTGGTTGAACTGATCGACCTTTATCCGACACTGGCCGACCTGGCTGGACTGGAAGCACCAAAAGCGTTGGAAGGGGAGAGCCTGGTTCCCGTGTTGAATGATCCAACGACTAAAGTGAAGGAAGGAGCTTTCACCCAGCATCCCCGCCCGTCTTACTCGAAAGGCACAGCTCCCGTGATGGGCGTGTCGGTGCGAACTGAAAACGGACGATACACCGAGTGGCGCAATCGCAAGACCGGCAAGGTGGAAGCTCGCGAATACTACGATCACCGCATCGATCCGTTCGAGACAAGGAACGTGGCAAACGTGCTGAAGGACAAGTCCTGGATGACCAAGCCGAAGAGGCTGCTGGATCGGCATTTTCCTCACAGATAGCCCCCCGGGGCAATTCTCCGAAACCCACGTTATGAAGTAATTGGGCCGGTTTTGGTCTCGCCGTTGCCGGGCGTGACGCTGGCGTCACCATCGAGGATCTGGCGCACCAGGGAGGCGAGTGTGTTCATGCGATAGGGCTTGGGCAGGAAGTTTACCTGTTCGTCGAGCACGACATCTTTCCCAAACAAATCGGGACTATAACCGCTGGTATAGATGACCTTGAGATCCGCGCGTTCCTTGCGAATTTTCTGGGCGAGGTCTTTCCCGCTGATTCCCTCTGGCATCGGCAAACTGGCTGGCATCTCGCTGCAGATCCTCCAACGCGCGCCGCTTGATGGAGAACTGGTCGAACGCGACGAATACGGCGCAGGCCATGACCAGCGCCGTCAAAGTGATTGCGGTCAACAAGAAGAAAATCTTGAGCCGCAGACCGAGATTGCGAAACCGAAACATCGCTACTCATCTTGCACGACCTTTCGGGCGACGCGTCCCAGCTGAGGTGCAATCCTCACTCCAGCCTTGGCTGCAACCCCCAGGTGAATGTCGAATCTTACCTTTTTCCCACTGATGACAAAATTCATGACCGCTTTGCGCGCTGCGTTTTCCGCTTTCTCGCCGAAGGTCAACACTCCCTCGCCCTTGAGTTTTTCGTACCATTCGTCGGTAGGTTCGGGAACGTCCTTGCCGAAGAACACGATCGGATACTTCGTCGCCTCCTCGGCCGTGATCACTTGTTTCACGGTCCATTTGATTCCACCAAGTGTCTTGCGATGCAGGGTGCCGGCGAATTGCTCCACAATCGACTTGTCCTTGGTGAACACGGCGATGCTGAGCTGCTTCTTAGCCCTGAGCCGAGTTCCCGCAGGCCACTTTGCGAAAGGTGGAAATTTCGAGATCATGGCCGCCATCAGGCCGTGATGTTTCAGTTGCGCACCCGCCGCGCTGACGGGTTGTATCAACGAAACGGCCAGCGCGGTCACAACCACGCAGATCCAACATTGAAACTGTCGATACTCTCTTTTTCCCATTTGGCTCGTTTCAATTGTGACGGGCCATTTGCCGGGCGAATTCCATCACACAGAAATTCAAATAGTCCTGATTGACCCGGGCTCAAAACCGGTAGGTCAACATCGCCAGCACAGAGTGTTCAATTTCGAAGCTTTCTACCGACGCAAAGGTCGGGGCGAATTCAGGTCGTCGATAATCAAACAGGCTTTGTCCCGCTAGGGAGACCTCCATTCCGGGCGTTGGTTGCCAGCCGATCCGGGCATCGAGCGTCCAATAGGCGGGAATCGACGCGCCCTGATTGTTGTTCGCACGCGCAACGTCCAGCTGGTCCACGTAGCGGACGAACAGGTCCAGATCGACGCTGTTGTCGAAATCCATCCGCGACCCGATGGAGATCGTGTGATCCGGGCTTTGGTCCTCTTCGCGCGGGGTGATCGTGTCGTTGCTGTTTTCGTTCCCGCGCAAATCCACGTTCAGATAGGAGTAGCTGGTCGTGAGTCGCCACCAGTCCTTGATCTGGAAGGAGGGGGAGATCTCCACCCCGTAGGATTCGCCTTCCACATCATTCGCGGCGTGGAATATCGCACCAATCGGACCAGGAGCGCCGGGGAAAGGGAGCGCCAAGATCGCGGGATGAAGACCTACGCCACCGGGCTCGATGGAGCGGAGATTGTCGTACTGGTTGTAGAAACCCGCGACATCCAGGGTAAATCGTTTGTTGGCTCGAATGCGGTAACCGGCCTCATAAGCGAGCATCGTTTCCGATCCGATTCCGCGCTGCCCATCCAGAACGGTCGGGAGGCCAGCCGGCGGGAGTGTGGGATTAAATGAAACGATCGTGACATCATCTTCAACGCGGGAGGGAGTACGAACGGCGCGAGCCACGGAGACCCAGGCAGCCTGATTTGTTGCGATTTGATAGTGGAGGCGGGCGCTCGGTTGAACCTCGAGACCCGTGAATTGGTTGTGGGAAAGCTTGCTGCCTATGGACAGCTTGATTTTGTCCGCCATGAGAGTGATGTCATCCTGCACAAACAGATTTGCGCGGTGGGTTACCCGATCGTCTTGCGAGAAAGACAATGACGCTGTGCTTCCCTGTTGATCGGCACTGATGCGGTAACCCGCTCCGGCCACGATGCTGTGACGATGGCCCAGTTCCAAATCATACTGAACTTCCATATCTCCGGTGTCCCGGCTTTCGTCGAAGATCGCGGCCTGGCGAATGGATCGGTCGTAATAAGCCTGAATGGTCAGGTTACCCGTTCCATACTCCCGGGAGAAGCGGCCCAGGACATGGCCGCCACCGACACCACCCTGTACGGATTCGCTGCCGATCTGCGCGGCAGGAGAAAGGCTGGGTTCATAGGTGGCGTAGGTATTGTTCACCTTGCCCCAGTAGACTTCGCCCGAGAGCGTGAGCTTGGCGACATCGGTCAAGGTCTGATCCATTCGGAAACCGCCACGGGCCGTATGGAATCCATCGTTGGCACCGGCCCCCGATGCCAACCGGGTGTTGTCATGATTGGCGAACTTGCCATAGATGCGGAAGAACAGATCCTCGGACAGTTTGACGCCATGGCGGGCACTGTAAATTCCCTGCAGTTCAGAACCGTAGCCGACATTCACATGAGTCCCGACGGTGTCCTTGGACGATTTGCTGATGATGTTGATCACACCATTGACGGCGTTCGCGCCCCAGACTGTTGCACCGGGTCCGCGAACGATTTCGATGCGATCGATGTCCTCCAACACCAGATCCTGCACGTCCCAAAACGTTCCCGAAAAGAGTGGGGTGTAGAGGCTCCGGCCGTCCTGAAGTACCAGCAGCTTGTTGGCGAACACATCCTGGAAACCACGGATGCTCACCGCCCAGTAGTTTCCGTTCTGACGCGCGACCTGCACGCCCGCGGCCTGTCGAAGTATCTCCGGCAATGTGCGCGCCGCGGATCGCCGAATATCTTAGTTGGTGATGACGGACACCGCGGCAGGAATGGCAGAGATCGGCTCAGCCTTCTTTGTGGCAATCTCCACCTCGACGTCCATCAGCTGTTCCAGGCTGAGGCTCGTGATGTTTTCAAGGTTGAATCCCTCGTCGGAGAAGCCGTCGCCGGGATCGGGTTCTGCGTCAACATCCTGCGCGAAACTCAGCGGCGAAAGGGTCAGCGCGACGAATGCGGCCAATGTGGGAATGAGTCGTTTCATGTTCGTGGAGGAACTATGCTTAGGTTCAACGTAGTTGCCTGACAGTACGGCGACAAGCAAGATGGGAGAGTTCGGACCGTTTCGGTGGTGCTGGGCGGTTCAGGCCATCCGGCCTGTTTTCGCACCTCTACAGCCAACCGAAGCAACTGGGGTTTGATCTGGATTATCACGTCCTTGGCGCGCTTCAGGTTGATGGCAAAGCGAATCCGCCCCTTGACCTCGCGCATCTCGATCATGCCTCCCTGGTCCCAGGATCCGGTGGTGTCACCCACGGTCAACACTCCGGCACTGTTGAGTGGTTCAATAAGCTCGGGCTTGGCGTCGCCCGCAAAGAACACGATATGCGCGGCTTTTGCCTCCTCGGCTGTCTCTTCAAGGTTGTGGCCGGGGAAGAAGCCAAGATCCGAAAAGATCCGATTGCACGAACGGCGGATTTGCTGAGATCGGTTTTCGGTTCGCTGATCAAAAACTAGAGGAAACCCAAACCACAGCGGGAACGCGGCACGACGAAAGCGTTGCCAAGCGGGGAATGTATTCACGAGACTCCGCGCGTGTCTGACCCTCTGAAATATCCGGAGCCTCCCGATCGGTTGAAGGACGGCTCCGCGCTTTCGCTTCTCAAGTGGTTCGGACCGGGGGTGATCATGGCTTCCGTTTCAATCGGAAGTGGCGAGACTCTGTTCGCTTCACGTGGCGGGGCGATCTTTGAGTATTCCATCATCTGGTGCCTGGTAGCAGGACTCTTCCTGAAGGGCGTGCAGATGTACACCTCCGCGCGCTACATGACGCTGACTGGTGAGCACCCAATGGAAAGCTGGCGTCACCTGCCCGGACCACGTGCCTGGTTCCCGTGGTTTCTGCTGGTGATCACGCTGGTTTGTTTCCCCTTTCTCCTCGCCAGCCTGTCCTTGTTGATCGGCACTTTCATCAATTGGATTGCAGGGGTGGAAAGGAACCTGGATGTCCTCGCCCGCCTCTGGTCGTCGCTGCTCATCGCCCTGGCCGCCGGAACGAGTCTGCGACAGGGATACGGCTTTCTCGAACTCAGCCAGAAGGTGATCGTGGGCTTGCTTCTGGGAACCATCATCGTTGCCGCAATCGCCTGCCAACCGTCCATCAGCGGAATGCTCGCGGGGCTAATCCCTTCTGTCCCGGTCTACGAGGACTGGGTGAAAGAAGGATTTCCGAAGATTGCCGCCAAGCCGGTTTGGATCGAGGTGATCAGCTACGTCGGAATCATCGGCGCCGGGCTGCCGGCCTACACCGGCTACCTCGGGTTCATTCGCGACAAGCAATGGTCGTTCTTCGGTGACAAACGAATCTGCGACCATCGCGATGGTGACACGCTGCGTGCCATCGACATGGCTCCCGAGAACATCGCGCGAGGTCGCAGTTGGTTGTTGCCGGTGAGGATCGACATTCTCCTTTCATTCGTCTGCGTGTTTGTATTTTCCGCTGCTTTCATGGTGCTCGGCGCGGACCTGTTGCACCCGAAGGAATTGATTCCGGACAAGATGAACCTCGTGAACTACCAGGCGATATTCCTGACCGAACTCCACCCTTCTCTCCTGTATGTCTACCAAGTCGGCATCTTTGCCGCGATCGGGGGGACAGTGTTCGCGACCTTCGACGTGTGGAGCAAGACGACCTACGAAACCATGCTCCCAATCGTCAACAAACCGTCGGAGTTGCAATACCTGCAGGTGAAGAAATACGTGATGATCTGGAGCGTCGTCGTTGGCCTGATCGTGATGTGGGGTGGACTTTTCTGGGAGCCGCTCTCAAATCCCGTGAGCATCGTGCAGATTCCCGCATTGATCGGCGGCTCCACCGGATGCGGCTTGTGGTGCATCGGAGTCTGGTGGGTGGATCGCGTCAACCTTCCGATCGGCCTGCGGCTGAAAGGTTGGCAGCAATCACTGCTGGTCCTTTCGGGAATTACCCTCACCGCGCTCGGCCTGATCGGCGCATACATCAAACTCGTCGGAGCCTGAGATGCTGGGACTGACCGTTCTTCCGGAGTATTTCCAGAGCGAGGGCGTGAACGGCCTGCTCGATCACCTGCAATCCCACGCCCCGTTCACCTCCATTGCGACCTCACCCTACGTGATGGCTGAATCGGACAGGGAACGTGGCCAGCGAGAACCACCGGCGGATGCCGGCTCGGGAGCAAAACGACTTCTCGATCGCCCGCTCTGGGGCAAACGCGAGGTGTGGGTGGAGACTGCACCTTCATTCAAACCCAATCCGGCACACTATCAATCGACGCGATACCAACCGGCGCCTGCGAGCGAACTGACCGAACGTGAAGGACACATGGTATCCGATTTCATCGCCGAAGCGAAGACGCGCGGAATCGAAGTCCTGCTCCAGGTGCAAGCCGCCATCCCTCCCGGCTATCGCGTCCAATTCGGCGGGCCTGACGACAAAGATCGTCCGATGTTGCCCGATGGCTCATTTCCGAAACGGCGTCTCGCCCTCAACGGTTCCCTCGCCAGCGAAGACATCCTCAACTACGGCGAAGGGTTGATCCGCGATCTCATGGAGCAGCACCCCGAAGCTTCAGGGATTCGCATCGATTGGCCCGAGTATCCGCCCTACTTCCTTGACGACCTGTTCCTTGATTTCAATCCGCAGGTCCAGCCGGTTGTGGAAGGCATGAACATCGATTTTGAGGAGTTGAAATCCACCGTCAGTGATACGCGTTCGGCAATGCTCAATGCCGCGAAGCTTTCCGACCTGGAACAACTCCTCACCCGGTTGAGCGAGCGACTCCGAAAGCTGATCCAACTCAAAGGCACGTTGGTCCAAAACATGATGAACCGTTACCGCGCTGCGATCGGTGTTTCGAAGAAACTCATTCCTGGCATCTTCCCCCACCCTTGGAACGAAATCGCCGGCAGCGACGAAACCAACTTCACGAACCACTCCGACGCGATCTTCTGCAAGCTCTACACGATGCACTGGCCCATGATCGTGGATCACTATCGCTCGCAGATCCTCGAAGCAAACCCCACCCACAATGCGGATGAATTGACACGCGTGATTGTTGAATGGCTCGGAATTGATTCCGCAGATTCATACCCATCCTCCCGCTACACCTATCCGGATCCGGACACTCCTCACCCAGTCGGATCAGAATCGCAACGCGCAAAGATTGCGGAAGCACAAGTGCGAGCCGGTGAATCTTCCATCGTTCCCATCGCCCATAGCTACGGACCAGTGGATGACTTCCGCAACCGTTTGAAGGTCGCCTGGGAAGCTTCAAATCACGGAGTCTTGATCAATCGGTACGGCTACGTCTCCGACGAGAAGCTGAAAGCAATCGCAGAAGTCTGTTCATGAACGCCCTTAGGGAACTGATAACTCGGAGTTCGGAAGGGCGCAGCCATCGGTCAATATTCGTGGCATCCGCGTAATCCGCGGTTCTGAACACGAACCTCATCTACCGACGCTATTTCAACTGCGCTTCGGGCCCTTTGAAAAACTTGAACAGATCACTGTCCGTACTGAGCACCAGGGTGGTGTCATTGGTCAGCATCGCCTTGTAGGCTTCCATGGTCTTCATGAAGTTGTAGAACTCGATCGACTCCGGGCTTTGATTGTAGGCGCCGGAATAGATGTCGGCGGCCTCGGCATCGGCATCGCCTCGTATCTTCTGGATGTCTTTGTACGCCTCGGATTCGATCTCCTGGAGATCCTTCTTCATATTGCCGAGGATTTCGGCGGCCTTTTCTTCGCCTTCCGAGCGGAACTCCTTCGCGATGCGTTGTCGCTCGGTGATCATGCGTTGATAGATTTCCCGGCGAACGGTCTCGTTGTAATTGATGCGTTTGAAGCGAACATCCAGCAACTCGATACCGAAGTCGGCCAGCTTGGGACGAGCCGCGGCTTCGATATCTTGTTCCACCAGCGAGCGTCCGCGTTCGATCGAATAGAGCACACCGATGTTGGTGGTTGTGTTGGGGGTGTCATCCTTCAGAGGTACGCGGTCCTTGGTCGTCCGAATGACCTCGATCAACTCGTGGCTGGCCACCGCGCTCAGTATTTCACTGCCGAGAATGTCGTCCAGACGGGACTCCGCGCCCCGGCTGTCGCGTAGCTTCTCGAAATACTTCAGCGGATCTTTGATTCGCCATCGGCCGAAAGCATCGACGATCACATAGGTCTTGTCCTTGGTCGGCATCTCAATGGCATCTCCGTCCCAAGGCAGGATGCGTTTCTCAAACGAATTGATCTCCTGGATGAAAGGCAACTTGAAGTGCAGGCCCGAATTGGTCGCAGTGCCCACCGGCCTCCCAAATTGGGTGATGATGACCTGCTCAGTTTCCTGCACAGTGTAAGCCGAACTGAAGAGGATGATCGTCCCGATCAACGTGACGATAGCGACGGCGATGAGTTGCGCACCGAACTTCATCGTGCACCTCCGCTGTTCAGGTTCAGGAGCGGCAGGATTTGTTTGGCCTCGTCATCGAGAACGATCTTGCGTTGCAGCCGGGGTAGGATGTCCATCATCGTTTCCAGGTAGATTCTTCGGCGCGTCACCTCCGGCGCCTTCTGATACTCCTTAAACAGGGCGTTGAATCTCTCCGCATCACCCAGTGCCTCATTGCGACGCTTGACCGCGTAGCCCAGTGCCTCCGTGCGTTTGCCCTCGGCCTCACCGCGAGCGCGGGGGATGACCTCGCTTTGCTGGCCCAATGCCAGGTTGATCGATTTCTCGCGTTGCTGCTGCGCTTGGTTGACCTCGTTGAATGATGGCTGGACGTCGGGAGGCGGATTGACGTTCTTGAGTTGGACCTGATCGATGCTCAGTCCCATCTGGTAGTCATCGACCAGTTCCTGAAGCCTGCGTTCCACGGTCTGCTGAATATCACGGCGTCCGATGGTGATCACTTCGTCCACCGTACGGTCGCCGACCACTTCCCGCATCACCGATTCCGAAACGGCCCGCAGGTTGTCATCTGGATAATAGACATTGAACAGGTAAGCCTTCGCGTCGCTGATGCGGTACTGGATGACCCACTCCACGGTCGCGGCATTCTTGTCACCGGTGACCATGTTGCGTTCGCGCTCCTGTTCCGCGCCCAGTGCGGACTGCTTCGGATTTGTCGCGCCTTCCGTTCCAAACCCGAACTCCTGCTTCAACTGGCGCCTGACTTGGACCGGCTTCTGTTTTTCGATTCCGAACGGCAGCTTGAAATTGAGCCCCGGTTTTGCCGTGCGGGCATATTTTCCAAACCGAAGAACGACGGCCTCAGACTCCACCGGCACGGTAAACACCGCGGTATTGGCCAGAATGAGCACCACGAGTACGCCCAGCGCCACAAGGACCGGCTCGAGCTTTACGTTGTAATAGGTGTTTCCTACGCGAACAACCATGGGCGCGGAGCATTACACGGGTTGTCAGGAAGTCAACGGTTTGGCGAAGAATGCGCGAACAATGACTGCCTCGCCGGGGAGTTTCTCCATTATCCGTAACTGATCCGCCCCAAAACGCGTTACCTGTCCCAACCCGCTCACGCCTATGATAATGGCCGACGTCCTGAAGATCCTGCTGCTCATCCTGGGCGGTTACCTCCTGTTCATCTCTCACTGGTTGATCAGCCACGCGCTCCTTCCCGGCGCCGTCGGGCGCGCCCGTGGGATTATCAGCGCGTGCGTGCATTGGCTGAAGACGAGGAAGATGCTTTCGAGGCGTTCATGGAAGAACAGCTTTTGGCCGACAAGATTGACGACCCGGCGGCTTTTAATGCGGTGCGGAAATTTGAAACACTTACGCTGCCAACCGGCGAACTCTTCGAGTATCAGGAAAAGCTGCTGCTGCGCGAACTGAGCCAGGCGACATTTCTTCGGGCAGTTTACAGCGAACGGCAGTTGTTCGTCATGAGCGGGCAGATCATCTCGCAGTTCAAGGACGGCAAGTTCTCGGCTGGAATCAGGGATGGCGCGATCGCACTCGACAAGATGGCCCGTGGACTACCGCTTCCGGCAGTCAAGGCATCCAAGAAGCAACGCGCAATGAATTGGTTCATCGGTGTGTTGGTCGTGTTGCATCTCTACTCCTTCGGCCGGCACGGTCGCAGGGGTTGGGCTTGGGATATCTGGAGTTGGATCTTCAGTTTGCCGGGAGCCAATCTCAGGTCGATTACCGAAGCCTCAAACAGGTCAGGCGGCCAATATGCCTATACCGGCATCTGGCAAACCGGGACGTCCAATTCGCACTTGAGCGGCGGATTCTTTGGAAGCGGAGGTTTTTCGAGCGGAGGCAGTTTTGGTGGAGGCTCGAGACCGCCTGGCGTCTTCGCAACAGCGACGAGAACGATTCCCTACCCGCAGGACGACTGAGTTATCCAACGGGTTTGTGCATTCGCAGCCTGAAAAGAATTGGCACGGCGCGATGCAGGGGCTAAAGAATCTCCCTCAGCACGCAACACCGGACTTTGTTGCCAAGCGCACATGGGCGAAGTCCAAACAAGTCATGCCAAGAATTGGATTAGTGGGTTTGGGCTTCATGGCGGCAACGCACTTGAAAGCTTTTCGGGAAGTGGATGGCGCGGAGATTGTCGCGCTGTGTAATCCAAGTGGAAACCGTCTGGACGGCGATTTCAGCGATGTTGCTGGCAACGTTGGTGACAACGAACCGATCAAACTGGAGCCAGGCTCGTTCAAGGGCTTCACCTCATACAAGGAAATGCTGCTCGATCCGGAGATCGACGCGATCGACATCTGCAGTCCTACCTTCGCCCACCGGGAACATGCCGTGCTCGCGCTCAACGCGGGAAAGCACGTGCTCTGTGAGAAGCCGCTCGCGCGCAACGTCCGAGACGCCAAGCAGATCCTCGACGCGGCTGAAAAGTCGGGCAAGATCATGATGCCCGCGATGTGCCTGCGTTTCTGGCCGGAATGGGCGTGGTTGAAAAAGACGATCGATGAAGGCTCCTATGGGAAAGTGCTTTCCGCCAGCTTCCGTCGCGTTGCCGAAGCTCCCGCGTGGGGACAGCAGAACTTCCTCGACGGGCCGCGTTCCGGTGGCGCGTTGTTTGACCTGCACATTCACGACACGGATTTCGTCCAGTTCTGCTTCGGCCGGCCGAGCGCGGTGCAATCCACGGGTTACACGAAGGTGAGCGGAGCGATCGACCACGTGGTCACGCAATACCATGTGAATTGCGGGGCGATGGTCTTTGCCGAAGGAGCTTGGAGCTTTGCGAAGGGGTTTGGGTTCAACATGGCCTACACCGTGAACTTCGAGAACGCCACCGTGGAATACGATCTATCCCGAGGCGATGAATGCCTGCGTGTTTGTGAAGCCGGCAAGGAGCCGGAGCATCGCAAGATCGACGGACCCGATGGCTACGTCGGCGAACTGCGTCACTTCGTGGAATCGATCCAGAATGGCACGCAGCCAAGCGTCGTCACGTCCAAGTGCGCCTGCACTTCGGTCGAGATTTGTGAAGCCGAGGAACTTTCCGTGAGCAACGGACCGTCGGCGGTCGGCCAGCTCGTGTTCCTCTAACCTTCCCACGACATGCCCGCTCCCATCATTTCCGTCGATCAGATGCGCAAATGGGAGGACGCCACCTGGGCCACCGGGCAATCCGTCGAAACCGTCATGCGGCTGGCCGGACGCGCCGTTGCCGAGGCTGCCATGCGCCTGACACCCGCCGGCGCGTCCATAGTCGTGCTGGCCGGCAAGGGCAATAACGGAGGTGATGCAAAATACGCGACTGAGTATATCGAAGACCGGAAGGTTCACCTGGTGGAGATTCACGATCCGGCATCAGGAATTCATTCCCTGCCCCAACGGCTGGAATTGACCCGCAATCAGGGTGATCTCTTGATCGATGGATTGTTTGGGATCGGCTTGAACCGGGATCTGGCCGGGGATTGGAAACAGATCATCCATGCTATCAATGAATTCCCGACACCCGTGCTGGCGGTGGATGTCCCGTCCGGCCTCAACGCCGACTCCGGAGACGTAATGGGCGCGGCTATCAAGGCACAACACACGATCACTTTCGGCGCTCCAAAGAACGGCCTGATCCGCACGCGTGCCGCAGAATACACGGGGCATCTGCTGCTGGCCGCGGAGATCGGGCTGACCGATCCGCCGGAGTCGAGCGGCATGGTGTGGACCGAGGGTTTGGATTTCGACCACTACCCCACCCCACGGCCGGCTTCCGGTCACAAGGGAACCTTTGGTCATCTGGCGGTCATTGCCGGAAGCGAGGGCTATCACGGTGCAGCCGTCCTGGCTGCGCGGGGAGCCCTTCGGGCAATGCCCGGTTTGGTGAGCGTTTACACGCCCGCCTACGCACCGGTGGCCGCGCAGTTGCAGCAGGCGATGGTTCGTCCGGCGAAAGACGAACTGAAATTTCCGGACTCCACATCTGCCATCCTTATCGGACCGGGATTAGCCGGACCGGAAGTGAGCAAGAAACTCCGCAGATTTGCTCAAGCACTTTGGAGCTACTCGGCGCTTCCGGTGGTGGTCGATGCCAGCGCGTTGGACTGGCTGCCGGACGAGTTGGAATCCACGGCACCCCGGGTAATCACACCACACCCGGGTGAAGCAGCACGTCTCCTGGACAAGCCGGCTGCGTTTGTGCAGGACGACCGCCCGGATGCGCTCCGACGGCTTTCCACCAAGTTCGGCAACTGCTGGGTCGTTCTGAAAGGACACCAGACACTCATTGGTCGCGCAGAGGACACGATCTCGGTGAACTCATCCGGCAATGCGTTGCTCGGACAAGGCGGAAGCGGCGATGTCCTCGCCGGTTTTCTCGCGGGCCACATTGCGCAACCGTTGCTGCGAAAGGATGTAGGAAGGCTGATTCGTTTCGCAGTCTGGGAACACGGGGCGAGCGCGGATGTGCTTTCGCAGAACAAGCTCGCCTGGGAAATCGATGAATTGATCTCGGCGTTGGGGAACTCACGAATCACGGCCAACGTGTAAGCCGCCGAGGACGACGAATCCGCAAACATCAAACACACATTCGCACCCATTTCCCGTTCGCGGTGTTCGCTCCAACGGGCATTTCAGCATTCCCCCATTGCGTCCATTCGTGGTTAAACAAACCGCCACCGCGAAACTGCCGATCAAATGCCGACGATACAGGAATGGATCCACTCACTAGAAGAAGGCGCGGGCGCACGCGTCGTTCGCTGGGTGGTGTTTATCATGGGGCTGATCGCGCTCGCAACGATCTACAATGTGCGGGCCTTCAAGAATTTCGAGCATCCATCGGCGATGGATACGGCCCAGATCGCGCGGAACCTCAGTCGCGGGGATGGATTCACGACGCAGTTCATCCGGCCGGCCGACCTGCATTTTCTCCAGGCGCGCAATGAGCAGTTTCAGCTTGGGGACCCGCAGCCGGATCTGGCCAACGCGCCGGCGTACCCCTTCGTCTTGTCACTCTGGATGCGCATCGGAGGGTTCGATTACGCGGCCGATCCGGATGCACCATCGCTCACGAATCGCGCGGAACTGAAGATTGCCTGTTTCAATCAGTTTCTCTTTTTCATCGTGCTCGGATTGACATGGTCTCTGGCGCGGAGGCTGTTCGACAATTACGTGGCTTGGATCAGCACGATTCTGCTGGCGGGAACGGATCTCATGTGGCGCTTCACGCAGTCAGGGTTGTCCACCTGCTGGATACTCGTGCTGGTGACTGCCTTGGCGCATGTCCTGGTGTCCGAGATCCGCGCTTTCGACGAGGACCCAGACCGCGTGTCGCGCCTGGTGTTGTGGTCGGTGCTGGCCGGGGTGCTTACGGGGCTATTGGGACTTTCACGCTACGCACTCTGTGGACTGGCCATTCCCCTGGTGGTATTCCTCAGTTTCGCGTTTCAGAATCGCGGGTTCATGATGGGGCTGTCGGCGCTGCTCAGTTTCATTCTCGTGCTCGCGCCTTGGATGACGCGCAATTATGAATTGTCCGGAATGGCCTTTGGCACCGGTGGATTGTTCGTCATGGAGAACACAGACCGATTTCCTGAAGACAAGGTGTTCCGTCTGATGAATCCGGAGCAACTAAACTCCCCACACGACATTGGCAAGGTGGGCATCGACGAATACTGGACCAAGCTGGATGCGAACCTACCAGAAATCGTCCAGAACACCCTGCCCACATTTGCCGGCAATTGGATCTTGGCCCTTTTTCTCGTCGGTCTGCTCGTTCCCTTTCGAAATTCGGCAATTGCCCGACTCCGTTGGCTCACACTGGGCGCGATGGTGATCCTCGGCCTGGCCCAGGCGCTTGTGCGGACACACTTTGCCAAACTGGTGCCACTGGTGAACGAGGCCAATTACCTCATCCTCCTCAGCCCATTGGTGTTCGTGTATGGCACCGCGATGCTGTCCAGCCTGCTTGATCGCCTCGAATTCAGCGGCCCATTCGCCCATCGACTCGCCACCGTGGGCGTGGTGATCGTGCTTTCGCTGCCCCTGATTTCGAAGGTCGTGAACGGAACCGGCTCTCCCCTCGCCTACCCTCCCTACGTGCCGTCGGTTATCCAGGAGCGCGGCCAGTGGCTGGATGAGGGCGAACTGGCCATGAGTGACGCGCCTTGGGCCTTCGCCTGGTACGGCGACCGAAGAACAGTGTGGCTCCCCTCCCCTTTTGCCGAGGGTTTCGTCGAAATGCACGCCCAGAAACCCGTCAATGCAGTGTATCTGACATCGATCTCGCTCGATCGCCGGCTGGTGACGGACATGATCACCGGCCAGAATCCGATGCTGGGGCGCTTTGCCGCAGAGGCCGTGGTGAAGGAGGAGATTCCAACCGGATTTCCGCTTCGACACGCGCTCGCGGAAGGCTTTCCGTATCAGCTTTTTCTTACAGATTCGCCCCGCTGGCTGAGTTCGACCAACCCTGCAAACGCTTCCCCATAACCGGGCATGTCAAAAATGCGAGTGACGATTCGGAAACACTTGATTATCAAAGAACTATCGCATTGACACCCAATGGCCAAAACCATAGAAAGCAGGCCCGACAGCAATGAATATTTTGGCGGATTTTCCCTTATGAAACGCGTTTTCACCTCAGCCGGTGTCGTGGGCATCGGTGTGCTCGGCCTTTTCAGCACACAAGCCCAGGAAAAGCCTTGGAATCTGGAAGCCAATGTCCGCAGTTTCTACGACGACAACTACAACACTCTCGCTCAAGGTGATGAAAGTTTCGGCTTCGACCTGAACCCGATCGGGACTTGGCGGACCGGTGAGGGGCCAACGTCGTTCCAGATGAAGTACGACTACCGCCTTCGCTTCTTCGAGGGCCGTCCCAACAACCGGACCGACCAGCAACACAAGGTCGATGTACTGGTCCAGAACTCTCCCAGTGACGTTGTGGAGTTGCAGTTGCAGAATTCCTTCGCTTACGCCCAGGAGCCTGGCGTCAACGAGCAGATCGTCACTGCGCCGATCAAGACCGAAGGCAGTTACTTCCGGAACGAGTTCCAACTGCACGGAGTGTATGACATGAACGAGCTGATCGATCTCGGCACGGCCTACAAGAATACGTTCGTGGACAACGAGCAGGACGGCACCGGCGCTCGTTCGGCATTGCTCGATTCAATGATTCACGACTTCCGCGTCGACCCGCGTTGGAAGGTCAGTGACGTGCTGACCGCCCGCATCGGATACGGCTTCAATTATTACCTGTCCACAAGCGATGACCACGTTGCCGCGGTCGGTGTGACACCCGGCGCCACTCGCGACGTCTTCGCGGAGGAAAGAAACTCATACACGCATCAGTTCTTCGTCGGTGGAGAATACCAATTGAATGATGTGACCGAAATCAATGGCGACATTGGCGTTCAATACACCAAGTTTCCCAACGCCGTTGGAAACATCGACGACGATGTCGTCAACCTGATGGCTGATGTCCGTGTAGAATACGACGCCGGAACGGACACCAAGTTCACCCTCGGCGTAAAGAACCGCCGAACCGGGGTGGACGTTGCAGTCCGGGCCGGAAATGGCAATCCCACGCTCGATGGCGAAGCCACCTCGATCTACGGTTCTGTCGATACGCGGATCTTCGGTCCGCTTTCCGCCAATGTCACCGGCAACTACCAACTGACCAGGTTTTTCCAGGGCCAGGCCGATGACCAGCGCGACAAACTCGCGTCGCTGGGGTTGACGTTCATATACGACGTCCTCGGTGACGGCACCCTGAATGCCGAAACGGGCTATATACTGGATGACCTCAGTTCCCCGCTGGGCGGTCGTGAGTTTACCAGGCACCGCGGCTTCATTGGCCTGAACTATCAGTACTGAGCCAGAGCAGTTTTTGTTCAACCAATGGAGGCTGGGTTTCCGCCGGCCTCCATTTTTTTTAAGTAATGGAATATCAATCGAACGGCCCGACCAGCAGCGACAACCGGCTTCACTTCCTGGACTACTGGCGCATCCTCCGACTTCGCAAAGGCGTCATCTTCGTCAATTTCATCTTCGTGGTCCTCGTGGCCACCTTCGTCACCTATCTCCTGCCCAAAACCTACAAGAGCACGGTCCGCATGGACGTGAAGAAGGACACCGCCAGCGACATCGAGCTGCTCGGCGGAACGCCTCAAGGCCCGGATTTTGATCCCTTCTTCATCCTCACGCAGTTCGAACGACTTCAATCGGCTGAGGTTCTCTATCCCGTCATTGAAAAGATGAACCTCGGCCGCGTCTGGGGCGCCCGCTATGGCATCGGCGAATTTACGCCTCAAAAAACGAAGCTCCTGCTCGAAAAACGCATCGATCCCACACAGGTCCGGAATACCAGCATCATCGCGCTCACCGTCTACAGCGAGGACAAGAAGGAAGCCGCCGAAATCGCCAACACCATTGCCAAGGTCTATGCCGAAACCCGCGAGCAGAACCGCATCACGCAAGTTCGCAAAGGTATCGCGAAGATGCGTGAAAAACTTGGTGAAGCCAGCAACTCCGTTGTGCAGGCGCAAGCGGACGTCCAACGCGTTCGGGAAGAACTCAAGTTTGACGTCATCATGGAAACTCCCGGCAAGGTCGCCTTAGCGCTCGACAGCGAACGCGTTCGCGCGCTTGAGATGCTCAACATCGAGATGAACGCCGGCTTGACCTCAAAGAAGACCCAGCTCGAACAGCTGAAGAGTCTCTCCCCAAAGGTGCTGGGCAATGCCCTGATGACCGTTCTGCCCAACGAGATCAACCTCCCGCGTCTCTACGAACAGCTGGCCACCGCACAGCAGGAACTCGTCGCCAAGGGCAAGGAACTCGGACCGAAGAATCCCGAAATCGAACGCATGACCAAGGTGATCCTCGAAATCCAGTTGCAGATCGAGGGCCGAGTAAAAGGCATCATGAGCGGGCTTGAAGCGGAGGCGAAAGCGCTCCAATCCGGCTACGACAACCGCATGACGCAACTCGACAAGGCCCGGGAGCAGAACCGTACGGCTGCCGAGAACGGCCAGCGATATATGGACGTGCAGAAGAAGCTCGAACGGCTCGAACGCATCCGCGATACGATCGAACTGAAGATCGAGTCCGAGGAAATCGACGCCGACATCGGACGTACTGCCGCGGTGGAAGTCATTGATCCCGCCGAACCCGCCATCCGCCCTGCCAAGCCCAAGGTCGCACTGAACATCGCACTGGGAGTCGTGCTCGGTGCCGTGATGGGAATCGGAATGGCCTTCTTCATCGAGTATCTTGACACCAGCGTGAAGACAATCGACGACGTCGAGCACACCTTGCAGGCACCCGTGCTTGCGGTCATTCCGCAAAACGTCGGCGTCCTCATGAACGAAGATCCAGACACCCCGCACGCCGAACCCTACCGTGTGCTCCGTACAAATATTCTATTCACCAACAAGAAACCCAACGCAAATACCATCACCGTTGTCAGCGGGGGCGCGGGAGAAGGCAAGTCCACCACCGTTCTCAATCTTGCCACCATCTTTGCGCAAAATGGCAATCGCGTGCTCCTCGTTGATTCCGATCTCCGTCGCCCCAGCCTCCACAAGCGGCTGGACATCGAGAATTCACCCGGCCTCACCGATTACCTGCTCGGGCAGGGCAAACTGGAGGACGTCATCCAGAAAACCGATCAGGCGGACCTCGATCTCCTTCCCAGCGGCAAACTGCCGAGCAGCGCCATGGGCATCCTGAATTCGCAGCAGATGCGCGATTTTGTAAAGGAGGTTCAAAGCCGCTACGACTTCATCCTGCTCGATTCCCCGCCCCTCATGGGCGTGAGCGATGCGACAGTTCTTACCAGCATGGTGGACCTCACGCTGCTGGTCATCCAATACCGCAAGTATCCCCAATCCCTCGCCGTACGCTCGCGACAGATGATCGAAAAGGTGGGCGGGACACTCCTGGGCATCGTGCTGAACAACATCAACGTCTCCAGCGACGCCTCATACTACTACTACAGCGGCTATCATTATCACGACAACCCCTCTTCGTCCGGATCCCTCAACATCGACAGCAAACCTCGCGAGTTGAAGGGAAAGGTGGATCGCCAGCGCGGACAGGATTCAAGCGAAGAACCTGACCTCAAATCAAAGTATTGAATCTTCGTTGGCACTTCGGTAGCTGTTTCATAGTCATGTGTGAGTTTAAGAAACTGTTGGGTTTGAGATCGATGAAGGCACTGCTCCCCCTCATTGCACTGCTGCTCACTTCCTGCGGAGGAGACCGAAGCCAGCCCCCTGTCGAGATCCAACCACCCATCCGTACGGATCAACCCCTTCGTCCCGGTGACGAAGTTGGCATTCAACTCACAGACTTTCCCGGCGGCCCGGTCGATTTCAGCCAGAAGATTCCCGCCTCAGGTACGCTCAAGCTTCTCCACAACCAGTCCTTCACCACCAGCGGCAAGCTCGCCTCGGAATTGGAGGAAGAAATCCGCAACCGTTACGTGCCCGATTACTATGAGCGCATGCTCGTCATCGTTCGCGCGAACAATGAATTCTTTTACGTCCAGGGGCAGGTCGGTCGCGATGGCCGCTATCCCTACTCCTCCGGGATGACCATCCTCAAGGCCGTGGCAACCGCCGGCGGCTTCACGCCGTTTGCGAGAACCCGTGCCGTCAAGCTGCTTCGCGCCAACGGCAAGTCCTACACGATAAATTGTCAACGTGCCGAGACCGATCGCTCTCTCGATGTCCCAATCTATCCCGGCGACCAGATCAAGGTACCGCGCCGTCTTTACTGATGGTCCAGCTTGAACTCACGGCCGGAAAAAAGAAGGAGATCTTCCCGGTCAATTCGTTCCCTTGCAACATCGGGCGCGGATCCAAGAACAACGTCCGTCTCAAGTCGCGAGGAGTCTGGGACGAACATGCCTCGCTCGTATTCCAGCAGGAACACGGCTTTTCCATCATCACACAGAGCCACGGCTCGCTCATTGTGAATGGCGACTCCTGTGATCGCGCACGATTGAAAAACGGAGACACCATCGAACTCGGCAGCGCCCGTCTCCGCTTCTGGCTCGCCCCAATCCAGGCGCCAAGCAGCGAAAACACCGACCTCCTCTTCTGGTCCGTCATCGCCATGACCATCGCCACCATGCTCGGCCTCATGCTCTTCCTGCCACACTGAGCCGCCATGTTCGCAATCTTTCCCGTTTGCGTCTTGCCTCATCAATTTCATAGTTCCCCACATGAGCGAAACAAAGCGGTTTGAATTCGCCGTCATCGGTGGCGGCAGCGCAGGTTACGCGGCAGCAAGAACAGCGGTTGACGAGGGCTTCAAGACGGTCGTGATCGAAGGCGGCAGAGAGGTCGGCGGCCTTTGCATTCTGCGTGGATGCATGCCCACCAAGGCGCTGCTCTATGCGGCGGAAGTGCGTCATCTCGCCAAGCACGCAGCAACCTGGGGCATCACGGTGAACGGCGTCGGACACGATTTCCCCGCCGTGATGGCGCGCAAGAACGAGATGATCGGCGACTTCGCCGAATATCGGCACGAACAATTGAACTCGGGAAAATTCGAATTCATTCGCGCCAACGCAGCGTTCATCAACCCGCACACCGTTCAGCTTTCGAATGGTGAAACCGTGCGAGCGGACCGTTTTGTCATCGCAACGGGATCACGTATTTCCAGATCGCCATTGCCCGCACTGGAAGAGATCGGATACCTGACCAGTGACAGCGGCCTTGCCCTGGAGAAACTACCCAGGTCCATCATCGTGTTGGGAGGGGGCGCAATCGCGGTGGAGTTCGCTCAGTTCTTCTGCCGAATGGGCGTGGAGACCACATTGATCCAACGGAGCGAGAGGATTCTCAAGGACTTCGATGACGATGCCGCCAAGGTGGTCGAAACCGTGTTCCGGAATGAAGGCATGGACGTCTTCACCGGCACGAAGATCCTGAACGCCACCAAATCGGACGACGGGAAGACAATCCAGTTCGAACATGGCGGAGAAGAAAAGTCCGTCGTCGCCGAGGAAATCTTCTTCGCCCTCGGCCGTTCGCCCAACACCGATTCACTGGACCTCGAACAGGCGGGCGTCGAATCGGTGAAAGGCAGAATTCGGACCAACGAGTTTCAGCAGACGAGCACGCCGCACATCTATTCTGCCGGTGATTGTTGCGGGCCGCACGAAATCGTGCACATCGCCATTCAACAGGGCGAATTGGCGGCAAAGAACTCAAACACCAACTCGCCCACCGCGATTGACTATCGACTGCTGGCTTCGGTCGTGTTCACCGATCCTCAAGTGGCCCACGTGGGATTGACCGAACGCACCGCGAAGAAAGCGAGTATCGATTACCTCACTGCCGATTATCCCTTTGAGGACCACGGCAAGTCGCTCATCATGGAAGCGAAGCACGGCTTCGTGAAGTTGATGGCACGCCGGGACACCGGCGAAATCATTGGCGGCAGCTGTGTCGGACCGGTCGGGGGCGAACTCATCCACGAGGTAATCGTCGCGATGGCCGCGCGCATGGATGCAGCGACCTTTGCTCAAATTCCGCATTACCATCCGACGCTCGCGGAGATTTGGACCTATCCCGCCGAGGATCTGGCCGAACAAATCGGCAGTTGATTATGGATGGACGATCTCGATCAGTCTGTCACAACCCCATGGGCCAAGACTCCTCAACGAATGGTTGAGTTTAGAATTCCCCCACCGTAGCTTGTCGCGTTCACAAACTCCGCCATCACCGACGAAACTCGATTGCCATGAGCAAATCCAATGCAAAGAAAAAGTCCACCAGCAGCATGACGCGGAAGCAGATTCTCGACATGTACTTCATGGATGCACGCTGCAAATTGATCGACATCGCGGCCTTTCTGGATCGCGTGGAACGCTCCGAGGGAAGGGATGATTTCCGCATCAAGTCCTTTCGGAAAGCCATCGACGAGGTGATTGGCAACAAGAAGAACAAGGCCAGGCGAGTGCTTCTTTCCCTGAGCGATCCCACATCAAAACCCATCGCAAAAGCCCCCGGCAAAGGCGCCTGTGGGGCATGGCCGGGGAAAAGTTGAGTGGAATTTGAGTTGAGAATTGAGAGACGCCAAAGGTTTGCGGATGTTTAATTCCGAGAAGTTGGATGTTTGGAAGAAGGCGATTGATTTTGCCGATATGGTGTATCGAGTAACCGGGGCATTTCCTGATGATGAGCGGTTTGGGTTGACCAATCAAATGCGGAGGGCTGCCGTTTCAATCTCGTCGAATATCGCGGAAGGCTCGTCGCGTTCGTCACGAAACGATTACTGCCGATTCATTGAAATCGTGACCGGCTCCATTTTTGAAGTCATCTCCCAAAGCACGATCGCCCGAAATCAGGGTTTTCTGACTGAGGATGACTACCAACAAATCTACACCGCAGCCGAAGAACAAAGTCGAATGCTCTCCGGCCTCAAACGCTCCCTGAGCATTTGACCGTCTCAACTCTCAACTCATTCCCCTCTCAACTCTCATGCGCTACATCGAACCCCATGCACACATGGTCAGTCGAACGACTGATGACTATCAGGCGATGCTCACCGCCGGTTGCGCGGCCGTCTGCGAACCCGCGTTCTGGGCTGGCTTTGATCGCGGAACGCCCGAGGCTTTCTACAACTATTTCCTTCAGTTGACCGAGTACGAGCCTGCGCGGGCCGCAAAGTTTGGCCTGCCACATTACACTTGGTTGTGCATCAACCCCAAGGAAGCGGAAGATCCGATCCTGGCCCGGGAGGTCATCTCGTTCATCCCCGATTTCATTGATAAACCAAATGTGCTCGGCATTGGCGAAATCGGCCTGAACAAGAACAGTCGCAACGAGCTGAAGGTCCTCGAGTGGCACATCGAACTGGCCGCCGAGTTGGACCAATTGATTCTCGTCCACACGCCACACCTCGAAGACAAACTCAAGGGGACGAAACTCATACTCGATGCCCTCAAAGCGCATCCAAAAATCAAGCCGGACCGGGTGATCATCGACCACGTCGAGGAACACACCGTCGACATCGTGCTCGATCGGGGTTTCTGGGCCGGCATGACCCTCTATCCTGAATCCAAGTGCACCCCCGCCCGCGCCATCGACATTCTTGAGAACTACGGCACGGAGAAGATCTGGATGAACAGTGCCTGTGACTGGGGCATCAGTGTACCGCTTGCCGTCCCACGAACCGCATTGGAAGCAAAGGCGCGCGGCTACAACCGCAGGTGGATCGACAAGGTCATTTTCCAAAACCCGGTGAACTTCATGAAGCAGTGCAAGAAGTTCAAGAAGCCGGATGCGTAGTGGGAACTGGAAGTTGGCAGATGGAAGAAAGGGATCACACGCCGTGTGCCCGACTTCCATCCCCTGTCTACCAACTTTTATCTTCCATCCGCATCCTTTGGCTGCAGGAGCACCAACAGTCCTCCGACGATTCCCGATAGCCCCACGATCACCCACCAAACGAATGGGTTTATCGAATAGGCGTGCAATCCAAGCTTCGGTCCAACCAGCAGGGCAAAAGCCCAGTTCATTCCAAAAATGCCCATATACCGCCCTCGTCCATTCTCCGGTACAATCCGCGAAAGATGGCTCATCACCACTGGCAGGCTGATTATTTCCCCCAGGGTAAAGATGCACATCATAATAACGAAATCAGCAATCGTCGTCGCCCATGCCGTATAGAGAATGCCAATCCCCACCAGCGTATAGCCAATGAAGATCACGCGCCTTGGAGAGTAATTTCTGGTGATGCCCGTCAGCGGAAGTTCTACAAACACGATCAACGCACCGTTCAACGAATTAACCAATCCATACACCCAAGTCGGGCAGCCGTTATCCGTCACGTGGAGACTGAACGCGGCATTGATCTGCATGAACGGAATTGCGATCAGGAAACTGGCGATCCAGAACAGAATGAACGGCCGGTTGCCCAAGATTGCCCGGCAGATACTCGAAGCGTTTCGCTCCGCCTTTGATTCCCGATTGCCGTGCGGCAAGGCGAACAAGGCGATCACCCCGTAGAGCGCGGAGGTGACCGCGTCCGCATAGAACAACCATGACCAATCATAAGCCGCGATGAACCCACCCACCGACGGACCGAATGCCCAACCGGCATTCAGGGCCGTCCGGTTGGCCGCGTAGGCCGTCAACCGTTGCTCTTCGGGAATGATGTCCGCGATCAACGCGTTGACAGCCGGCCGATAGATTTCGCCGGTCAACCCGGCCAGCAGCATCAGACCGTAAATCCACCACAGCCCCTCCGCGCTGGGAATCGCGACCATCACCGCGCCGGTCGAAAAAAACGAGATCATCATCGTGTTCTTTCGTCCGATGGAATCGGCTAGTTGGCCGCCAATGAACGCGGCCCCGAGATTTCCTATACCGTAGGCCAGCAAGGCAGTTCCTGCTTGATGAACGTCGAATCCATGCCGCGTCATATAAAGCGTCATGAACGGCATCACCAATGTCCCACAACGGTTGATGAACGTGCCGACAAAGATGAACCAAGCCGCCCGCGGCAAGGCGCGCAGATCCTCCATCACGGTGTTGTTCGATTCGTTCATCAGGTTCGTTCCAAACAAAAACCCCGCTCGGTGATTCGAGCGGGGTTTTCGAAATCGCTTGATCTATCGACTACGACGCCACGCTCGCGAGAGAATACGCTGGCTTCACCAAATGGTGAATACCAACGCCCGGAAGGACCGGATGCTGATCGCGTTGCGTTTTAATGACGTCTGCCATTCGCGAGTTAGACTCGCAGGGTTCACCACTACGTCAATGACAGAATGCCGACATGCGCGTGCATGTGCGTGATTGAAAACGGTGTCAACTGAGGACTACACGATAAGAAACCCCGCGTTTGAAAACATCAGATCAAACGGTTTTCGACGCGTTCACCCTCACCCCACCCCCTGCTGGGAGAGGGATTGAGGGTGAGGGAGAAGACATACGGTTTCAGTTGAAGCATCTCCTGCTATTGCCACCACTTTTGATCACACACCACACCCTGTCACCAGCACCTTGATTCTTGAACATTTCCGCGCGCTGCGATTTGATGCGCACCAGACATGACCCGACAACTGACAACTACCCTCACCGCCCTCCTCCTGATCTTCGGAAGTTTCGACACGCAGGCCGCCAAGAAATGGAAGCCGAAGCTGGGCATCCAGTCCTGGAGTTGCCGCAACATGACCTTCGAACAGGTCGTGAACTTTGCCAAGCACAACAAGATCAAATATCTGCAACTGATCGGAAAGCACATCAATCCACTGGACAGCAAGGAGAAGAATCTGGCGAAGAAGAAGGTTTTGGATGAGGCCGGGCTCGTTTGCTACACCTTCGGCGTCCAGCGCACCTACGACACGAAGGAAGAAAACCGCAAGACCTTCGAGTTCGCAAAGTACATGGGCATCAAGCTTATCGTTGTCGAGCCCCGCAAGATGGAGCAGTGGGACAACCTCGAGGAACTCGTGACGGAATACGACATCAAGCTCGCCATTCACAATCACGGTCATTCATCCGTGTACGGCACACCTGAGAAAGTGTGGAAGGTCCTCAAGAACCGCGACAGGCGCATCGGCGTCTGCGTCGACATCGGTCACATCAGCGGGGCGGGTTTTGACGTGGCGAAAGCGTTCGTGAACTACAACGGGCGCGTGTATGACTTTCACGTGAAGGACAAGAAGGTTGAGAAATCCAAGGAGGGCAAGAACATCATCCTCGATGTAGACATCGGCACGGGCGCGGCCAACTACAAAGGACTTTTTGCCGAACTCGCCAAGGTCAAATGGGATGGCGTGATGGCGATTGAAACCGACAACCGCACTTTCGCGCAGAACCCGCAGGAGTTCGTTGCCAAGGCCATTCGCTTCGTGAAGAAATCCACGCGTTAGGGAATAAGCGTAGCGGCAACGCATCAAAACGATTTGCCGGATTCGTCCGGTGGATTACGCTGCCAATGACCGATCTACATGAGCCAGCTCAAACGCATTCTTCTTGCTGAAGGTTTATCAACCGCGCCTCTCCCAACTGCCGGAGGGCAGATACGTTCAGCTGGCTGTCACCGATTCGGGTTGTGGCATGGATGAAGCCTCGCAGGAACGGATCTTCGAGCCGTTCTACACCACCAATGAAGTCGGCGAGGGAACCGGCCTCTGACTCTCGGCCATACACGGAATCGTTCGCAACCATCAGAGGACCGTCACGGTTTACAGCGAGCCCGGACGCGGAACGACTTTTCACATCTACTTTCCGTTGGACGGACGCGATGAGCCGGACAAACGCGAGAAGGGTTCAGCCGAATCACGAATTGGTTCTGGCCAGAGAATCATCCTGGTCGACGACAAGGCGGAGATGATCGAACTCGGCGCGGAAATGCTGGAACTGCTTGGCTATCGCGTCACCACCTATACCCAACCGGAGGCCGCGCTTGCAGCTGTCAAACAAACACCGGATCAAATCGATCTTCTGATCACCGACCTGACCATGCCGCGCATGACCGGCAAATACCTCGCACGTGAAGTCAGCAAAGCCCGCAGCGACCTGCCGCTGGTCCTCAGTTCGGGCTTTCGTGGAGATCTCGATCGCGACCAAGCCCGCGAGCTCGGTTTCTCAGCCGTTCTCGGCAAACCCTACAACCTCAAGGAACTTTCCGATACCTTCGCGGAAGTCTTTGAGGAATGGATCAGTGAGAAGGTGTAGCCACTTTCTGGATGGGTGGCTGCGAGCGTGAGCGATCAGATCCGGCGGACACTCCTCTGCTCGCTCACGCTCGCAGCTACATCACTGCTCAGAAAAATCCTTGGAGTCCGTCCCGGAAATCTTCTTTACTCGCCCTTCAATTCAGATGGCCGGCGACAACATTTATTACTTCGACAACAATGCCACCACCCGCATCGCGGAGGAGGTCATCGAATCCATGATGCCCTTCTTCACCGACCTGTGGGGCAACGCGTCTGCCGCGTACCGCTTCGGAACTGACGTCTCACGATCCATTCGCTATGCCCGTGCCAAGGTCGCCGAACTCGTTGCAGCCGAACCGGAAGAGATCATCTTCACGAGTTGCGGAACGGAGAGCAACAACGCGGCCTGGCAAGGTGCGCTCTTCACCCAGCCGGGCAAGAAACACATCCTCACCACTGCGGTCGAACATTCCGCGAACATGAAATTCGGAGATCACCTTAAGAAACGCGGATACGAAGTCACTTCCCTCCCGGTCGAATCAGACGGCTCCATCGACCTGCATCTCCTTGAAAAATCCATCCGCCCGGACACTGCGCTGGTGTCGATCATGTGGGCCAACAATGAAACCGGCGTCGTCCTGCCCATCGAAGAAATTGCCGCGATTGCGAGATCTCGCGGAGCACTGTTTCACACCGATGCCGTGCAGGTTGCCGGCAAGATGAACATCGACGTTCGCCTCACGCGCGTTGATTACCTCTCCCTCTCCGCCCATAAACTTCATGCGCCAAAAGGCATCGGCTGTCTCTTCGTGCGCAAGGGTGCGCCCTTCACTCCCTACGTCGTCGGAGGCGGGCAGGAACGCGGTTGCCGCGGAGGGACGGAGAACGTGCCTTACATCGTCGGATTCGGTCGCGCGGCCGAACTCGCCATGGCCTCAATCACCGAGGAAAACACCCGCGTCCGCGATCTTCGCGATCGCATGGAAAACACCATCCTCGACACCATTCCCCGCACCAGCCGCAACGGCGCCCGCGCCAGCCGTCTACCCAACACATCGAACCTCGCATTTCACGGAGTCGAAGCCGAGGCCCTGCTGCTGATGCTCGACCGCGCCGGCATCTGTGCGGCCACTGGTTCCGCATGCAAGACCGGGTCCATCGAACCGTCCCACGTCCTCACCGCCATGGGCCTGCGTTCCGACCTCGCCAAGGCATCCATGCGCCTCAGCCTCGGGATTTACAACACCCACGAAGACGTTGACTTCCTTCTCGAAAAGCTCCCCGAAATCATTTCCAAGCTTCGCGACGAGGAATAAGCACATTGTGCTGGGTGTCTACTTAACAGCGGTGGCCACAGCAACAGAGGCCTCTACTGAAACCGTATGTCTTCTCCCTCTCCCTCAATCCCTCTCCCGCTGGGAGAGGGAAGTTGTGCTGTCGCCATACATGACACCGCTTCCTGGATGAGCACGCATTTCATGTTCTCCCTCTCCCAGCGGGTGAGGGAGAACGCATCGAAGACCGTTTGATCCGACTACTGTCAATCGTGCGTTTTCTTATTGCGTAGTCCTCAGTTGCCACCACTTCTAATCCCTCACTTGCGCCGTTCCCGGCTCTGCTTCCCTTGACACCCGTCCGCGCCAAAACAGATGATAGGCCACAACGTGGCTGCGCGGGAATCGATCCCAAGTTCAACTGAGTCCCCCATCAACTGGTGCGGACGTGGCTTCTCGTTTACCTTCCCCCGCCCCGCGATCGTGATGGGTGTCCTGAACGTCACACCTGATTCTTTCTCCGACGGCGGAAAGTTCACCGATCTCGAAGCAGCAACGACTCAGGCCAAACGCATGATTGATGGAGGCGCGGAGATCATCGATGTCGGAGGCGAGTCCACCCGCCCGGGAGCGGAGTTGGTTTCCACTCCAGAGGAAATCGACCGGGTCGTTCCAAGCATCGAGAAGATTTGCGCGGAGTTTGATGTTCTCGTCTCGATTGACACACAGAAGCCGGACGTTGCGCAGGCCGCATTGGCGGCCGGAGCGTCCATCGTGAACGACATCGCATCCAACCGCGAGGACACCGAAATGTGGAAACTCGTCGCACGCAAAAACGCCGGATACATCGCCATGCACATGCAGGGAAATCCGCAGACCATGCAGGATTCCCCAGCCTATGAGGACGTCGTTGCCGAAGTTCAGGCGTTTTTCGAGGATCGCCTTCAAAAACTGGCGAAAACTGGCGTTTCCATCGAACAGGTGGTTTTCGACGTCGGAATCGGCTTTGGAAAGACCTTGGAACACAATTTACAGTTGCTCGGCGGCTTATCGATGTTTACAACGTTAAAGCGGCCTCAATTGCTGGGAGTTTCGCGAAAATCACTCTTTGGAAAGCTGCTGGATTTGGACGTCGATCGACGCCTTCCACCGGGTTTGGCCTGCGCGACATGGGCGGTCGCGAACGGAGTTCAGATTCTCCGAGTGCACGATGTGGCTGAGACCGTGCACGCAGTGCGGATGGCCGAATCCATCCTTGAACGAGCCAGAACATGACGACCGAGTTGTTGCTAGAAGCTTGGGGACCATTGCTGGAGATACTCATCCTCGCGGTGGGCATCTACCACGTCCTCAACTTCATGCGTGGCACCCGCGGCGCACCGGTCGTCACCGGATTCATCGTCGTCCTTCTCGGCTTGACGCTCCTCACAGTCGTGCTCGACCTCAACGTGCTGCGCTGGTTGTTGGGAACTTTCTTCGTTTTCATTGCGGTGGCATTCCTCGTCATCTTCCAACCGGAAATGCGCCGGATGTTTGCGCAACTGGGGAACCAATCAATGTTCCAGGCGCAACACGAACAGCGCGAGAATCTGGAGATCATCGTGGACGCTGCCGAGAACATGGCCGAGGCAAAGATCGGCTGCATCATCGCGATCGAGCGAAACATTCAGTTGCCCGAAGTGGTCGAGTCCGGAGTCGAGGTGGACTGCGAAGCCACTCCCGAGATGTTGGAGACGATCTTCTTCCCAAACAACGCGATTCACGATGGCGGGGTGATCATCAAGGAAGACAGGATCACCCACGCGGCCGCAATCTTCCCACTCACCCATCAACCCAACCTGGCAACCACCATGGGAACCCGTCATCGCGCGGCGATCGGATTGACTGAGGAAACCGATGCGGCCGTGGTCCTGGTTTCCGAAGAGACAGGAGGCATTGGCTACGCCTACAAGGGACAACTTACGCGTGACGTCACGCCCCAAGAATTGCGTTCCTTTCTCACCTCCATCCTCGTCAGCCGCCGTCGCCCCAAGACCGTGGTCGATCGCCTGCGCCGCTGGATTGTCAAACACATACCGTCCTGGACCACGGTCAAATAATTCATGTCACTGCGTCGCCTCATCCAACACAACTTCTGGCTCAAGCTGTTCTCGCTGCTGATGGCCACGATGTTATGGTTCGCGGTATCGTCGATACAGAAGCAACCGGATCGGGTGCCCGGATTCGAAACCGGACTGCAAAGAAGGACCTTCGAAAAGCTCCCCGTCGCCGTGTTGAAGAAGCCGATGGATCCCGAACTCTACACCGTCAGTCCGGAGCACACCGATGTCACCGTCGAAGGCCCTAGAGAAGTCCTCGAATCCTTGACCACCCGCGACCTCGAGATTTTCATCAACCTCGCCAACCGAAGCTTCGAGAGTTCCGTGTATCAAGTGCACGCGCATGTTCTCGCCGAAGTGGAAGTCGTGGACATCTCCCCGAGAACAGTTCGCGTAAAACGTTTTTCACCCTGACCAAGAAGAACAACAACAAGAAGATCTTTGGCACCGACGGTGTCCGGGGCACAGCCAATGTTGAACCGGTAACCGCCGAAACTGCCCTCAAGCTCGGGCGCGACGCGGCCCACGTGTTCAAGAACCTGAATCCCACGCCCCGGGACCACGGCAAACACCGGATCGTCATCGGCAAGGACACCCGGCTCTCCGGTTACATGCTCGAGAATACCATTTCCTCCGGAATCCTCTCCATGGGTGTTGACGTCTTGTTCATCGGCCCGCTGCCCACGCCACACGCTCGCTGCGCGCAGACGCCGGCATTGGCACCACCGCCTCCCACAATCCCTATGCGGACAACGGCATCAAGTTCTTTGGCGCCGACGGACACAAACTGGCCAATGACATCTAGAACCTGGTCGAGCAACTCGTCTTCAGCGAAGAAATCGAGAACATCCGCGTGAAAGAAAAACCGCCCTTCGAAGAAGTTGATGGATTGATGGACCTGGTGAAGAAGGCCGAGGATGAGGTCAAACCCAAAGACGCCCGTGTACTGCTTCGCCACTCCGGAACGGAGCCAAAAGCTCGTCTGCTCATCGGCAAGTGGGCCACTCAAATCGCCGACGTGATCAAGAAACACATCGGAGCCTGAAGACTCTCATTGTTCTCGTTGGTGGGGCGAAGCTCCCGCCGAGGGTGGCCAGTCTCTGGCACGTCAAAAAACGTACCAGCATTCGCCAAGCCAATTGAAGAGTGCCAACCTCCTGGTTGTGGACGGGTCTCCTGACCCGTTCTCTCGATTGTGAAATGCCAACCGACTGACCAAGCGGCTCAGCGGGAGCTTCGCCCCGCCGATTTGCCGCCCGTTACTCGCTTACCAACCAGTCCCTGTATTTCCGAATGATGACGTGATCCCGCCCGTGATCCGCAGTGAATTCATTGACAACCGCCATTTCCTCCCGGCGAAACCACGCGCCATTGTTCCGGCCATTCACGGTAATGGGCGGAACCAGCCCATCCAACGAGGCCTTGCCCGACATCAACTTGGTTGACCATCCCATGGTCGGGGACTCAAACAGCCAGATCGCATATTCCTTCTCGTCGGAGAAGATGAGGTCGTCATCTCCGTCATGATCGATGTCCACAAAGCGCATGCTCTTGCTGAACGGCCGTGGGAGCGAGAACTGAGCGGGTTTCCAACGCATCCCGTTTCCTGACAGGTAGACATTCCTCATCGAGATGATGTCAGAAACACCGTCGCCATTCAGATCACTGCAATGAAGCGGCAGCAACGAGGCGACGTTCTTCAGACCTGGTGCTTCGAACCACGCCCCGTCAGTAAAGTGCCAGATCTTCAATTCGCCCTTCTCGGCGTAAACGAATCCGGCTCTCCCCAGTCGGTCGACGCTGATGAATCTGCCATTGGGATTCTGCATGATCATCGGCGAACGTATGCTCTCAAATGCGCGTTGGACCGGAAGCCATACCCGTGTCTGGTCCAGGTGGACTACATCCAAGTGTCCGTCGGCGTTCAAATCCAGCAGGCAGACGGGAGTCTTTGGTGAGGAATTGAGCGCGTTCGATTCAATCCGATTCATCACCTCGCGACAGTTTAGGAACTTCACCTTCTCGCCGTATCGCTCCACGGCATAGTCAATCAGGGCGACCATCTGTTCGGCGTCGATGTATCCGTGCGGATGAAAGCAGATCGTCATCACGCCCTGTTTGGCGACGGTGATGTCCAAGGCACGCTTCCAGTCTTCGACCGTTTCGTCACTGCGATGTCCGTAGGCGTGCACTCCGTGTGCATCACCGGGAATGATCGCTGGCAGTTCCCAGATTCGCCGGTTGATCAAGTATGGGTACGGGTAATCCTCGACGTAATTCACAAACTTCTTCGTGAAAGGAATACCCGTTATGCGGTTCGCGAATCGATGCGTCCCGTCGGGTTTGAAATACCACCCCTTCGACAGGTTCGGATCGGGCTTCAGGTACACCGTGAAGATACTCGTGTCCATTTTCAGTCCCCCCCGCGGAAAGACCTCAGTGAAGAATCGGGGTGAAGCTGTATTCCGCGCATCACAACCAGGCGTGCGGTGTGCCACCGGCCACTCAGGCGTAAGAAACCGGAAGAGATTCGTAACACTGCCGAAGAAATCCCCTTTGACGAGAGCAAGACTGTCCTCGCCATCCTCGGCCGCTCGCATCAAGGGCACCGGATGGGTGAAAGTGTGGCATTCCATCGACATACCCATCTCCAACATCTGCGACGCTATCGGATCGTTCGGTTCAAGCTGCAGGCAAAAAACACTGATCGGCGCCCGTCCATCGATCTTCATCAACCGATTCGCAATCGGCTTGAGAAAATCGAAATAAACGCGGGGCTGCCGCGCGTAGGCAGGAAGCCCCTTTGGCCGTGTCGTCGGGAACTCCCGACACATGTCGTCGATGGAGAGAACGATTACGGCTTCGACTTCTGGTTCACCGACCCAAGCGGGCGTGGTGAATTTCGGAAAGTCGCCATGCGGGTAATAGGGATCTTCGCCGGAGAGATATCCGAATCTCGAGCCCGCGAAGACCTCACACATGCCGAGCAACAGGATGAACAGCGTGCGGGCGTAGTATTCTTGACTCCCATTCATGCGAGCATTTTATGAATCACATCGCCGTGCACATCAGTCAGCCGATGATTGCGTCCCTGGTGTCGATAGGTGAGCTGTTCGTGATCAATACCCAAACAATGAAGAATGGTGGCATGCAGATCGTGAACATGAACCCGGTCCTCAATCGCGTGATAACCGAAATCGTCCGTGTTGCCGACCACAGTGCCGGACTTGATGCCTCCACCGCACAGCCAGGTTGAAAACGCGTAGGGATGATGATCACGCCCTTCGCGGCCGGGCGTAAATCCACGGCGGACTTCATTCATGGGCGTGCGTCCGAATTCACCACCCCAGATAATGAGCGTTTCATCGAGCAGACCGCGTTGTTTCAGATCGCGTATAAGCGCCGCGCAGCCGGTATCGACCATGTCGCAATCCTTCTTCAGATTCACGTTCAGGTTGTTGTGATGATCCCAGTTGGAATGCGCCAACATGGCAAAGCGAACCCCACGCTCAACCATGCGCCGGGCCAGCAGGCAATTTGTGCCGAAGGGCCTGGTGAGTTCGTGATTCAGTCCGTATGCCTCGCGCGTGGCTTCGGATTCGCCGTCGAGTTTGACGAGTTCCGGTACAGCGGCCTGCATTCGAAAGGCCATCTCGTAGGAGGCGATCCGGGATTTGATCTCCGGGTCGCCGGTCGTGCGAAAGCGTTCCCTGTTCAATGCGCCAATGGCTTCGATGCGGGCCCGTTGTTCGGAACGATCCACGCCCGGAGGGTTCACCACATTGAGCACAGGTTCGCCCTGGCTGCGAAACGTAACCCCGCGGTATTGCGACGGAAGAAATCCATTGGACCACACATTCGATCCCGCACAGATGCCATGACCCGAATCGGAAGTCATCACGATGTAGCCGGGCAGATCCCGGGACTCCGATCCAAGGCCATAGGTGATCCACGAACCCATGCTGGGATGTCCGAACAGAGTGTTGCCGCAACCAAAAAGAAGCTGCGCCGGATCGTGCACGTTGGTGTGCGTGTGCATCGATCGAACCAAGCATATCTCATCGGCTATGGATCCGATATGCGGAAGGTAATCGGAGATCTCGATGCCGCTCTGGCCCTGTGGTTCAAAGATCCGCGGACTCGCAAATAGCGTGGGTGATGCCTTCACCACCGGATCGTTCAATCCCTTGAGGAGATGATCTGGCGCGCGCTGCCGATGGCGCTTGCTGAGTTCAGGCTTGGGATCATAGAGGTCCAAGTGCGAAGGCGCACCGACCATGAAGAGAAAGATGACGTTCTTGGCGCGGGGTGCTCGTTGACGAGCGGGCGCATCGGCAAGCGCCTCATCGGCAAGAAGATTCGCAAGCGCGATGGATCCGAAACCGTTCGCCGTCTGGCTGAGAAAGGAACGTCGATCGATGTGGCCAGCCTGGTTCATTCTTTGGTGATGAATTCGTCGAGATTCAACAACACCATCGCGGTCGATTCCCAGGCGTACCATTCCGAGAGTGTGCATTCCGGAATGCCAATCGGCTTTCGTTTGTTCTCCTCCGAACGAGCTGCCGCCTTGCGATCGTGCCAGTGCTCTCGAAGTCGTTTCAGTTCAAACTCGTTCGGTGTGCGGCCAAACGCGATGGCGAAGGCATGAGCAAGTTGATCGCCCAGCGATTGGCTCCGTCGCTCGCGCAAAACGCGAAGGGCGAATTCACGTGCTGCCTGAACGAAGACTGGATCATTGAGCAGTGTGAGTGCCTGGAGGGGCGTATTGGATCGATCGCGCCGTGAGCAGGAGCGATTGACGTTGGGCAGATCGAAGGTGGTGAATTGTGCGTAGGGCGCGACGCGCTGAATCCAGGTATAGATTCCACGGCGAAAACGATTCCCGCCCTCACTCGTCGGCCACTTCGCGTTGTAGCTGGCCTCCTCGGTGACGCTGTCCGGTTGGGGCGGCCTCACGCTGGGACCACCGATTCGGGTATCCCACAGGCCACTTGTCTTCAATGCCGCATCGCGGACAAGTTCGCCGGTCAATCGTTGCCTCGGGAAATACGTGAGGAACTCGTTGTGCGGGTCTCGTTCACGGATTGTCGTGCTTGGACGAGACGACTGCCGATAGGTGCTTGAAGCGACGATCTGTCGAATGAGCCGCTTCAGATCCCAGCCGCTCTCCATCAGATCCGCGGCGAGCCAGTCCAGCAATTCGGGATGGGACGGCGCCTGACCACGCGTGCCGAAATCTTCCGGAGTCGTTACAAATCCACGCCCGAAGAACTCTTGCCAGACGCGATTGACCAGCACGCGAGCCGTCAATGGATTCTCCTTGGAAACCGTCCACCGAGCGAGATGGAGCCGATCGAGTTCCTCAGGTTGATCGATCAGTGCGGGGAGAAACGACGGAGTCCCGGCACGCACAGCTTTGCCGGGCGTACGAAAGTCTCCCCGATCGAAGATGCGCGTGGTGCGCCTGAACATGGCGGTTTCCAATGCCTGCGGACGACTCAACGCAGGCAGGGATTTGTTCAACTTCGTGATCTTCGGGCGGTATCCACTCTTGTCCAGCGCGTTGAATTCATTCTCCAAACCCAGTCGTCCTCGCTTGACGAAGTACTCGAGGAGTCGTTCACGTTGGCGCGGCGTGCGTTGCTTGGGCGGAATTCGGGTGAGCCGAATGCCTTCCAACTGGCCCTCGCCCCGGCCGGCGCCCCAGAGGATGCCGAGGAGTTCCAGCGCACGATCGCGCTTGTAGTCGATGCCCGGATTGCGTTCGGAATCGAGCATCATCTTCTCCCACTTGCGCATGGTGGCATTGAGCTGCGGTTTGATGGGATCGACGATCGCGTTCCACTTCTTGCGGTAGCCAGCCATGGCGAGATTCATCCGCTCCTGTTCGCCTGGCAGAGGCGCCGCGATATTGACCTCATCCGCGTTGTCGAAGAACGCGTAAATCCGGTAATAATCGCGGTGGGTGATCGGATCGAATTTATGATCGTGGCATTGGGCGCATTCAATCGTGAGTCCAAGCCAGGTCGCGCCATAGGTCGCAGTGCGATCGATGATCTTCTTGA
The DNA here is from genome assembly GCA_002715965.1 of Verrucomicrobiales bacterium. Classification (GTDB taxonomy): domain Bacteria; phylum Verrucomicrobiota; class Verrucomicrobiia; order Limisphaerales; family JAYPXF01. The sequence continues at coordinate 23,992 of PBAL01000072.1, read as the reverse complement.
CCCGATGTTCTTCGAGATCGGCACCACCTTCGCGATTACTCAAGGTGTGACGAAAGAAACCAGTGGCAATCTTCTGTTCAATGGTGGAACCCGGCAGTTGATCACCGGCGATCTGCTCAATCGTGAACTGGTCGAAAGGTTGATTGCGATTGAAGGCATTGATCACCCAATCCCGCCAACGCCAGGCGTGTGGGCGATCGTAGTCGACGGTGTATCCGTCCGTGTCGGCGTAGTGCGCGAGATCCATCCACCACCTCGCCCATTTTTCGCCGAAGTGCGGAGAGGCGAGCAGTCGATCGATCGTAGCGGTCCAGGCTTCATCCTCTAGGTCATTCCACGAATCGACAAACACCTGAACATCAATCGGATCAGGAGGAAGTCCAACAAGATCGAAGTACAGGCGCCGGTACAGGGTTTTTGCATCAGCCTGAATTCCAGAGCGGAGTTGCGTCTGTGACTGGCGTTCGTAAACAAATCGATCGATTGCGTTCCCTGAGGTCTTCGGACGCGCAAGCGCCGGGAGCGGATGTTTCACTGGTGAAATAAACGCCCAGTGCATTTCGTAATCCGCTCCACTGGCAATCCAAGCACGGATGACAGCAATGGACTCGTCGTCTAACCGCGCAGCGGATTCGGCGGGCGGCATACGTTCTGATTCATCTGAGGAGGTGATTCTTCGAAGCAGCTCACTGTTCCCGACACGTCCAATGGCCTGTGCGGCCGAAGCACGCTCGTCCAAGCGCAGGCCAGCCTTTCGCTGCTTCGCATCCGGTCCGTGGCATTCAAAGCAGTGTTCGGCGAGGAGCGTGCGGATGTCCCGGTTGAAGCGCACATCGGGCCTTGCCGGTTGGGATACGCCGACGATTACGAACAGAAACAAAGCTGCACGCGCAGATATCATGGGGCTGGTCAGAACCCAGTTTGCCCGATCAACTCCGGGAGAAAAGTCTGGATTCCCTACTTTCCTACTTCACTGCGCGCGTGGCCATGGAAGTAGGCGAGAAGGCGTTCAGCAAGGTGGCCGCGTCTTCCCAATAATCTTCGTAGAAACCCGTGATGGTGAATCCACATTTCAATTGTCCACCGATGAGATCATCCAGCGTGTGGCCAAATTCCAAAGTGCCACGGATTTTCAGCATACGTTCCCGTTCCGAATCCGTGAGGGTGGTCAGGTCGGAATAGGGAAGAGGATACTTGACCTCCAGCACCCGGCTCTCGGACGCCTCGGCGTGGTCAAACATGTAAAAGGCCGGATTCATGAAACCGGAGAGCAGGCTGCCACCCGGCCGTAGCACCCGATGACATTCCCGCCAAACCGGATTCACGTCGGGAACAAAACAATTCGAGGCGGGATGAAATACAACGTCAAATGACGCGTCATCGAATCTACCTAGGTCGGTCATTTCGCCTCGCTCAAAGATGATGTCAAGGTCGTCTCGCTGCGCGACCATCTTGTCCTTTGCCAATTGTTCATCTGAGAGATCGAAACTGGTCACCGAGGCTCCGGCGGCCGCCAATACGGGAACCTGTTGTCCGCCACCGGATGCCAGGCACAGAATCTCGACGTCGTCCATCGTCTCCGGAAACCAATTACGAGGCACGTGTTGCTTGGGAGTAAGGATGATCCCCCAGTCGCCTTCGCGCGCCCGTTCGATCACATCCGGAGTCACCGGCGTAGACCAATCACAACCGTCATTGGATTCGGTGTTCCATGCGCGGCGATTGTGTTCGGCTACGTCCATAGGCCAATGAAAAGCTCCAAGCGACAAACTCCAAGCTTCAAATAAGCTCCACGCTTCCGTTGCTGTCCGAAACCGGTGGAGGTGTCACGATTGACGATCAGCCCTGAAGTCGTGTGGCCGAGGTCCAGCAGTGGTTTCCGAATCTTGCAACAAATGCCTGCCCCAATTCCTTTGCGTCCACCTCACTGCCAGTGACAGCGAACGTGGTTGAACCGCTTCCGGACATGAGAGAGACGATCGCCCCATGCTCGTTCAGGAAATCCTGATAGATCTTGAGCAACGGATGCTTGGGAAGAACCGATGCTTCGAGTGAGTTGTAGAATTCGGCAGTTGCGCTTCCGACATCACTGCCGTTCAACAACTCGACCAGTAGTTTTGCACGACCTGGCGTTCCTTCGAGCGCTTTCGGATAGCGGGCTAGGTTCTTGAATGCCCAAGGTGTGGAGACACCAAATCCAGGCTTGATCAGAAGGAGGCCGGCGTCTTTCAGGGCGGGAAACGGCTCGAGTGATTCCACCTGCTCGCCCCGCCCGGTGGCCATTGCAGGTCCGTCCTGCAAAAAGAAATTGATGTCCGATCCAAGCTGGGCGGCCAGGCGGTGGAGATCGTCGGAGGCTAACGGTTCATCGAAGAGTTCATTGAGCCCTCGCAGAGTGTGGGCCGCGTTCGAGCTCCCGCCTCCCAAACCCGCAGCCATGGGAAGGCGTTTCTCGTGCCGGATGTGAACCTCGGGTTCGATCCGCGTCTCGGCAAAAAAAGCCTGGGCGGCGCGCCGGATCAGGTTCTGCGGATCGTCGTTGAGTTCGGGGTGATTACCAATGATGCGAATTCCGGCGTGCGACTTTGAAAACTCCAGTTCATCAAAGCACGCGACGGGGGCCATTACCGTTTCGAGTTCATGAAAACCATCTTCCCGCTTGCGCAGAATGTTGAGCAGGAGATTGATCTTGCAGTGGGACTGGTGGTGGACGGTCATCCGGAAAAAGAAAAGGCGCCAACGATTGTTGGCGCCCTTGGAAAGACTTGTGACTTAACGCTCAAACACGCGGAAGCGGCTGCCCGGAATCCACGGAACGATCTCACCACCAGCAAATCCAACCATGGTGTCGGTCGCGAAGATGGCGTCATGCAGTTTGCGCGGACGATAGTTGTCCGGGAAGTTCAGGTCCTCCCGAAACGGATCGGTGGGGGTCTTTCTGAAAGGGTCTTGAAACCACTTCTCAGGAAAGAAATATGGGTCGTAGTTTGGAGTTGGGATTGGGAAAGTGAGGATTTCGCTGAAACCGATCGCCATGCGGGCCGCAGTCCGATTGAAACCGCGAATCACACCCGTGGTGAGCGCCTGCTCGGGGCCATCCCAGAGGCCGGTCTGCTCGATGGAACGGCTGAATTCGCCCATGCGGGTGATCTCCATGACGTTATTGATCCCCCGGCCCAATTTGCGCTCCGCACCGGCACATCCTGAGAAGAGGATGATCGCCGTGACGGAGAGAAGGAAATGCTTGAGGTAGTTCATGCTGTCACGTGAAAACTCATCGGACCTTAAAGGGTTACGTTGCCTTGTAAAGGTTCTTTTCAACGCGAAACCAGCCTGAAATCCGTGCGTTTCGCATCCGAATTCGATCCAGTTCCAGACTCGGCCCGTCGCTCACGAAAAGAGCTTGGCAATCGGTTTGCCGCGATCAGTAATGGGCACTGGACGAGAGCCGTCGTGGAGGTATTTGCCGGGATTGATTCCCAAGGCGCAGTGAATCGTGGCGTGGAGGTCCGGGACGGAGACCGGCTCAGAAACCACCTGCTTGCCGAGTTCGTCAGATTCGCCGATCGCCTGGCCGGTCTTCAATCCGCCCCCGGCCATGGCAACGCTGAATGACTTGGACCAATGACCGCGTCCGCCACCACTGTCGAACTCCGGTGGTCGGCCGAATTCGCTGGCGACGACGATGAGGGTTTTGTCCAGCAGCCGGTGTTTTTCCAAGTCCGTCACAAGCGCGGTCAGGGCCTGGTCGAGCTGGCGGATCAAGATGTGCTGGTTCTTCTGCCCATCGCGATGGGTGTCCCAGCCAGTGCCGTTGATGAAGTTCAGGTTGAACGACACCTCGATGAAGCGGACTCCGCGCTGAACCAATCGGCGGGAAAGGAGGCATCGCTGGCCAAACTCGTCTCCATAGGATTCGCGAAGCGTGGAAGATTCATTCTTCAGCTCAAAGGCGGACATGAAGTCGCCCTTGGTCAGGGCAAAGCTCTCACTGACCGCGGCATCATAGTCAGCAATCTTTTTGTCATTCGGATGCTTCACCCGAAATCTTTTTCGAAGATGGTTAAGAAGCTGTTCGCGGTCCCGCTGGCGCGCGCTGTTGATGTAGCTCGGCCGAGTCAATCCGGCCGGACCGGCTTCCGTGTCGGTGAGGGAGACAAAGCCGGACTTCGAGCCGAGAAAGCCAGGGCCGCGCTGGATGCTTGGATAACCGATAACGACATAGGGCGGAATGCCATCGGCGAGGTTGCCGCGTTGGTTGGCAACGATGGAACCTATCGACGGATAGATGATGGTTCCCTGAGTCGGCCGACCGGTATGCATGAAATTCGTGGCCGCGGAATGTTCATCGACGATTTTGTGATTCACCGTTCGGACAAGCATGAAGCGGTCGAGCATGGCGGCCGTCTTCGGCAAATGCTCGCAAACCTTCACTCCCGGGATGGCAGTATTGATCGCAGGATATGCCGAGCCGGTGACCCGCTTATCCGGATCGCCCAATCTCTTCGGGTCCCAGGTATCGGCCTGGGAAACGCCACCCGCCAGCCAGAGCATGATGCAGTGTTCAGCCTTGCCCTTGGGGTAGATGACATCATGCGGGTTGGACAAAAGCGCACTCGGATTGCCCGCCATCAATGCAGTGCCCAGCCCCAGCTTGGAGCCGTCGGAAATAAACGAACGTCGATTCATCATTCTAAAAGTCAGCAGATCTGACATTGGTAACTTTCACTTCCTTCGCCGCATGATCGGCCCAGTAGGCAAGCGCAATCTTTCCAACGATGTTCACGTGCAAAATCCTGTCGACTTCGTCCAGCTCGACGTGGTCGCCCTCTTGATACGGGTTGCTTCTCAGGCTTCTCAAAAACATTCTGATTTCATCCCGGTCGCGTTTTCGAATCCTGCTAAATTCAAGGATGGCATCTGTGATGAGGACACGATACCCGACCATGACGCACTACTCGGACCACGCCTCGTCGAGTTGCTCGATGGTAATCCACTCCGGCTCCTCCTTCGTAGGATGTTCGGCTTCTTCACGCTTGTTCTGAAGGTGCACCAGGTAGGCAGCCAATCGGGCTGCTCATCAATCGGCAAATCGTCGATCTGCGGCTTGAGTTCGGTAAAAGTCATTTCAATTGAATTATCAGCTCGTGCGTCCGTCGCAAGCGCCGGCCGGCTCATGGGATAAACAGGAACTCCGGACTGTTGAGACACGCCCAAACCATGTCTTCCATGCGGCCTCTCCAGTCCTTCGTCAGTCGTGGAGTCGGTTCGTCGCCAAGCCGAGCCTTCTGTTCGACCTCGTATTTGATGTCAGTCGACTTGGCATTAAGGTGATTAGACCAACTGAGAAGGAGGCTCTTGTCGTATTCGCGTGCCTTGCGTTGGGGATTCTTGACGAGGCGTTGCTTGTAGCCGGGTTTGAGAAACTTTACGAACAAGAGAAGTTCGTCATTGGCGGGTGATCGCGTGAGAATTCGTTCGAAGACATCGTTCACCAATTGGATGAGCGATTGATCGGTCAGGCAGAGTTCAGTGATTTCGCAGTCGTCGGAGAGACGGGAGACGCGTCCGTTGCCGACGGAACCATTGGCGAGTGCGGCCGGTTGAAGGACGTTTGGCGAATCATCGCGAACCGTGCGTGCGCCCTGGCGGGTTTCGCGCCAGCCGAATTCCTTGAGGAGGTCAATGATGGCCTGCGTCTTTGGCATCGAGAGCGCGGGACGATCACGGTCATTGGAAAGCGTGGTGAATTCCCATGCGCGCTTCGGAAAACCGAGGTTCAGGAAGGTGCTGATCGATCGGCGATAGTCGTTGTCGAGGGTGAGCAGTTCGGAATCCAAGTCCTTGCCGACAGCTGCAAAGAGAGAATCAAGCAATTGTTCGGCGGTCATGCGACGGCGTTGAGGCGAGGTGAACCAACGCGTGCCGAGCAGGTCATCCTCGTCTTCGTTTTCGATCGCCTGGCGTTGATAGGCGCGCGAGCTGGTGATTTCGCGGGCAAGCCACTTGAGGTCGTATCCGTTGTTCACGAACTCGCGCGCGAGCCAATCCAGGAGTTGAGGGTGACTGGCCTCGGCATTCTCCCAGTCGTCGACCGGCTCAACGATGCCAAGGCCAAAGTAGCGCTTCCAGACGCGGTTCACGATCGTACGGGCGAACTGAAGATTCTTCGGACCGGTGAAGTGCGCAGCAAGTTGTTCGCGGCTGTCTTTGGGATTCTGCAGCAAACCGTCAGACAAATCCGAACGATCGAACTGCGGGAAGGCCCAGCCGGGTTTGATGGAATCGCCGGGCTTGATTGAAAGCTCAATCTTTCGTTTGGCGCGCGGGTTGGCGTCGGGAGGCAGTGAACTGGTGGCGGGCACCTTGAGATTCCCGCGGTTGAGCATGGCCGCGAGTTGGAAGGTCTGTTGCTGGGTGTGTTCGTGAACCGGCGAATCGTGGCAGCGAGCACAAGCCAGGTTTTGGCCCAGGAAGGCCTGGGAAACGATCTGCGCGCGATCGGCCATCGGGGAATCGTTCTGGGTGGCGAGCTTGAATCCGCCTGCTCCACCGCCATAGATGCTGCCTTCCATCAGGATCATTTCACTGGCAAAGCGATCCATGCTTCGGTTGTCGCTGAACGCTTCGTGAATGTAGAAACGGAACGGACCGGTGTTGTTGAGCGTGGGTTTGAGAATGGCGGGATTCTCCGCGAGGACGTCCTGCCAATACGCGACCCAGTTGTCGGCCCAACCCGGGTCTTCGAGCAGGTGATCGATAATCTGCGTCCGACGCTTGTCCGAGGGGAGCACACGAAACCTTCTGATTGTCTCCGGCGAGGGAATCCTGCCCGTGAGGTCGATGGAAGCCCGTCGAAGAAAGGCATCATCATTAATCCGCCCAGCAGCCTTCTTTCTGTCTTTCCGAATCTTGGCGTCGATGAATCGATCGATTGGCTTTGAATTCTTGTAACTGCCTGGCAGACGAATTGGTTTGAGCGAGGCAATGAACTCTATTGCCTGTGCGTGGCGTCGTTTCCAATAGTCGTCCTGCTTGGCAGCAGCGGCGCGACGTGTGCGTGCATCCAGTTCATCGAGCTGTGTTTCGAGCGCTTCAGCGTAGTCGTTCCAGCCTTCATCGGAGTGTTCGATCGCAGCAACCGGAGCGAGCAGATGGTAACGCGTCTCCTTCAACAGGCTGAGCGAAGCTTCACCGATGTCGGGTTTGCGGTTCCTGCCGCCGACGTAAATTTCATGGGTGAAGAGATGTGGCTTACCATCCGATTCCCAGGTGAAGTATTTCTCATCGTGCCCCAGTCTCAGGTAGCGGAGGCCGTCGGGAAGAACTGACGGAATGGGGGGCACAGTGCCATGTCCGCTGGTGTTGCCGTTGTTGAACTTGGTGGTGACGACCTGTTTGCCATCAACAAACAGTCGAGAGCCGTTCAGTGCACGCAGGAGCAGTTCGTGTTTTCCTTTCGGAAGTGCGACGCGGGACGAAAGCCGCAACAGCATGGCCTGCGATCGGTCCGTACGGATGCCGCGCTTGTCGTAAGCGAAGGGCAGACGTGTCAGGCCGAAGGCATCGAGGTGGAATGAAGCGCTGACTTCGCCTTTACCAGGACTGAACTTGTTCCCGGCGGGAACGTCTTCGATCAGTTCGGCAAGAACCTTTCCCTCAGGAATTTTGCCGATCGGAATAATTCGCTTCTGGTGCTTGTAGGCAAATCGTTCAGCGACCTGTTTGGCAGACAGGGTCTTCCGATAGATGGCGATGTGACTCATGTTGCCATCGAAACCACTGCTCGCACTGCCACCTTGGGTAGACCCAAGCCACAGTTCGTCGTTGTCAACAAATGGCGCATTGTCGCTCTTGCCGTCCATGTCCCAGGTGCCCTTGACCGGCTTGCCGTCAATGAACCCGGACAAGCTGTCGCCGTCGCCAAAGGTGTAGCTCACTGCCACGTAGTGCCAATCGGACTCGGTGGAAAAACCGGTCGTCGAAGTCCAGCGATGCCATTGGGTGTTATCGGAGTTGCGGAAGAGGAAGGTGATCTTGCCGGAACCCTTCAAGCGGAGCGCATAATTGTGATTGTTGGCCGGAACGCCCTTGTTGTTGGTCCGTCCCTTGCCGATCACATAGAGGAAACGATTCGCAGAGTGATGGCGCGGGTTGACCCACGCTTCGAGAGTGATGCTGTCACCCAGATTGAAATCCAGATCGCTCTTCTCGCCGGGATCCTTGATCTTGATGTAGTTCCCGTTCTTGAACAACGCTGAGGCAGTATCTTTCGAAAATTTTGGGAACTCCGGCGTGCGTGGACCTTCTTCGCCCATCTTCACCCCCCGCACCGGAACTCCAGACAGCGAACTCTTGGAACTTCCGGAATTCTTGAAATAAGTTCCGAGCGATTCCTGGAGTCGCCAATATGCAACTGGCTTGTCCTTGAGCACGATGGAATCGTAGTCCGCTCGCACTCCAGCGAGCAGAACCAGTGACGCAAACGCAAAGAGAAATCGAATTGTCATCTGTCTATCTGGCAGATTGTAAACCAGTTTCGCTCCCAAGGAAAACCGTGAATCGCAGCGGGTCGGAACAGTGGCGCGATGGCAGGTGAGTGGTGGCGGGACGAGCTTCCGAGTAGAAGTGGCTTCCAGTGTTCACAGGCGAGCCGTCTGAGCTACGGTTGGCACTCGAAGCCACTTCTCGATCAACAAAATTTCAGCGTCTGGAACGCACCATCTGCCGCCTCAAGGTCGAACCCATATCGGGAGTAACCTTTCGACAGGGTGGTCGGGGCAGATCGCGCCGTCACCTTCTTGCGTCGATCCTCCGGCAACGCGGTCGTGCTGAGCCAGATCTTGGTTGCTTCAGGATCGTAGGCCATCCAGTAGCGGGCGACCTTTTCAATGCGGCCAAGATTCTTCTCGTTGGGTTCCAAAGATGTCACCCATTTGGCCGCATATTCCGGATTTCGCGAATCGGCTGCATCAACGAAGGATTCGATTGCCCGCATGCGGGAAGTTCCTTCGGGGAGCGTGGCGAGGAATTGACTGGCCGTCGGTGCATCGCTCTTGCCCCAGGTGTTCATGACCGAACGCATGGCTCCCTGCCGCGTGTTCCCCTCGGGGAATTGGGCCGCCCAATCTGCGGCTGCTCCTGGTTCGCTGCTGGCCCAACGAGAAACCACCGTAAGTGCAGCGGAATCCTGTATCTTGCCAGCAGGCAGACCAGCGACGTACTCCGCAGCGGTGCGCGGTTCGTTGCCCGCGATCCCGGAAATCAGCCCCTGCATTGCACGCTCACGCGTACTGCCACCGGGGAGAGTTTCGATCCAGGCCAATGCAGCTTCGGAGTCATTGCCGGCCCACTTGGCGGCGAGACTTTGAATGGAGGAATTACGGGAACTCTCGTTGCCGAGGCTCAAGGCCATCTGCGCGCCCGTTTGGGGATCGGAACTTGAAACATTATTGATCAGCGTCGTCATTGCCCGCGTCTTGCTGCGGCCTTCCGGGAGGCCCTCGGCCCATTGACGAGCTGCCGTCGGATTGGACCCGGCCCACGCCGATGCAATGTCGTCCACAAGATCGTATTGGGTGGCGTCGGGTAATCCCGCCACGAATCTCGCAACGCGGGCAGGAGCACGTGAACCCATGTCGCGCACAATTTGTCGCGCGGCATCGCGTTGTCCGTTCTGCAAACTCTCCACCCAAGCGATGGCGGATTCCGGATCTTTGCGAGCCCAACCGGATGCAATGTCGTCGTACAATCTTCGACGCGAACTTTCGGAAGGGATCGCCTTGATCCATTCAGACGCGCCAGCCGGATCGGAATTGGCCATGTTGTCCACGGCCGTGGCCATGGCACTGTTCTTCATCGAACTGTTTGGAAGATCTTGAAGCCAGTTGAGCGCGGAACTCGGGTCTTTCTTGCTCCAAGCCGATGCAATGGTGGTGGTGAGTCCGGAACGGGACGTTCCCATCGGCAGTGTGTCGACAAAGGCAGCCGCCGATTGCGGATCGCTTTCGGCCCATTGCGAAGCCAGTCCGCGGAGCGCTCGATCACGCTCCTGCGTTCCCTGCAAGCCGGTCGCCCAATTCAAGGCGCCGTTCAGGTCGTGCTTCGCCCAACGGCCGGTTAGCGCGTAAATCGCGTCATAGCGCGCAGCACCGTTAAGGGTCATCACCTGCGATGAAGCGAGAGCGGGATTGGTCTCGGCGATCGCGGAGAGAATTGCGGTGAAGGCATATCGGCGTCCGTTGCTCGGGGGGAGGGATTGGACCCAGACGAGCGCAGCGTTCGGATCCTTGCCGGCCCAGGATCGCGCTAGATTGCGGAGGGCATAGTCACGTTCCTTGCCGGAGGGAAGTTTCAATACTTCTGCCGCAGCGGATTGGGGATCAGAGTTGCCCCAAAGCTCGAAGAAATGCGTGGAAGGGCTGGATGAGCGCGTGGAATGCAGACGTTCGCTGCGGATGAACGCCAACGCTCTTGCCGGATCCTGCTCGGACAGGATGGTGACGATCGCCTTGGCGGCAGCCGTGCGCGCAGATCCATGCTCAAGCTGGCTCACGTAGTTGATGGCGCCGTCCAGGTCGGCCCGGGCCCAACCGGTGAGCACTGAAGTGATGGCGGACGATCGGCGCGAGCTACTGAGAGTGTTCGCATATTCCAGTGCAGCTGCCGGATCGACTTCCGCCCACATGGGAAGTGCAACATAGGTGACCGTGTAACCATAGCTGAGGTTGACCGTGTCCCGCAGCATCTCCATCAGCCGCGGCAATTGCTCGACGGGGACCTTGCGGATGGCATTGGCGACCAGTGCAGTCCGCTGATACGAACTGCTCGCAGAAAGCGCAGCGCGAACCCGCCGGGCAATTGCCTCGAGGCTCCCGTCTTGAGGCGTCGCTGCCTCGGGCTCTTGTTGAATCTCAGTGGAAGCCCGTCGTGCAATTGCGGCCGTGCCGGACGGCTTGTTTTCAGTGATGACCTGCGGTTGTTCAATGCGGGCAGAACGCTGACCCAGTTTATAGCCGCCGATCAGACCCGCGAGGAGAAGGATGACGGAGAGGAGTTTGGCATTCATATCGGGCTTTAACGAGATTAGTCAGATGTTTACGCGAAACAAGCACGGTGATGTCAAAAAAATGTAATGCCTGCTTGTTTGCCCAAGACACACATTGCACCCTTTTCTCAGGTGTTTAGACGTCGATTTATCTGCTTCGCATGTTCAATATTGCTCAGTGCCACGTCGGGAATAGCTGCTCCAAGTCCCGACCTGGAAAACAGCGACGAGCGTTTTGCCATCAGTGAGATGCACGGCAAACCGGCGCCGGAACTGTCGTTGGAAGGGTGGCTCAATTCCCAACCGCTGGAGCTCAGTTCCCTCAAGGGCAAAATCGTCGTGTTGGACTTCTGGGCGACTTGGTGCGCGGAATGCGTGCGGTCGATCCCCCATCTCAACGAACTTCAAAAAAGGTATGCCGACCAGGGAGTTGTGATCATCGGTGTTTGCGCATCAGATGGTTCGGAACGAATGGGCGAACTCGCGAAGAATCGTGGAATCAAGTTTCCCGTTGCCATTGACAAGAAGGACGCGACGAACAAGCGTTACCGGGCAAACAGTTCACCGGACTACTACATCATCGATCGCGCGGGAAAACTTCGTTGGGGCGACTTCGTCAACAAGCACGTGGAGAAGGCGATTGGGATATTGCTGGCAGAGGATGGGTGAGAATCACGTTGGAATTCTTAATAAGAGGGTTGAGAATTTCACACGCTGAACGACGAGAGGAAAAGAACTTCATACCGATGAACCGTGCGTCACCGCCAATTCTCTAATGCCTTTTTCAGACAGGCTCTTGGCAACAGACCACTGAAATCATAGCGATTCGTGAGCGCGGACTTGTCGAACACGAATTCGCCGAACGCGGGATCGCCCACGAGGAACTGGCCGTTGGTGTTGTTGCCGAGGATCGCGATGTGGTGCAATCCATCGGATTTGCGGATCTGGGCGAGGCTCGAAACGATGATGCCGCGGGCTGGTTCCTGCAGGTGGAAAGTGGTCTCCAGCTTTTGTTTCTCAATGAAGCGGGACAGATGCCAGGGATGAGTTCCGTTCTGGCTGGTGAAGGTTTTTCGGGCGATGCGTTCTTCGACTCCATTCTTGCCGAATCGCCTCAGAATGGAGGCTGTGGCGGCCGGACCGCTGGAGTAGGGCTTGGATTGCGTGCAGACTTCTTTTTCCCAATGGTTTTCAAATTGGCGGAATTCGGCGCCGTTGAACAGCGGGTCAAGGTGCGGGAGCAGGACGAACAATACCATCGCGGTGGGCACACCAATTCGTCCGAAGAAACGATACTCACGACTCCATTCCGCGCACATGCCTCCGAGCACCCGACTGCCCCGGCAAGCACCTCAGTGCCAATGACAGACCGAATGGTATGGAAGCGCTCTCAGCCGTGGAACCACTCGAGGTGAAAGGCGAAGAAATCGATCACGGGCAGGGCAAAGAACAGGCCTTCAATCCCAAACATGATGTCATCGCTACGCGTTTCCGTTTCCGCGGCGAGCATGCGGCCGAAGGGATACAGCGCAAACGCGAGCAGGATGGCCGGAATGACAAACCAGTTGAAAACCATCAGGCGGGCGGGGTCGATTGATGGAGTGTTGGTGTGCGCGAATGCACTCGATTGGTTTTCTTACAAGTGCACGCGCCAGATACGATCAAGTGTTCTCCCTCACGCTTCTCATTCTCAGATTAGAATTGGGGTGCAGCGGCCAGTTCGCCCGAGCGGCTCAGTCGGGATCGTAGGCAAGGTTTGGTCCAAGCCAACGCTCAACTTCCTCAACTTCCATCCCCTTGCGAGCCGCGTAATCCTCCACCTGGTCCCGACCGATCTTGCTGACGCCGAAGTATTTTGATTCCGGGTGGCTGAAGTAGAGGCCGCTGACACTTGAACCGGGCCACATGGCGCAGCTTTCGGTCAACTGGATTCCGGCGTTCTTTTCGACATCGAGGAGTTTCCACAGCGTTCGCTTTTCGGTGTGGTCGGGGCAGGCGGGATAACCGGCAGCCGGACGAATGCCCTGATATTTCTCCGCAATGAGTTCCTCGTTCGAGAGTCCTTCATCCTTGCCAAATCCCCATTCATTGCGGACCCGCTTGTGGAGGCACTCGGCAAACGCTTCCGCCAGACGATCGGCGAGCGCTTCGCTCATGATGGCGTTGTAGTCGTCGTTGTCTTCCTTGTAGCCGTCGACAAGTTCCTTCAAGCCGATACCGGCGGTGACCGCAAATCCGGCGACATGATCTTTCTTCTCAGCGTCAGGCGAGATGAAGTCGGCGAGACAGTAGTTTGGTTTGCCGTCGGCCTTCTTTATCTGTTGGCGGATGAAGTGGAAGGTCGCATCGGAATCGCCGTTCAGCATCACGTCGTCGCCGTCGCTGGTAGCCGCGAAAAATCCGTAAACGGCACGAAGGCCGAGCAGCTTCTCAGTCTTGATCTTTTGCAGGAGCTTCTGGGCGTCGTTGTAGAGCTTGGTGGCTTCTTCGCCGTATTTTTCATGTTGGAGGATTTTCGGAAAGCGTCCGCGGAGTTCCCAGGTGTGGAAAAAGGGTGACCAGTCGATGAACGGGATCAGGTCGTTGATGCTGATTTCGTCGTTCTCGGATGAAAGCGTTCGGACGCCGGTGAACTCGGGTTGGGGCGTTTCGTAGTTCGACCAGTCGAGCTGTCCGGCGTTGGAACGGGCCTGGGGTAGTTTGACGAGATCGACCTTGCGTCCGCTGTGCGCCTCGCGTGCCTTGTCGTATTCCTCGTTGAGGTTCTTCACGAAGGCGGCCTTCTGGTCGTTGCTCAGGAGGCTGGAGACAACCGGGACAGCGCGACTGGCGTCGAGAACGTGGACGACGGGCTCGGGGTAGTGCTGGTCGATTTTCACTGCGGTGTGCGCCTTGCTCGTGGTCGCGCCACCGATGAGGAGGGGGATGCTGAATCCCTGCTTCTTCATTTCACGTGCGTTGTGAATCATCTCATCAAGCGACGGCGTAATGAGTCCGCTGAGGCCGACCACGTCGACGTTCGCTTCACGCGCCTTGGCAAGGATTTTGTCGCAGGTAACCATGACGCCCATATCAATGACCTCGTAGTTGTTGCAGGCGAGCACAACGCCGACGATGTTCTTGCCGATGTCGTGAACATCGCCTTTCACGGTGGCAAGCAGGATCTTTCCGGCAGATTCACCCGCGACCTTCTCGGCTTCCATGAAGGGTTCCAGGTAGGCGACGGCCTTCTTCATGACGCGGGCGGACTTCACGACTTGCGGAAGGAACATCTTGCCGGAACCAAACAGATCGCCGACGACATTCATGCCGTCCATGAGCGGGCCTTCGATCACTGAGAGCGGTTTGCCGAGTTTGGCGCGGGTTTCCTCAGTGTCTGCCTCGACATGATCCGCGATACCTTTCACCAAGGCGTGTTCAAGTCGTTTTTCCACCGGCCATTCGCGCCATTCTGCCTTGGCTTTTTCGACTTCTGCACCGCCCTCGTTCTTTTGGCGTTTGAGTTCCTCAGCGAGTTCGATCAGCCGTTCGGTGGCGTCTTCGCGACGATTGAGGAGGACGTCTTCAACGCACTCTTTGAGATTCGGTTCAATGTCGTCGTAAACCGCGAGCATGCCGGCGTTCACGATGCCCATGTCCAGACCGGCCTTCACCGCATGGAAGAGGAAGGCCGAGTGCATTGCTTCCCGGACGACGTTGTTACCACGGAAACTGAAAGAAATATTGCTGATGCCACCGCTGACCTTGGCGTGTGGCAGATTCTCCTTGATCCATCTGGTGCCATTGATGAAGTCGACAGCGTAGTTGACGTGTTCCTCCAAGCCGGTTCCGACGGTAAGCACATTCGGATCGAAGATGATGTCCTCGGGCGGAAACTCGGCCTTCTGCGTGAGCAGATCGTAGCTGCGTTGACAGATTTCCTTGCGACGCTCGAAGTTGTCGGCTTGGCCCTGTTCGTCGAATGCCATGACGACGACGGCCGCACCGTATTTGCGAATCGTGCGTGCGTGGTCGAGAAACGGTTCCTCGCCTTCCTTCAGGCTGATTGAATTGACGATGCCTTTGCCCTGCAGACATTTCAGTCCCGCCTCGATGACACTCCACTTCGAGGAGTCGACCATGATTGGCACCTTGGTGATGTCCGGTTCCGTCTGAATCAGGTTCAGGAATTTCACCATCATGGCTTCGGAATCGATCATTCCCTCGTCCATGTTGATGTCGATGACGTTGGCGCCGTTCTCGACCTGCTGGCGCGCAATGGAAAGAGCCGCCTCCAAGTCGTTCTCCTTGATCAGCCGCTTAAACTTTGGCGAACCAGTGATGTTCGTGCGTTCACCGACCATGAGGAAGTTCTGGGGATCATGGGTAAACGATTGCGAACCGCTGAGTCGCATGTCCGTACGAGGCTCAGCGTATTGTCTTGGTTCGACGTTCTCCACCGCCTTGGCAATCGCAGCAATGTGATCGGGCGTGTTGCCACAACATCCACCGGCGAAGTTGATCAATCCATCCCGTGCGTAATCACCAAGCGCCTTTTCCATGTCCGGCGGGTCGAGATCGAATCCGGTATCGCGGAGTGCATTGGGCAAACCCGCATTCGGATAACAGGAGACTGCCGTGTCAGCGATCTTGGAAAGTTCCGTCAATGGAAACTTCATAGGTTCCGGTCCGAGCGAGCAGTTCAGGCCAACCGCGAGTGGATTCACGTGGCGAACTGCGTTCCATAGCGCATCGACGATTTGGCCGGAAATCATTGTGTCCCCGCCTTTGCCAACGGCGGCAGAGATGATGATTGGCAGTTCGACGCTGTCTTTTGCGAAGACTTCCTGGATCGCGACCAAGGCCGCCTTGGCGTTCAGCGAATCGAAGATCGTCTCAACCATGAGGATATCGACGCCACCAGCGATCAACGCGCGAACCTGGTGCTCGTAAGAGTCTCTCACCTGATCAAATATCACCGCGCGAAACGCTGGGTCTTCGACATCGGGAGCGTTGGTCAGTGAAACAGTCATGGGGCCGATTGCCCCGGCTACAAATCGCTGCCGGCCAGTCGCATTGCCCACCTCATCACATGCCTGCCGACATTGCCGGGCGGAAGTCGTGTTTATCTCCCAAGCAAGGTCCCTTAGAGTTTCGTTTTCCATTACGGAGCTGAAGAACTCAGGATCCTTACGGCCTCCAGATTCAACCGGAGATTCCACGAAGAATTCGCTTTGCCCCAACGTCGTTGCGCCGAACGTGTTCGTTTCCACGATATCCGAACCGGCTTCGAGGAAGCGTTTGTGGATATCAAGCAGAACGTCGGGCCGAGAAATTGAGAACAGGTCACCATTGTTCTTAAGATCAACCTTCGCGTCCTTGAATCGTTCACCTCGGATATCTTCCTCGGTCAACCCATAGGTTCGAAGCGTCGTTCCCATCGCACCATCCAGGACCAGGATTCTTTCCTTCAGCAGCTTTTTCAGCAGGTCGGCTGTGTTTCCCATAAAAGAAGATGTCGGACCGGAAAATGAGGGAATCGTTCGCAAAACTCAAGCGAACGGTGGTTCTCGTGGGCTTCGAAATCCCCTATGTGCGCTTGGGGGATTCTCTTATGGGTGGGATCGGCACGCCGGTTGTCCAATCGGTTTCCGATTGAAGTTGGCGGCAGAGCGCGGTTAACGGAGACCTTCAGGCTGGTGCTGTCCAACCCATCCCCCGGAACTCTAATAAACACACAGGCCATTGGCACGATTCTGAACATCGACCAGCCTGTCGCGCCGCGATTCCACCGTCTCCATCGATTGCTCTCCAATGGACAATTCCAGCTGGAGTTCGACCTGGGCGACACTGGAGCGGGTTATGAGATCCAGGCTTCATCCAACCTCAACCAATGGATCACAATCGGGGTCGTGACCGGTGCAGTCGGTAACTTCCAGTTCACCGATCAGGATTCGTCCAGTCGGGTTCGTCGTTGCTACCGCGCGATTGCCCCCTGATTCATCCCCACAAACCACCAAAAAGCAGCCGCCGGGCGGGACTCGTTCCCGCCCGGCATTTTTTTGAATCTGAATTCAATCAACAAAGAGCATCTCGTTGGAAACCAGGAGCACTTGTGCAAGCTGCGTCCAACGCGATGGAGGAGGCGGAGGCTTGGTGGGCGGTCCAAAATCTCCGCCTGCATCCCAAAACCTGCGGAAGCCGCCCTGTCCCGGCTCAACGGATTGATAGGCGATGCGGGGAGCCCACGAGAAAAGATCGCCATTTTGGTTCGCTCGGCAGGACACAATGAAATCCAATGCTTGGCCGCGCTGAACTGATATCGAGCCGGCCCGGGCCGGCTGCGTGCTGCCGCGCACGATCGATTGCCAGTGCACGGTGCCTGACGAAACCACAAATCCTTGAACGCCATCTGACTCACCACGACGGTTGTGTGTAATCGATCCATCTACTGAAACCTCACCCGTCGCGGGCGCAATCCATCGCCGGATGGTTGAGATGTGCAACCCGGGACCGGGATGTCCGCCATCGGCGGTGAGTCGGGCGTATTTCCAATTCGTGCTCGGAAGCTTCTTTTCTTCCTTCCATGTTTCATCGGCGAACAACGGAAACTTCTGAAAGCCTTCTACTATTGCCGTTCCTGGGTCGAAGCTGCCGACTCCGTAATCCCAACCTCCGCGTTGATGCGAACTGGCCGGGTGACTCTCCAACGCAAGGAACGCTTCCGCATCGCGGATTTCACGAGCCAGCGGATCCCGTTGAAACGCCCGTTGGTATAGCTGCCGGATTCGCTCACGTTCGGTCGTTCCGGCAAGGCTGCCAACGAGTATCTCCGCAGCCTCCACCATGAAGGCACTGTTCATCAGGAAAAGTGATTGCTGGGGCACGGTGGTCTGGAAACGCTTGGGCGCGGAGGTGTCCGGCGTGGCGACGTCGAAGTTCTTGAGTATCGCTGCCATCTCCGTCCGGTCCACGAATCCATAGACCGCTCGGCGATTCACGGCGGGACGGCGATTCAGATCGAATGATTGTCCGAGGATGCGAAGGTTCAGGTTGCCGGAAACGTGTAACAGCGAATCCCAGATGGATTCGAAATCCAGACGATGCCGTTCGAAGCGGCTGAGCAGCCGATTCTCCGGATCGCGTTCGACGCTGGCGTCACTTGTCTGGCTGGATTGCTGCCAGGCTGCCGAACGGAGAATCAGGCGATGCAGGTGTTTCACCGACCAGCCGCTGGACACGAATTCATCACTCAACCAGTCCAGCAGTTTCGGATGCGTCGGCGGATCAGCGCGAACTCCAAAATCGCTGGGCGTATCAACAAGCGCCCGCCCGAAATGATGAAGCCAGACGCGATTGACAAACACCCGTGCCGTCAGTGGATTCCTGGAACCAAGGATGGCCTCGGCCAATTCGAGACGGCCACTGCCGTCGGTGAACGGCTTTCGGTTGCGGCCTTCAATGAACTCCAGAAACTGTCGCGGCACACGCTGGCCGCGCTGGCGGTTGTTGCCGCGGATGAACACCGCCGAACGAACGGGTTTTGCCTTGTCGATGAGTACGTGCGCACGCCGGGGTGCTCCGGGATGCGTGGCGTCCAACGCGTGGATGTGCGCCCTGGTCTCATTCAGCTTTTCACGAACGAGTTGAACGAGGGTCTCGTGTTCGGACTCCGGGGCGGTGAGTGGGGAATCCTCGGCGCGGAGGAATTGGCGAAGGCGTTCGACATTGCGGTTGGCATTCGGACGGGGCGCGTCGGTCGTCCGCGCCATGGCGTCGTAGCGCCTGGCGAGTTCGCGCAGTGATCCGGGCGCCGGATTGAGGATTTTGCGGACCACCGGATTGATCGTTGGATTGCGTCGCAATCTTTCAGCAACGTGCGCGAACGCGCCCACTCGCACCCGGCTCAATTCGAGCCAGGGTTCCAGCACCGGATGAGGGCGCACGAGATCGTTCGTCAGCAGGTTCTGCCATTGCGCAAAGATGCGCGGGTTCAGATTTCGAAGCCGGAAGAAGTTCGTGCCTTGTGATTTGCCGGCAGGAAGTTCCCGTTCGTGGAATGCGAGAAGATATGAGCCGAGTTTGCTGCGAATCCGGTGCTGTGCGTTCTCCAGTTCTTCGGCAAAGAGATCATCATAGGCAGCCTGGCGTTTCGCTTGTTCGGTGAGGTAGGCGTTGCGAAGGATCTGGGGCGGTTGCATCCCGAGCAGCGGTTTCTCCTCAGGCTCTTCGGAACTGGCGAACACGCTATACAGGGAGTAGTAATCGGTCGTCGGTATCGGATCATACTTGTGATCGTGGCAGCGGGCGCACTGAACGCTCAAGCCCATGAAGCCCCTCGTCACCACGTCAATCCGATCGTCGATCACGAGGTCGTTATTGCCGAGGAAGACGGGCCCCAAAGTTAGAAACCCGAGAGCCGCCGTCGCGCCTTCGCCCGAATGAAGCATTTTGTCCGCAGCGATCTGTTCGCGAACAAACCGATCGAAAGGGAGATCACGATTAAACGCCTCGATGACGTAATCGCGATACGTGTAGCTATAGACATAGCGACGGTTCTTGCCGACTTCCTTGTAGCCCGCGGTGTCAGAGTAACGGGCGACGTCCAGCCAATGCCGCGCCCAACGTTCGCCGTATTGCGGGCTGGCGAGGAGACGATCAATCAAGGCCTCGACGGCGTTTGGCTCCTCGTCATGCACGAACGACTGAACCTCTGCGTAAGTCGGCGGATGGCCCAGCAGATTGATATACAGGCGACGAATCAAGGTGCGCCGATCCGCGGGTTTGGATGGCGCGAGATCCAAATCCTCGAGACGCTTCAAGACGAAGGTGTCGATTGGAGATTGAACCCACTCACCGTTTCGAACGCCTGGAAGAGAAGGACGTGCGACCGGTTGAAACGCCCAGTGATCTTTCAGCCTGGCCGGATCGGACAGCGGTGGCTCGAACCGACTTCCATCCCGCGGATCCGGTGCACCGTCACTTACCCATGTGATGAGATGCCCAATCTTCTCCTGTGAAAGCGCTTCGCCTTTGCGCGGCATCTTGAGCTCGGGATGCTCTCCAGTGACGACTTGCACGACCAGACTCTTGTCAGGCTTATGAGGAACGATCGCCGGCCCTCGTGTGCCCCCCTTCATCCAGCCGATCTTCAGATCCAATCGAAGTTCGCCAGCTGGATCCAATCCACTGTGGCATTGCAGGCAGTGGTGAATGAAGAGCGGCCGGATCTCGTTCTCGAACAGCGTGTAGTCTGCTGCCGGTAAGCGACAGACCGCCAGGAGCGCGAGGCACGCAATCAGGTGCACATGTGGCGTTCGATAATTCAATTCAATTTGGGGACGACCGATGAAGTCCAATTATTTCACCAAGAAGCTATGCAAGGCAGGCCAACAGATCAACTTCAACTGTTGCGGCACGTTTGAACGCACAAAAAAACGCCGGGCATTTCCCCGGCGTTTCGCAAAGGCTGTCGCGTCGCTCAGCCTGCTTTCTTCATCTGCTGGGAGAGGTAGTTTTCGACGCCCATCATCTTGATGAGGTCGAGCTGAGCCTCCGCCCAGTCGATGCTGGATTCGGATTCCACGACCATTCGTTCCATCAAATCCCTGCTGCCGGCATCTCCGACTTCGAGACAGAGCTTGATGCCTTCCTGGTATGCCACGACACCCTTGGTTTCCAATGCGAGGCTTCCTTCAATCTGTTCCTTGGGTGTTGCTCCGACGTTGATCACGTCATAGCGGGAAATCGCCGGAACACCGTCGAGGTACAAGACGCGGTCGATCACTTCCTCCGCGTGTTTCATCTCTTCGATCGACTCCTGATAGAAGTGGCCTGCCAAGCCATCAAGACCCCAGTTCGCACACATCTTGGAGGCGATGAAATACTGGTTGATGGCGGTGAGTTCGATGGTAAGGCCAGCGTTAAGCGCTTCAATGACCTGTTCGTTCCCTTTCATAGAAAACAAGTAACATCTGAAAGTGATGTTGGCAAGCGAAGGTGTAATTGTTTAAAATAAAAATGTCTCTCGATAGATTAGATTATGAAGCCGGCGCACACTGCACAGCTTGCGAATCGCCCGGTAGTCACAGCAATACGCATACCGTCCGCAGTCTTGGCGTCTACAATTTGGCTTTGTGCTTCCTTCAACAAGCGCTGGTTGCTTCTACGTAATGGCCAAACTATGAAAGTATAGTTTGAGAATGAGTCTCATTATCAATATAGTTTGAGAATGAGTCTCATTATCAAACTTCGATGTTCTTCGGATGATGGCGTGGGGTGCGATGCGACTCGCCAGCGCTGGTCAAGAAGATGGAACACGTGGGATACTATGTCTTCAACTGACCGGCGAAGCGGATCCAATGCTCTCGAATCTTCGCCACAGCATACTGCACCAAGGGCAGGACTCGTTCTTCTACCACCTCAGTCGAGGACGGACGTGGCACGATCACTTTGCAGTAGGGCTCAATCTCCCAGTATTCGTCATCGCGCAGATACATGAGCGGGAGCCGGCTCAAGTGCTCGGCGTCATTGATGCGCTCCGCTGGTGAGTCAATACTATCGCGAGCCGATGGAAAACCGCTGAAACGTGACCAGCCGATCTCGACGTTGAAGACTTGTATGTCCTTGGGTGGGATCGACAGAACGATCCAACAGGTCAGCCTCGATGTAATCTCATGGAAGTAGGCGCGCTCACCGGGTCGGAGGGATCCGCTCTTCCCGTCAAAGAGCGAGTATTGGGGGGGGAACGTTTTCCACCTTCAATGAAAACAACCTCCGAAATGCCTGTCCGTATTCCTTGTACATCGCAGCCGATGGCGTCAATTTCGATTGTCGTTTGAAACTGAATTGACTCGTTCATGCGTCAGCATCATCGCCAGATGAATAACAGCGCATAGCCATTGCACGGTCGCGATGAGTTCATAGCGGTCGTGGACGGCTTCGAAGGCAGCGCGATCAGGAACACGTCGTAGTTCGAAATCCAGCAGTGCATCGATCAGATTGTGGACGTGGTAGAGTTGCGCGAGGGTGATCGCGAGGATGAGCCACGTTCCCATGAGAATTCTTCGGCGCCTGGACGTGAATACCTGCCAATGGCTGAGCAGATGCGCCAGCAGCAGGACAACTGCTACTGTGCCAATCAGGTTCAACCGGTCGGTTACGATCTGGGTGACAAATCCGAACTCACCGCTGTCTCCGAGGACCTTGTGCGCCACTCGCAGGGAGACCGCGGTGTAGAATGTGAATCCGCCCATCCAAAGCGCCCAAGCAAGGACTGCCAGCACGTGCAATGTCTTGCGAAGCGCATTCACAACCTGAATGAGCAGTCGGCCGACGAACGGCTGACTCTATTGAATGCTGCTATGCTGTTCAGCGCAGCGCCAGGCACTTGAGTTCATTCTGACTGCGAACGATCAGCTTCCCGTCTGTCAGGGCCATGGGCGCCCAGATCTTGTTCCCCTTCTTGCGGAGCTTCGTGAAGACCTTGGCGCGGGCGAGTTCGTTGTATCCGCCGGGACTGGGATCCACGAGGGCCAGTTCGCCGAGTTCGCCATCGAGGATGATGATCATTCCATCGGCAAAGATCAGGTTGCCACGTTCGAAATTTGGATTCATGCCCGTGCGCCAGAGGATCTTTCCATCATCCGGATCAAGACAGACAAGTCCGCCGGTCTTCTTCTTGTCACCGCGGAGGTTTTCGTTGGTGTTCCAGTTTATATAGAGATGGTCCTCGTGGAGGATGGCAGGATGCATCTGCGCGCCTTCAGCGTCGATGCGGTAGAGTTCTTTGACGGAGTAATTCGAACCGCGCCGGTCGATCCGCAACATGACAGAACCGCAACCGTATCCACCCGTCACGAACAGACGGCCGTCCGCCATGTTCGTCGGCATGGGGATCATGATCTTGTTGAAGTAGCCGTCCCAGCGCCAGAGGACCTTCCCGGTTTTGGCATCGACGCTGGTGTAACGCCCCTCGCTGCCGCTGAGCCGACCGTAGGTGAGGATTTGTTTCCGTCCGGCAATTTCGTAGAGCTGCGGTGAGACGTAGTGCGCACCGCCCGCGCCATCGACTTTCCAGGCAAGCTTGCCGGTGCGCTTGTGGTATCCGAGGAGGTAACCGATCTCGCCGTTCAATGCGGGTACGATCACGATGTCATCCACGACCAAGGGAGAAGAACTGAATCCCCAGCGAGCGGTTTCGCCAAGCTTGTATTCGGTAAGCACGTCGTGATTCCAAACCGCCTTGCGGGTCTTGCGATTGACACACACGAGGTTGCCGAGGCGGCCGAAGGAATACACGTAATCGCCATCAACAGTGGGCGTGCTTCGCGATCCGGCGTGCGGAAGTTTCACCTGCTTGGTGGAGTAGGTATGATTCCACTTTTCTTTGCCTGAGCGGAAGTCGAGACAGCGGAGCACTTCGGTCTGGGTATCCGTGCGATCGAGGATGTAGACGTCACTGCCAACGACCGACGCGCCTCCAAATCCCTCGCCAACGTCCAGCGACCAGAGCTCTTTGGGCCCGCCCTTGGGCCACTTCCTCAACAGACCGGTCTCACCGGAAACGCCCGTGCGATCGGGGCCCTGGAACTGCGGCCAGCCATTGGATTCAGCATTGGCAATGGAGACGTTGAACGAAGCGCAACCTGCAACGATCGCGATGGTGGCAAGTGATTTGGAATTCATGAGGGGATAGAGCAAGGCAACCGGGAGTGATATTCAAGTTTTTTGCGCGAGCGGCGGGCGCACTCGGCTTGTAATGAGGGGCGCAGAGTTCCTCCAAGAATGGATCGAAGCCACCTTCTTCCAACACTTGGATGAGTTGGTTATAGAAAGGTTGCCCCGAGCCTTTGCGAATTTGATCGGCAGAAACGAAGAGTTCGGTTTGCTTGGGCTGTCGTGTTCCCAGTGCCATGGTTCTTCAGACATGCCTCATCCCCACTGGTTTCAATCCTTCAGCGTTTT
>PBAL01000071.1 GCA_002715965.1 Verrucomicrobiales bacterium | reverse complement strand
TTGAAAGACCATCGCCAAGGTCGCTTGGCGACTGCCGTTGCCTTTGGTCTGCCGGGTGCGATGACGCACGGTGGCGAAGGTGCTTTCGAGCAACCTCTGACAGACTTGGCTTGCGTTGAAGTCGATGGGTTCGGATGTTCGCCTCGTGGCGGGGGTGTTCATTTGGGAGCCTTTCATTAGGTTGTTCTTGCAAACCCAAGTTGACATGCCCGTCACACGCTCATCCACAACTTCTGGTCATATCTCGTGAATCACCAGCCCGAGCTTGAAGATTTCGAGAGCGGTGGTCTATAGCTGCGCGCCCTGCGAGTCTGGAGACGTTAGGGAACCTGTGACACGGCAGACTTGGAAGTCTGCGCTACGTCTCTCCCGTCCAGCGGCTGTAAGAAATCGCGGCTAAGCCTCGTATTGGTCCATGCCGTCGCAGGTGCAGATCGGGTTGCGATCACCGTGGACGTTATCGACGCGACCGACAGGGGGCCAGTATTTGAATTCGTGGAGTCCCTCGACAGGATAGGCAGCTTGTTCACGGGGGTATGGGTGTTCCCAGCCGGAATCCGCGATCATGTCACCAGTATGCGGCGCGTTCTTCAGGGGATTGTCGTTCTCATCCATCTCACCACTCTCAACCGCGGTCATCTCTTCGTGAATGGCGATCATGGCTTCGCAAAAACGATCGAGTTCAAATTGCGATTCGCTCTCGGTCGGTTCGACCATGAGCGTCCCAGCCACCGGCCAGGAAAGCGTCGGCGCGTGGAAGCCAAAATCCATCAACCGCTTGGCGACGTCTTCTGCGGTGGTCTTCTTGAAGGCCCGAAGGTCGAGGATACATTCATGAGCGACCAATCCGCTGCCTCCCTTGTAGAGTGTGGGGAAATGATTCTCCAATTTCTTGGATATGTAGTTGGCATTGAGGATGGCAAACTTGGTGGCTGCCTTTAGTCCGTCAGCGCCCATGGTCGCGATATACATCCAGGAGATTGGCAGGATGTTCGGGCTGCCCCAAGGCGCGGCAGAAACCAGGCCGATCGGTTGTTCCCCACCGAGATTCACGACCGGGTGATCTGGCATGAAATCGACGAGGTGTTCCGCAACTCCAATCGGCCCCATGCCGGGTCCGCCCCCGCCGTGCGGTATGCAAAAGGTCTTGTGAAGGTTGATATGACAGACGTCTCCACCGATGTCTGCCGGACGACACAAGCCGACCTGCGCATTCAGGTTTGCGCCGTCCATGTAAACCTGTCCGCCGTTGTGGTGGATGACCTCGCAAATCTCTCGAATGGTTTCCTCAAACACACCGTGGGTGGATGGATACGTCACCATCAATGCGGAAAGCTCCTCCTTGTGTTGCTCGGCTTTGGCGCGGAGATCATCCACATCAATGTTCCCGTTATCGTCGCACTTCACCGCGACGACCTTCATACCGGCCATGACTGCGCTGGCGGGATTGGTGCCGTGGGCGGAGGTGGGAATGAGGCAGATGTTCCGGTGCGATTGTTCAAGGCTCTTCTGATATTCGCGAATCACGAGCAGGCCGGCGTATTCGCCCTGGGCACCTGAGTTGGGTTGCAGAGAAACGCCCTCGAAGCCCGTAATCTCGGCAAGCCAGTCTTCAAGATCCGCAAAGAGATCGAGATAACCACGGGTCTGCTTGATGGGGGCAAAGGGGTGAATCTGCGAGAACCCGGGCAAGGTGATCGGAATCATCTGGCTCGCTGCGTTGAGCTTCATCGTACAGGAACCGAGCGGGATCATTGAGGCCGTGAGAGAAAGGTCGCGTTGCTCCAGACGTTTCAGATAACGGAGCATCTCGGTTTCAGAATGGTAGCGCTTAAAGACAGAAGCGGTGAGGTATTCCGACTCGCGTTTGAAGCCATCCCCCGGTTCAAAGCTGCTATCCCGCGCCAGATCAGCTGCCGAAAAATCGGGAGCGCTTCCATTGTTGAAGATCTCAAGCAGCGTTTGGACATCTTCGATGGAAGAGGTCTCATCGAGCGATACGCCTACCGAATTGACATTGTAAACCCGTAGATTGAATCCCCGTTCTTCACCAAGCGAGATCACCGACTTGGCATCGCCTGTCTCCTGCTTGATTCCCACGCGTAGCGTGTCGAAGTGCTGGCCAATTCCGATCCAGTGCCCAAGCCGTTCGATGCCCTTGGCCAACGCGGCAGTGAGATTGGCGACGCGGCTGGCGATTGCCTTGAGACCTTCGGGACCGTGATAGACCGCGTACATCGCTGCCATGTTTGCGAGCAGGGCCTGGGCCGTGCAAATGTTGCTCGTCGCCTTGTCACGGCGAATGTGTTGTTCGCGGGTGGAAAGCGTCAGACGATACGCTGGACGACCACGTGAGTCCTTGCTGACGCCGACCAAGCGACCGGGGAGGCTGCGCTTGTGTGCGTCAAGTGTTGCGAAGAATGCCGCGTGTGGACCGCCGTAACCGAGCGGAACACCGAAGCGCTGGGAATTGCCCACCGCGATATCCGCGCCGAGTTCACCCGGTGGTTTCAGCAGTGTCAGGGCAAGCAGGTCGGTGGCCATGCAGATCATCGCCTTGGCTTCCTTGGCTTTCGCGATCAATTCCGAATAGTCACCAGCAATCCCGTTCGTATCCGGATATTGCAGAAGGATTCCGAAGACGTTTTCCGCAAACTCAAATTTGTCCACCGGTCCAACTTCCACCTCGATGCCCAGAGGTTCAGCCCGCGTTTGGACGAGAGCGATATTCTGTGGATGACAGGTTTCCGCGACGAGGAACTTGTTACGGCCACCCTTTCCTCTTACCCGATGCGAGAGCGTCATGGCTTCGGCGCAGGCGGTTGCTTCATCGAGCAGGGAAGCGTTTGCGATCTCCATCTTGGTGAGGTCGCAGACCATGCTCTGGAAATTCAGGAGGGATTCGAGACGACCTTGCGAGATCTCGGATTGGTACGGCGTGTATTGAGTATACCAACCGGGATTCTCGAGAATGTTCCGTTGAATGACCGACGGAACGAAGCAGTTGTGGTAGCCCATCCCGATGCAGCTCTTCATCACCTGATTGCGTCCGGCCAATTCGCGCAGGCGGGCCATCGCGTCGTGTTCGTTCTCGGCGGGCGCGAGTTCCAACTCCTTCTGGATACGAATAACACGCGGCACGACTGCATCGACCATCTCGTCCAGCGAACCGTAACCAATCTCCTTGAGCATGGCTTCGGTTTCAGTCGGGTTCGGACCAATGTGACGGTCGGCAAAGTGGTCGGGGTGATTCAGGACGTTGACGGAGCGGGCTGTGGCGGGGGGATCGGGAGCGGTCGTCATTTCTTGTTC
The DNA here is from genome assembly GCA_002715965.1 of Verrucomicrobiales bacterium. Lineage (GTDB taxonomy): Bacteria > Verrucomicrobiota > Verrucomicrobiia > Limisphaerales > JAYPXF01. The sequence goes on along the minus strand of PBAL01000071.1, from coordinate 21,800 downwards.
GTCGGGCGGAGAGTAAGTCGGAACCGGCCTCGGCACGCGATGAAAAAATACTCACAAACCCCTATCAGACTTGGGTTTAGGCAACGGAACCCGTAAAAGGCGTCGTGGATTTTGAAGTCGCCAATACGCGCCATGGATTTCGCCTGGTCCAGAACGGATCGGTATTGAGCGAAGTTCCGGGGAAGCCTGGACCCACACATAGCGTGTTTGATTTCCTGGCAGCTTCTGCGGTCGTGCTGGCGAGTGGACCGCGCGCCGCACTCCTCGGATTTGCGGGAGGAGGAATGATGGCTCCCTTGCGCGCGCTCGGATCTGATCTGGCCATTTGTGCTGTGGACTTGGATCACCGGGGTTTCGACCTCTTTTCTGCTGAGTGCAAGGGGTGGCAGGGAGACTTGAGCTTCGACAGAATGGATGCAGCAACATGGCTTCAGGATTCCGATGAATTCAACGTGATCATCGAGGACCTTTCCATGCCGACCGAAGACGACGTTGAAAAACCACCCGTATGCTGGCGGGAATTGCCGGAAATTATGGATTCGAAACTGGGAAACAACGGCGTAATCGTCACAAATATACTGCCGTCCGCAGGCATGAGCTGGAAACAGATGTTGAAGTCGTTCCGCGGAGCGTGTCGAAATTCGCTGCTGGTTCACCTAAACCACTTCGAGAACAAGATCCTGATCCAGACAGATCAGGAATTCGGCGCGCGACTTGTGTCCAATCGGCTTAGGAAGGCGCTGCGCTCGATTCATTCGAATCAGGCGCGAGAGTTCCGAATTGAGAGGATTTAGCCCGAATATCTCACACATGAACGCTGGCAAGTGCGCATCGCCCGTAGCGGAGGTGTGGGAAATCGCGGTTCACCTTCAATTCCACGGCATAACATCCTGGCAAAGATGTGTTGCTTGTTGAAAACGATGCGACCCGTTCTATCGAGTTATTGAGCGGCAAGCGTTCGAGGAACCTCGTAGACGCAAACGCGAGGCCGCTCACTGCTTTGATCAGTAAGAGCGGATTCGCGGCCGCTGGTCTGGATCAGCTGGTCACAGAGTTTCTTCCAGCTCCTTGACCTTCTCTTCCGCGACGGACATTTTTTGCGGATAGGCGCCGAAATCGTTGAAGGCGTACCATTTGGACCATCGATAAAGCCAGTGTTTCTCGGGGACTTCGCGGCCGGGGAGCCACTGGCTGAAGCGGGGAGTCATGTTGTCCAGTTCCCTGACAGCGGAACCGCGGGCGGTCGTGTCCTTGGCGCCGTGTTTTTCGACAAGATTTTTCACGAGGTCTGGACGTTCGAGAACCACGCAGCCGCGGGTGGCTTCCGCGCTCACTTCGCGAAAGTCCTTTAGGAATTCGCTCGAGCGGATCGTTTCGAAGATGCCGCGTTCATCGTGAATGCTGTCCTTGCCAAACTGGAGGATTGGGCAGGGTTCGATGTCGCCATACGGACTGATGTGGTGACTGACGCCGGTGGACATGGGACAGAGCGCCGTGCCGTTATGATCATAGTAGGCGTCGATCATGGCGATGGGCATCTTCGCACGCATGGTCGTGATAAACTCACGCACGCGCACGAGTTGGTCCGGACGCAGGGCAAGCTGCGCATTCGGGTCGGGACCAACTGGGCGAAACGTATGATACCAGACGTAATGTGCGCCGTAATCGATGAGCTTCTGTAGCCATTCCTCCGTGAGCAGATCATCAATATTCGACTGGCAGACGCTGGTGGCCACTCCAGTGAGCAGCTTTGCGTTCAGGGCGTTGTCGAGCCCGCGGAGAGTGCGATTCAGCACGTTGGGCTTGCCGCGTCGTTGGTTGCTTACGACCTCGGAACCTTCGATGCTGATCAGCGGGGTGACGTTGCCAAGACGCCGGAGACGGGTGGCTGTCTTCTCGGTGATGAACTGGCCGTTGGTAAAAACCTGGAAGTAGCAGTCCGGATGTGCTTCGAGAATATCCAGCAATTCGGGGTGCATGAACGGCTCCCCACCAAGGATACCGAAGAAGGAGTTTCCGTGCGCCTTGGCGTCGTCGATGAGACGGTTCATCGCCTTGAGATCGATGGTGCTACGATCAGCTTCCACGTCGACCCAGCAGCCCTGACATCGAAGGTTGCAGGAGTTGATGATCGAGATATAGAGGAAGGGAGGGAAGTAGTCCCCGCGCTTCAGCCGCCGTTTGAAGCGTTCGACCGAGAGGGTGCCCTTGACCCCGAAATTCCACATGAACTTCGCGATGCAACGCAAGTTTGCCGAGCGAAGTGTGCGGAGAACGAGTGCGGGGAGCATTGGAGTATTAACCCTCTAATTCGCGTTGCCGGGCGAGAGCGGCTTCGGCGCGCGCTTTGGCTTCATCGGCCTTCTTGGCGATCTCGTCCGGAGACGGCAGGCTCATGAGGACTTCCTTAGGAATGTCCGTGGCCGATTCGGCAAGTTTCTTCATGCATTTCTGGCGCTCGTTCAAGGCCTTCTTTTCATCCCGTTCCTTGCTGAATCTTTCCTGAGCCTGAACGCTTCGATTCCTGAGTGCGGAATAAACATCGCCTCCAAGCAGCGCAGATATGTCGACCTTCATTTTCTCACCACTCATGTCCTCCGCGGTGACCTTGTCACCGTTGATCGGGCCGGTCTTGTACTTGGGAAACATGATCGCGGCCTCGGGACAGACACGGGAACAGGCGGGACAGTTGGTCTTGCAGTTGTCGTGGTGCTGCGCCTGGATCTGATTATCGTCATCGACCCCGTAGACGTTGAAGAGGCAGAAGGAAAGACACTGCATGCAATTGGTGCAACGATCGTAATCGATGACAGGGAACCAGGGCTTCCATGCGCCGTGTTCGGCCGCGCCGGTTTCGTCCCGCGTCTTCTCTACGGTCTCAATGATCGCGTCTTGATCGAGTTCGGAAATATCCTGAAAGCGAACACTGGCCTCCGGTTGTTCGACCTGGTCCGCCGGCGGTTGCCCATCGGCAAACTGACCCAGCACGAGCATTGAACCGCGGTCATGCGAGGCGACCTTCCCATTGCCGGTGGCGCGCGTGACGGTGTATCCGCTTTCCAGGAGCCGGCTCATGGTGTTGAAGCGGTCTTCCGATTCGAGTTCGGTCGAACCCGTGCCTTCGTAAAGCAGGACGCGCAAGGTGGATTCTTCGGTGATGCTCATGTTCAATTCGCGGTGGGAAGTTCTTCTTCCGTGGGTTTGCGTGCGTCGTTGTCGTCCGGAAGATTGGGGGAAATATCGTCCGTCAGCAAGGTATCCATGATGTATTCTGCCTGCTCGGTGCGCATGTTGAGAACTTCTGTGGTCTCATTGTTCAGCTTGCAGCCAACCCCGCCAAAGATCCATTTCACAGCACGAGGATAACAGGCGGCAATTTTGACATCACCTTCGGCGTACCGCTTGAGCGCCGGATCTTTGCGTGCCGCCATCTCGCATAGATCCGCCACTGCATCAAAGGCAACACCTGAATCACAAAGTTGCCTGAGCACTTCCTCCTTAGTGTCCGGCGGGACGACCTGGGCGTAAGCGCAGTGGCAGTAAAGGATGCGAGGCATTTCGGGCTGCGATTCTGGATTTACGATTTACGACGCGCAATGAAAACCGGAGTCACGTCACCTCGACGGCTGAATCGCGATGGGTCGGGGTTGGTTTACCGGGTTTGAAATGCTCCAGGTGATCCATGTTGGCAGACATGCCGGGGAAGGTCTGGGTGAGCGATGACACGCCAGCCACGACCGAATCGGCGAGGAGATCCGGATCGGCTTCGGCACGGAGATTGAGGATGAGTTGACCGCCGGCAGTGGGTTCTTCCAAGTCTTGTGAGAGTTCGGGCACGTAATCGCTGCGGACCAGATTGACAACGCCGGTTTCGGCAAAGCCCGTATCGGGACTGAAAGTCATCTTGAAGTGCGCGATCTCGGCGGATTGGGCGACGAGTTTGTCGCGGACGGTATTGCCGAGTGCTTTCATGACAGCCGCAGCTTCGAAATCCTCGGTGGCGGTGATGTTCACCGTGGCATTGAGCCATCCCAGCAGCGCCTCGCCTTCGGCGTAAACTTCGTAATCCACTTCCATCACTCGACGGGCGACTTGTTCGGCATCGGTGATTTTCGCGAACCATTCTTCAACCCCCTCACCGCCTCGAGCCGAGACCTGGATAATTTCGGCATGCGGGAAGTTTTTCCTCAGCGCAAATTGCAACGCAGAGAGCGCACCAGCATCGAGGAGGTCGGTCTTGTTGATGACGATGATGTCAGCCTCCTCCAATTGCTTACGGTAGATGTAGATTACCTTTTCGGAAAAGTTGCCACCCTCCGCAAGACCAAGGACGCGCTGTGCGCGGATTGGGTCAACGAGAACGCTCAATGGCGCGATGGAGAAGTTCCCCCCATACATCCGACGCAACGGATAGGTCACCGTGGCGACGAGGTCGGTACAACTCCCGACCGGTTCGGCAATGAAGGTATCGGGCCGCGTCTTATCAGTGAGGTTCTTGGCCGCATCCACAAGGGAATTGAACCGACAGCAGAAACAACCGCCCGATATTTCCTCGGTCGCGTAACCGCGAGATCGGAGCATTGCGGTGTCCACCAACTCGCTGCCCTGGTCGTTGGTGATCAGTCCCACTTTGCGTCCCTGATCACTGAGGTGTTGCGCCAACTTGGCGACCGAGGTGGTTTTTCCCGCGCCCAGAAAGCCGCCAATCATTATGTAGCGCGCCCGGGAAGATTTGTTATCGGAATCGGACATAAGCTATTGGATTTCGGCCTGTTCCTTTTCGAGAATCTTGTCGATGGCAATGTCAAGGAAGGCCATGTATTCATTCACGTCGATGAAGCGCGGATCAGAAGCACCCTTGGCCTCGTAAAGCCATCCTTCGCTGTACGGTTTCTTGTTCACCACGCTGATGTTGCTCTTCAAGACGTCGTTGGACCGGAGAAAATCCCCTTCGACGACGCAATAAATGTCCGTGATCGCCTTGAATCCTTCGATCCAACCGAGGATCTGTCCGTGCGCAACCGGAGTATCGGGCGCGATGTCAAATTTGTGATCCACCAAGTCACCCAGCATTCGCGTGGCAAACTTGGTAATACCGACTCGCCAGACGTCTTCGTCAATCCGCTGCAACCAGGCGTGTGAAGGCGTGTAGAGAAAATCCGACGGCAGATGAGTGGAGAATCGCGCCCGTTTGTAGCGAATCAATTTGCCGTCGTCTGCCATGCGAGCCGCGATTAAGGCAGAAATAGAACCCGGTTGCCAAGAGTTCAGGCGGTTCGCAGCTTACCGGAACGTGGGGTTTACAGACCGGCGACGATCCAATAGAACCGAGCAACACCGAAAGGACGGTGCATACAGGGCTGGGTCAAGCTTGTGTCCACGGAGTCCTCGCCCGAAGACGTGCTCCGTTTGGCCCGACGTCGTCGCACCGCAGAAAATGCAGCACTTCCGGCGTGAGTTGGTTTTCCTGCCACAACCGGGCAATATAGAACTTGCCGTCCCATTTTCCCGTCAGCTGATCCGTCGCGCAGGTCGAATTCCTCCATTCTTGCATAAAGGTCGTCGTCATTGATTCCGTAAACTTCCCGCAACGTCTCCCAGACCGCTTGATTGGCCAGCGCGATGCGTTCGACCCGTTGCCGCAAGGCGTCACTCTCGCGCCCCTGTCTTTGCGCCTTGGACTTGGCCTGGTCGGCGGTTGCTGCGGCAGCGCTGATTTGATGATCCTAGGCGAAATCGACAAACATGTGCGAATACATGAGGGGATTATGAAAACCGACTCGGAGTTGATAAGGAGAATCGCGGGCAAGTTTTGTAAGTGAGCCTTTCCATTGATGGCGGAATCCGCAGAGTGCGCGCGTGACGATTGATGAGTATCAATCCTATGACGCAACGGACTTGGCTGGGTTCGTCCGGAATGGAGAGGTGACGCCAAAGGAACTGCTTGCGTTGGCAATCGATCGATTGGAGACCACCAATCCCCTGCTCAATGCAGTCACCGACATCCTTTACGAAAGAGCCTGCAACGATATCGAGGCCGGTCTGCCCGATGGTCCTTTTCGTGGCGTGCCCTTCCTGCTGAAGGATCAACTGGATGTCGCCGGCGTCCCAACAAGGCGAGCGTGCCGGTTGCTTGAGGAGGAAGTTCCCGAAGTCGATTCCGAATACGTTTCGCGGATTCGCGGAGCGGGAATGGTGATGTTCGGCAAGACGAACATGCCGGAACTCGGTCTGAACGTCACCACCGAGCCCGAAATGCACGGTCCCACGCGCAGTCCTTGGAACGGCGCGCATTCTCCTGGCGGCTCCAGTGGCGGAAGCGCGGCTGCAGTCGCAGCGGGAATCTGCCCGGCCGCCAGTGCAACCGACGGAGGCGGATCGATTCGCATCCCGGCCTCGTGTTGTGGATTGTTCGGAATGAAACCCTCGCGCGGCCGGGTTTCGTTCGGACCAGATCGCGGTGAAGGATGGGGCGGGCTTACCTCGCATGGACTGGTTTCGCGTTCGGTCCGCGATTCCGCAGCTTTGCTGGACGTGCTTTCCGGCCCGGCTCTTGGCGCCCCCTATGCATTGGCCAAACCAGGCGAACCTATTGCGATCGCGGCCACGCGCAAACCCGGCAAGCTCAAGATAGCCTTGGTATCGAATCCCCCTTCGCAAACCGCTGTGGATGACGAGTGCTTGAACGCTGTAAACGATGTGGTTCGCCTGTTGAAGAATCTCGGCCATGAGATCGAGGAATGTTCGCTTCCGGTGAATGGCGCCGAATTGCGCGAGGCAAGCGGACTGATCATTCGCACGAAGATCGCCGAGTCCATCGAGCAGATTCTTGCCCGGCGCCGGCGGGTATTGCGTGAGGGCGATCTGGAACCCACGACGACTTTGATCTATGAGGCGGGCCGCCAGGTTAGTGGCACGCAGTATTCAGAATCCATTGAGTCGATTCATCGGATCGGCCGGCAGATGGCGGAGTTCATGAAAGGCTTCGATGCGATCCTCAGCCCCACCCTCGCTGAACCGCCCATCCGCCTGGGTGTCCTCCGCGAGTTGATCATGGATCCGCCTGCGCTCTTTGCCCGAATGCGCAGCTATTCTCCGTTCTGCAATGTTTACAATGCCAGCGGCCAACCGGCGATGAGCGTGCCGCTGTATTGGGGGGAGAACAACCTGCCGATCGGTGTGCAATTCGCGGCAGCATTGGGCCAAGAGGCAAAGCTGTTTCAATTGGCCGCACAACTGGAGATGGCCCGCCCCTGGCAACAGCGCTACAAGTGGCTTCGGATCGGTTCGACAGCGTAGCGAATCACACGGCCCGGCTCTTTTGCTTTCGCGCGCGTCACTCGTTTCCGATATCCGTGAACGTATACCCCAAGGCTTCGACCTCTTCGTTGGACAGGCTCCCATCCTCGAACATGCTCTCCAAGGTCGTGAGCGTTTTACGAACCCGTCTATTCACGAGGTGGGGAAGCAGGACAATTTCGAAGAGTGAAAGCTCATGACGAGATCCGTCGGCTGTCGCGCGAGTGTGAACGCAGCGGACTCATCCGTGTCGAGAACTCCGTCCTCGGTAATCCATTTTATGAGCGTTAGTGTGTCCGGATGTGAAGGTTCGCGCATGAATCCAGTTCGCAAATGCCTAGCCGAGGCGCATGAACTCTTACCAACAAAACGAAACGAGGCTTCGGAGTAGCAAGCGGAGCGATTAATGGAACAGGCCTCAGCTTCTCAGGGCACAATTGAAGCTCAACTCAGGGACTATAAAAGCGCAAAAGAGGGATTAAAAAACACCCATTCCCCGATCAGCCCGATTTTCACGAATAGGTAAATCTCGCAAACTGATTGCGAGATTCACCTATGAAAGACGTGCTTCTGTTTCTCTTTGTGATGAGCATGCCCTTCTCGTGGTTCGCGGGAAGCTGGCTGCCTTTCATCGTCTGCGCGACACCGGGAATCCTCGTCTTCTACTTCGTTGTGGTCGGCAATCTAAACCGGAATTCCCTGCGCGAAGTCTTCGGCAAAATGCGCCGGATGCATGTCCGGATGGACGCGGTTGCCAAGCATGCACGTCGCCTCAGCAGTCGTCGGCACGGTTGGCAGGCCGCGCTCGATCAAGCCCTCACCACCTTGGATGAGCCCGCAATTCACGTGCTCGTGAGCAAAGTTCTCCGCGCCGAAGGGTACCGGCCAGTGACCGATCGTCCCATCGATTCCGCAGATTCCGATACCTTCCTCATGCGCAAGGAGTCGAAACACGTCGTCGTGAAGTTGATCCCGAAGCCGGAGAAGGTCACCTCTCAGAGCGAGATCTATGATTTCGTGCGCAATATGGACGACGTGAAAGCGGACAAAGGACTGGAAATCACCCTCGGGCCAATCTCGCGTCAAGCCCGCAAACTTGCCGAGCGCAATCAGATCCAGGTAATCAACCGCCCGGAACTGGCCAAGCGCCTCGTCGCCAATCGCAAAAGGATTCGCCAGCGCAAGCGCCGCACGGATGAAACCCGCGAATCAAACGCAACTTTGGATCTCGTGTCTCTCAACTGACAATTTGAGGAAGGCCGGCCCCACAGCAGGAACCCCATCGCAGGCGTCCCTGACCGCGGTGGGGTTTTCCCTTCACCCTTCGTAATGTTACCGTCGCTCCGCTCCCCTTGAGCAAAGGTAAATTCTTTAATTTCCATCCACCTTCCGGTAAATCTCGCGGCGAACCATGAGCAAGAAGCAAGCTACCAAGAAGAAGGCCGTGAAGAAGTCGAAATCCCTCGAGCGAGCACATTCGGCAATCGTCGTTGACGGTGCGGAGCGTGCGCCCAGCCGAGCGATGCTTCACGCGGTCGGATTTGAGCGTGAGGATTTCAAACGATCTCAGGTAGGGGTCGCTTCCACCTGGAGCATGGTCACACCATGCAACATGCACATCGACAAGCTCGCCAAGCAAGTCTGCAAGGGCGTCGATGGTGCCGGCGGAAAAGCGGTGGAGTTCAACACAATCACCATCTCTGACGGCATCTCCATGGGAACGGAAGGAATGAAGTACTCGCTGGTTTCGCGGGAAATCATTGCGGATTCGATTGAGACCGTCGCCGGGTGCGAAGGGCTTGACGGCTTGGTGACCATTGGCGGTTGCGACAAGAACATGCCCGGTTGCGTGATGGCACTCGCGCGATTGAATCGTCCCGGCGTGTTCGTCTATGGAGGCACGATCCTTCCCGGCAAATTCGAAGGCAAGGATGTGGATATTGTCTCCTGTTTTGAGGCGGTTGGAGAACACGCCAACAACCAGATGTCCGATCGAAAACTGGCCCAACTCGAAGCCTGTGCGATTCCGGGAGCCGGTTCCTGCGGAGGCATGTACACCGCCAACAGCATGGCCAGCGCAATCGAGGCCCTCGGCATGAGCCTCCCGAACAGCTCCGCGCAGACGGCGGTCGGCAAGGACAAAAAAGTGGATTGCCTTGAAGCCGGCAAAGCCGTGGTACATCTCCTGAAAAAAGGAATCCGCCCGCGCGACATCATGACGAAGAAGGCCTTTGAGAACGCCATCACACTCGTAACCGCGCTCGGCGGTTCCACCAACGCCGTACTTCATTTGTTGGCCATGGCACACGCGGCCAAGGTCAGGTTGAGCATCGACGATTTCACACGCATCGGAAAACGCGTTCCCGTATTGGCCGACCTCAAACCCAGCGGGACCTTCGTCATGGCGGCTCTGGTTCGCATCGGCGGCACAGTGCCGTTGATGAAGATGCTGCTGGACAAGGGCTTGATGCATGGCGATTGCATGACAGTTACCGGGAAGACCCTGGCCGAGAATCTCAATAACGCTCCCGAGTATCCGAGAGGACAGGTCGTGATTCGAGGCTTCGACGATCCGATTAAGGAGGAAGGCCATCTTGTGATCCTCTACGGTAACCTGGCCAGGACCGGAGCCGTGGCAAAAATCAGTGGCAAGGAGGGTCTCAGCTTCAGCGGCAAGGCGATCTGTTTCGAGAGCGAGGAGAACGCCCTGCAGGCCATTCTCAAAGGAAAGGTCAAGAAGGGGCACGTCGTGGTGATCCGTTCGGAAGGACCCAAAGGCAGCCCCGGCATGCGCGAAATGCTTTCACCCACGGGGGCGATCATGGGCAAGGGACTGGGCAAGGACGTGGCTTTGATCACCGACGGACGATTCAGCGGAGGCAGCCATGGTTTCGTGGTCGGGCACGTGACGCCTGAAGCATATGAGGGTGGAGCCATCGCCATCGTGAAAAACGGCGATCCGATCACAATTGATGCAAAGAAACGAACGCTGAATCTCGATATCCCGGCAAAGGAAATCAACGATCGCCTGAAGAAGTGGAAAAAGCCCAAGCCGCGTTACACTCGCGGTGTCCTCGCCAAGTACGCGGCCACCGTGTCCAGCGCCCATCTCGGCGCGGTCACCGATCTGCACATCGATCCGTAACCAGATCCCACCAATCCCACGGCGCGTATCAGCCGAACATTGCGGAACCGATCCGGATCTGCGAGTCTGGCCAGCGTCCGATGTCCCCAATCGCCGACCAACCCGAGAAGTCCCGTGGTCTGCTGGCTGTGATTGCACGCCCTTCGATCGCAACTGCTGCGCCACTGATCGTCGGCGGACTGATTACACTGGCAGCCTTTGAGGCGGCGCGCAGAACGGGGAGCTCCCGCATCCGAGCCGAATTCGTTCAAGAAGTTCAATACCACCTTTCCGGACTCCAGACCAAAATCACACGCGACACTGAATCACTGTTATCCGTTCGCGACCTGTTTCTGTTGTCAGGCAAGGACGGCGAATTCGAGCGAATCGCCAGAGAGATGCTCGACCGGCAAACCGCCGTGAGCACGATTGCCTGGCTCCCAATCGTCAGCCACGCAAAACGTGCGGAAACCGAAGAATGGGCAAGGAGCAGAGGTGCAAAGGAGTTTCAATTCATCACCCGCGGCTCTCTGGGGGACCTGATGCACGTGCCGAATCACACGAACTATCACCCAGCTCTGTTCGTTGTCCCCTTCGACAATCCCCACATCGCACTCGGGCAGGATCTGGGCGTAAAAGCCGAGTTTCAGAAACTGTTGGGACTGGCGCGGAACGATGGACGCCTGCGCATCTCTGAACGCTTTGAAAATCCCGCCTCCGCAGATCGTTCATCAGTAAATCTCATTGCTCCGGTCCATGATCAGGATCCCAAACCTGAAACGCTTCTGGATCGGCAGAAACAAATCCAAGAATACGTAGTGGGCGTATGGAATGTGGCAGGATTGATCAACCAGGCGATCCTTGATGCACGGCGGGACTCGGTCCATAGCAAGGCCATCGACCAATCCGGTGGAGGTTCCGATCTTCTGCATTCCACGCTGCCTCCATCCTTCGTGCTCAATGAAGACACACTTCACGACAACGGCCTGCCCGATTCTGTCTACATCAAAGACCGGGACGGACGCTACCTCGCCATGAACCGCGCGGACCAACGCTTCGTCGGCATCCAGGACGAAATCGAACATTCGACACAACGCGCATCCGAGCTCTGCCAGCAGATGCTCGACTATTCCGGACAGAACCGGCACGAGGAACAGCGTCTGGACCTCAATGCCACCATCAAGCAAACGCTTCCATTTCTCCGGCATTCCACCGGCAAACACGCCGTGGATCTGGCCCGGGCCTCCCCAAATCAATTCTGTCTCGTTCTCATGGACTTCAGCATGCCCGTTTTGGACGGCGCCAAGGCCAGTCTGGCCATCAAAGAACTCAATGAATCACTTCCGATCATGCTCATGAGCGGATACTGGGAAGAGAAGGCCACAAGTACCTTCACCAACGGCACCATGGCATCGTTCATCAAAAAAACATTCTCCCCCGAAAAACTCCGGGATGAGGTGAAACCGGCCATCGAAAAGGCCTGAGCTGGATCTTCAGCGAATGTCGCATCAAGGGAAGTTGAGGATGCCGGCGGAATGGGAATCGCATGCCGCGACCTGGTTGACCTGGCCTTGGCCGGGAGGATGCAGTTTTCCTGACAACTACGATGCCATCATTCCCGCCTACGCCCAACTCATCCATACGCTCGTTCCGCATGAGACGGTGAAAATCAACGTTTGGGATTCCGAAATGGAATCATGGGTCCGACAAATCCTCGATGGTTACCGTGTGCCCTTGGATAAGGTGGAGTTTCATCATAACCCCGCCTACGAACCCTGGTGTCGCGATCATGGCCCCGTGTTCGTAATTGGTGAAGATGGACGGAAACAAATTGTGGACTGGGAATACAATGCCTGGGGTGAAAAATATCCGCCATGGGACAAGGACAACGAAGTCCCGCGCCGGATCGCCACGGATCTCAATCTCCCGGTCTTGAACCCAGGAATGATTCTTGAGGGTGGTTCCATTGAGACCGACGGCAAGGGAACGATTCTCACCACCGAATCCTGCCTTCTGAATCCGAACCGAAATCCCGGGCTTTCTCGAACGGAAATCGAAAACCGTCTCTGCACGTTCCTTGGTGCACAACGGGTCTTGTGGCTCGGTGATGGTATTGCAGGCGACGACACCGACGGGCACATCGACGATCTTGCCAGATTCACCGACGCACACACGATCGTGACAGTTGTTAAAGACGACCCCGAGGACGAAAACTACGAAGCTCTTCAGGACAACTTCAACAGGCTCAAGTCGATGAAAGATCTGCAAGGCAATCCTTATCGAATCATCAAGTTGCCGTGCCCATCTGCACTTTATTGGAAAGAAACGCGAATGCCCTGTAGTTATGCGAACTTCTATATAGCAAATGGGCTCGTATTGGTCCCCACGTTCGGCGATCCGAATGATGAACCCGTGCTCGCGACACTCCGATTTCTATTCCCTAACCGAGACGTGGTAGGCATGGATTCCAGCGAGTTGATTACAGGCCAGGGTGCGATCCATTGCATCACGCAGCAGGAGCCTGCAGAATAGATCATGCTGAAATTCGAATATTGATGGTTTAGTTCAACCAACTTCCAATAGTCAGTGAGACGTAGCTCACATCCCGAGCATCACGCCATGGATTCAAACTCCTCAGCACCCACGGGGACAACCGCAGCCCGCGATCGCCATTCCCGTATCCTGCTGGTGGATGATGTGACGGAGAACATCCAGGTCGCCAGGCAGATACTGAAGGAACATCGTCACCAGTTGAACATTGCGCGCAACGGTTGAATTCCTTCTGCGATCGTATGGCGAAGCTCGGCCTCAAGCACGGTGGGACACTTGACAAGTTCATCGGCGACGCAGTCATGGTTTTCGATCGGCGATCCTGAGGCCCAGGGTAAGGCGGAAGATGCCATCGCATGTGTCAGGATGGCTTTGCAAATGATCCAAGAAGTGGATGCCATGGATATCCAGATCCGCGTCGGGATGAATTCGTGCTCTGCATATGCGGGAAATTTCGGCACACAGCAGCAGATGAATTACACGACCATTGGAAATGCCGTAAACGCCGCGGCACGGCTGGAACATGCCTCGGAACCGGGGCAAGTCCTGACTTCTCAAGCGACCTACGAGTTGGTCAAGGACGATTTCTGGTGCGAGGAGCGTGGTCCCATGAAAGTCAAGGGGATCGAGCGGTAAATCATGACGTAGCGGGCAAAGGCATGACGCTTGAGGGGGCGGACATGAAAATGATCGAGCAAGCGTTTGATTCCTTCCAAGAGCAAGGCGTTGGTTCACAACATCGGGAGTTTGCCGAAAAAATCTCCGGGATGATCAGCCAGTTCGATTACTTTGCCGCTGCCGAAGAAACGGGCAGGCTTCTCGATGCGTTGAACGACACCCACCCGCCCTGAGTCGCCCTCGATACCTGTGCTATCCGAGTCCGACAACCTGCCAGCCGGGACGATAGCTTTTCTTCACGAACTTGTTCGCTTCGTCCGAGTTGGTGAACTTCATGCCTTCGGAATCCCATTCCAGTTTTTGGTTCGGATAACGAACCGCGATTGTCCCCAGCAGCACTGTCTCGGTCATCGGTCCCGAATAGTCGAAGTTTGAGACCGTGGTTCCCTCGCCTTTGCAGGCCATCGTCCATTGCTGGTAGTGATTGTCTCCCGGCACTTCGAGCAGCTTGGTATTGGCGAAATCCTTCCGCGGCCAGAGTTGCGGCATCTTCTTGTGCGGACACAGCAGCGCACCGCGCTCCCCAACAAACAACACGCCGTTGGCCGGAATATCCTTGTCGGCCGCACCCTGAACCAGGTTCGCCGAGGGCTTCTTCCCGCCATCGTGCCAGGTCATGCGAATCGTGTCTTCTGCACAATAGGCCGTCCCCGGAAATTCGTAGTGAATGGTTTCCCAGTTGGGAAAGGTCTCGCCATTGGTGGCCGGCCCCGATGACCACACGCGTGTGGGAGCACCGAGTTGAAGACCCCAGACGACGGGATCGATGATGTGGCAACCCATATCACCAAGCGCACCCACGCCGAAGTCGAGGAATCCGCGCCAGTTAAAACTGTGATAGGGTCCGCGTCCGCGCTTGGCCCCCTGTTGCGGACCGACGAAGTAGCGATACGGCGCAACACCGAGCCAGAGATCCCACCAGAGGTGATCCGGCACGGGATCTGAGCCTTGAGGGCGTTCGATCCCCTGCGGCCATACCGGTCGGTTGGACCAGGCATGCGCTTCCTTCACCTTGCCGATAACTCCGCTCCGAACCGCCTGCACGAGCGTCTTGTAGCCCGCACCACTGTGATTCTGATTGCCCATCTGTGTTACGACACCGGCCTTCTTCGCTGCTGCCGCCACCACCCGGGCCTCTTGAATTGTATGGCTCATCGGCTTCTGAACATACACGTGCTTGCCGAGTTGAATGGCTGCCATCGCAATCGGACAGTGCATGTGGTCCGGGGTGGAAACCGTGACGGCGTCAATATCGTTCCGCTCCAGCATCCGTCGCCAATCGTGATACTTGGCGGCCTTCGTGTATTTCTTCGCTGCGATGTTCAGGGTCCGGTCGTCAACGTCACAGATCGCCACCACGTTTTGCCCGGCGGAAGTCTGCGCGATGTCTCCGGCGCCTTTGCCACCCACGCCTATGGCCGCAATGTTCAGTTTGCCGTTTGGTGATGCGGCGCCTTTCCGCGCAGCCGGGGGCGTTGCACAGCCGGCAAGCCAGGTTGCGCCAGCTGCTGCGGTCGTCGTTTGGAGAAATTGCCTGCGAGTGCTGTTTTTCTTCGGGTTCATCACGTTGTCTGAAGCTTTTCCGTTTTAGGTCGAAGCTCGATGGGCACCAAGAAAATTCCGGCTTGCAACAGGCCTCCGAAATCGTATCGTCACCGTCCGCTTACGGAAGCGAGTGTAGCTCAGTTGGTAGAGCGCAACCTTGCCAAGGTTGATGTCGAGGGTTCGAGTCCCTTCACTCGCTCCATTTTTTTGTACTTCGAAATTCCGCTCTCGCCACGCGCTTCCGCAGGTCTTATAGGTCCTATTCATCCTATGTACGGCCTCCACAAAGCGGACATCCTTGCCCTGTTGGGTTACCTCATCGGCATCACCGTCATCGGTGTGCGGGCAGCCCGCTCGGTGAGGAATAACAGCGACTTCCTGATGCCTCGCAAATTTGGCAAGTGGATGATGCTCATGCACGGCCTCGGCACGGCCACCCATTCGGATCAGGCGGTGGGCGTTGCCGCAAAGACCTACACCAATGGACTTTCCGCCATCTGGTATTCATGGAAGTGGCTCTTCGTCACGCCCTTCTTCTGGCTGATCGCCCCGATGATGCGACGCTTCCGGGCACTCACGACGGGCGATGTTTTCGCTGCGCGCTATGACCGGTCGGTATCGAGCCTCTACGCGGTTATCGGTCTTGGAAAATTCATGGTGAACATTGGCCTCATGCTCAAGGGCACAGGGGTTATCGTAAACGCTGTCACAGACGGACAGCTGTCCACCAACACGACGATCTTTGTGATCACCATTCTGTTCGTGATCTATGGCCTGGCGGGTGGATTGACCGCGGCAATCGTGACCGACTTTGTTCAGGGAATCCTCACCATCCTGTTTTCATTCCTGCTGCTTCCACTTGTTCTCAATGCGGTCGGAGGACTCTCCGGGATGAAGGCCAGACTCATCGAACTTCGTCCGGATGAAAACATGATGACACTCGTGGCACCTGGTGAGATCGGCGTGTTCTTCATCTTCATGGTCACGGTAAACGCGCTGCTTGGCGTAGCTGTGCAACCGCAGAACATGGGCACTTGTGCCGCGGGCAAGACGGAGCGGGAAGGCGCGATCGGATTCATGGGAGGAACGATGATCAAACGGGTCTGCACCGTGGCCTGGACGCTCACTGGACTCGGTGCGATCGCCTACTACGGCGGAGCACTCACAGAGCCTGACCTGGTCTACGGAATGATGGCCCGGGATTTCCTTCCCGGCCTCATGCCCGGATTGCTGGGTCTCTTTCTCGCAGCCCTGCTCGCCACGGTCATGGGCTCCTGCGACTCGTTCATGGTGGCCTCGTCCGGATTGATTACCGAGAACCTCTACAAACCGACCCGCCCCCGGGAGACGCCGGAGCATTACCTCACCGTTGCACGCGCTGCAGGACTGGTTGCCGTGATTGGAGGTGTGTTGATGGCGACGCTTTCGAAAGACGTGATCTCCTTGCTGGAGAATCTTTGGAAGATCAATGCGATGATGGCAATGGCCTTCTGGCTCGGAATCTTCTGGCGACGAGCAACCGTTGCGGGAGCGTGGGCATCGACCGCCACGGCATTGGCCATCTGGTGGTTCACGGCAAAGGAGGGCGTCTCACTCCCCATGCAGATGCTGTATTACATCACCGGAGGATTTACTGCGGGCATTCTGGTGAGCCTGATGACGCAACCAACCTCAAGCAAAAAGCTGGACAACTTCTACAACCTTCTCCGCACTCCCGTTCAGGCAAACGAAAATGTGGTCACCTCCTGTCGACTGCCGGAGGGAGTCACCCCCGGTCCGAGAAATGTCCTGTTTCCCAATTCGAACTGGGAGATCCCCCGGCCAACAAAAAACGCGATGATCGGGTTCGCGGTCGGTTGGGCCTGCGTCCTTGGACTGATTGGCGTTGTCGCACTGATCATCGTGCTTTAGCCGCTGCGCCAAGCGCATTCTGTCTGCATCTTCAAGAAGCTTCGCACACTCGGAAGAAAGTCGCGCGGTTGGTGGTGGAGAGGGCGTCCAGCGTAATGTTGGTTCAGGCTATCCAGTTGGGATTATCCCTCATCGAGAACGCATACTGCATCTGATATTGCTGGCCCGGCGTTCCAATTACCGTAACCCGTCGACTGGAGTCAGGGAGCATTCGCACCAGTTTCCCCACAGTCGTCGCCGACAAATCAAAATGGAAACTCACCTCCAGCCACAAAGGCGACCGCCCAATCACCGAGATCAATTTCAAACCTGCCACCACTCGCCACCTTCGCATCACCCAAACCGGCAGGGTCAGCGGCCACTACTGGTCCATTCACGAAATACAACTGTTTGAGACGCCGAAGGCGAAACTGCCCACAAAAACAATACCCGCGAAAGCAGCCGCAGCGTTCGAGTAATGCGTGGCAATGCCATTGGCCCAAGCAGCTTCGACTGCAAGTCGAAACATACAAGCGACGAGCCAAGCGATATCATCGAGCAGTCTCCCCCTCAGACCAATTCACTCCCAGTCCGCTACGATTCCCATGTAAATCTACGGCCGTGGAATTCCCGAAATCGACAATCACCTCCCTCACCCTCAATTCCCGCCGCCATCCATTCCCCGAAAATCCGTTGGACACGATCTCATGGCATCCCTCCGAGATGCTGGATTTTTTGAGGTAACGGACAGATCAATGGGAAAGGCTGGGGTGAGGACTCCGGCAAATTACTGCATGCAAATCACGATTCGTTTCACGTCGCGAAATGCGGATCGAAAGAATCAACTCGCCCCAATCGTTCTTTAGCGTTTAATCACTTTCCAATGACCCGACTTATCATCCTGCTCACATTCGTCGCATCCATTTTCAATTCTCCGGCAAATGAACGCCTTAACGTCCTGTTCATCGCAGCAGACGACATGAACAACGACCTGGGCGTCTACGGCAACAAGCAGGTCAAAACCCCGCACCTGAACCGACTTGCCAAAATGGGCGTCCGTTTCGATCGCGCCTACTGCCAACAACCGCTTTGTGGCCCAAGCCGCGCCAGTATCATGACCGGTCTGCGACCGGACACTCTGAACATGCACACGCTCGCGCATGAGCTAAGAAAGAAGAATCTGGACGTGGTGACGCTTGGACAACTCTTCCGCAACAACGGCTACTTCTCAGCCCGCGCCGGCAAGATCTACCACTACGGCAACCCAAAGCAGATTGGCACCGACGCCAATGACGATCCGGCAACCTGGGATGAGCGCTACAATCCCGCGGGCATCGACAAGCAACACGAGGACAAGATCATCAACCACGGACCGAACAAGGGCCTGGGCATTTCCATGGCCTGGTGGGATCCGGTAAGCAAGGACGAGGAGCATACCGACGGGATGGCCGCCAGTTGGATCATCGACCAGATCGAAAAGAAGAAAGACGAGCCCTTCTTCCTGGCTGCCGGCTTCTTCAATCCCCACTGCCCCTACGTCGCCCCAAAGCGCTACTTCGACATGTATCCCCTCGACGAAATCACCATCCCAGATCTCAAGAAAGCGAAGGAGGATCTCAAGGACGTCCCGCCCATGGCCATTAAACGCGATACCAAGAACTGGCCTTACTACTTCAAGGACATCACCGTCGAGGAAGCGCGCAAATGTAAGCAGGCCTATTTCGCCTGCAACACCTTCATCGACGCACAAGTCGGCCGACTGCTCGACGCCCTGGAGCGAAACAAGCTCATAGACAAGACCATCATCGTCTTCTGGTCCGATCACGGCTACTTCCTCGGCGAGAAAGGGCTTTGGTACAAACGCAAGGCCTTCGAACGCTCCGCACGCATGCCTCTGATCATCGCAGCGCCCGGATTGGCCCGGAACCAATCCACTGGAAAAACCGTCGAACTTGTTGACCTCTACCCCACCCTCGCCGATCTCTGCGGACTAATGCCGCCTGGCAACCTTGAGGGCAAATCCCTTCGGCCGATTCTGAACAACCCTGTGAAGGCGAAGTGGAACAAGCCCGCCGTCACACAAGTCTGGCACAACCGCAACGCCTGGGGATACTCCCTTCGAACCGAACGCTGGCGCTACACCGAATGGCTGCAGGGCAAGGCAGGTGTCGAACTCTACGACCACGCCAACGACCCGGAAGAAATCACCAATCTCGCCTCGAATGCCGACCACAAAAAGCTGGTGGCCCGCCTCTCCAAACGCCTGAAGCCCTACGTAAAACTCCTGCCGAACAAGCGCCCAAAGTAGACACCGATGAATCCGCTCATGCGCACTATCCTTCTCATCACGCTCTCCGCACTCACCGGCGTGACTTCGATGGCTGCAGATTTCAACACCGTCCGTGTAGCCGCCATTTCCTTCGTCCAAAAAAGTTCGATCTCAAGCACAACGCCAATCGACTCGATACCCTGTTCAAACAGGCGGCCAACAACGACGCAAAGATCGCGATTGCTCCAGAGGGCGCGCTCGAGGGCTACGTTGTAAATGAGATCATCGCCGGAAAGGCCAAGCGCGAGTCCATGAGCGAACTCGCAGTCGCGATCGACTCACCGATCATCAAACACTTCCAAAAGCTCGCCCACAAGCTGGACATGTGCCTCGTCTTCGGACTGCTGAAGGTCGTCCTCAAGGACTGCATCAAACACGGCTGCGTCCAATTACAACATCATTCTGACTCGCCAACCCGACGAAGACACCCTTCCCATCGACGGTGCCTCTTGGTCGGAATTGATCCATCGCAAGGAAACCATGTTGAGAGAAATCGTGTGAAGCGCTTGCCCTGCCGCAAGCGCCCTCTATCCTTCACGCATGAAACGCGTTCATTTGTTCCTACTCGCCGGTCTCGTTTGTTCTGCCAATTTGCAAGCAGCCACCTCATTGCTCGGACATTGGCAACTGACGAACAATGCGAAGGATTCCTCCGGCAACGGTCGGCATGCAAGGAATCATGGCGTGACACTCCGCCCCGACAGTGCCTTGTTCACTGGCCGGGGAGGATGGCTCGAAATCCCGAACACGTTCGATCTTGGTGATCAGCCGTTCACCATCAGCGCGTGGATTCAAACCGCCGAGATCCTCGATGATTCACTCGGAGATATCGCCAGTTGCTTCGACCAGGAATCACGCACTGGATTCAACCTTGGCTTGATGAACTACGCCGGGGTCACCTGCGCGCAATCCAACTGGCGCAATCTGTTCTTCGGCATCGATGCTGGAGTGGGCGGTGAGCAATGGATTGATCGCGGACGACCCGGCAACAATCAGTTGATCAACTCACTCGTGGTGTACGATGGCGATCTCTACGCTACGACTTGGGAACCTGGCGCAAACGATCGGGGCCACATTTACCGCTATGCAGGTGGAACAAACTGGGTTGATTGTGGATCACCCAGTCCCGCCAATGCCATCAAAGCGGCTGCAGTATACCAAGGAAAACTCTACGTCAGTTCCGAACGCTACAGTGGACGTGGTTCATCCCTCACTGCGTCCCCCAATGAAACCGATGGTGGCCATGTCTATCGCTACGAAGGCGGAACGAATTGGACGGATTGCGGAAAAATTGGGGACGTTCGCAGCGTCAGTGGCCTCGCTGTCTACAAAGGAAAACTCTACGCAGGCACTGGCACGACCGGCGCCTGGCGAGACACACCGAGACACCGTGGGATGTATCGCTTCGACGGAATCGGCAAGTGGACCGATTGCGGTTGTCCGGGATATCGAATCACTCACATCGGCGTGCACGACGGCAGCCTCTACGGATTGAGTTATGACGATGGAAACTTCTACCGCTACCGAGGCGGAACCAATTGGCTCAGCCTCGGTCCCGTTCCGGAAACCACTCAGGTCTACGGAATGATGAGCTACAAAGGCAACCTGCACGTGGCCACTTGGCCCACCGGGTCAGTGTTTGAACATGTGACTGGAACGAACTGGCTGCATCGGGGACGACTCGGCATGGAGAAGGAAGTCATGGCCCTCTCCGTTTACAACGGCAAGTTCTACGCAGGGACGCTCCCCTTGGCTGACGTCTATCGCTATGACGGCAACAGCACGTGGACCAAGAACGGCGAACTCGACCACACACCCAACGTCAAATATCGACGCGCCTGGTCGATGGCAGTCTACGACGGAAAGCTTTTCTGCGGCACGCTGCCTTCCGGCCACGTCCTCTCACTCGAAGCCGGCAAGTCCGTAACCCACGATCGCGCACTTCCCAGCGGTTGGCGTCACATCACTGCTGTCCGGGGCCAACGCGAACTTCGTTTGTACATCGATGGCAAATTGGTCTCGCGCAGGGGGCTGGGCAACAAACGCTTTCACCTCTCCAACAAAACCCCATTGAAAATCGGACTTGGGCAACACGACTATTTCAACGGTCGCATGAAGGATGTTCGCTTGCATCGCGGTGCACTTTCCCCCGCTGAAATCATGCAGATTGTTCGGGGTGACTAGCGCAAGCTGCCCCCTAACAGCCCGTTTAAAAATGGGCATATGAGAATCTCGTTAAACCAAGCCAAATTCGTAACGTTGAATGCCCGCGAATTATTTGCTGGCAGGTGATTTCGAGTTTGGCGAGCAGGTGACGACTCCACCAGGCCACGGTTTTGACCACCATGACTGAATTTGAGCCGTTTTGCCCCGCCGACCACCGGC
>PBAL01000070.1 GCA_002715965.1 Verrucomicrobiales bacterium | reverse complement strand
GTGCATTGATATGATTATGCTGCTTGTTGTTTCTGCTCGTCGCCGTCGATGAATATCACTCCGGCGATGATCTTGTCCAGCTGGTGGGAGCCGTTGAGTTTACGCCACTTGCCTTCGGCTTGGCGTAGGAGTTGAAAGACCATGGCCAGCGTCGCTTGGCGGCTGCCATTGCTTTCGGCCTGCCGGGTGCGCTGCCGCACGGTGACGAAGGTGCTTTCGATTGGATTGGTCGTCCTCAAAGGCGTCATTGGGGTCACGTCTCAACATTATTTCTGACAAATTAAACGGGCTTCTAGGCGAAAAGAGTCGCGCCGGCCGGACGAACCCGCCCCGCGGCCTGCGAACGATTCATTTGTGCCTTCGCGCGTGTTTGGTAAGATTCGGCTCCCGTCGGTGATCGGGGATGATTACCCATCCTCCACATCGATCCGCCAAGCTCTGCGCAGGGTTGGCGGCCAAACTTGAGGAACATTGAAACTCTCCTCCGATCCATCGCGTTTCGGGCCGCGCCACTGGTTCCGCACTTTGTCTGCGCGGCAAAGGCTTCTGATCCCAACAGCAATTGAAAAATCGCGAGTATCCGGAGAGGATTCAGCAATAGTCGGAGCGGCATTCCGTTATGGTATCGGGCGAGTGGAACGGGTCAGTACGGACAGCGAATTAAGCGTGAATTGGCGGGGGTAACTGTGGTTCAATTCAGATCCTGAATGAGTTCCCTGCGGATACCAATCCAAATCGCAATTCTGATGCTGTCGGCTGGGGCGTGGGCGAATGAGGGGGTGGAGTTCTTTGAGTCGCGAATTCGGCCTGTGCTGGCGGCCAAGTGCTACAATTGTCATTCCACGAAAGCCACGAAGGTGAAGGGGGATTATCTGCTGGATACGCGGGACGGGATTCGTAAGGGGGGAGTGTCAAAGCGTGATGCAGTCATTCCTGGTGATGTTGAAGGGAGTCAGCTGATCGAGGCGATTCGGTATCGGAATGAAGAGCTGCAGATGCCACCCAAGGGCAAGTTATCGGCTGCGGAGATCTCCGCGTTTGAGCAGTGGATTGCGATGGGGGCTCCCGATCCGCGCGATGGCGTCTCGCGATTGCCCCGAGAAATTGCAGCGGAAAATCACTGGGCGTGGAAAAGACCGAAGCCGTCGGAATTGCCGAGGGTCAAGAATGCCAAGTGGCCGAAGGATGCGATCGACAATCATGTTCTGGCACGTCTGGAGTCTGAAGGAATGTATCCCAATCGGGACGCGGACAGGCGTACGTTGATTCGTCGGGCGACACTGGAACTCACCGGGCTGCCGCCAAGCGTGAAGGCGGTTGCGGAATTTTTGGGCGATCCCGATCCGACACGGAAGGCCTTTGGGAGGGTCGTGGATCGATTGCTTGCCGATCAAGGATTTGGAGTGCGTTGGGGGAGGCATTGGTTGGACGTGGCGCGTTATGGGGAGTCGAGCGGTTATTCACGGAACATGTTGTATCCGTATGCCTGGCGTTATCGCAACTGGGTGATCGACAGCTTCAATGACGACAAGCCGTATGATCAATTTGTGCGCGAGCAGATCGCGGGTGATCTGCTGCCGAGCAACAGTTACGAGGAGAAGGAAAAGCAGATACTTGGAACGGCCTTTCTGACCGTGGGTGCAAAGACCTTCAATGAAGGGCAACGTCTGCTCTTCGATCTGAATTGCGCGGATGACCAGATCGATGTGACCTGTCGCGCCTTCCTCGCGTTGACCGCGAATTGCGCGCGTTGTCACGATCACAAATACGATCCGATTCCCACGCGCGACTACTACGCTATGACGGGGATTTTCATGTCCAGCCGCAACCTCGCCGGATCGGAGACAAATGTGCGCGACGAACACGCGGAGGCATATCCGTTGGGGCCGGAGGGATTTGGAATACTTGAGAAGATCAAGGAGGCCAAGGCGAAGGCCGACAAGGAGCAGGCCTTCTACATGGATCTGGTGAAGAAGCGCAATGAGCTGCGTGATCCGCTGGTGAAGAAAGGGATCGATTGGAAAAAGAACCCAACGCCAGAGCTGAAGGAGGCCGAAGCAAAGGTGCAGGCACAGCAAGCCGTGGTGAAGGAAACCAAGGGGGCGATTCCAGGTCCTCCCAATTACGCCATGGCTGTGGTCGAAGGTTTGGATGCAAAAGAGTTCGAGGCCTTCGAGGCGTTCCTGAAAACGGAGAAGGAAGAGATTGCTGAAATGAAGAAGGCGAAGAAGCGTCCCAAGAACCCGACGCCGGAACGACCGCCAATCAAGGATTCCCCGTTGTTTGACAAGGGGCTTCATGATTCACCAAAGGACCTCGTGCCACGTGGCGCGCTCAGCCTGTTCGGATACCGGTCCCAGACAATCGGAACGAACGAGAGCGGTCGGTTGCAGTTGGCGGAATGGATTACCGATGAGCGAAACCCAATGACCGCGCGCGTGTATGTCAATCGTGTCTGGCATCATCTCTTTGGGCGGGGACTGGTGGAGACAGTGGACAACTTCGGCGTGCTCGGATCGCAGCCGAGCCATCCGGAATTGCTGGATCAACTTGCGCTGGATTTCATGAAACAGGGTTGGTCCACCAAGAAGCTGGTTCGGCGGATCATGTTGAGCCGGACGTATATGCAGAGCAGCGCGCACTGTGAAGAGTTTGCCGCGAAGGACCCAGACGCGGCACTACGATGGCGCTTTGCGCCGCAGTTGTTGGAAGGCGAAGCGATTCGTGACAGCGTGCTGTTTGTCAGTGGCCGGCTGGACCCCGTGCACATGACGACGTCACAGGTGGAGGAGATCAGCAAGCAACAGGCGCTTGGGCGACAGAGGGAGATCGGTCGCCGGGACTATTACATGAAGGACGTCACCTGGGATGTGAAGCATCGAAGTGTTTACCTGCCAATGACGCGCGGGGTCATTCCGGATATGCTGGCTATTTTTGATGCTGCGGACCCGAACTTGGTGGTGGGCGCGCGCAAGCTGACCATCGTTCCCACGCAGGCGCTTTACCTTGCCAACAGTGCGATGGTGATTGGAGAATCGAAACATGCCGCGAAACGGGTCATGGCTGCACCGGCGGAAGACCGAATCGACGCGGCATACGAGTTGGCTTACGCGAGATTGGCGAACGAGACCGAGCGGGCGACCTTGCAGAAGTTTGTGAATTCAGCAGGCGCCAATGAAAAGACCTGGAGTCGCATTTGCCAGACACTGATCTGTTCCGGCGAGTTTAGAACGATTTACTAAGATGAACGAGGCACCACCGCTGGTTACGAGACGCAGCGCACTACAACAGGCGACCTGCGGGTTTGGCTCTGTTGCCCTGGCGGGCCTGATGCAGCAGAGCGGTCTGGCCGCGGCCAGCAATCCGCTGCTTCCGAAACAACCCCACTTTGTGCCGCGGGCGAAGAGCGTCATCTTTTTATTCATGCGCGGCGGGCCTTCGCAGGTCGACAGCTTTGACTACAAGCCCGAATTGACCAAGCGCCACGAAGAGAACCTGGGTGGCGGTCGGCGCTATTACCAATCGCCTTGGGAGTTCACCCAGTACGGTCAATGTGGGCTGCCGGTTTCCAGCCTGTTTCCGCATACCGGCCGCTATGCCGATGACCTGTGCGTGATCAATTCCATGCACACGGACATTGGCAACCATCCGCAGGCGATCGTGCAGATGTTGACGGGCAGTTTTCAGTTTGTGCGCCCGAGCGTCGGTTCTTGGACGGTTTATGGATTGGGAACGGAGAATCAAAACCTGCCGGGATTTCTCTCGATCAACTCCGACTTCTCCGCAGGTGGCGCGCGCAAATACGGCTGCGCGTTTCTGCCGTCCGCCACCGCCGGTACAGCAATCAATTCCTGGGGCGGGGGCGATTCAAAGATCATACCCCCCGCACTGAAGGACTTTGAGATTCCGCATACAAAGAACAAGACTTACACGCGGATGGAACAGCGCGAGCAGCTGGACTTGTTGCAGAGTCTGAATCGAAATCGCCTTGCGCAGGACGGCGCCAATCCTGCGCTGGAAGGGATCATTCACTCTTACGAAACGGCCTTCCGCATGCAGGCTGACCTGCCCGATGTCTTGAACGTCGACCAGGAACCGGAGCGCGTTTTGAAGCGGTATGGAATCAACGAGGATCCGACCGACGATTTTGGGCGTGCGTGTCTGACCGCACGACGCGCGGTGGAAGCGGGCGTGCGTTACGTGCAGCTCAACATTGGTTTCTGGGATCAGCATACGAAAATTGAAGAAGGGCATCCCGCACTCGCGGCAAAGAGTGACCTTCCCGTAGCAGGACTGATCGCGGACCTCAAGGAACGAGGTCTCTTCGATGACACTCTGATAGTCTGGACCGGTGAGTTTGGTCGTCCGCCGATCTACAACAAGAACAACGGCCGCGACCACAACGCCGAGGGATTCACGGCCTGGCTCGCAGGTGGAGGTGCCAAGGGCGGCCTGCGCTACGGCTTGACGGATGAGCTGGGCTACAAGTCAGTCGAAAAAAAAGTTCATCTGCACGATCTGCACGCAACCATGCTTCACATCCTCGGACTCGATCACGAGCGCCTGACCTATCGCTATGGCGGGCGAGATTTTCGACTCACGGATGTTCATGGAAAAGTGGTTCATGATCTATTGGCGTAGGGACTGACGGCTGGATATGGATGACGAAGAATTCATCCGAAATTTCGAATCGCTGGAGCTTCCTTATAAAGAGTGGACTCACTGCGCCCATGTGCGGGTGGCATTCATCTCCCTGAGCCGGCATCCGTTCGATGAGGCGTTGTCCATAGTCTGCGGGCGCATCAAGGCCTTCAATGCCCACAACGACGTCGCAGAGGGGCCGTTGCCCGGTTGCAACGAGACGACTGCCCACGCCTTCCTGCATATCGTGCTTACGAAAAAACCTTCCCCTCGTCGGATTCGAACGCGTTTTGCGTTCGTCACACGCAGTTGATGGATCGGGATGTCCCGCGTTTCTTCTACTCGCCCGAATGGCGGATGGATCCTCGTGCCAAGGAGAAGTTTGTTGGACCGGATCTGGCTCCGCTTCCCGCAATCGTCGATGCGGGTGAATGAGATGTTCGCTGAAATCAGCCGAAGACCCAGCGCCTCAGATCATGAGCGCTGAATATTGGCAGGCCTGGGCTTGTGCTCATCTAAGTGTCTGCAGATAGGCCAGCAGGTCTGCGATCTGTTGACGAGTCATCGTCTGGTCCAAGCCCTGTGGCATCAGGGAAAGTTGGCTGGGTTTGACGTTGCGGATGCGGTTTCGGGGGATGTTCATCATCTGTCCGTTGGCGATTGCGAGTTGGATGCGTTGTTCGCCGTCTTCGACGATGACACCAGTCTGGGATTCGCCGTCCTTGAATTCAATTGAGTAGGCTTCGAAATCGCGGGCCAGGCTGGCACTGGGGTAGATGAGGGATTCCAGGAGATCGCGCTTGGTGCGAATCCGTCCGATGCGGCTGAGATCCGGTCCGACGCGGCCGCCCGTGCCGTTCACGTGATGGCAGACGGCACAGAGGGCATTCTGCGAACTGAAGACTTTCTTGCCGCGGCTGGGGTGTCCACCGGGAAGGGCCGCTTCGAGTTCGTCGAGATGTTTCTCCTGATTGGCAGATTGAGATTCGAGTTTGGTGACGAGCGGTTCTGCTGCCGCGTACACTTCTGGCGGATAGCGGGTAAGAGTGCGTTTCAGTTCAGCGACGGACAGGTTGCCCACGCCGGGTGCGGTCAGCAGCGACGCAACGAGGTTTGTGCCCACGGCGGCATCACGGGTGCGAATAAATGCAGGGATGACCAAGGGAAGTTCGATCGGTCCCAAGTGTCCAATTATGCCCGCCAGTTCGCGCATCTGGGCGACGGTCAGGCGCGCCGTGCCGAGCATTCGTGAGGCTTCAGCACGATCTTTCATCTGGCGTTCTGATCCGAGGAGATCGGTCAGTATTTTGAAGGAAGGCGCGTCTAGTTTGCCGGCGCGGTTGGAGATCGATGCGAGGGCCTTGACTCTCACGATTTCGGACCGGGTTTCATCGCGGCCGAGTTCAGTAAGATCGGGATCAAATGTCTTGTTCCGGAGCGCTGCCACGGCGTTGAGAAGGCTGAGTTGCGTTTTTCCGGTGGCCGATTTGATTTGTGAACGAAGCGGGGCGATCCAGTCCGGATGAAGTTTTGGATTCGGCGAGGAAACAATCAGTTGAGCCGCCAGTTCCAAGATTTGGGGCGATGGCTTCTCCCAGTTGAGGAGGCGGGCGACGAGGGATTGGCCGGCAGCTTGGTCGAGGAAGTGTGGGACGATGCCCGTGATGATCGGCAGGTGTTCGTCGCTGACTTTTCGCTGGTCAATCCACTTGTTGAACACCTTGCAGATGGGTTCGGCCCAATCACTCCGCTTGCTGGCGACGCGGATGAGGGTGGTTCTTAAATCCTCATTCGCAGTGGAAAGAAATCCCGTCATGTGCCCGGCCTTGAGATCGGCAGGATTCAGTTCATGCAGCGCGAGCAAAGCCCGGCCGGATTGCCGGGGAGACTTCGGGTCGAGCGCGGCAAAAAGCGGATCTGCGTCACCGATCTCTATCAGTGCATACAGGATCGCATGTTCCAATTCGCGGGGAAGGTCGCGATTGAGTTGGTAAAGTAGGAAAGCAATCGCTCCGGAATCGCCGATTCGTCCCAGTGCGGTTGCCGCCTCTCGTTGCACGGCCATTGACGGATCGGCGAGGAGGCGGACCAGACTGCTGGTGGCGCTGCGATCACCCGCTTCGCCCAGAATGTTGCAGGCCGTCTGCCGGACGCTCGATGACTTGTCATGGAGCGCACTCCACATCGTGGAACGCGCGAGTGGGTTCTCAATGCGTGACAAACACCAGAGCGAGTCTCTTCGGGTTCGCTCGTTGCCGCGCATGGCTGACTTTGCCAGCGCCTGAACCGCCTCGTTGCCGCGCTTGACCAGCGTCTCACGGGCACGCTCGCGCACTGCGAAGCGGCCGTCGTCGAGTCGCTGAATGAGTTCGTCGGATGAGGCGCGATTCCATCTGAGATTCTTTCCTCGCGGATCTGGCTTCGGAACTTCAATTGTCTTTCGAATTCGATAGATGGCTCCACGAATGTCCGGCTTTGCAATCTGCGATGTCGGACAACCGATGCGGAACCAACCACCGGTATCGATCAGCAGCAACGAGCCGTCCGCGTCTTCGATGACGTCGGTGAAATGAGTATCGTTATCCAGAGCTTCGAGGAATTCATGTGCTTCCAGTGAAAACGAAGCGTCACGCCGGGTCACAACAGAACGGCCAAGTTTGTGCGTGTTGAAAAAGGTGATGAATGCGTTGCCGATGAACTCATTGCCCCAGGCGCCGGAACGGTAGTGGGTGAATCCGGAGATGGCGACGTGCCCATAATTGAAGACTTCCTTGAGCAGATCCCCGGTCTGGGTGAATTCATTGACGACCGCTTTTTGGTCGTATCGTGGATAGGCGCCACCGTGTTGCCAGTGAACGTATACGTCGCCACGTGGACGTCCGTAGAATAGATTCACCGTGCCCAGTATTTCGCCTTCGGGGGTAAAGTCGACCTCCACCGGATTGTCCATTCCGCCTCCGGCAAAGAAACGAAGATCGCTGCCGTCGGGCAGGCATGACCAGATGCGCGCACCTTTGTTCATGGAAACCAGTGTCTTCCCATCGCGCTGATAGACCTCGTGTCCTTTGCGCCCATGGCACCAATAGAGGCGTCCGTTCGGATGCAGGAAGGGGCCGTGCACGTCGGCTGCATTTCCGGTGTAGGCAAAACCGGTTGCGATCTGCTCGCGTTTGTCCGCTTTGCCATCGCCATCGGTATCTTCCAGTCGCCAAAGTCCCGGGGGGGAACAAACATACCAAGCTCCATCGTGCCAGAGTCCGCCTTGGGGAAATGTCATCTTGTCAGCAAAGCGGGTCGATTTGTCGAAGAACCCGTCGTTGTCGCTGTCTTCGAGAAGGGTGACGTAGTTGGGCAGTTGTTCGTCCAGTTCCTTGTCGCGCAGATTCATCCCGGCGGTTTCCGAGATAAGCAGGCGCCCTTCGTGATCAAAGCCGCCCATCATCGGGTGGTTCACCAAGGGCGGACCGGCGACGAGTTCTACGGTGAACCCGGCCGGCACGGTAAACTTCGGCGTGGTGAATTTGGGATCAACCGCGGGCGATCGCTTGGTCACGCTAATGGTGCCGGCGAGGGAAACGGTGGCTATCAGGAGCGCGCAGAGGAATGGGACGGTCTTGTTCATTGGATGCTCGCAGAAAGGTTCCGGCAGGAGGTTGTCAAATCCAAGCCAATCTTTTTCAATCAGCCCATGCGATTTGCCAAGTTATCCACCCGCAGGGAATTCATCGGCACCAGTGCGCTCGCTGTCGCGTCCGTGGCGCATGGAGCGAAGAGTTCGAAATGGAAACCGATCTTCAATGGCAAAAACACCAAGGGGTGGCATAAGCCGGCGGGAAAGGTGTCGCATGGCACCGGCGGTCATTGGTTCGTTGAAGACGGCGCTTTGGTCGGCGAACAGGATCCTCCAGGGAGCGGCAATGGTGGCATCCTGCTGAGTGACAAGAAATATGGAGACTTTGAACTGGAGATCGACATGAACCCGGATTGGGGGCCGTGTAGTGGAATCTTCTTCCGCTGCAACGAACGGGGCCACGGTTTTCAGATGTATGTGGATTACCACGATCGCGGAAACGTCGGTCACCTCCGTGGTGAGATGCCCGGTTCATTTGCGATGATGCCCTTCAAGATCTTCGGTGAGATGAAGGACGGGAAGTTGAATGGCCTGCGCTCGGAACCGGATCCGCGGCGAGCGAAATGGCCGGAAGGCGTTTACAACAAGATCTGCAAGGCGGACGAATGGTTGAAGGCGTGGAAGGTCAATGACTGGAATACCTGCAAGCTTCGTTGCGTGGGCAAGTATCCGAAGGTAAATGTATGGATCAACGGCCTGCACGTCGCCGATTGGGACGGCGCGACAAGCACTTTGCCGGGTTACGACAAGGACCGGGTCTTCAAGACCCTGGGACGCAGCGGATCAATCGGGTTGCAGGTCCATGGCGGGAAGGGATGGCCCAAAGGCGCGGTGGTGCGTTGGAAGAATATCCGCGTGAGGGAGTTGTGATGCAGTGTCGGTGACGCGAGTCCACCTTATGAACCGGGAACATAGGCGACAGCCTGACCGGGGGTGGTGGCCAGAGGTGTAGCCACCGTCGAGGCAACTGGCCCGGGGTGGACCGGAGCTGGCCGATACCTCAATTCGAATTGACAAACACCACGCTGCCGAACCGTCCCGGAACGTGAAAGGCGGGGCGTGGTGTGCCAGTCGACGACCATTGGCTCAGCTGTCGTAATTTGCCGGCCGCATCGAGGTAGTTGTGCCGATTGAAATTCACGTTCCAACTCCTGCCTGCCCTTGGTTTCTCGGCATTGCCGGCGAACACGTCCAATGGAATGGCCACCTCGCAAGTCCAGGAGTCTTTTCGAATGATACTGCGGACGATCACCCCTTTGGCGTCCCACTCAGCGAGACGTGGGCCTTTCGGACCGGCTGGACGATGCGCGTCGATGTAGGCGCCGTTTACATTCCACTCAATGTTGAAATACGAATTCGGACGCAGCGGATCGGGAGCGACCATGATTTCGAAACAGTCATCTCGTGCGAGTTGCGGATCATCATGTTCGCGCGGCTGACTGTTGATATGGCCGTCGATGCAGGTGTGAAGGATATAGACGAACCGATCATCCCACAGCATGCGGACCTGTGATTGTTCCGTCGCTTGCTTGCCCTTCCACCATGGAAAGTCGAACCGGTCGATCACTTCCGCCTCTTGCCAATCTGCTTCGTCTGCCTTGCCGTCGATCACGATCGGAGTAGTGGCGCGCCGGGCGTGATACACGGGACGTTTCCAATCATCCGCTTCGCGCGGTGGATCCTTGCGTTGGAGGTGACTGAACAGATCCTGCAGTTGTTGCGTGGTGAGAGCCTGGAGCAGGTTCTCGGGCATGAGTGAAACGTTTGAGTGCCGAACCTCTCGAATGTCGGATTGCCGAATGATCGTGGGAGGGACGGTTGGACCGCTGCGCAACTTGAGTTGTGCCGGCGAGCGGTTGGCGATCAAGCCGGTGAGCGTTCGCTGATCCTTGGTTTCCACGACGGAATTGAGGAACTCCTTACGGACGAAGCGGCCGGGATCGATGATGCTCTCGAGGAGATATTCGAAATCACCGCGATTGGCCTCCGTCAGATCCGGCCCGAAATCACTGCCTTCGCCAAAGAGACGATGGCAGGTCCCGCAAGCCAATTGAAAAACCTCACGTCCTCGACGTGGATCTCCGGGCTTCGAATTGGATCCCCGCACTTCGTAGCGTACGCGACGGATCTCGGTGATCTTCTGTTCAGCCGTCGAGGTGTTGATCGTTCCCCAATGCCGGGTCACCAGCTGGTTGATCTGCTCATCGTCGAGCGCGGCCAAGGCGTTAAGTTCCGCAACGGCGATCTCTCCTACTGCGAGGTTTTTCTGTGCCAAAAAGCGTCGTGTCCAAGCCGGCCGTGAAAACAGGACTCGCCGGGCCCGGGTTCGGGAACCGGTGTCGTATTGCGGGTAGGCTTCCAGTAGCCGGGCGCCAATCCGCGGGTCCGCAAATCGGGCGAGGACATCCATCGCGGCGTGCCGGATCGAGGCGGTCGTGGCCGGAGTCAGCAGCTTGAGCAGCGACGGAACGCAAATATCCCGGGAGCCGTGACGAGCAAGCATGGCGAGTGACCGAAGTCGTTCGTCGGCATTTCGCTTCGTCGACAGTGCGACATCTCTCGCAGCAGCCAGAACTTCGGGGTTTTCCAATCGACCGTTCAGATCCAGCAATGCCGGATCCATCGGACGCTCTCGCCATTTCTTGGCCAACAACCGTCGAAGTTCTTGCGGAACGGATGGTTCACTCGACATTGCCAGCCCCTCACGCAAGGCGGTCAACATACTTTGGTCCGAAGCGGGTGCGGTCTCCAACAAGCGGGTAGAGGCGGTCAAGGAGCGAGTCGATCCTTCCGCAGCAAATCGTTTCATCAACCGACCGAGGATGGCCTTGCGAACAAAGGGGTGATCCCAGGAGTCCGCGGTGACAAATCGCTGTTCGATCTCATCGATCGAATCCACCGCGTGTCGTTCGATTGCCCACCAAAGAAGAAGCGGGATGTGCGGATCGTTCACGTCGACATTGCGCCGCAGTAGTGTTTCTGCCAGGTCCAGTGCATTCTTCGCGGACAAGCGCCCCGCCGTGCTGGCCAATTGACTTCGCACGACCGGGCTCGGATCCTCACGTGCCAAGCGCCGTAGTTCCTTCACCATTCTATCCGACACCTGATTGCGATCACCAAGCAGCCGGATCGTCCAGCTGCGAACGTGTTCACTCTGGTGACGCAGGGACTTTTCGGCGATCGCCTCATTGAACCCGTCCGTCGAAGCCAGCGTCCACAAAGCGTTCAAAGCGGTTCGTTCGTCGCCATCGGTGTAAGTTGATGTCGCATTGCGCGATACCAAGACGCGGCGCGCTGCTCGTGCAAACCACTCGTTGCGGTGATCGAGAAATTTCAGCAATTCGCTGTCGGACAACTTGTGCAGATCGAATTTCGGCTCCGGCTTCGCGCCCTTGGACTGGATCCGATAAATGCGTCCGTTGGAACGATCCCATTTCGCATCCGGATTGGGATGCGCCGTGCGGACGTCGTGCCAGTCGGATACGTAGACCGCGCCATCAGGCCCGATCGTCAGGTCCGTCGGGGCGAACCAGTTGTCGTTCGCAATCAGCAGTTCACCGCCATGACGACTGCGAAAGGTCGAGCGATTCACTTCCAAGGGATGAAAGTGAACTTCATGCGATAACAAGGAGGCACCGATGTATTGGTCCCGAAACCCAGCCGGGAAGGTGTGTCCTTGGTAAACCATGCCGCCCACCGTGACGTGCCCGCCGCGAAAACTCTCGTGCGATACGTGTTCGAAGTAACCAAAGGTGTAGGGATTGCGCAGTGGGCCGTGCTTGGAGAATTTCTTCCAGTAGTAGCCGCCTTGAACGATGTGCCAGAGCACGTAGCCACCAACATTCGTGCTGGCCAGCAGGCGGCCGTGCCGGTCGAAGTCCAGTCCCCACATGTTGCCCCCGCCTTCGGCGAACAATTCGAACTCCTTGGTGACGGGGTGGTAGCGCCAGATCGCCTGCACAAACTTGATGTCGCGAACGACCGCCGTGACCGTGCTGCCCTGACAGCCGTAGAGCCATCCGTCCGGACCGAATGTGAGTGAGTTTGCCACCGAACTGGCGTCGTCCATGCCAAAGCCACGCAGTAACACATCCGGATCCCGGTCCGGTACGTCGTCACGATCGGTATCCGGATAGAAGAGAAGATACGGCGCCTGCATCACGAACACCCCGCCGTGCCCGAAGGCAAAACCGGACGCCAGGTTCAGCCCGTTGATGAAATCCTTGGCACGATCCATCTGGCCATCGCCGTCGGAATCTTCCAGAATTGAGATTCGATCGGCTCCCTCCGGACCGTTGGGTGGCGGCTCCGGCACGCGGTCGTATTTGGTGCGCGTGTATTGATCGACCTTCACCCGCTTCAATCCCGCCGGGTTGGGATACTGCAGGTACTGAATCACCCACAGCCGACCACGGTCATCGAAATCGATCGCCACCGGCTGCCGGACGAGCGGTTCGGCTGCGACGAGCGAGACTTCAAATCCGTCCGGCACCTGCATTCGCTGGAGGGATTCTTCCGGCGAGAATCCCTGCGACTGCCCGGCCGATGGGATGCCGGCGAGCAACCCGGCGAGGATGACCTGGCGCATGTTCATCGGATTGCGACTTTGGATCCGGGCTTGAGCGCGTGGGCGGGCTGCGGGCGTTTCTCGTTGAAGACCTGCATCTGCTCGACGGTTTCCATCACCGTCTTGCTCTCGTCAAACTTGCCGGTCTTTGGATCGAGAATGCCCTTGGAGTCGAGCCCGATATGCTTGACGAGGAAGGGATACATGGCTTGGCGCTTGGAGTAGTCGTAGCCATGTTTTTCCTTTTCGAAGTGCGAATACTCCACGTTCGACTGTTTGCCATAGTAGCTGTATATGTCGCGTGCAAACGGATACTCAACCGTCGCGGTATTCTTGGTCCAATCCGTGCCAACGGAGATCAGCTTCATCGGACGTGGGGCCGCCAGGGCTGCGATCTCCGCATTGTTGGTTTCCAATTCCGGCGTCTTGTGGATAGGCATGCCGCTTTCGCAGTGGCAACCGCCGAAGAAGTGGGCCGACACCATCACGACGGGCACGGATACCGCAACGCGCTGATCGAGAGCCGTCAGCAGGAAGGTCTGGGTGCCTCCACCGGAACAACCGGTCACCGCGATCCGATTCTTGTTCACGTAACGAAGTGACTCCACGAAGTCCAACGCGCGGATGCTGCTCCAGGTCTGCAAGGTCAATGCCTGATTGTGGGTGTGCTCCCAGCCAAGGTGCAGCGAATCGCCAAAGCCGATCATGTCATACGAAAAGACCACCGCACCCATGCGCGCCAAGGTCGCGCAGCGATGCTGTTGATCCTCCCGATAACGCCCGCCCTTGGGGCCACGTGCATGGCCGTGTGGACAGAGCACGGCGGGGAACGGACCCTTTCGACCGAGCGGACGATACAGCGTCCCGTAAACATAAAAGCCCGGGCGCGCTTCGAAGGCCGTGGGTTGTGCCGAGTAGCCGTCATACTTCTTTCCCTTGCGAATCACCGGCTTCAAGGGAGTGCGTCTGGGCAAGGGCACGAGGTTCGCGCCGGTCAGGATCTGCTTTCGCACCTTTCCCGCGCGGGCCTTCCATTCGCTGAGGGTTGAATGAGTCGCGGCGATGCGTTCCAACTGTTTCACCGCATCGGCTTCGGAATGGTAGTGGCCGACGCACAAGGTCGGTTTGGATTCGGCGGCGCAGAGTGTGAGGCAACCCGCGGCCAAGGCGGGGACGAGTGAGAATAGGCGTTGCATGCCGCGAAGCTAAGCAGATCACCGTTCAGGCGCAACACCTCCCACACGGCCTAACGCGGGTTGGTTTCTGGCTTCATCGCCTCACGAAGCCAGTTCCTTCTCTCCGTTTCGTTGCGCTGACGTTTCGGACCCGTTTTGTAGATCAATCCAAACGCGCATCGATCCTGGCGCGCAGTTCTTTGACCAGAGCCGGATTCTCTTCGGCGATGTTCTTCGTCTCGCCTGCATTGGTTGGGTGATCGTAAAGTTCCGAGTAGCCGTCTTTGTGCGCGATGAGGCGACGAGTTCTACGGTGAACCCGGCCGGCACGGTAAACTTTGGCGTGGTGAATTTGGGATCAACCGCGGGCGATCGCTTGGTCACGCTAATGGTGCCGGCGAGGGAAACGGTGGCTATCAGGAGCGCGCAG
>PBAL01000069.1 GCA_002715965.1 Verrucomicrobiales bacterium | reverse complement strand
GGGCTGCTGTTCGGATTAGAAACTGCGGCATGTCAACGCAAGTGAAGGTTCGTCGCCAAGGAGATCGGATCAATGACAGTCTCCAACTCGGGTTCGCTCCCGGCCAATCAATGATGGAATGCGAGGAGCAAATCCAACAGGCGATCAACAGTTCTGGTCCAAAATCTCTCAATACGGCATTTGAAGTTCAACTCACAAGACCCTGTGCTGACGGCATACCATAGAACATCAAACTTAGGTCAAACCCATAGAATCACACTCGATTTCCCCGGCACTGCCGATGGGACTTCGATTCTTCTTGCCCACCTGTGACGGATTCGATGACATCGGCTCGGATGAAGGGGGTAAAGTGTTGTTTCCTTTTGTTGATCAGCCTGATGGATCTGGCTGCCCAGGATCAATTCACCTTGGCTACCTACAACGTGGAGAACTACCTGGACAAGGAAGTGCCGGGGCGGAAGGTCAAATCAGAGGAATCCAAACTGGCGGTGCGGGAAACGATCCTGAAAGTCAAACCGGATGTGTTGGTTGTTCAGGAAATGGGCGAACCGAGTGCGCTCAGCGAACTAAGAGACAGCCTCGCTCGACGCGGTCTGAACTACGATCACGTGCGATTGCTGGACGCCTACGATCGATATATTCACGTGGCATTGCTGAGCCGGTTTCCAATTGTCTCCGAACGACATCACACCAACGACGCATTCCTGCTTGAAGGGAAGCGGCTGCCCGTGTCACGCGGATTCCTGGAGGCGACGATTGCCGTGAATGACGATTACCAATTCACACTCTTCGCCGCGCACTTGAAATCCAAACGCTCGGTTCATTACGCGGACGAATCAAGAATGCGTGCCCGTGAAGCGACGATATTGCGCAAAAAGTTGGAATCGATTCTGCGTGAGCAATCGAATGCCAACCTGGCAGTCCTCGGCGACCTGAACGACTCCCGGGATTCCATCCCCATTCGAACGATTGTCGGGCGGGGCAAGCTGGCATTGAAAGACACCCGCCCGGGAGAATCGACTGGCATCGGAAAACCCATCGATCCGGATGTCACCTGGACCTATCACTACGACGAGAAGGATTCTTATACACGCGTGGACTACCTGCTGGTGAGTCGTGGGATGGCGCGCGAATGGATTCGCGAACGCAGTCTGGTCCTGGCGATGCCGAACTGGATCGAAGCTTCAGATCACCGTCTGGTGATCAGCACGTTTCGGGCGCGGGATTGACCTATGCCGGAGCCGGTGCCGGAAGATTCCCGGGCTGCGTGGAGGGTTCGCCATCTGCGTCCTCTTCTTCCGGTGGCGGAGGCGGTCGTTTGACGAGCTTCTCCGGCCATGCGCGGACGTCATCTTCGGTGAGCAGAAGCGTTCGGGGTTCCCTTCGCCACTTCACGCCAAGAACTATTATAAGCACCCGAGTTTGACAGAAGACATACGGTTTCAGTTGAAGCATCTCCTGCTATTGCGACCACTTTTAATCACGCACGCCAGTACGCCGGTGGATACCGTAACTTCACTTCATCCGGGTGCAGAATCCTGACGGCCTTTCAGCAACGCGAAGTTGAACAAACTTCGTTCAGACTCCGTTCGAAACGATCCGATAACCGGATTCGGTATCCGGCAAAGCAACCAGCGATTTCAAGCCGCAGAAAGTGTCTTGCAGTTTTGCGTGCCCCGTTTCGCCCAGAGCAAGCAGCGCAGTGGCGAGCGCATCGCTTGTCGTGGCTTCGCTGGTCACAACCGCGGAAAGCAGTGCACCACCCACAGGTTGGCCGATGCGTGGGTCGATTACGTGACCGTAGATCTTGCCCTCGTGTTCGAAGGACTTGCCCCACACGGCTGAGACAGATAGCGATGCGTCCTTCAGTGCGACGGTCGCAAGAAGATCATCGTCGGTCGGGCTGCCGTGCGCGGCATCGAGAGTCGTTCCGGCTTCGGGACGAACAATTGCCAATTTCCAAGCGTCAGCATCCGGCGGTTGGCCAATCGCGTAGGAAGTCGACGTGCCTCCGTGAAGCAATGCGCTTTCAACTCCGCTCTCGCCCAGCCATTCGGCTGCGATGTCCAACGCGTAGCCTTTGCCGACCGATCCGAGATCCAACATCACCCCCGGCTTCTTGAATGCGATGGACATTGCGCATGCGTCGAACTCAACAAGGTCCCAGCCGCATCGCGACCGTGCTTCCTCAATTTCTTCAGTGCTGGGAAAACAACCAGCCCCGCCTGCAAGTCCCCAGCATGTCAGCAGTGGGGCAACCGTAACATCGAATGCCCCGCCAGTTTGCTCATTCAGTTCGCGGCAGCGCTTGAGAAGATCGAACAACATTGGCGAAACCCGGACCGGTGCATCAGCCGCATGGTTGTTTAGACGATGGATCTCACTTCCCGCCTGATAAAAGCCAAGTTCAGCCTCAAGCCGCTTGATCTCCTCCATCGCTTCCTCGCCGGCTGCGCGAAGGGAGTGGGGATTTCCACCACACAGAACGAACTCGAAGCGGGTGGCCATGGCATGGCCTGCAATGGTGATGGAATCGGCTGAATCGATGAGAGGAATGGGAGTGGAAGCGGGAAACGGATTCAACACTGGAATTCCCGGACGAGTTCCCGCGCGGTGCACGGCGACCATGCATGTAACATATGTTATCTGATGGCGATTGCCTCGTTTCTGGCAGCACCTCTAATCCGAGACCATTCGGCCGACTTACTCCTGGGCGACCAGTGCTTCTGCGATTTGAACGGCGTTGAGGGCAGCGCCCTTGAGGAGTTGATCGCCGGCGACCCAGAAACAGAGTCCGTTTTCCAGAGCACAATCTTTGCGGACCCGACCAACGGCGCAGTTGTCCTGCTCGGCTTGGATGAGCGGCAGTGGGTACGTGTTTTTTGCAACGTCGTCGACGACATCGAGACCGGGGGCTGCTTCGAGGGTTTCGAGGGCGCGCTCAACGGAAACGGGTTCCTCAAACTCGGCGCTGATCGCAATGGAATGGGCGCGATAGACGGGGATGCGCACACAGGTGACGCTCGCCTTGAATTCCGGGTGGTGCATGATGCGCTGGCCTTCGTTTTCCATCTTCATTTCTTCGCGGGTGTAACCGTCTTCGAGGAAGGAATCCACGTGTGGCAGGGCGTTGAAAGCGATTTGGTGCGGATAGACGTCGCGGGTGACTTCCTCGCCTTTCACAATCTGCGAGACTTGACGATCGAGTTCCTCGATGGCCTGAGCGCCGCTTCCGGAAACCGCCTGGTAGGTGGAGGCAAAGACGCGTGTGACCTTGAATTTCTGGTGCAGCGGATAAAGCGCCATCAGGGTGATCGCCGTGGTGCAGTTCGGATTGGCGATGATGCCCTTGCGGAGGTTCTTGACGTCAGCTCCATTGACTTCAGGCACGACTAGGGGCACGTCGGGATCCATGCGAAACGCACTCGAGTTGTCCACGACGACCGCGCCGGCCTCGACTGCGGCCGGACCGAATTCCTTGGAGATCCCACCACCAGCGCTGAACAGGGCGATGTCGATTCCACCAAAGGAATCCTTGGTGAGTTCCTTGATGGTGATTTCCCGGCCGTTGTATTTGAGCTTTTTGCCAGCGGAGCGAGCTGAGGCGAGGAGGGTGAGTTCGCCCACGGGGAAGTTGCGCCGTTCGAGGACCTTGATCATTTCGACGCCGACCGCACCGGTGGCGCCCACGATTGCTACGTGAGGGGTTTTGTTCATTGGGTAATTAGATGTCGGTGGGAGGATCGGCGACGACGGTGTCTGCAACTGCTTCCTTGATGGCCATCTTGAATCGTTCGATTCCTTCGTCGAAGGCCGCGGCTATTTGGACCACCTCCGATTCGCCGGTCTGCTGTTTGAATTTCTTCAAGTTTTCCTCGGCAATCGGCTCGTCGATTTTGTTGGCTACGATGAGCCGCGGCTTTTGCACCAGGGATTCGTGATACTCGCCAAGTTCGTGGAGCAGGCTCTGGTAGTCATCCCACGGATCGCGATTGTCGGTGCCGG
The DNA here is from genome assembly GCA_002715965.1 of Verrucomicrobiales bacterium. Taxonomy (GTDB): domain Bacteria; phylum Verrucomicrobiota; class Verrucomicrobiia; order Limisphaerales; family JAYPXF01. The sequence goes on along the minus strand of PBAL01000069.1, from coordinate 16,337 downwards.
CCATGTCGATCAAGAGGACGAGGATCTTGCAGCGCATGATGTGTCGCAGGAATGCGTGTCCCAATCCCACATCTTCGTGAGCGCCTTCGATGATCCCGGGGACATCGCAAACGGTGAGGCGGGAATAGTCGTCGTACTCGACGATCCCGATTTGCGGATGGAGCGTGGTGAAGGGATAGGCGGCCACTTTGGGCCGGGCGCGTGAAATTGCGGAGAGAAGCGTGGATTTGCCGGCATTCGGGTAACCGACCAATCCAACTTCAGCTATGATGCGAAGTTCGAAGCGGAAGAAGCCTTCGTCACCCATTTCGCCGGGAGTGGCGATGCGTGGGGTCTGCCGTGTGGATGATTTGAAGTTCTTGTTGCCGAGTCCGCCTTTGCCGCCTTTGCAGAGGAGGAATTCCTGGCCGTGTTCGGTCAGGTCCGCGATGAGTTCGGCGGATTCTTCAGGGGGCACGTACGCTGCAGGTGGTTCGGATTCTTCGCTGAGATCGATTTCCTGCGCCATGGCGTCGCCCGCATAGCGAATGACGGGGCGCTGACTGGTTCCGATGATGGCGGGTTCGTTTTCTTCCGGTCCCGCTGATCCGTCGGATTGGACTGATCGGTCGGATTCTTCAATGGGCTCCGGCTTTTGCTCCACACGCTCCAGCTTCCAGACCAGCGTCCCACATGGGACCTTGATGACCAGGTTCTTGCCCGATCGCCCATCCATCTCCTTGCCCATCCCACCCTGGCCATCCTTGGCGATGATGCGCGGCTGGTAGTACTGGTTGATAAGATTATTCAGGTCGTGGTCGGCACGGAGGACGACATCCCCTCCACGTCCGCCATTGCCACCCGAAGGCCCGCCCTTGGGCCGGAACTTCTCGCGCAGAAAAGCCACGCATCCTTTGCCGCCTTTTCCGGCTTTGGCGAAGACTTTGACCTGATCTACGAACATGGGTGGCAACAAAAAAGGCGAGGCCTCGGCCTCGCCCGCAAATTCGCCTGCGGCAGGCGCTTAGTTCTTGGCGGTCTCTTCTGCGAGGACGTTCACGCGTCGGCTGCCCTTGTCGAAGGCCACCCGACCGTCGGCCAGTGCGAAGAGGGTGAAGTCCCTGCCCAGCCCAACATTGCGGCCGGCCGTGAATTTTGTTCCGCGCTGACGCACGATGATGTTCCCGGCGCGAACCACTTCTCCGCCAAATTTCTTCACGCCCAGACGCTTGCTGACGCTGTCGCGTCCGTTCCGGCTGCTTCCGCCACCTTTTTTATGTGCCATAAGTCGAGTTGGTTAAGCTTTGATGTCTTTGATTTCCACCACGCTGATGTCCTGGCGGTGTCCCTTCTTCTTCCGAAAACCCTTGCGACGACGCATCTTGAAGACAGTGAGCTTCTTGCCGCGCTTGTGCTCGACCACGCTGGCTTCCACCGAGGCACCTTCCACGGTCGGCGTGCCGAGGGTCACCTCGCCGTCGTTGCTGACCATGAGGATCTTGTCGAATGAATACGACTGTCCGGCCTCGACCGGCAACTTTTCCACTTCGAGCTTGTCGCCGGCTGCGACGCGATATTGTTTTCCACCAGTTTCTAGAACAGCGTACATAAAGGCCTCTGATAAAAAGGGACGGGGACTAGACCAAAATCGACATTTCGTGTCAATGCCTCATTCCGCGAAAAACAGGCGGCCGAAATCCGCTCAAATTATCAAATCCAGGAAATTTCCGTAATAGTCCGGGGGGGAACCGAACCTTGACACTACAGGTCCCCGGCCAGCACGATGGCCAGACGGGTTAATCGGCTTCAGGGGGTTTCTGTCCACCTGAAACCAAACGGATTGAGACGATGCCACGTACCAGTTTTTCCAACTTTCTTCGGGCTGTCAGCAGCCTCTTCACGATCGGGCTCTTGTTCGCCACAAACGCCGGCGGCCAGATTATGACGCAATACGACTCCATGACCGTGGCGGACCTGCTCCAACGTGCCAATGGCGGTGATGAACGGGCGCAGTACCGTCTGGGAAATCGCTATGCCAATGGCGTCAACGGAGTGGAAGCCGACCAGACCGAAGCTGTGAAGTGGTTCACCAAATCCGCAAATTCCGGTTTCGTTTTCGCGCAGATCGAACTCGGCTACCGACATCAGGAGGATAAAGAAACCGGCGTGGCGAGGGACGATGCCCTGGCCGCGTCGTGGTTCCAGAAGGCCGCAGGCCAGGGTCAGGGTCTGGCACAGTATGAATATGGTCGCTGTCTGTATGAAGGTCGTGGAATCACCGCAGATCCTGCCAAGGGTGTTCAATATCTTCAGAAAGCGGCCGATCAAGGCGATCTGCCTTCACGTGGTTATCTCGCGTTGGCCTACTTCGAGGGCAAAGGCGTGCCAAAGGATGACGCCAAGGCGAAGGAACTGGCCCTGCGCCCCGCTTACGCGAACGACCGGGGCAAACATGCGGCCCGCATCGGCGCCTACGTCTTGGGCCTGGTCAATACCAAGAGTGATACCCTGCCCCGCAACTACGCCGATGGCGCCCGCTGGCTGAAAGTGGCTTCCGAGTACGGCAATGCCGATGCCATGTATCATTATGCTCAGCTGCTTTTGAGTGGAGAAGGCGGAGTCGGGAACACCGTCGAAGGGCACCGTTGGATGGCCAACGCAGCCCAGGCGGGACAATCTCAGGCCGTTGCCCGCCTGAAGCCCACGCAACCCGAACCGGTCAAGGAAGCACCGGCTCCGGCGGTGGTTGAAACCCCGAAGGCCAAGCCGGGGTTCGTTGTGAACAAGAAAGAACAAGCCGGCACCTACAAAACGTTCACCTCATCCAAGTCCACCGCTGAGCCCGCCAGGGAAGACGCGCCTCTGGCACTGGGAGGCGCTTCGGCCACCGAAAAGAAGGACGAGCTGTCACTTCCAATCACAACCAGCGTGCCGGCCGAATCGACCGATCCGCCGGTCAAGAAGCTCGGCGCAGGCAGTTCCGGGTTGACGCTGGGTAATCCGGTTTCTGCGGACGCCGGCGCGGGACTGGGCATGCCGGGGGAGAGTTCGACTACGGGTAGCAGCACAGTGGGAAGCGCTCGGAAACCGTTCACCGATTTCTCCGCCAGTCCCGGAACGACCACCAAGGCGGGCTTGTCACCATCAGAACAGGAAAAGGAGCGAGCTGCGGTGGAAGCATTGAAGATTGCTGCCGACGGTGGAGCAGCCGCGCCGACCCCTTCTCCGACAGAAACCAAGAAAGAACCGGCGCTCACCATGCCCGATGAGGCAACCAAGAGCGAAACCGGCTCTGCTGCACCGGCTTTCACCGCCAAGCCCAGCGCTGAGGAACATTCGGAGGAGCCAAGCCCGTCAACCACCACCAGCTCAGCCGCATTTGAACGCCCTGGCTATGATGTGCCGTTCAGCAATCGTTCCGAAGCACGCACACCGGGCGCGGAATTCCCGACCGGCATCGCCATCATGACGCTGGCGGCAGCGTGCGCGATGAGCGTGATTCTGCTGTTGTTCTTCTTCACCTTCAAAACCCGCCTCTCCAGCCTTGAAGCCGAGATCCGGCGTGCACAATTCGAACTCTCCAGCGCAAACCTGCACCTCTCCTCGATGATGCAGCAGATCGAACAGGTCGCACATCAGCTGCCGGAAAATGCCTCCCGCGAAGAGGAAGAAGGCGTGGTCAGCCTTCCCGATTGGGAGAGCACGCAGAGCAACGCTCAGAACTTCAAGATCAGCCGCACGCGCTGACATCGTACCAATCGATTCAGTTTGCGCAGTTCCCGGACGCCTTGCGTCTGCCCGTCTTCATTCACTAACCTGAGGCATGGCAAATCACCGGATCGTGTCGCTTCTGCCCGCGGCCACCGAAATCGTCTGCGGCCTGGGTTGCGAAGATCAACTGGTTGGCCGCTCCCACGAGTGTGATTACCCGCCAGGTGTCGAATCCACTCCCGCCTGCACCAGCTCGAGAATTCAGGACGATGGCACCAGCTCGGGCATCGACCAATCGATGAAAGTGCTTTCCCAGGAATCACAGTCACTCTTCGCACTCGACGTTGAACAAATCCATTCGCTCAAGCCCGACACCATCATCGCCCAGGCACAATGCGACGTCTGCGCGGTCGCCGAACAGGACGTGAAGTCGATGATCGGTGACTGGCCCGGCAAGGCCCCCCGGCTGGTGACACTCCACACCACGCGCTTCGCACATTTATGGGAAGACATTGCCGCGGTTGCCGAAGCCCTGCACGTGAAGGAACAAGGCCGGAATTATACCAAGGCGCTCAAGACCCGGCTCGTCGATGTCATCGAAAAGGCCTCTCGAGTTTCCAACCAAGCGCGCGTTCTTTGCGTTGAATGGATCGATCCGCTCATGGCCGCCGGCAATTGGATCCCCGATCTCATCGGCATGGTCATCGCGGAGAATCTCGTAAGCAAAGCCGGTGAACATTCCGGCTGGATGACGATGGACGAAATCGTCGCCGCCAAACCCGAAGTCATCATCCTCATGCCCTGTGGATTCGGCCTGGAGCGAACCCGAAAGGAAGCCGAACAGCTTTGGCAGAACTCCGATTGGCAAAAGCTCAAGGCGGTAAAGAAGAGGCGCGTCTTCGCCGTCGATGGAAACGCCTATTTCAACCGGCCCGGCCCGCGTCTCGTGGACTCCCTTGAGATCCTCGGCGAAATTCTCTACCCCGGTCTTTTGGATGTCACCCACGAAGGCCGCGCCTGGCTACGCATTCAATCGTAGCTCAGGCGGCCCGCCTGAGAACCATGGACAAGCGCCTTCCCATCTACGAAATCGAGGAATCCATCATCGCCGAACTGAAGGCGACGAAACGCCTCGTTCTCTCCGCCCCAACCGGTTCGGGCAAATCCACACAGGTTCCCCGAATGCTGCTGAAGCATGGATTGCTCGACGAGCCGACAAACGGTCAGGTCGTCATTCTGCAACCTCGTCGGATCGCAGCCCGCATGCTCGCGACCCGGGTGGCGGATGAATCGCGAACGAAGCTCGGCGATGAAGTCGGTTACCAAATCCGCTTCGAAAACCGCAGCAGTTCCAAAACCCGAATCAAGTTCCTCACTGAAGGCATCCTGCTTCGACAAATGATCAAGGATCCGGAATTGAAAGGAATCTCGGCGATCCTCTTCGACGAATTTCACGAACGCCACCTCTACGGAGACATCACACTCGCCCGCGCCTTGGACATTCAGGAGAGCACGCGTCCGGATCTGCAACTGATGGTAATGTCCGCGACCATCGATTCGGATCTCATCGCTGCTTATCTCGGAACAAGGGAAGGAAAGTGCCGCGTAGTCAATTCCGATGGACGCACCTTCCCGGTCGACATCGAATACGCCCGCAAGCCCTCCTACGAAAACCGCGCGCCCATCTGGGAACAGGCGGCCGATGCCTTCAGCGAATTCACGCGTCGAAATGATCCGGGCGACACGCTCATCTTCATGCCGGGAGCATTCGAGATTCACAAAACCATCGAAACGCTTCGCCACCGCAAGGAAGCGCGCGGTCACGAGATCCTGCCGCTGCACGGTGAGTTGAACACCAAGGACCAGGACGCAGCCGTCAATCGCTATTCCAAGCCAAAGATCGTCGTCGCCACCAACGTTGCCGAGACATCGCTCACGATCGACGGCATTCGATTGGTCATCGATTCCGGTCTCGCCCGCATCCCGCGCTACGATCCCTATCGCGGAATCAACACGCTCCTGATCGAAAAGATCTCTCAGGCCTCTGCGGATCAACGCACCGGACGCGCGGGAAGAACGGCGTCCGGCATCTGTCTGCGGCTCTGGTCAGAACGCGAACATCAAGATCGTCATGCCCAGGAAAAACCGGAGGTGCAACGCGTCGATCTTTCCGAGGTCATTCTCACGCTCAAGTCAGCCGGCATCGAAGACATCAACTCATTTCATTGGCTGGAACACCCGGGCGACAAACGACTCTCAGAAGCCGAAGAACTACTGCTCGACCTCGGCGCACTAGAACGCATCGACTTCACCCGCACCCGCATGACCGAAATCGGCAAACGCATGCTCGCCTTCCCGCTTCATCCCCGATACGCGCGAATGCTGCTTGCCGCCGAGGAACACAAGTGCGTTCACGAAGCCTGCCTTGCTGCCGCGTTGACGCAGGGGCGCGATGTGTTGATCCGCAAGGTCGACAAGCGCGTGAAGGACAAGCGCGAGGACTTCTTCGGCCGCAAGGCGCAATCGGATCTGTTCGTCCTGATGAAAGCCTGGAGCCATGCCGCAGAAAACCGGTTCAGTCTCGAAGCCTGCCAGAAGCTCGGCATCCACGCGCAATCTGCCCGGCAGGTTGGACCGCTCTTCCAACAGTTCCTCGATATCGCCAACCGCGAGGGACTGTCCCTGCACGAAGAACCTGCACAGGAAATCGCCCTGCAAAAATCAATCATCATCGGTTTCAGCGATCGAATCGCGCGCCGCGCCGATTCCGGCACCTTGCGCTGCGAAATGGTCCGCGGACGCAAGGGCGTTCTCGCCCGCGAAAGCCGCGTGCATCATGCCGAGTTGATCGCCGTGTCCGAAGTCAGCGAAATCGGCCAGTCCGACGGCGACGTAAACACCATCTTCTCGCTCGCGACCGCCATCAAACCGGCTTGGTTGGAGGAACTCTTTCCGAACGATTTCGACAAGAAGATCGAGACCTGGTTCGACACCAAGGCCCGTCGCGTTTACGCACACGAAGCCCGTTTTTTTCGCGACATCCGACTCGGGAAAAAGATGGTCGAACCGCCCCCACTCGAACAATCCGCCGTCTTGCTCGCCGATGAAGTCAGTGCCGGCCGTCTGGAACTCAAGGACTGGGATCATTCCGTCGAGCAGTGGATCGCCCGCGTAAACAATCTTGCCAAATGGTGTCCCGAATTTGAGCTGCCGCCGATCACGGACGAAGATCGACGCACCTTGGTCGAACAGATCTGCCACGGGGAATTCAGTTATCGCTCCATCAAGGACAAGCCGGTGAAAGGCATGGTCAAGGAATGGCTCAGCGATCTCCAAAAGACGATGCTCAATGACCACGCGCCCGAACGCATCAATCTCACCAACGGCCGCACGCCCAAGGTAAAATACACTGAGGGCGAACCTCCGCTCATCTCATTGCGCGTGCAGGAACTCTACGACGTAAACGAAACGCCTACCGTCGCCATGGGTCGCCAGCCGGTACTCGTTCACATCCTTGCGCCCAACATGCGCCCCGTCCAAGTGACGCAAGATCTGAAAAACTTCTGGAAGGAAGGTTATCCGGCAGTGAAGTCTCAACTGGCCGGACGTTATCCCAAGCACGAGTGGCGATAGACGGCATCTGGCCTATAGATCCGAGCACTCCAGCCCATGCGCCTCCGCAACTGCGCGGCAAGTCACCGCTTTGTCTCTGATGTTTATCCCACCCTTAAGTTCCGGATGCGCCACGCATGCTTCCACCAAGCCGGCGTTGGCAATCGTCTCAACATATTTGAATGTCACGTTGGCGAGCGCCTGCGTCGCCGTTCGCGAATAAGCCGCCGGCATGTTTGCCACGCAATAGTGGTTCACACCTTCTTCAACAAACACGGGATCATGATGCGTCGTCGCGCGCGAGGTCTCGGCACAACCACTCTGATCGATCGCGATATCAACAAACACACTGCCCGGCCGCATCTTCGAGAGCATCTCACGCGAAATCAGCTTCGGCGCTTTGGCACCAGGCACGAGCACCGCGCCAATCAACAGATCCACTTGGGGAAGTTGATCCAGCAAATGTTCCTCATTGGAATAAAGCGTGTGCGCGGAATGCAACGAGATGTCCAGGAAGTGCATTCGCTCCAGGTCCACCTCAAGAATAGTTACATCCGCTCCCAAACCGGTCGCCATTCGCGCTGCATTGATTCCCGCAGTTCCTCCGCCCAACACCAACACGCGTCCCGGCAATACACCCGGCACCCCACTCAACAACACTCCACTGCCGCCATGCGTCTTGCCGAGGTGATACCCGCCCATGAGCACAGACATGCGACCTGCGATTTCACTCATCGGTTCCAGCAAGGGCAGATGCCGATTCACCTCGATGGTTTCGTAGGCGACCGCCGTGACCCCGGAATCAACCAACGATTCTGTCAGCTCACGACTTGCGGCCAGATGCAAATAGGTGAAGAGAATTTGTCCCGGCCGCAGCATTTCGTACTCGTCGGCTTGCGGTTCCTTCACCTTCACGATGAGATCCGCTTCGCCGAACACCTTCGCCGGCTCGTCGGCCATCTCCGCACCAACGCGTTCGTATTCCGAATCCGGATAGCCCGCACCGCTTCCCGCGCCTCGTTGCACGATTACCCAATGCCCCTTGCGCACCAGTTGATACGCACCGGACGGCAGCAATGCCACCCGCGACTCCTGTTCCTTGACCTCTTTGGGAACTCCAATGATCACGCGCTTATGGTAGGCGAACGAGCGGATTTGTCGACGGGTTCAACCCTTGGAGCAGCTTTCTACCGGCCGTGTCCGAGAAATCAATCAACCATAAACATGTCACATATGTGACATGTTTATGGCCAATCAAACGCCCGCCCAACCGGAGACAATGATTTGAATTGGTGATTCGTGCTTGGGTATTTCCCCCTTTCAGCATTCCCTCTGTTCATGAATCGACGATCATTTCTTACCCAGCTTTCCCTTGCCGCGGCAGGTGCTCCACTCCTCAACGCGGGTGAATTCACCGGTCGGATCTACAAGGCGGTGAAGGTCACGATGATTCGGGGGAAGATTTCAACCCTGGACAAATTCAAGATCGCGCGGGACGCGGGATTCGATGGCATCTCGCTTTTTGCGCCTGATCGATTTGACCTGATGGAATCGCTCAGCGCGCAGGACAAGACGGGCGTGCGCATACACAATGTCAACGGTAGCTACCATTGGAAGGAACGCCTCAGCGATGCCGATCCAAAGGTGCGCGACAAGGCAGTCCAGAACCTCAAGGACTCGATTCAATTCTCGCATGATTGCGGAGGCGATTCCGTGCTGCTGGTAAATGGAAAAGTCACCAACGAGAAAACCGAGAACCACGAACACGTTCGCGCACGATCCTCTGAAGGGATTCGTAAAGCCATTCCACTGGCCTCGCGACTGGGTGTGAGGATTCTCTGCGAAAACGTCGGCAATGGTTTCTGTCCGGATGCGAAACAGTGGGCCGACTACCTGGACTCATTCGACAGCCCATGGGTGGGCGCGTTCTTCGACATCGGCAATCATCATGGCCTGGGTGGCGCCCCACATTGGATTCGCACGCTGGGCGACCGCACGGTGAAGATCGACGTGAAGGATCGCAACTTGGAGAGGGACAAAAACTGCAACCTCTTCGACGGCAATGTCGACTGGGTGAAAGTGCGGAGCGCGCTGAAGGACGTTGGATTCAACGGATGGGCCACTGCCGAGGTCGGTGGTGGAGATGCAAAACGGATGAAGCAGGTCGCCGAAAGAATGGACCTCGCATTGGGACTATGAGCGGAAAGACATCAGCTGTGCATCGAATTGTCCTGATCCTTCTTGGCTTGGCGTTCGGCTTGGAATTGCACGCGGAGAAGGCACAGCGGCCGAATATCATCGTCTTCCTCGTTGATGACTACGACAAGCCGGAGACCAGTGTTTACGGCGGCAAGGTATTGACGCCGAATCTCGACCGGCTGGCCCGCGAGGGAATGACGCTCCACAACGCCCACGTGACGAGCACGGTGTGCACTCCTTCGCGCTATACATTCCTGACCGGACGATATGCGGGATCAAGCACTTCGCGCACCTATCTCGACCTTTTCCCGGAGGGTAAACAGGGATTGCCTGCGTTTAACGTTTCCCTGGAGCGCGACAACATGAACGTCGCAAAGGTCTTGGCCGACGCCGGATACGCGACCGGGTTCGTGGGGAAATACCATGTGGGCGAAGGGTTCGACGACCCGAAGCGCAACGGGCTGCACGACCTTCCCAAGAACGTACCATTCAGCAGAGAGATCGACCGGCAGCATTTTGAGAATGAGAAACGCTATCGCGATCTGATCAAGGAACGCGGGTTCACCTGGGCGAAGAACATCTACTGGAACAACACCAAAGCGCCTTTCAAGGGACACAACCCCGAGTGGACCATCGCAGCCGCGCTGGAGTTTGTGGAGGAAAACAAGGATCAGCCCTTTTATCTGCACTACTGCACAACGCTTCTCCACGGACCGAACGGTGAATGGCACAACTCGCTGGAAACCAAGGCTTTGATGAGTGGTGAAGGCCGGTTGAAGAAGCCCGTGCCAGGCATGCCTCCGCGCAGTTCGGTGATGAAGCGCATCGTGGAAGCGGGCCTGACCACGAATGAAGCGGGCTATCTATGGATGGACGACACGCTCGGTCTGCTGCTCGACAAACTGGACGAGCTGAAGCTGGCCGAGAATACGATCGTCCTGTTCGTTTCGGATCACGGGTCGAACAAGAAGGGATCGTTGTTTCGGACACGCGGAACGGAGATTCCCTGCCTAATCCGCTGGCCGAAGGTGATCGGAGGCGGTGTGGAATCGGATGAACTGGTTCAGAATACGGACTTTGTTCCAACCTGGTTCGAAGTGGCGGGCGCGCGAGCGCCGAACAGCTACCGGATAGATGGCGTTTCATTGCTTCCTTTGTTGAAGAATCCGAAACAGGCAGTTCGCGCATATGTCTACGGCGAGCAGGGACCGGCGCGTTCGATCAAGACCGAGGAGTGGAATTACATCACGTTTCGCTACACGACGGACCAGATCGAGGGATTGAACGGCAGACGTGGTGCGCGCTTCTCAAAGACGCTGCTCGGATTGAGTGGCGGTATTTCGCGCAGTGCCTTCGAACATCCCTATGCCTTCGACGCCGATCAGCTGTATCACCTGAAATCCGACCCCGAAGAACGAAGCAATGTTGCCGTCGATCGCACTCATTCACGCCAACTCAAGAAGATGCGGGAGTTTCTGAAGTTGGAACTGGACCGCTTTGACCGGCCTTTCGGAGACTTTCGTCCAGGGGGAAATGCATCCGGCCGTCGCGACAGCCTCAAGGTACTGGAGCAGCTCAAGGATTATCACGAGGATACCGACGATCCGAAACGGCAGAAGCGCAGACGGAAAAGTGGAAAAACTGATTAAAGTCGCGGGCGTTCAAATGGATGTCGCGTTCAATGATCCGAACGCGAACTTGAAACGCATGAAATCGCTGTTGGCCTCTACTTCGGCCAATGGCGCAGTGCTCACCGTCTTTCCGGAATGCGCCTTGTCGGGCTACTGCTTCGAATCGAAGGAAGAAGCGATGGAGAATGCACAATCCGTACCCGGTCCTGCCGTCGAAGCCATCGCGCAAACCTGCAAGGAATACGATACCTACGCGGTGTTTGGCATGCTGGAGAAAGACGCTGATGATCTGTTCAACGTCTGCGTCTTGTTGGGACCGGAAGGACTGATCGCAAAGTACCGCAAGGCGCACCTGCCATCTCTCGGCGTCGACAACTTTGCCACGCCCGGCAATGAGCCATTTGCAGTATGCGAAGCCGGCGGCCTGCGCATTGGGATGAACATCTGCTACGACTATTCCTTTCCGGAAGCGGCGCGCGTGTTGATGCTCCAAGGCGCGGATTTGATCGTCCTTCCCACCAACTGGCCGGAGGGTTCCCGCAAGGGCGCAAACTATCTCATCAACGCCCGGGCCCATGAGAACCACATCTACTATCTCGCCGTCGATCGTGTCGGCTCGGAACGTGGCTTTGATTTCATCGGCTTGAGCAAGTGTTGCGAGCCGTCCGGAGATGTCATCGCCGAAGCCGATCACAACGAAGAGGCGATCATTTACGCCGGCATAGATCCCTCATACGCGCGGCAAAAACACCTTGTGAGGATTCCCGGCAAACACGAAGTGCATCGGATCAAAGACCGGAGGCCTGACCTGTACTCATCCGAGTAAACAGGGCACCGGGCGGGCCGTGGAGGGACGAGCTTGCGAGTCCGCCGACATGGGAATCCGGAGTGTGTTCGAGTTGACCGGCCCACCGGTAAACTGACGTCACTCGAAATTGTGCGAGTGACGGATTGGCGATTCGGCCCTCCACACCAAGTTGGCTGGTGCCACTCCGGCCACCAATATCGTTTTCGATGCGCCGCTGAACCAGGTCAGTAGACGTCGCGCTGGTAGCGTTTTGCCTTCCTGAGTTGCTTCACAAACACGACCGCCTCTTCTTCGCTTCGGCCGCCTTCGGTTTCGACCAGCTTGTGCAATGCGGCATCAACGTCCTTGGCCATGCGGGCAGCGTCTCCGCAGACATAGAAATGCGCGCCTTGTTCGAGCCATTTCCAGATCTCGGCAGCGTTTTCCTTCATGCGATCCTGGACGTAGATCTTGTGTTCCTGGTCGCGGGAGAAGGCAGTATCGAGACGGGTCAGCACACCTTCTTCGAGATACGACTCAAACTCTTCCTGGTAGAGATAATCAAAGTCCCTCCGCTGCTCGCCAAAGAAGAGCCAGTTCTTTCCCTGGGCGCCAATCGCCTTGCGCTCTTCGAGAAAGGCGCGGAAGGGCGCGATGCCTGTACCGGGACCGACCATGATCATCGGCGTGTCCGGATTCGTTGGGATTCGGAAACCGTGCGAAGTCTGGACAAACACGGGAACGTCGGTCGAATTGATGTCCACCCGATCGCATAGATAGGTGGAACAAACACCTTTGCGGTCGCGGCCGTGAGAGTGGTAGCGAACAGCCGCCACGGTAAGGTGCACCTCGCCGGGATGCGCCTTGATGCTGGAGGCGATGGAATACAGGCGAGGCTGAAGTTTGCGCAGGAGTAAGGCAAACTCAGCTGGCTCAAACTTGGCGTCCGGATAACCGAGCAGCAAGTCGATCACTTCGCGTCCCCAAAGCCATTCGGTGAGCTTGGGTTTGTTTTCCTTTTCGAGCAGGGCAGTCAGTTCGGCATCGCCGGTCTTCTCAGCTACCGCAGCGATGAGTTTGCCGTTCGGCTGGGTGACGACGTAGTTCTTCGTGAGCGCCTCTTTCAGCGGAGCTTCACCTTCTTTGGGAAGCGGGACCATGGTGTCCGGAGACGCGCCGAGAGCGGTGATGATTTCATCGACCAGTTCCGGACAGTTCGTCGGACAGACCGCCAAAGCGTCACCGACTTCATACTCGAGGCCCGAGCCCTCGAGACTGATTTCGAAATGACGCGTGTCCTTGAGCGAGCCCTCCTTGGTCAACATACGATGAACGAGCAGCTTCGCCGGGAAAGGGTTCTTTCGATTGTAAACCGGATCGGTCGTCATTCAAGGGCGCGGAGGCTCGCCGATTCCCTTGCTCTTGCCAATGCCGGACTGCGGGGTTGGTGAATATTTCTGCGGGCGCAGAGAGCCGGTTGAATCGGGGTGAAATCAAGACTTTCGAAGGAAATTTGCTTCAAAGCGCGACACGACGTCCTGAAGCATGTCGGGAAGTCTTTGTTCTGCTTCTCTGACAATCGGGGACGGGACACCGTAGAACGCACCCGCAATTGCGCCGGAAATCGATGCGAGCGTGTCGGCGTCTCCACCGAGTGAGATCGCCAGGCGGATGGCGTGTTCATAGTCGTCTGATTCCAGAAACGCGATGACCGCCTCGGGAACGCTGCCTCTGGCCGACGAGTCGAATTTGTAGGCCGGGCGAATGTCTTCGATGCGCCGGTCCAGATCGCAAGGAAACTTCCGTTCGACAAATGCTGTGATCACCGCTGTTGCCCGCGCACAGATGGTCGGCCACGTCGAGTGTCAGAACGGTATCGTCGGTAAAGCGGGCCAACCGATGAAACAGCGGTTCGAAATCGGGATGACGTTCAAGCTGCCATTGCTTGCGCCCTTCATAGACGGACCCAATGGTGTCCCCGGCAATGGCGCCAAATATCGTCGGGCGGATCGGTTGCTGCATCGTGCTTTGGTTTTTACCAGTTGGAACGGTCAACCCGGGCGAACATGATTTGTCGCCTGACTTCCGCCTAGCCAAATTGGATTCCTCTGCACAGGCTGTCGGACATGAGTTCGCAGCACATCTTCAGATCTCTCCTATCCGCGTTCCTGCTCATTGCCTTCTCCGTCTCTGCTCGGGGCGCAGAAATGGCCCAAGGCGTGGTCTTCCACGATCGCAATGAAAACGGCAAACGCGATGCCGGTGAGCCGGGCATCCCGAATGTGCGGGTTTCCAATCAAAAGGACGTTGTCACCACGGACAAGGACGGCCGTTGGGAACTGCCCTCCGGCAACGACATCATCTTTTTTGTCATCAAGCCTTCGGGTTGGAAGACGCCCTTGAACGAGTTCAATCTTCCGCAGTTCCACTACGTGCACAAACCGGCGGGTTCGCCGAAGACGCGTTACCTTGGCGTCAAGCCGACCGGACCATTGCCCAAATCGATCGACTTCCCGCTGATGCCGCAGAAGGAACCGGACACCTTCAAGGCCATCTTCTTCGGCGATCCGCAACCCAGCAACCAGCAGCATATCGACTACATCGCGCACGACGTGGTGGAGGAATTGATCGGCACTGATGCCAAGTTCGGCATCACCCTGGGCGATATTCTTTTCGACAACCTGTCGCTCTTTGACAGCTTGAACTCGACCGTCGCGCTCATCGGCGTGCCTTGGTACAACGTGATTGGCAATCATGACATCAACATGGAGGCCACGACGGACGCCCTTTCGGACGAAACCTTCGAGCGCGTCTACGGACCGACCTACTACTCATTTGATTATGGGAAGGTGCACTTCATCGTGCTGGACAATGTGATGTGGGCCGCGCGCGGGGCGAAGTACGTGCCGGAACTCGGACCTCGACAGGTTGAGTTTGTGAAGAACGACCTCAAGCTCGTGCCTGAGAAACAACTCGTCGTCCTCATGATGCATATTCCATTGCGCGGAATGATCGATCGTCAGCAGCTGTATCGCCTGATCGAACAACGGCCTTACACCTTGTCTCTCTCCGGTCACACGCACACGCAGGAGCATCACTTCATCGGCAAGGAGGAAGGATGGCGAGGAAAGACCCCGCATCACCACATCGTGAATGTGACGGTCAGCGGTTCCTGGTGGAAAGGATCGAAGGACGAACTCGGCATTCCACACACCACCATGCGCGACGGCTCACCGAACGGTCACTCGATCATCACCTTTGACGGACATTCCGCGACCTTTGATTTCAAGGCAGCACGCCGTCCCGCCGACTATCAGATGAACATCCATGCGCCGGAAGTTGTGGCTGCCGCAACAGCGCATGAATCGTCGCTATACGTGAACGTGTTCTCGGGTTCGGTGAAGTCCAAGGTGCGCTTTCGGGTTGGCAACAGCAAGTGGACAACCATGAAGAAGGTTCAAGAGAAAGATCCGTATTACACGGCCGTCCGGGAACGGGACATGAAGGCCTTTCCCAAGGCGCCCGCACTGAATCCTCCGGCAAATTCGACACATCTCTGGAAAAGCCCGCTGCCAAAAGGATTGAAAACCGGAACTCATTTGATCCGCGTGGAAACGACGGACATGTACGGCCGGACTTTCAAGGATGCCCAGGTGATCCGGGTGCGTTGATGCCGGAGTCTTTGCGAGGGCTTCCAGTAATTCGAACATCATTGCGCCCCCGCGAGCCCGGGCCCACACTCCCCCGACTCGACTGAGACAGATCCATGCCTAGTTTTGCGTTCACCGCGCGGGAATACCGGTAGCGGCCGCGAGCTTCGAAACACCATCGACGCACCTACCGAGCAGGACGCCGTAAAAGGCCCTGTTGGATCGGAACCTTGTCGTAGTAGTAGCCAGGCTGGTCAGTCAGCGTAATTGAATCGCAATTAGCAAACGAAAGGACTGAAAAATGAGAGAGGGGTTTTTCGATTTGGGGTGGCTCCAGCAAGTCGTCAAAGGCTCGGCAATATGGTTGATGATGCTTGCCATGAACCCTGATGGTGGCGCAGCGACGCGGACCGCATCGCTAACCCAGCACAACCTGAGCTTGGACATCGGATATGCCGTGAACGGCAGTGTCCGGCTGTATTTCAGCACCTATGACGGGTCCCACACCTGGGCGCGCTACCAGACCGGCGTAGGTTGGAGTGGTGAACTGCGACCGTCCTCTTCGGCATCGACCACGTATCGGTCCCACTACGACATATACTACACGGTCGACGGCCTTTTCTATGGCTACGGCTCGATCACCGCCAACTTGCCTGCGCCTCCCCGCTCCGGCGGCTCGACAAATTCCGCTGCGAAGTGGGACCGCCCCGGGTGCGTTCCCGTTTCCGCCGTGCGTTGACCGCATGAACCCCGAGTGGACCAAGCTCT
>PBAL01000068.1 GCA_002715965.1 Verrucomicrobiales bacterium | reverse complement strand
GGGTGCAGCAGAATTCGAAAAGATGCCGATTGCCTTGGCGGAGGGCGTGGCATCCGTCGCCGGACCGGCCTGGCCGATATTTGCACCGTTCATTGGAGGATTCGGCGCTTTCGTTGCGGGCAGCAATACGGTGAGCAACATGATGTTCTCCCTGTTCCAATTTGGCGTCGGGTCACGCATCAATGCAGATCCGACCTGGATCGTGGCCCTGCAGGCGGTGGGGGGAGCGGCTGGAAACATCATTTGTGTCCACAACGTAGTGGCCGCTTCCGCCGTGGTCGGCCTGGTCGGCAAGGAAGGTTTGGTGATCCGAAAGACCCTTCCCGCATTTGTGTACTACGCCTTGGTTCCCGGCTGTCTGGGCTTTGCGATTGTGAGTCAGGGTTTGCTGAATCTCGGGTCAATCGCGCTGGTTCTCGTCTATCTGGGCCTGTTGGTCTTCGCAAGAAAACAGTTTTCCAAGGCAAGCCCCTAAGGGTGAATTGGACCAAAAGCCGCTGATTTTCGTTTGAAACGGTGCCTGTACACATCTTTTCAAAGCGTTGATTATAAAGAGGTTACGGATTTCTCATTCGCTTTCTCGGGGTTTTACCCCTTGATCAATAACTGGATACGGGCGAAAACTAGCGCCCTTTCCCACCCAGTGCGAAAAGGGCAAAACGCAACCGGAATCATGACCAATTGGAACATCGTTCATCAACAGGCGCCCAAATACCGGGCGTATTCCGCCAGCGATTTGTTGAAGCTGCCAGAGCTTCAGAATCTCGGGGACAAACAGCTTTTTGAAATGCGGGTCATTTCACAGGTCCTGCCATTCAAATCGAACAACTACGTGACCGAAAACCTGATCGACTGGACTGATCCGGACGATCCGATCTTCGTGCTGACCTTCCCGCAGCGTGGAATGCTGGAGGACCGGCATTTCAACCAGATGGCCGATGCCGTTCGCAGTGAGGACCGGAATCGGATTCGGGAAACGGCCCATGAAATCCGGCTGCAGCTCAACCCGCACCCGGCGGGGCAAAAGAAGCTGAACACCCCGCATCTGGCCGACGGCACTCCACTCGACGGCATGCAGCACAAGTATCAGCAGACCGTGCTGTTCTTCGCGAGCCAGGGCCAGACCTGTCACGCCTACTGCACCTTCTGCTTCCGCTGGCCGCAGTTTGTGGCCTTGGATGGGCAGAAATTTGCGATGAAGGAGGCCGATCTGCTCGTGCAATACCTTCGCGAGCACGAAGAAGTGACGGACGTTCTCTTCACCGGCGGGGATCCGATGGTGATGCGAACGAAGTTCTTTCGAACCTACGTTGATGCCATCCTTACGGCCGACCTGCCGCACATCAAAACCATCCGGATCGGCACCAAGGCGATCAGCTATTGGCCGTATCGGTTCATCAACGACAAAGATGCCGGGGAGCTTCTGGATTTGTTTCGCGACATCACCGATGCCGGGTTGCATCTGGCCGTGATGGCCCATGTGAATCATCCCAACGAATTGCAGACCGAGGCTGCTGAACTCGCGATCGCGCGCATCCGCGAAACCGGAGCCGTGATCCGCACGCAATCCCCGCTGATGACAAACATCAATGATGATCCGGATACCTGGGCGGAGATGTGGCGCCGCCAGCTCAGTCTCGGAGTGATTCCGTATTACATGTTCCTTGCCCGCGATACCGGTGCACAGAACTACTTCGCCACCCCGCTTGCACGCGCCCATGAGATTTACTCCGGCGCAATTCGGCAGGTCAGCGGCCTCGGACGAACCGTCCGCGGACCGAGCATGTCCTGCACTCCCGGGAAGGTGGAGGTCGATGGCGTGACGACGATCAACGGCGAAAAGGTCTTCGTACTGCGCATGTTGCAGGGACGCAATCCCGATTGGGCCTATCGTCCGTTCTTTGCGAAGTACGATCGCAATGCCATCTGGCTGGACGACCTGAAGCCGGCCTTTGGCGAAGAGAAGTTTTTCTTCGAAAGGGACAATGAATGGGAACCGGCACAGAAAGCCGTGAAGGATTCCGAGTTGGACGAGATCAACGCATGACGGGCGCCGATTCATCCGAACGATTCTCAAACCCGGTCAGTCGACCGGGTTTTTCTTTGTGAACATGTCCCGTGCGCACGCCCAAGCATTGATCGCCGTATCGCTCATGGGGTCCGTGCCCATGATGGTGAAAGGTATCGAGGCGAATCCCTGGACGATCGGCATCGTTCGGCTGCTGATTGCGACGGTATGCGTGGCGGTTTTTCTCAAGGACGGCCGGCGGGTTTTTCAACATCGCGCGGAGTTCAAGCCGCTGTTCCTGATCGGCCTGGCCTTCGCTCTGCATTGGGCGACGTATTTCATCAGCATCAAGATGGCGGATGCCTCCATTGCTGCGATAGGAACGGCAACCTACGGAATATTTGCGGCCATGTTGGGAAGCGTAATGCTCGGACAGGTGCCGAACCGCATCCAGGTCTTCGCAATCCTGATATCATTGGTCGGCGCCGTGTTGGTGGTGGGCGAATATTCGATTGGCAGTGAAATGACCGTCGGATTCATTTTCGCCCTGGTCAGCGCGATCCTCTACGCCTTCGTCCCGATCCTGCACCAGAAGCACGTTCACATTCCTGTGAATGTCCGAACCTTGGCGCAATATCTGTTTGCGCTGCCCGTCTTCGTGATCGCTCTTCCGTGGTCAAACTGGGATCTGAAACCCATCGATTGGGGCGGAATGCTCTATCTCGGCATCGTAAACACCGTGATCGCGCACACGCTCTGGATTCGTTCATCATCCGTGCTGCCGGCCTACATGTCCGGCATCCTTTTCTACCTCTACGTGCCCATCTCGATGATTCTCTGTCATCAATTCTTGGGCGAGGAGATGGGATGGATGCGCATCACAGGTGCAGCGATGATTGTTGTGGCAAGTGTCCTGGGCATGCGATCGCAGCTGGCGAAGAGACCGGGCAAACAAGCAGCGGCAGATGGATAAGATTGGGGGCAGGGCCGTTCAAGACGGTTTGAGAAACTGGCTATGCTCCCCAAATCGAAACCGCAGGCCATCCAATTCACCAAGCTTATCAGCCGCTCCGGCCCAACTCGTTTCAGTTGGATCGCTTTCGTCCTTTATTGAGCACGCGCAAGATCTGCTCGGCGATGATGCGGTGCCCCTCGTCATTCGGGTGCATGCCGTCCAACAACAGCGCATCAACATCGCTGGATTGATCAAACAGACGATAGACGTCTACGAGCGACACGTCCGCCTCCCGTGCCACCTTTCGGACGACCCCGGCGTAATCGCGCAATACCACGTTAAATCCGTCGCCATCATCCGGCTGATAGGGAGCCATGCCGTAGAGCCTTTTGAGCTTTGGCGTCCAGCGAATGGGGTTTGGCGTCATCAGGACGACGTCCGTCTCGCGTGCCTTCAATCTCTGTACGAAGAATCTCAGGTTCTGCTCATATTGTCCGATCGACACGCGGGGTTTCGTGGCCGGTGGATTCTTCCATACATCGACCGCTGCGTCGTTGATGCCGAACTGGATGATGGCCGTATCCGGATTTTTCGAAAGCACATCACGTTCGAACCGATCACGGGCGTTCTTGGTATTGTGTCCGCCAATCCCGGCATTGAGCACCCAATCGCGCGATTCTGCCTTCGCCAGTCGTTTCGCATAGACATTCAGCGGACCGCGCCTTGCCGTGGTTGAGTCACCGAAGGCAATGATCTTGCGACCCACGAAATCGCGCTCGTGAAACTTCGCTCGAATGTCTCCCTGCATCGTCGTCAGCCAGAGTTCTCCGGGACGATGCTCGAAGAGGTAGGGATAGGATGCCCACTTCTGGCTGCCTTTCCCCTCGAAATCGCGCTTGTGAACGATGATTTGGGGTTTGGACCAGGTCTGCCCTTCATCGGTGGACCAGGCGATGGAGAGTTCCTCGCGATGATTGCTGACCGGCGTCTCCGACCAAAGGCCGTCCCCACCGCTCAATGGCCAGCTTTTCCTGCCATGCGGATAAGGGCGATTCCACAACAACACCAGCCGGCCGCTCGTCAAGCGCTGCAAAATGCCCGGCGCGCTGCTGGCAGGAATGCCGGATGGTTGAATGACGCGCCAGAAACGTCCGCCATCGTGAGAGTAGGCGGACCAGAACTCGCCCCAGTTCGTTCGGATCAACAACCACAAGCGACCGTCTTCCAATTCGGCGATCGTGGCCTCGGTCACGCCCCCATGATGTCCCTTGCCACCCAGATCGAGCAGGTTGCTCGCGGTCCATGTCCTCCCATCATCGTCGGAACAATAGGTCAGCACAGAGTGCCTGCCCGGGTTGTTGAGAAACTTCATCGCGGTGAAAATGATCCGGCCGCTCCCGGTCTGGATCATGTCCCGCACGGCCCCGCTCCAGTTCTGGTGTAATTTTTGAACGTGAGTCCAGGTTGCACCGTCGTCCTCACTGCGCATCACCCAGGTGGGAAGCCGGGCACCGGGTGCATCGAAGAGCTTGTTGCTCCACGTCCACTTGCGCTCGTTGAGATTCATAAACGCAGCAATCAAGCTGCCCCCCTTCGTGCGCAAGAGCGCGCGTTCCCGGCTTACCTTGATGCCTTTCTCCAATGCACCCTTCAACGGACGCGGGTCCGACCAGGTCGTGCCTCCATCGCCACTGATGAAGGTGGCGTCACTGTCGATCGCAATTACCTCGCCATCCGACGTATGGGCAAACGGCCCGAGTTTGTCGCTCGGCAAAACCGAAAGTCTTGGATCCAGCCAGTCCTTTTCGGATGCGCAGATCGAAACTGTGCAAATCAAGATTCCTATGAGCGGAATGGTTTGGGGCTTCATCACGTGACTACGGAAACATCGCGTTATCCCTGCGTCCAGACGGATTGACGCGATCCACTTTCGCACACCTGTCGCTAACGCTCGACACGCCCGCAATCTCTCCTAGACTCGCGCCCACCATGAACATTCTCCTTCGCTTCAGCCGGGTGGTCCTCCTCGGCCTGGTCTTGTCTTCCATCACACTCACGGCAGCAGACAAGGACTCCAAGCATCAGCGTGTTTCAGTTGAGGAATTCGAGAAGATCCTTAAGGAGAAGAAACTGATCGTTCTGGATGTGCGCACGCCGCGCGAATACAAGGGCGGACACATCAAGGGCGCGAAACTGATCGATTTTTATGCCGATGATTTCGTCGCCAAGATCGGCAAGCTGGACAAGGACAAGGAATATCTTGTGACCTGCGCGGGTGGCGTGCGCAGCGCGAAGGCCTGCAAAATGATGGCCAAGCTGGGATTCAAGAAACTGTATGACCTGGCTCCGGGCATGCGCGGCTGGGTCTCCGAAGGCAAACCGGTCACGAAGTAAACACATCTGCTCATGAGCAAAGCACAACCCTGGCACAAGCAACTTCACTGGCGGATCATCATCGGTCTCATCCTTGGCCTGGTCTACGGCGTGGTGGCCGCGAACATGGGCTGGGGCAAGTTCACCGAGACCTGGATTTCCCCGTTCGGCAAGATCTTCATGAACCTCCTGAAGTTGATCGCCGTGCCCCTGGTGCTGACCTCACTGGTCACGGGTGTCGCTTCGCTTTCGGACACGAAGAAACTCTCCCGCATGGGCGGCAAGACGATCGGGCTTTATGTCGGGACGACCGCCATCGCGGTGACGATCGGATTGCTCATCGTGAACATCATGAATCCCGGCAAGGGCATACCGGATGACCTGCGCAAACAACTCGAGTCGGCCTACGCTTCAGATGTCGAGGCGCGAGTGGAGGTAGCCGACGAAGTCAAACAGCGCAGTCCGATTCAGCCTTTGGTGGACATGGTTCCGGACAATTTCTTCAACTCGGCTTCCAGCAACCGAAGCATGTTGCAGATGGTTTTCGTGTCTCTCCTGCTGGGTATCGCCCTGATCAAGATCAAGCCCAACAAATCCAAACCCGTGCTGGCCGTGTTTGAGGGCCTGATGGACACGGTGATTGAACTCGTGAACATGATCATGCTCCTCGCTCCAATCGGCGTCTTTGCCTTGTTGGCAGATACGATTACCGGCTTGGCGAAGGACGATCCCTCGCAGGTGATGGAGTTGTTGAGCGGACTGGGGATGTACTGCATCACCGTGGTTCTCGGTCTCTTTATTCACGCCTGCATCGTCTACCCGACCTTGTTCCGGGTGTTCACGCCGATGAAGTTGAAGCGCTTCTTCGTCGGAATCGCACCAGCGCAGTTGATGGCGTTTTCAACCAGCTCAAGTGGTGCGACGCTTCCGGTGACGATGGACTGCGCTGAGAAACGGCTCGGTGTTTCCGATGAAGTGTCTTCCTTTGTGCTTCCGCTCGGAGCCACCATCAACATGGACGGGACCGCACTTTACCAGGCTGTTGCTGCGGTGTTCATCGCCCAGGTGGTCGGGATCGAACTCACGATCGCCAATCAACTCACGATTGTGCTCACCGCCGTCCTCGCCTCAATCGGCACTGCTGCCGTCCCCGGCGCGGGCATCATCATGCTGGTGATCATCCTGGAAGCAGTGGGGGTTCCCAGCGCGGGCATCGCGCTGATCCTCGGAGTCGACCGCATCCTGGACATGCTCAGGACAGTCTGCAACGTGACTGGTGATGCCACGGTTGCCACCGTGATCGCCTCCTCGGAAGGCCAACTCGGCGAGTCCAAAGAAGCGTAGATACGATCCGACGTGAGTCGGATCAACCACTCCGTTCGACACCGCTGTGTTTACCGGCGGCCCTGCGCAATCCCCCTCAAACTCACGCACCACGACAACATCCGCGCCCGAGTGCTTAGCCAGATACACCGCGTTCTCATGCACCCGCTCCCAGTGTGCGATGCCATGAACGCCCTCGACTCGCATCAGGAAGCGCAGCAGTGCTGCTTCCTTGATTCGGTTTACCAGTCCGTCCACTTGAATGCCATTCTCCGTCTGAGATGCGTAATACCGCTCCGGGAGCACCTCGCGAGAGTTACTGAGTCTGGCTCAACTCAATAATCGACCGGGATCGTGATCGGCAGATCGAATTTCTTGGTCTCCTCGGACTTGGGTTCGATGGGAATGCCTTCGAAGTATTTCTTAACGTCCTGCTTGTCAAACTGACCCTGGGTGAGTTCCGAGCGCTTGGCTTCGTCCTGCACGAGGCCGGCGACATCGCTGGGACGCTGGATGACATAGGGTGTGAGAAATATGAGGAGTTCGGTTTTTATGTCCTGCATTTCCTTCCGACGAAAGGCGAGGCCGAGCAGGGGAATGTCACCGAGCACGGGAACCTTGCGACGGGTTTCCTGTTTGCGAGTCTGCATGAGTCCGCCGATAACGACCGTGCTTCCGTGTTTGGTTACCACAACGGTTTCCGCAGCGCGTTTGTCAATGGCCTGCAACTGTACCCCCTGGTTGATCGTGACCAGTGTTTGACTGATCGACGATATCTCAGGTGCCACGATCATTTCCACCAGGTCGCCTTGGGTAATGTACGGAGTGACGCGGAGGATGATACCTACGTCTTCATAGGTGACGGTGTTGATGGTGTTGCCCTGCTGGTTGATCTGGCTGTTCGTCACAAAGGGAACTTCCTGACCGACTGTGATGATCGCTTCCTGGTTGTTTCTCGTGAGGATCGAGGGACGTGAAAGGATCTCGGTTTTTCCATTTTCGGCAATCGCTCGAAGATTCGCGCTCAGGTCACCGGCGACCAGGCTCCACGTGCCTCCGGTCGCCAAGGTGCCTGCACCCCCCAGAGCCGTGGTCAAGGTGCTTTCCGCAGAAGAATTGGATGGTTCGGCGCGAAGCATATTGATGGTCGAACCGATGTCGGATCCCTTGTTATGCGTCACCTCGACGAAGACAACCTTGATCAGCACCTGAGGCTTGGGCGTATCGAGGTTGGTGACGACCTGGCTGATGTGCTCCGCCGTGACGTCGTCGGTGATGACAATAAGCCGCCGGGTTTCCGGATCGGGCATCACGATGGCGCCACCAATTTCACCGTTGCCGGGGTAGTTTCTCTGCGAAGTGCCAAAGGCGCTGCTCGAACCGCCCCGGCCACCGAATCCGCCAAAACCGCCGAATCCGCCACGTTGAGCCAGGAGTTCGGATGGCAGTGTGAGCACGACGATCGCCACGATAATCCAGAGATAAAGTCTCTTGGTCTGTTTCATAAAATCCCTTTGTTCCTGTGATGAGTCCCAGTCTCTAGCGACGGCCGCCTCCCCCTGCGCCACCACGTCCGGTGGTTGCACCGATGGTTCCGCTGGTTGCGCCGGCCGTTCCAAACGTTCCCTGGCGTTGCTGCAACGCGGTGGGCTGCGTGGTGGTGGTGCGGGTGTTTGCGTTCTCGTCTTCAAACATCGTGCGAATGATTTCCGCTGCGTTGTTCACGTCCGCGTGCTGAAGATCAAAGACGAAAACCTTCTTTCGTTGAGCCGGGCTTTCATCGAGGGCGTCCACCAGCTCGATCACGCTGGGCATCATCTGCCGCGGCGCGCTGACGATGAGTGATGCCGTGCGTGGATCGGGCACAGCCGTCACCTGCTGATCGCTGCGCAATCCGCGTTGGTTGTTGTTCTGCCCACCACGCTGAGTGGACCCCCCGCCGAAGCGGCTGAACATGAATCCCGGACCAAAGCGCGAACCCTGCTGGTTTTGCTGGTTCTGAGTTTGACCGCCAAAGAGCTGATTGATCTGCTCGGCCATCTCGAGGGGGTCGGCGTTTTCCAGCTTGAAGACCTTGACCTCAGTGATGTCGTCGACGTTGGCGTCGAGTTCGTTGATGAGGTCCTCAATGCCAGGGAGCTGATCTTCGGGTGCGATGATGATCAGCGAGTTGCTGCGTTCATCAGCGACGGCGAGCATCTTGTTCTGCGCCTGGAGCGCGGCGCTCGATCCGCTCCCTCGGCTGCTTGGCCGGGCGCCGGTGCGTCCACCGCCTGAGCGGCCGCCACCGGGGAATTGTGCCATTGCGGTGTCCGCGATGAAGAGGGTGATCAATGTGAGAATTGCGATTCGTAGTTTCATGATAATTGATCCGGTTGATGTTTAACGTCCCATTCGGCTGCGCATCCTGCTGATCATGTCTGCCATGCTGCTTCGGCCACTTGACGAGGGACTGCCACGGCCGGCTGTGCTGCTGGTTTGTCCGTTGAAGACCTGGTTCAAGACGCTGGCTGCCTCGGTTGCGCTGGCGTTGCGCAACGGGTAAACGCGCATCGCGGTGATTCCGGAGATCGAGGTGTCGAGCGCCTGCACAATCTGTACCATGCGACGAATATTGACCTGGGTGTCGGTGATCAGAAGCGCGTTGCTGGACTCATTCGCTGAAATGGACGCGTCCTCGTCCATCAGCGGCTGGAGGTTTTGGACGAGGGCCTGTGCGTTTGCGTAACGCACGGGAATGATCTGGGTGACCATCGTGTCGTTGGGCGGAATCATGTTGGGGTTGGCGCCTTGCTTGATCGGGATCGGCCGGCGCTTGGCATCCGACGCGCTGACGACGGTGATGATATCGCCGTTGCGGATGGTGGCGTATCCCTTGCCGTAGAGAAGTGTGGTGATCACATCGTAAGCCTGTTCGCGCGTGAGGGGTTTAGCGCTGAAGGCCTTGATGTTGCCACTGATGTCCGCCTCCTTGATGACCGTGAAGCCGGCTTCCTTGGCCAGATATTCGAGCACGGAATCAATGGGCGTGTCCTGAAAGTTGAGTTTGATGTTTGCGGGAGCGTTTGTGGCGGCTACCGCAGTCGCAGCAGCCGTCGCAGCGTTGTCAGGGGCGGGGCGGGACGGGCGATCTTGCGCCAGACCATTCGCGGCAGTCAGCGCGAAGGCGAGCAGGGTGAGAAGAGAGGTTTTCATAGGTGTGATTTTTTCTGTTTCAAATTGAGCTATTTCTTTCGTCGCGCCTTGAGAATCTCCAACAGGCGTTTCTTCCGTTCGGCGTCTTCGGAACTCGCTTCTGATTCTTTGCCCGATGAATCCGAGCTTGAGCTGCTCGAACTCGTCGAGGAAAGCGAACCCGAGTTCTTGAGGTTACTTCGGCCTTCGCCTTTCTTCCACGGCTCGTCGCCGGTTTTCGTCAGACGCTCGCGTGGTGCGAGTTTGACCGTATTGGTTCCCCATTTCAATTCCACGCCGTCGGTGCTGATTTTGAGGACCTTGAACTCCTCGATCTCCTCGTTTACGCGGGCGACGCGCCGGTAGCTCCGATCCGTTCCATCGAAGAACGCGTAGCTGTTGGTCGGAGCAGTCATCACACCGGTAAGCGTGAATTCATCCTTGCGCGGAGGTGCCGGCTGACGGGGTTTCTCTTTCTTGGGTGGAGGCGGTTTGTATCCGCGGTTGGGGTTGAAGATGTTGCGAGTGACGACCACCTTGAAATCATCGCGCGGGGGGCCGGCGGCTTCGGTGGGGAGAACTGAGATGAGGAGAAGGAAGAAGGCAACTTTTACGAACATGCTCTGGACGAATGGGAACGCACGGCAGGTGAGTGTCTTCTCCCTAACCTTCAATCCCTCTCCCGCTGGGAGAGGGAGGAGGTTGCGGGAGTCAAATTGCGAATGATCGTTCTCATTACGAGAAGCGTTGTATTGCCCCTCCCTCTCCCAGCGGGAGAGGGCCGGGGTGAGAGAGAACGAGTGGATAGACACACGATCAGAAATTAACGGTGAAGCGTGTCTTCGCCCTGTCGCCAGAAGCTTCGACTGGCACTCGAAGCTACCATCCGCGATTCCATGTGTTTTCTGTTTCATCGATTCTTCCTTTCCGGTGGCAATTCCAGACCGCTGAGGGTGACATCCACTCCCAGACGTCGACCGCTCTTGTCACGCGAAATGAGTTCGAGGCTCTCGACGCGGATGCCCTGTTCATCTCCATCGAGGTCGTAGAGGAAGCGCATGACAGCTTCCATGTCACCACTGCCCTCCAGCCGGCAGACGTATTTGGCATGGTCGTCTTCGTCGCGCCAATTGGGGTTGTATTGGCTGATATCCATTCGCGCGTCACCCGCCCAGTTGCCGATGCGTTCGAGAACGAGGTTTTCGGTCTCGGAGCGTTCGGCGGGCATGGCGTTTTCCCGCATGTCCGCCCAGCGGCTGCGCAAGGCGTCTTCTCGCTTGAGAAGCTGTTCGCCCTTCGTCACATCTTCTTCGACATAGGCGATCTTTTCAGCGGTCTTTTTCCACTTCGCAGTCAGCGGGCCCACAACTGCCTTATCAAAGAAGAACAGGGCGATCACGATGCCTGCACTCAGTTTCAGCGTGGCTTCTCGGTTCATCGCGCACCTCCGATCCGATGGACGAAAACGATGCTCCATTGCACGGGCTCGCCTCGCATGGTTTCAATCTTCACTTCAGTAAAACTCTCCATCGCGGCAAGGGCTTCGGCCAACGCGGTCACCGCACGGGGATTGCGGGCTGTTCCACTGATCGCGATCTTGCTCCGGCCTTTGATCTCCATTGTCTTGGCGGTAATGCTGTCGTTCTCGGGAAAGGCCAGACTGAGGTCTCGCAAGACCTTCAGGGTAGGCTGAGACACGTCATACCAGGAACGGAACTTGCGGATGTTCGACTGAACGTCTTCCAGTTCGTAAACCTTGTCCCTCATTTTGTCCCAGCGCGTTTCCAGGTCGGCAAGCTTGTGGCTTTGCCAGAGGAACGCTGCCGCGGTGATCACCACTGCAGCAATGCCGGTTCCGGCAAGGATGCCGGCGCGCCGGGAAGCGACCTTCTCAGCCAGCTTCTGCCACTGGCTGATCTTGGGCGGAAGATATTCGAGCGGGGAGGCTTTCTGGTCGAGGTAGCGGGCAGCGATCGCCAGTGCCGGAGAAACCGAACCGCTGAAGGGCAGCGAGACGGGCGCTCCGTTGGGTTGGAATGCCTCGGCGGTCGATACTTCCAGGCCAAGTGCCTTGGCGCGCGGCCGAATCTCGTCGGCAAGTTTGTTCGTCAGGCCTGGTGCACCGATCAGGTCGATGGACTTGAGATCCCTGCGAACACCAACCGGAATCTGACCGAGGGTGATACGCAGTTCGCGTCCGATGGCTTTTGTGTCGAGCTGCCGAACCGGTTCTTCGCCGGTCCAGGCATCCTTGAAGGAGCGCACACACACGGGCCGATCCGCGCTGGTGATGAGCACGGAAACGGAATCATTGTTCACGAACAAGGACATGTTCGCGTGACCGCGGGTGTCTTGGGTGTTCTGCTGGGCGAGCTGGCCGAGGGAGAAGCTGATGGGCTTGAGTCCCGCGTGAACCAGCGCGGATTCCATCAGGTCGACGTGCTTGCGTGGAACAGCGGTGATCAAGGCGTGCCGATCTTCGCCGGCGCCAACCTTCGATACGTCAACGCAGAGATCATCGATGGAAAACGGGAAGCTGCGTTCGGCCTGGAGACGGATGAAACCGTCGATGTGTTCGTCCGGCAGATCGGGGAGTTTCACGAGCGAGCTGAGCATCCATTCGAGCGGCAGGCCGACGGCGACGCGCTTTTCGGAAACGCCGGCTTCGTGCAGCCGGTCCTTGATCTCGCGACCCACAAGCTCGGGATCATCCACGAGCGGATCGAGGGTCAGTTCATTACTGGCTGACGCGGAGACGCGGTAGCCCCCGCGCGCCTTCTTCACGAGCGAGCTTTCGAGGCGTCGCCCTTCGAAGGTGAGTCCCAGTATCGAGTTGGGTTGTTTCTTTCCCTTCATTGCTGTTGCAGTGATGCGAAGAGTTCTTCGCGTAATTCTCTTCCAAGCGCCCAACCGGAACGGCTGAGTTCGCGACGGTAAACGATCTTTGCCCGGTCTTCGCTGATGTCGAAAATCACCCGCGTGCGCCGATAACCGCGACCGTGTTCGCCGACGGCTGAGATGTCCGCGGTGTATTGGTAGCCCTTGTCGGTGATGAGCGGCCCGATGGCGTTGAGAACATCCTCGTCTTCGATCACATCGGTGACCCACGCGATGCTGTTCTGGGCGGCCTCGTTCTGGTTGCGGTGGGCGACCATGGCTTCGGCGTCGTTCCATTCGATTCCCGGCAGGGTGTTGAGGACTTCGGCGGAAGCGGTGTTGACGTTGATCAAACCCTCCACGGCGTTTGAGCTGGTGGTCAAGGCGTCGTCGATCTGGGCGAACTCGTCCGGGGTCAATTGGCTGAGTTGATAGAACTGCAACAGCGAGGTGGCGCTGCCGACGCGACCGGCGACCTGGTTGGCCGTTTCTTCACCGAGCATCTCCGTCATGTAATCGCGCAGATCCTGGCTTGCGGTCGTTCCACCCTGGCGCCCGCCCTGCTGCCCCTGATTCTGGGAGACGAAGGCAATCTTCGGATCACCGTTTGTCTGCATCGTCCCTTCAATGCTGTGAACGGTGACGTATTCGAGCACGCCCATGTCTAGGATGCCGTCCGAGTTGTCGCTCGGTGGAGACGCGTCGCCGTCGTTTTCGTTTGGATCCAGAACGCCGTTTTGGTTGGTGTCCTCACCATAGAGAATTTCATCGGTGGAACCGTTCACCATGCGCAGTTCCTCGATGGATTCGAATCGGGAGTTCTTCGCGAAATACGGTGGATCGAAACGTTGATAAGTGTCGCTCTCCGCACCGGCGTCCTGCGGTTCCTCATCGTCATCGCGCCAATCGATGATGGAATACGCAAACTCCTCGGTCATGAACGGAAGCTCGATCAGGTTGGTGAAGAGGGCGGTGTTGAGATTCAGCTTCCCGGACTCGTCGATGAAGTTGAAGTAGGGGCGCTCAGTCGTCTGCCCACCCGGATTGCGTCCGACAATCCAGAAGGTTGATCTGCCCACGGGAACTTCCTCGGTGATGTAATCCTCAGCCAGCGGAAGGCGTCCATCTTCTTCAAGATTGTCCAGAAGGTAACGCGAATAGTTGACTGCACCTTCAACCGCCAATTCGGCCTGCACGCCGGCTTCGCTGTGAGTGGAAGCCTTGAGTTCCAACGACATGGAGTTTCCAAAGTATAGCGTGAGGCTGACCAGGCCGAACGAGATCCACAACACAATGACCAACGCTGCGCCGGAGCGCGTGTTGGTGGAACCATGTTGAGGGATGAGGTTCATAAATTGCGGGAGCAGCGTGAAAAGACACGCGCAAGGTTCAGGTGCGTCTTCTCCCTCTCCCAGCGGGAGAGGGCCGGGGTGAGGGAGAACGGGTGGATGGACGCGCGGATGGCAAGCAACGGTGAACCACGTCTTCGCCCAGACGCCGATAGTAGCTTCGGCTGGCAGTCGAAGTCGGGCGTCTCTATTCCCACGCGTCCACTCATCCCCAAGCCGACTCGTCTCGCCCCGCCGCTCTTCGAGTGGCACTCGAAGCTACTTGGAGCCGCCTCACTTCGGCTGCTGCGGGCGTTTCTTGTGCGCAACGCGTTCATCAGTTCAGGGATGCCTGGTTGGTGGTGATTTGTACGGAAATCGGGGCAACTACAGAAATCAGATCACCTAATTGCTGCCCTGCTTCGGGCACCATCATAATCGTGGCGCGAACGGCCTGGGGAACTTGCGGTTCCTGTGTCGTGGAATCCCAGTAATCCAACCAGGTCTGGCCGTCGAAGAATTCGAAGAGCATTGTTTCCACTCCCGAGAGAAGCACCTGTTCCTGGCGGCTGTCCTCGGTATCAGTCAGCAGGTTTTGAAGAGCGGTTCGGACAACATCGAGTCCGTTTGTTTCGCGGTTCATCGAGGGGCGCAACTCGTAGGCGACATACTGAATCTCGTTCCAAGGCAGGTTCGTGCGAATGATTCCGCTGGTGGTGTAGAAGGAGAAAAACTGCGAACCGGGCGCCGTTCCGACATCAGTCATCATCGCGCCCGCCAAGACAGTCGCGTTGGTTTCGTCTTCGCTGCCGACATTAATCGCGGTCGTGTCATTCGTGCTTGGGAGCGTTGCGGAACGCAGGTCGCGTTTGATGATGGCAAGGGCGCGGCGAATCTGGTGTTGGCCTTCGATATCCGCCTCGTTCGTTTCGCGAAGCTTGTAGGCGCCAAAGAAGGCCGTGGAAATGGATGCCATCATGATCGCAAACATCCCGGAAGCGACGAGCAGTTCAAGCAGCGTGAACGCCAGTTGCGGCCGCTGACTGTTCTGGGTTGTGGAGAAGAGCTTCATTGGGCGACTTGCTCCTCCTGATCACTGGTGTCTTCTTCCTCGGAAACGAGGGTGGTCAGCAGGATTTCAAATTCCTGATCCCGCATTGGATAGAAGACGCGAATGCTCAACTCGGTCATGCCCGGCTCCGTCCAGGCCTGACTTTCAATCTCCCAGCGGTACTGGTCATTTGGTGGATCGAACTGCCCGGATGTGCTGCCCGAGCGCCATTGGTCGGTGATCATCAGTTCATTCAGCATCGAATCACCAAGCCGGGTGGCAGTGGATTTGCGACTGGCCAACGTTCCCGCATCGCTGGAAATACGAATCCCCTGAAGTGCCACCGGAATCACCATCGCCAGGAAAAACATTGCCGCGAGAATCTCGGCAAACGTGAACGCGGCCTCGCTTCGGCGAGTCCGTTTCAAGCGTCTGGAAGATGGGTCAGAGGCGACGAACATTTCTCAGGATCTCGTAATCAAGTCCGTTGGTGGAAAGAATGATGGCAATGTTCTCGAATTCCGTCCGCTCGATGATGACGTTGGTAAGACTGCCTTCCTCGATCACGCCGTCGGGAAGAAAGCGAATGGCGAACTCGCCGAAGGCCTGCGCCGCATAGGGGTCAATGTTGAACTCCAGCTTTTCACCCAGCTGGTAAACCTTGCCGGAGTTCGTCAGCTCGGAATACGCGAAGGCTTCGCGAACGCCATAGGTGTTCTCTCTCGCGTCGACCCACAGCGTCTGGGCAATGCCGGTCGAGATCGCCTGGCTGTGTGCATATTTCGTGAGTGCCAGGAAACGATTGCCTTCCTGTGAAATATCCTGACCTTTGAGAAAGCTGGAGAAGGTTGGAACGACAATCGCAGAGATGGTTGCCAACACGCCCATCACGAGGATGAGTTCGATCAGTGTGAATGCTGGCGATTTACGATTTACGAATGACGATTTACACGCGCACCCCAAAGACGAGGCCGCGCGCACTGGGCGCGGGCCTTCAACGTTTGTCTTTGGGGCTTCGATCAGCACTGCTATTGATTCGGGTAATTGGTGATGTCGTCGTCCGTGTTGGCCCGTCCGTCCGGTCCAATGGAATACAGATCGAAGCCGGCGATGTTCACCTTGCCGGGGTTTTCGTAGACGTATGGATTGCCCCAGGGATCATTCGGGACTTCCTTCATGTAAGGACCCTTCCAATTGTCCGATTGCTTCGGCGGGGTGACGAGGTCGAGCAGTCCCTCGTTGCCGGACGGGAAGAAACCGTTGTCGATTTCAAAGGTATCGAGCGCGGTTTCGAGCGCAGAGATCTGCGTCTTGGCTGCGGTGCGGCGGGCGTCTTCACCACGGCCGGTCATCTTCGGAACGACGATCGCAGCGAGCACGCCGAGGATCACGAGCACGAGCAGGAGTTCAACGAGAGTAAAGCCGCGCTGGGCTCGGGGCTTCTGGCGATGGATGTTCTGGAGTTTCATATCTGGTCTACGCTTGGAGTTACTGTATCTGGTCTTGAATCGAGAAGATCGGAATGACCATCCCGATGAAAATGGTGCCGATGAATGCAGCGATGAAAAAAAGCATCAATGGTTCGGTGAGCGCGACGGCGGTCTTCAGCTGACGATCGAGATCGCCCTCAGTGACGTCGGAGATGCGAATCAACTCATCGTCGAGTTTGCCGCTTTCTTCAGCGACGGAAATCATTTCCAAGGTCGAACCCACGAAGAGATCCTTGCACTTGCCCAGACTGGGTCCAAGTGAGTCGCCCTTCTTGACGCCTTCAATGGAATTGGCGACCGCATCAGTCAGGACCTGGTTGCCGATCGCACGCGAGGCCACGTTCAAGGATCCGATCAACGCAACGCCGGCACCGATCAGCGTGCCGAGCATGCGGCAGAAACGAGCCATCGCGTACTTGGCAACCAGCGAGCCCAGGATCGGCGTGCGGAGCAAAACGGTTTCCTTCACGCGCCTGCCCTCTGTGCTTTGCAACCAACTCCGCGTGATGAACGCAATCACCATGATCGCACCACAAACGAGCAAACCGTAGTTCCGCACGGAATCGCTCAGGAAGATGATGACCTGGGTGATCAGCGGCAGGTCCGCTCCAAAGCCATCGAAGATGGTCTGGAATCGCGGAATGAAGAACACCATCAGGAAGGCCAGCACACCCAATGCAAGCAGCAGCAGGATCGCGGGATAGAGCAGGGCGGTCATCACCTTGGCCTTCAATTCTTTCTCCCGCATTTGAAAATCGGCGATCTGGTTGAGAACAAGATCAAGAAAACCGCCGGTCTCGCCGGCAGAAACCATCGCGGTGTAGACCTTCGGAAAAGTCTCTGGAGATTGGGCCATCGCGTCCGCGAGCGAAATGCCATCGATGACCTTGTCGTGGATCTCCTTCCATTTTTCCTTCGCGGCAGCCGCGCGGGTTTCCTTCACCAGGATGACCAACGCGCGACTCAGTGGCAGGCCGGCGGAAAGCAGGCTCGAAAGCAGTCGCGTAAAGTTCTCAAGGTCTTTCGCGGAAACCTTTTTCGATGAAAAAAGATCGTTCGATGCGGATGCACTAGAACTCCCGCCCTTGCCTTCGGAAAGGTCAACCGGATTGAGGCCTTTCGTTTCCAGTTCCTTCAATGCGGCCTGGCGTCCGGCGGCTTCGACGCTTCCTTCCGTGAGGATGCCTTCTGCAGAAATCGCCTTGTATTGGAAAATCGCCATCTCAGGTCACCAGGTTGTCGTCCATCGACTGGTCCTTGGTTACGCGAAGGACTTCGTCGGGCGAGGTGATGCCCTTGTTGACGAGGCGCCAACCGTCCTCAGCCAGGGTGCGCATCCCGCGTTTGCGCGCGGCATCGCGCAGCTGACCGGCAGAGCAGTCTTTCAAAATCATTTCACGAACCTCGGCGGACAGATCCATCAGTTCGAAGATCGCGTGCCGGCCGTCGTAACCCATGGTGCGGCATTCGGGACAACCAACATGCGTGTAAACCGTCGCGTCCTTCAATTGCGGGTTGCGTTCCTTCAGCGCGAGCGTCGGTGCGCTGGTGTCCTCTGTCTTGCATTTCTCACAGAGCACTCGAACGAGGCGTTGGGCGAGGATGGCTTCCAGCGATGACGCAACGAGATAAGGCTCAACGCCCATATCAACCAATCGCGTCATGGCGCTCGGAGCGTCGTTGGTATGGAGGGTTGAGAAAACCAGGTGACCGGTGAGCGAGGCCTGCACGGCGATCTGTCCGGTTTCCTGATCGCGGATTTCCCCGATTAAAACAACGTCCGGATCGTGACGCAGAATGGCGCGCAATCCCTTGGCAAAAGTCAGGCCGGCCTTTTCGGAGACGCCGATCTGATTCACGCCCTTCAACTGATACTCAATCGGATCTTCAATCGTGATGATCTTGCGAATTGCGTCATTGATCGCGTTGAGCGCGGTGTAAAGTGTAGAGGTCTTGCCGCTGCCGGTCGGTCCGGTGACGAGTGCGATGCCGTGCGGCAATGCGAGGACCTTCTGAAACTTTGCGAGGTCACCCTCATCCATCCCCAGTTCATCCATCCCGCGAAGCGCCGAGTCCTGGCGCAGCAAACGCATCACGACCGCTTCGCCGTGAAGCATCGGGATGATCGACACCCGAACGTCGATGTCCATGTTGTCCAGGCGCAACTTGATGCGACCGTCCTGGGGAAGGCGTTTCTCCGCGATGTTCAGGTGACTGAGAATCTTGATGCGGGAAACAATGGCCGGTTGAAATTTCTTGATCGCGGCGGGAACGGGAATCTCCTGCAACACACCGTCAATGCGGTAACGGATGCGAAGTTCATCCTCGAAGGGCTCGACGTGAATGTCCGATGCGCGAAGCTCGATGGCGTCCTTCAAGACCTGGTTGACGAACTTGATGATCGTCGCGTCTTCTGCGGCTGCATCAAGATCTCCGTCGTCGTCGTCTTCGACGACTTCAAAAGAGGTTTCCTTGTCCAGCTCATCAATTGTATCGGCACCGATACCGAGCTGTTTCTTGATCTCCTTGTTCAGGATTTCCGACGGCGCCAGCACCGGCTCCAAGTGAAGACCGGTCAGGGACTTCAGCGTGTCGATGCCTTCGGTGGCGAACAAGCGGCTGGTCGCAATGCGGACCGAACCGTTTTCGCGTTCCAAGGGAAGGAGTTCCTCCTTCAGCAAGACGCGAGCGGGAAAGAGCGCGAGCAATTCACGATCGGGCTCTATCCCGTCCAACGCGTGATAACCGAGTTCGTACTCATCGGCGAGCCAGCGCAACACGTCCTCTTCGGACTCGGGCGTTGCGCGGTTGCCGCTGTCGATTTCAGAAGCGAGCAGTTGCCCGTCGTCCGCGGACAACTGCTTCGCCTCGATCATCTGTTGGAGCAACTCGGTCATGTGCTCAATTCGATTCGTCGGTCGGCCCGATCAGTCGAGCATGCCCATCAGCACAAGCAGAGCTTCCTGGCGGGTGGTCACGACTTCGCGAAGTCCTTCACGAGCATCGCGCAGTTTCTTCTCGCGCTCGGCTTCGCTGGCCTTGCGCTCTTCGCGCAGCTTCTTCAGGAGTTCCTTGATCTCATTGCCGGAAGCCTTGGCCTCGATGGCAGCTACGAGTTTTCCGGTGGTGGAGTTTGGATCACCACGGAATCCTCCGCGATCTCCGCCCCGGTCGCCACCACGATTTCCGTCACGATCGCCTCCGCGATCACCACCGCCGAAGTCAGGACGTCCCCGGTCTCCGCCTCGTCCGCGATCACCGCCACCTCCGGGACCACCTCCGGGACCACCTCGGCCGCCACGTCCACGGTCACCACCGCGTCCGCTGAATCCACCGGGACCACCACCACCAAACCGACCCGCAAAGCGGGCTTCGATGACCTTCTGGAGGCGTTCGCTAATGATCGACCATTCGTCGTCGTTCTTGACGTCGAGGCGTTCGCGCATGCGATCAGCCATGCGTTTCATGAATTCCGAGCGATCAAAGCCCTGGGCCTGAGCGCTGGATGTGAACCCGACTGCCACGTAGAGGACAGCCACTGCTAGGATGTATTTGAGTGATTTCATATTGCTTTCGGTTGAGTGTTAAAAAACCGGACGAGGGGTTAAGCAGGCGCAATGCCAATGGGGAAACAGCCCGGTTTTATTGGAGTTCTTGCGCAATGACTGCGCACTGAAGAGCACCCGTGCGAAGGATCTGCGCGACCGAACGGCAGCAGATCCCGAGTGCAATCTGATGATCAAAAAACGTGGCAAATGTGCCCCACTGCGCATAGCCTCCGTGGTGGGAGGCACTTCAGCAAATCGGCTGCCAGGCACTGAGAGCTGTGCTTTTTCAACGGAAGCCAAGGAATTCTTAGATTTACCTGCTTTTTCACCCCACGAAACCCTGCGCAAATTTTGCGCATCGTTCCATGGTGGATGCGCAATTCATGCGCGCATCAGAAACTCAAGGCACGAGTGCAAGCAGACGTAAAGCTCGGGAGCGCAATGGATTTCGCATCCCCGTTGGCATGATGAAAAGAGTTCCACTCGCGGATTTACTTCCCCGGGTGTTTCGTCACCAAATTCTCCAGCCGACCGATGAACCCCTCCAAGTCCACACTCGGCAAACCCAGTTCGCGAAACAACTCCTTGCCCTTCGCGTCCACCATGATCGTCGTGGGAAACCCCTTCACCTTGAGCTCCTTGGACAGCTTCTCATTGGCCGCCTTCCGCTCCGCGCTCTGATTGCCGCCTACGGGAAAGTCGAGCGTCACCAACACCAGCTTCTCCTTCGCGAAGGCCTTGAACTTGTCGGTGTCGTAATACTTCTTGTGAAGCAACTTGCATGGCTGACACCAGTCCGACCCGGTGAAGTCCATCAAAATCAGTCGCTCCTCCTTGGCCGCGATTTTCTTCGCCTTCTCAAAATCTTCAATCCAACCCTCACCGGCCAGCGCGGTGAAATGGCTGATGATCAAACTGGTGAGGATGCAAAACAGTCTCATAAAAATCAGATGAAGTTGGCCCAAACTTATTCCGCGTTGACCACGCGTCCACCGACAATCGTCGAAACTGCGCGACCCTTGAGCGGCCAGTTGTTGAACGGTGAGTTTACGGATTTGCTCGCAGTCTCCTCCGCGGTGAACGTCCATTCCACATCCGGATTGATCACCGTTACATCTGCAACGGCACCAACCGAAAGCGATCCGCGATCCAGCTTCAGGAGCTTTGCCGGCGCAGACGTAAACTTCTCAATCACCTTGTCTATCCCCAATCGGCCCGAGTGACACAGCTGCATCAACGAAAGCGACAAGGCCGTCTCCAATCCCGTGACGCCAAACGGCGCATAATCAAACTCCACCTCCTTCTCGTAATCACAATGCGGAGCGTGATCACTCGCCAGTACCTCCAGCGTTCCATCCGTCAATCCATCGAGAATGGCCTCCCGATCCGCAGCCGAACGAATCGGCGGATTCATCTTCAACAAGGTGTCGTACTTCGGCCATGAGGGCAGTTCCTTGCGATCGCCGTAACCCGCGACGCCCTTGCCATCCGCCTCCCAAAACTTTTCGCTTCCTGCCAACGCCGCATCCGTCAGTACAAAGTGATGCGGACAAGCCTCACCGGAAATCGGCACGCCGCGTGACTTCGCTTCCCGAATCAGGCGCACACTCCCCGCAGCACTCACATGTTGGCAATGCACCCGGCACCCCGTCTTCTCCGCCAGCAACACGTTGCGCGCGACAATCATCTCCTCACCAGCAGCCGGCCAGGGATGCAACCCCAACACCGCACTCCAATAACCCTCATGCGCCACCCCATCTGTGACGAGTGATTCATCCTGGCAATGATCAATTACTGGCAAACCAAACATCGCGGCATACTCCATCGCGCGCCGCATCAACTCATGACTCTGCACGCAGTTCCGGCCATCCGTGATTGCCACCACCCCCGCCTGCTTCAACGAACCAATCGGCGCCATCTCCTCCCCGGCTATATCCTTTGTGATCGCCCCCGTGATATACACATTGACCAAGGCCTGCTTCTCCGCCTTCTCCTTCACCAATGCAACCGTCCCCGCCGAGTCAATCGCCGGCGAAGTATTCGGCATGCAAACCACCGAAGTGAACCCACCCCTCACAGCCGCCCGCGTCCCCGTCTCAATCGTCTCCTTCGCCGACTGCCCCGGCTCCCGCAAATGCACATGCATGTCGATCAAACCCGGAGCAACCACCTTCCCCGAACAGTCAATCGACTTGCAACCATCTGGAATCGCCTGAGAAATCTGTTCCCCAACCTCCGCGACCCTCCCCTCTGAAATCAAAACATCCGCCACCGAATCGAACCGGTTAGCCGGATCGATTACGCGACCACCTCTGAGATGCAGCGAACCCATCGGCCGCGAACGATACACACCACCCCCCATACCCGTCGATACCGGATCAGGTGTTGGAAATAAGTGGGAGGGGAAAATGATCGGAGATTGTCCGCCTTCTTGCGTTCCACGTTGGGATCATCGGCGCAGTGCTTTGCATTCAAGCGGCAATATCTTGGCGATACGCGAGGCTACTTTTGGGAATTCAATTCGCCCTTTGCTGAAGGCATGAATCCCACCTTTTTTCGGATGCAGCGTATATCGGTGAGCCCTTGTCCTTGCCTAGCCACCCGATGATGGCATAAAGCAAAAATAATTCCGCACGGCCATACCCCGATCGCATTAGCCGATTTTAATCTGATCAACGACCGCCAACGAAGGGAACCAAGAGATGAGTGAACTGACGAGACGTGAATTTCAACTGGGCGCCGGTTGTCTGCTGGCTGGGGGTTCGATCCTGGCGCCGCTGGTGCGGAGCCACGGGCAGACGACTGAGCGATCGGATCCGATGGCCGCGCCGATGTGTGATTTCCAGACCTCGTTCATGACGTGGCATTCGCGGGCGCACAAAGACTCCAGACCGCACGCGCGGCATAACGTTCCGCACGGGAACATGGTGAGAATTCAACTGGAGGCGTTGATCGACCGGGTGGACCGGAAGAGCGGCGTTTCCGAACGGTTCGTCCTGATCGCGCCGTGTATCACCGAATGGGTCTATGCCGAAGATCGCCTGTTTCAGAAGCCCAGCGCCGAGTTCCGCAACATTTATTCGGCGACCGAACATCGCCCCATGACGCGGCGAATCATAGCGGATGCGAAACCGGCGCGCGGCCGGACAACCACGACCCGATACCACTTCCTCACCTTCGACGTGAATCCACACGGACAAACCCGGATGCTGCCGACGGCGAAAGAAATCGTGGAAGTGAGTGGCACCAAGGTTCCGCTCGTCGGCCGGACAAGAATCGACGATCCAAAGGGGCAAGTGTCCTGGATCATGGAGTATCCCATCAAGACGATGAACTTCATGCCCAAGACAAATTCGTTCCAGGTCGATACCGGGCCGATCCTCGTACCGGACCACGAGTCAAAAGCCGACGAACCCATCAACCGTCTCGAAATGGCCTACGTTGCCTACAATCGACTCGACCGCGCGGAGTTCATCCTGCGACGTCCGACTCCGATCAACAATGAGGAGGGACAGCCGCTCTGCGAGGTCCTGCACTATTCGAAAGTGCGCGAAGAAAAGGCGCGCAACGTCCTGCTCGCCGCGATGCCCGCTGCGTGAGGCATTGCCGACGTTGCTCCCGGCATGCAAATGCGCGGGGAAAGGCAATAACCGCGGTTCGAATTAATTCGCCGGCCCATGTCCGTCTGATCGTTCAAATTAGACTCCATCCACGTTGATGTTTTTCGGATCGCCTTGGAATTGTCCATGGCCAGTTGCTCTGCTTCGTGCCTCCCAGAAGGCCGCCGGATCGACCTCCCCCTCGCGAATCGCGCACCACCGCTGGAGTCGTTACTCCTTCGCAAATTTGAACGGCTTTTTGCCCGTGATGCTTTCGCTGGTGATCGTAGGGCACCACCAGGTCTCGATGTGGCGGATGATCTTGGCGAGGCCTGCGAAGTGTTTGCCGGGATCGCGGTGGTAGGAATCGGTCAGGTCACGGCAGACGACGACGTTTTTCTTCAGTTTCACCATCGCGCGCACGCCGAACGGACGGGCAACAATACAGCGGTTGGCGTGCACACCCATGAGGATCACGTTCTCGATCTTTCGCTGTTCGAGCAGGTTGAAGATTTCTTGGCCCTTGTCGCCGACGGCGTCTTCGTCCTTGATCTCGATCGCTTCGTTTTGATGCGTCCAGACCCGCACATCGGGTCCGCAGATCTTGGGCGTGTCGCAGGAACATCCCGCCTTCTCCAGATGGTCGGCCAGCGGACCCTCCAGTTTTGGATCGTAGAAATGGTAGCCAAAGGAAACGTCCGATTTCACGAAAGGCGCCTGCTGCATTCGCTTCCTCGCCGGCGTGTCCTGGTAGTAATTCGCGCAACCGCTGGGAGCGTGGATGATTAAGACACCCCGTTTGCGGGCGGCTTGGACAACCTGGTTCAGGTACGGGGCAAGTTCCACCACCCGTCTGGCCGCAGCGGTGCAATGATGATTATTCCACATGTCGCAGATGATCACGGCGGTTTCCCTGGGTTTCCACGTGTCGACAGACTCCACGACCTTTTCGCCGTCTTCCGTTTTCACCGCCTTGCGGGTTTTTACGGACCAGTCGCCGGCGCCGGCCTGGCCAATGCCCAATGCGATCAGCAAGCCGATTGAAAAACGAGCGTTCATACAGAATTCGTATCGCCCGATTAACGGAACGTGTCGATGATGTTTTCGAACCAACGGCGGAGACACTCCGGATTCTCTTCGCTTCACCCTTCCGTCTGTTTCCGGGAGGCTGCCGATCTTTCTGATGTGGAATCTGTCAGGGCCAGATGAATCGACCTGATGAAGATAGCTCTGTCCAAATCGAAGACCCGTTGTTGAGAGTGGTGTCTCTCGCCATCGGTCTTCTCTTGGTCTCCGGTTTGAAGGGGGGCGACGTTCAACCAATCCAGCCGATTCTGGAACAGCACTACATCAAGTGTCATGGCCCGAAGAAGCTGGAAATGTGTCAGACCGATAAATGAAGAATCCGAACGCCGATCCTGCCTATCAGCCATACGATCCCGAGATGCAAGTTTCGTCGGCCCACAGGCTCTTACGCCAAGATTTCGCGATCAAGCCACCCCTTCACGAACTGCGTCGCGTGCTGACGCGGAGTCTCCATCAGCATCTGAGCGTCATCATTGAATACGATTCGCGCCGCCGAAATGCAGATACAACGAGACCGAAAGCAAAATGGACAAGCGGGTGGTCATCAGATCGTTTCTCGGGTCAGGAGGATCTGACGATGCAATCGGATTTTGTTTTCGACCTCATTCCCAAATCGTATTGCCGGATTCTTTTCCTTTTTCTCCGGGGCAATCAATCGGCGCATTGGTTCCGCCAGTCACGGCGTTGTTTTGAACAAGGCACTGGCGAGAATCCTCGGCCACTCGAATCGCATTTAACATTTGGGACTCATCCCTCTGTTCCGTGACCGAGTTGTCGGAGATCTTGCAGCGTTGTGAACCCTGAACGTCGATGCCGCGAATGTGAGGATTCAGGATCTGACAGCCGGACACGGATGAGTCTCGGCAGGCCTGCAAGGTGATCGCGCCGCCCTGCTTTTCATCGCCGGCTCTGATGTCGTTCAGCATGTTGTTGGCGACGACGGCTCCGATGCAGCGTCGCAGCAACACGCCATCGTTGCTGGTGCTGTTCCAGTTGATTGGCCGGGTCCCAATGGTGTTCGCGCCAATGACCACGTTTTGGCAGTCATTCATTTCGACATTCAACGCAATGCCGTCGTAGATCGTATTGCCGCTTATGTTCACCTTGGAGGCGTCGTTGATCAGAATGCTCTTGTCGCGGGAGCCGATGACATTTCCGGTGATGGCGATCAGGCGTGCTGCGGTGGCATTGACA
The DNA here is from genome assembly GCA_002715965.1 of Verrucomicrobiales bacterium. Lineage (GTDB taxonomy): Bacteria > Verrucomicrobiota > Verrucomicrobiia > Limisphaerales > JAYPXF01. Next base: position 6,538 of record PBAL01000068.1, on the reverse strand, counting down.
CCCTTTCTGCCCAGGATCAATACGTTCGCATCGCGAGCAGGACGCGTGGCTTGCAGGGTGTTGCTGGCAATCGTGTATTCGCTGATCGTTTCGTTCGGCGCCTCCAGAACGATTTCGCCGGTGGTTCCTTCGGCGCCCGAGTTGTATTCGATATCATTGCCGGTGATCTGGATGTTGTGCACATCGCCGTCAAGTTGCCGGATGCCGGCCCGTTTGCAGTAGCTGATGTGATTGGCTGAGATGATCACCTGGTGCAGATTGCAGTGATCGAAGAAAACCCCCGTGTCGCTGCAGTCGTAGATGTGCGAAGCGTTCAGCAGGAAATTCCGATTGCGTTTCGCGAGGTGGATTCCGTGGCGACAATTGCGGATCAACACGTTTTGTACGGTCGTCTGCATGGTGTGGAGCAGTTGAATACCATCGGCTTCCGGATGCCGGCCAAGAATTTCCAGGCCGCTGATCACCGGAAAACGTTCCTTACCCCAGGTATGCGGCTGGACCGTCTTCGGCGTCGCGGTTCCGTGGTGATCGCCGATGATCTGCAAGGCCGGACCGGCTCCGTCCATCAGCAAGCGTGCCGTGCCTTGCTCGCCCCGCACACCGACATATCCTCTCGTGGTGGTGTCCAGAATCAGTGGACGGGTAATGCGAAAACTACCCTTCCCCAATTCCAAGACTCCATCGCCCTCACTCATGGCATGCTGCAAGGCCACAGTGTCATCGTGTTCACCATCACCAACCGCTCCGAACGTTCGTACGTCTGACATGCCGGTTGCGTACAGCGCACTGCAAGGGCAGTCAACCGTAGGATGGAATCTGTCGAGTGCGCGATGACTTGTCCTGCTGGCTTCCAGCCCACAGTCCGCCGACGGGGAACATTCCAGACGGTTCCGAACGAATCTCCCCACAAACTGCAGGCTGGAAGCCAGCAGGACAAGGCCTCCGACCGCTCGACACCTTTGGGCAACAGCCTCGGACAGTCCCTCGTACGCCGGCACCGGCTGTTAATTGCCCCGCGCGGATTGCGGCGTCAGGCTGGTGCTCCATGTGGAATGCGCGGATGGCAGATTTGCAAGGGTATTGGTTGCGTCGCGCCGTTGTGATAATCGTGCTCCCATTGGTGCTTCAGATTGGCGGTCTCAATGCAGCCGAGGTGACCGAGTTTGGCGCTCTCGGGGACGGCCAAGCGGACGATACGATCGCAATCCAAAAGGCCGTCGATCAGGGTGTGGAAGTCAGGTTCCGCGAAGGTGTTCACGGCCAAAGCGTATCCTTCCGGTGACCGGCAGAGTTCCCCGAAGTCGAGCATTCCGGCCTTTCCGAACTTCATGCCATAGCCACTGGTAAACGCATAGGTCAGGTAGTGAATGAGCGGATCATGGTTGCACGCGGCCTCGTCCGCCAGGGTGTGGGCCAGACAAGCTCCCCAGAACGCAATCCGGCTTCCGTCGCGATCCTTCAAGGCGCGGTGCAGCAGAATGAAATTGACCGCCTGCCCTTTTGCCGAATGGAGAGCATAAGGTGTCTTCAGGTTGTGATCGGCGAGCGTGGCCAGATCGCGAGGATCGATGGCTCGCCCTTTCTTGCGTTCGTATTCGGCCCAGGGAGTAAAATCGTCCGGTGCGTGCGAATCGGCGACGAAGGCTTTGCGGTCCTCCGGGGAAAGAAGAGCCTTGATTTCACCGGGAAGCCGGGCAAGCGCGATTCGGTTGACATCATCGTGTCCCGGTCCCCACGCGAACAAAGGCGTGGCGCTTCCCAACACGGCGAGAATCATGATCAGGAAGCTGACGAATGGAGGACGGTTCGGACGTTGCATGTTCAAGCTAACAGGTCATCAGGAATAGCGAACCGGTTCAAGTTCTTGCGCATCGACGCCCCGGTTCTGGTGGCCCCGATCCCAGACCGAATGCCCTTGAAAAAGCGAATTCCTGTCAATTCAATCAAACGGATACGAACTAATGGCCATCACCTATCTGAAATCTGGCAAACCCGAAACCGAACGCGCCGCGGATGACGCCAAAGTGCGCGGCATTGTCGAAACCACGTTGGCCGACATCGCCGACCGTGGTGATGCCGCGGTGCGAGAATTGTCCGTCAAATTCGACCGCTACGACCCGCCCAGCTTTCGGCTCAGCCCCTCCGAAATTGAAGCGGCGATGTCCCAGGTCTCGGCCCGCGACCTTGCCGATATCAAATTCGCCCAGGATCAAATCCGTCGTTTTGCGGAGGCCCAACGCGCCAGCATGACGGATGTCGAGGTCGAGACGCTTCCCGGCGTGATTCTCGGTCACAAGAACATCCCTGTGCAATCCGTCGGCTGCTATGTCCCCGGCGGCAAGTTTCCGATGGTGGCGTCGGCCCACATGTCCGTGTTGACCGCATCCGTCGCCGGCGTGCCGCGGATTGTTGCCGCCGCACCGCCCCAAAACGGTGCGCCGCATCCGGCCATTGTCGCAGCCATGCACCTGGGCGGCGCGCACGAAATCTACGTTCTCGGTGGCATGCAGGCGATCGGCGCCATGGCATTGGGCACGTCGACGATTGACCCCGTGGATATGATCGTCGGTCCTGGGAACGCCTTTGTCGCCGAAGCCAAACGCCAGCTCTTCGGACGTGTCGGAATCGATCTCCTCGCCGGGCCCACCGAGACGCTGGTCATCGCCGATGACACGGTGGATGCCGAACTTTGCGCGACGGACCTGCTGGGCCAGGCCGAACATGGCTACAACTCGCCCGCCATCCTGCTGACCAATTCCGCCGAACTCGCCCAAGCAACCCTCACTGAAATCGACCGCCTCCTCGGCATCCTCCCCACGGCCGAAACCGCCCGAGCATCGTGGGAGGACTACGGCGCCGTGATCCTGTGCGACAACTATGAGGAGATGCTTGCCACCGCCGACGAAATCGCATCCGAACATGTGCAGGTGATGACCGACCGCGACGACTGGTTCCTGGAAAAGATGACCAGTTACGGCGCGTTGTTCCTCGGGCCGCGGACCAATGTTGCCAACGGCGACAAAGTGATCGGAACCAATCACACCCTGCCGACGAGAAAGGCCGGGCGCTACACCGGTGGTCTCTGGGTCGGCAAATTTCTAAAGACCCACACCTATCAAAAAATCCTCACCGACGAAGCTGCGACCTTGGTTGGCCAATACGGCTCCCGGCTCTGCATGCTTGAGGGATTTGTAGCCCATGCCGAACAGTGCAACATTCGCGTCCGCCGCTATGGCGACCAAGACGTGCCGTATGGCACCGCTGCCGAAGAAAACTCCAATCAGAAGAAGTAAGCACCATGTCAACCGAATCCTATTCCTCCAAGCCGCAAGGTAAAATCCCCAACAACCGTTTTCCCCTCCTGGTGCATCGCAATGCCGTTCCGGGAGGTGGAGCTGAGGAGGTCAAGACGCGGTTTCGCACCAATGGTTGGTCAAACAACTGGGACTATCCCGGCGTTTACGAATACGCTCATTTTCATTCCACCACGCACGAATGCCTCGGCTGCGCCAAGGGTTGGATGGAATTCACTTGTTCTGTGGGCGAAGGCGGCTGGACGCGGATCCGCATCACCACCGGAGATGTGATCGTCATGCCCGCGGGCGTCAGCCACCAGATGGTCGGCCAATCGGATGACATCCACATGTGCGGCGGCTACGCGGACGGACGCGATTGGGACGACATCCAGGAAGCCTTTCTGAGCGATGAAGACTACATCCACGCGTGCAAGCGCATCATGATGCTGCCCATTCCAAGCCAGGATCCCGCAACCGGCAAACCGATGCCCGAATGGCACGCCGCCCCCTCATCGGTCGACGGCGGCTGGAATGACTGGCGCACCAGTCTCGACGCCACCTCCTGAGGCGTAACGATACGGTGCGCAGGACGGGATTCCAACACTCCGTTACTCCAAAACTCCAGTAGCGTCATCCCATGAGCATCCAGGGCATCTGTCTCTGCGGGAAGGTGAAGGTCGAACTCGATCATGAACCAGAGACCTTTACCATCTGCCACTGCGACTCCTGCCGACGCTTCTCCGGCGGGGTGGCCATGTCCTTTCATCGCGGAGCGGATTTGGAGTTTGATCCGGAGCAGGTCGGGCGATTTACCCTGGAGGATTCTCCCTGGTCCGAGCGAGGTTTTTGCAAGACCTGCGGCACCAATCTCTTTTACCGGCTGAAGAAGTCCAATGACTACTTCCTCTATCTGGGCCTGTTCGGCGATCAGATTCATCCCCGTTTCGATTCTCAGGAATACATCGATCACAAGCCGGACTTCTATCACTTCGCGGAAGAGACAAAGACGACGACGGAAGCTGAAGGACAAGAGCGCTTAAAAGCCTATTTGACCCGATCTTAGCGCTGCCGGCATCCATTCGTTTGTCACTCTACTCCGTCGTCTATTATTCTGCGGAGATGATCTCCACGCCGGCCAACAGGGTGCGCCCTGTGATCGCTTTCAGATCGATCTTCAAACTGGTGGAGGCCTGGATACCTTTGAATTCACGAACGATGGCACGGTTGGAGCCCTTGGCTGCTTTGATGACGTCGAATTCATTCAACACGCGTTGGCCCTGCAGATGGACATCGAAGACGCGCTGTTTTGCCTGGTTGTCATTGGGCTCCAGAAAATGAAGACGGACGGTATAGCTGCGCGGCTTGCTTGGTGCTGGAGCAAGCGAGACCGTTAATGAATTGGCTCCTTCAACGCCGGAAGCAGCCACCCATTTCAGTTCGCCCGCTTGGACGAATGCCGAGTGCTGGTTGAAGTAGCGCAGATCTTCTCCGTCCATTGCAATTGAAACGACCGGCGATGAACCGCCGACACTGGGATGATCGAGCCAGAGGGTTCCGTTTTTTGCCTGTCGGTCTCCCGGGGCGCCGAGGTTGATTCCCAATCTTTGCACCCGGTCTTTTGTGGGGTCGATTTCCAATGCGCTGTAACTCCAGAACTCTGCGTCCGGGACATGCACGAGCCCCAAAGAGGTGAACAGCGAATAACCACATTCACAACCATGGGCCATGTTGGGCGAATTGAGCACGCCGTTGGCCGGTATGAGGCTGTTGCGGCAGCCGCTGCGGAAACCTTCCAGGCGCGAGGTGTTCGCACTGTCGATGTCGCAGTAACCGGCTGAGCCGGCACGGAAGGTCATCAGGTGCGGGCTGGCGATGGCGTAGTTGCAGTGATGACCCAGCTTGGTGAATTCCCAAGAGATTGGTTTTCCGGTGATGGGATTGGTGCGGAGGATGGGTTTGCCGGTTTCCAATTCGTAGGCCATTCCGGGTCCGCGCTGATCCAATACCTGGTCGTTCGAGATGATGATCTTGTCCCAGAGATTTTCCGGGTGGCCCATGTGGTCCGGTCGCTCGGGATGCCCGCGGAAGCCTCGGCCGGTTGCGTATTTCTTCCACAGCTCGGAACCGTCATTGCCGCGAAAGGCCGAGATTGTTTTGCGGTTGCTGACCAACAACACGTCGTTCTTGCTGCTGTACGATAGCCAGGAGCCCACCAACTCAGTCTGGTGTTTCCAAAGCTGCTTGCCCGTGTCGGCGTCAATTGCGGTGATGTATCGTTCGTCCAGCGTTTCGGGAACTTGGCCGCGACGTTTCCAATGGGAGTAAAAGTTCTCCATGGCGCCGTCGAAGGCGTAGATGCGATCGCCGCTCAGCGCCACGACCGGAAAACTCATCTCGGCCTGATGAGTCCAGACGACTTTTCCGCTGCGTCGGTCCATCGCCACCAACTCCAACGGCAACCGTCCAAACTTCTCACCCATCTTCTTCGAAATGCCGAAGGCGGAGACCAACAAGAGATCACCGTGAACGCGGATGCGGCCCCAATCGTCTTCCGGATTGGGCAGGGTAAACTCGGCTAGTGTTTTACCGGTGGCGGGATCAATTCGCAGACAGGTCTTCTTGCTGTTCACCAGATAGACACCGTCTTTGACCGCCAGGAAATGATGGCCGGCGATCTTATCCTCAAAGTCGTTGCCGAGACGGCCCGGGTTGTTCTCCGGGGTTTCTTTCAGGGGAATCTGCCAGATGATGCGGCCCGTGTAGACGTCCACCGCCGTCAACTTGCCGAGGCCTTGCAGAAACATGCGGCCCTCAATGACGGCCATGCTGGGTCCCCAGTAGGTGCGGTTGTAAAACAGATCACCGTGCCCGGCCGGCCCGCCGAACCAGAGCACTCCCAGCGGCGCTTTGACCAGCTCGTCGCGCGACATCAAGGTGTTGGAAGCGTCGCCATACTCGTGCGTCCAGTCAGCCGACCCTGGCAACGCGCCGCTTCGCGACAGCAGCACAAACTCATCGCTTTGTTTGAGACTTGCCCGGGGAAAGCCCTTGTCCGTGATGGTCGCCGATAGTTGTTTAAACTCATCCCCTGCAAGTTCAAGGCAAGCCGTGCCACCGTAGGGTCTCAATGATTTGAAAACCGTTTGCCAAGCTCGCGTATCAGACGGTTTGCCAATGACCGACAAATCCTCGGAAACAATCAGCTCTGCCAGGTAGGCGGGCAGAGCGAAGGTCAAGGGATC
>PBAL01000067.1 GCA_002715965.1 Verrucomicrobiales bacterium | reverse complement strand
TGCTCGGTCGTGTGATGCTTCTTCTTCATCGATGGTTTCCTTTCTTTGGCCGAAAACCATCTCATTCTCAATGGACCAGTTCTTGGGGGCCCAACCAGGAGAATACGTCATCACCGCAGAGGCATTTGACCAGGCCGGCCGGCGCAGTCACTCGCGTGAGTGGCGAAATCAGCACTCCCGCGGTGGTCGTTCTGAATGAAAACATCGTAACCCTCTCGGACAGCTTCACCGGTGTGCCCGATATCCATGACGAATCCCTCCTCTTCCGTGCAAATAATGTCGATGCCACCGTGGAATCCAATGAACCCTTCGTTCACATCGGACTCGATCCGAATGTTCGAACCCGACCGAAGTTCGCTGAACTCTGCGGAGCCGCGGGAGGCCGCCAATCGTCCGGGTTGCGCAGTCCGGCTGCAATTCCTCCACTCACCACCGGCACGGCCGGATCACAAACCTTCCGTACTCACGATGCGACCACCGAAGCCGGTGAGCCGCTGCATTGTGGAACGATAGCGAATGCCACTCATTGGATCAGCATCCCCGTGGCGACCAACGGCACGTTGCAACTCAGCGTCACCAACCTCCTCGGTCGCGAACTCGTGTTCCAATACACAACCAATATCGGTGGCACGATCCAGTGGCTCGACATCGATACCAATTCTTCTGCGACCACGAGCCACCTGTTCAGCGATAACGGCGCCAGCAATTCCACGAGCCGGTTCTATCGCATCAAGGAAATCGTGCCCTGATAAGCTTTGACTTGGTCTGACCGGCTTGTTGGGACAAACCTTGTCGAAGTTCAATGAATCGAATCGTTCTGTTCCTATTTATCTGCACCGCGGCAATCCAGGGTGCGCATGCGAGTAACCTTCCAAACGTTGTCTTCTTCCTCGTCGATGATCTCGGTCAACGAGACGTGGGTTGTTACGGCAGCAAGTTTTACGATACGCCCGCAATCGATCAGCTGGCGCGGGAAGGCGTATTGTTCGACAACGCCTACTCGACCTGTCACGTCTGTTCTCCCAGCCGGGCGAGCATCTTGACCGGCAAATACCCGGCGCGCACGGATCTTACGGAATGGCTGGGCGGACGACCGGAAAGAGACTTCGAAGAGTTTCACAGTGCGCCGAAGTTGATGGCCTTGCCGGACGAGGAGATCACCTTGGCCGAAACGCTGAAAAAGCACGGATACGCCACGGCAAACTACGGCAAGGCTCATTTAAGGAAGGACCCGAAGACCTACGGATTCGATGAAGCCATCCATGGCTGGGTGCGTTCCTACTACCACCCCTTCTCACCGCAGTACTCAAAGTCCCTCCCCTCGAAAGAAGGCGACTACTACACGGACAAACTTACGGATGCCGCGCTCGACTTCATACAGCGCCACAAGGACCAGCCCTTCTTCGTTCACATGGAGCACTTCGCCGTGCATGACCCGATCCAGGGACGTAAAGACCTGGTGAAGAAGTATGAGAAGAAACTCGCGTCATTGCCCAAACAGGACGGACCCGATTACATCCTCGAAGGGAATCCGGACGGACCTCCGATTACACCCGATGAACTCAAGGCCGTGGAAAAGAATCAGGGAGTTGAAAACGCCCAGACAAAGCGCGTCTGGTGGGTGAAGCAGAAGCAGGACAACATCGAGTTCGCCGGAATGGTCGAGTCGATGGACGAGAGCCTTGGCCGCATACGGGCGAAGCTCAAGGAACTTGGATTGGAGCACAATACCATCGTCATCTTCACCGCCGACAACGGGGGCATGTCCGCCTCCAACCAATATCTCGCCTCCAACCTGTCCCGCGCGGATCTCAATCGACGCTTCGCGTCATCAAATCTTCCATTGCGCGGAGCCAAGGGCTGGAACTACGAAGGAGGCATTCGCGTACCCTTGATCGTTCACTGGCCGGGAACCACCAAGCCAAACACCACTTCACAGGCCATGGTCACCGGGACGGATTTCTATCCAACTTTGCTGGAGATGCTCGGCATTCCCGCCATGCCCAAACAACACATCGACGGCAAGAGCTTCGTGTCTGCGCTTAAGGGCAGACGGCATGACCGCGGTGCGATCTACTGGCACTTCCCGCATTACAGCAACCACGGATACCAGAGTCCGGGGGGCGCCATTCGCCTGGGCAATTACAAGCTGCTCGAATACTACGAGAACGGAACCGTTCAGCTCTTCGACCTGGAGAATGACATCGGCGAACGAAACGACCTCGCGAAGAAACGCCCGGACGTCACGCGCAAGCTGACGAGGATGCTCCACGCGTGGCGCAAGGAGGTGGATGCCAAAATGCCTTTCCGCAAAACCACCACTTCCAGACCCGCGCCCAGTTCACGCATCTTCAAGGTGCGAAAAAAATCAGCTGCCGTCAGCAAGAACCTGCCCGCCGCCGTCGCGAAATTTGCCCCCGGCTGGAAAGTCCGCACGTGGGGCGGACCCGCAGTGAAGCCGGGCATTCGCGCGAGTTGGGGCGGCCGCAAGAACATCCTGGTCACCCATCCGCTCAGTCGTGAAGTTCCCTGTGTACTATTCAGGGAATTCAAGGTTCCCACCGGGAAGAAGACGGCCCTCGAATTCACCGTCAACAGCCACATCAACGGCAACTGGAAACTCATCGTGCGGATCAATGGGGAGGAAGTTTTGGCAAAGGACATCGAAGAAACCAGGTGGCAGGAGTTTCGTTTTGATCTAAGCGAACACGCTGGTCGCATGGTGTCCCTCGAGTTGGAAAACCAGGCTACGGGTTGGAGTCACGAAACGGGTTTCTGGAGCCGGATCGAAGTGATCTCCGAATAATCCACAGGGTGGTCTAACGTCCTGAACGAAAGCCCTCCGCACTGATCCCAAAGCGTTTGCGCGTTGCAATCATTTCGTCCTGCGTCACAAACCCGTCCTCATTGCGATCGGCCATCTTGAAGTTTCGGGAAGGCACATGCCCCTTCGCTTCCTTTGCGCTGAGCTTGCCATCGTCATTCTTGTCCGCTCTCGAGAAGATCTGGGACACCGGAGGCGCCACCCGACGGCCCTGGTTCGAAGGTGGTTGTTTGCGTTTGTTCCGAAGCTGAAACAGGTCGAACTCATTCTTGGTCAACGAATCGCCCGGCGCGCGGCTCGCCAGACGAAGCAGATTGCGCACATAGGGTTGCTGCTTGGTCTCCGCTTCCTCCACCGTGATCGTTCCATCTTCATCGCGGTCCAGGTATTCGAACAGTTTATCCGGAGCCGCGGGTGCGTTCAGGCGCGTCGGGCGAAAGGGCACCCCCTTGGCCGCCTGCGTCCGGGCGAGCGTGATCTGCGATTCAGTCAATGGTTTCGTGCGCGTCGGTTTGCGTCCCGGTCCTGCGCCCATCATGAGGTTGTTGTTCGTCTCGAATATCGTATGCGGAAGGCTGAGTGAATGTCCGAATTCATGCGCCAGGATTGCGGGCACGGATTTCCCGCGTGGGCTGATGTTTCCGTAGATGATCTCGCCATCCGGGACCGCACGGAAAAGCCCGCCCGCTCCGGGTCCCATGCTCTCGACGATCACAAGATTGAACCCCGGCTCCAAAAAACCATCCGCACTGTAAATCCGGCTCAGAATCTGAACGCCTTTGCGCATTCCGTCTTTCCCTCCTGGAACGGCATCAAATTCTCGGGCCAGTTCATCACTCGCGCGGATGTTCCGGACGGACTCAATCGTCCACTCGATTTTAGCGGGCTCCCAACTCTCGTTCGCGACCGCAAAGAGCTTGCTCAACGCCGGATTGTCCAAGGTGCAATTGATCTTCTCTGAAGCATCGGATTTCAACCGGAAGACCCGCACGGGCAGACTGATCAATTCCTCGTTCGCTCCCGTCGATTCAGCCGCCGGGAGGCCGAACGGGCAGATTGTGATCATGAGCGCCGAACCCACATTCATACCGAGTCGTTTCAAGTTCATTTCAATGTCTGATTTCATTCCCCACCGTCGCGGACCCAGCGCTTGGCTTTCATTTCGAATCGAGGAAGGGAGTTCGCCTCCACGGCTTTCACCGGCACGCGGAGAGACAGCGAGTTTTCGAATGCCTTCGCCAATCGGGCTGCCGTGCCGTCAGCGTCCGCTTCATCGGTGACTTCGATCAGCAGTTCCAGCTCCACCATCGCACCTGCTGCGCCAACCCTCACCTGGTATTCCGCTATGCCACCGGTTGCCCTGACAATCTCATCTACCGCGCCTGGGTAGATGTTCACGCCGCGCACCACCAGCATGTCGTCAGCGCGTCCAAGAATTCCTCCGTCCAAGGCAAGATCGCAGCGACCGCAGGAACAGCGATCCTGAAGAACGGCCTTCACAAGGTCGCCGGTGCGGTAGCGGATCAAGGGTGAACCGGTGCGTCCCAGGGTGGTGAGGAACAATTCGCCGGTGTTTCCAGGCTCGACGGGATTCAGCGCTTCACCGTCCAGGATCTCGGTCAGATACGACCCCTCAACGACATGCAGCCAGCCGGGATTATCGGGACACTCGTAGGTCACCGGGCCGACCTCGGTCATTCCGTGATGATCGAACATCCGTGCGCCATTCCAGAGGTCCGACACGGTCTGGCGGACGGAAGGAAGACTGCCTCCTGGCTCGCCTGCAACGATGATGGTCTTGATGGCGGAGTGTGTGAGATCGATGCCTTCCCGTTCAGCAGCGTGACCGAGATGAATCGCGTAGGTCGGCGTGCAACAAAGCACGGTTGCTCTGGCCTCAATGATGTTTCGAAGGCGGGCAGCGCTGCTCAATCCGCCTCCAGGCAAGCACAGCGAACCGATTTTCAAAGCCGATTCAAACGCAGTCCAGAAACCCAGGAAGGGACCAAATGAAAAAGCGAAATAGATCCGATCCGAAGTTCCCACGCCGGCGGCTTCGAAGACGCGTCCCCAGTTGTCGAGCATCCAGTCCCATGACTCGTTCGTATCGAGCCAGCGTAAGGGCTTGCCGGTGCTGCCACTGGTTTGGTGGCAGCGCGTGTAGGACTCAAGGGGAAAGGTCAGGTTCGTGCCAAAGGGGGCATTGGTCTCCTGGTCCGCAACGCATTCACTCTTCTCAGTGATCGGACAAAGTTCGGAGAACTGCTCCAGCGAGTTCACATCAGCCAGGTCAATCCCCTCGTATTTTCGCCGGTAAAAGTCGTTCCCTTCAAGAACAGCGGCCAGCAGCAAGCGAAGTTGTTCGAGTTGGCTCGTTGCAATCGCGTCCCGGTCTGGGAACGGGTTGCTCATTCACCAGACTTGTCTTTGGGTTCTTCCTTCGCGTCCGGACCGGCAGGCTTAAATCCCTTCGCAACTGCGGCCGCAGCTGCCTTCTTCTTTGGAGCGGGATTCGGCTTGTAGAGCGTGACCAGGCAACCGCCGGCGGCCGCCAGGACAATACCGAGGTAGAAAGGAAGTTTGATGGAACCATATCCGCCCGCCGGCGGATGGGTGGCCAAGGCGTAGATCGCATTCACAACGGGAGCGCCTGCGAAGATCAGCGACATCACCACGGGAGGAGTTCCTTTGGCGCCGAAGGCAAGCAACACACCCAGCGCGCCAACAGCGCCGACAATACCCGCGAACAAAGACCACCACAGCCCCTTGGCCGGGAAGGTCCAACTCGCGCCTTTGGCGAACAGAATTGCCGCCGGCGCCAATACAGCCGTCAGGAAGTAGGCAATGCCCACAAACAAGAACGCTTTGATGCGGCCGTTTTGCGGGTCTTGCATGCCCATCGCACCGGAGTGCAGGAAGACGCCGTAGACGCCCCAGCAACCGATCGTGAGGAAGACCCAATAAATCCAGCCCATTCCGGGCCCGGTGGTGTTTTCAGTTCCCATGACTTCCGGAGTGTTGTGTCTGGCGAATCAAAGACCAAGCGAATTGGGTCTTCAGAACTTGGTGAATTTTTCCAACTGCTTGACGCGTTGATTGATCAGCGACTTGGTCGCCTTGACGGTCTTCTTCAAGCCGAATCCTTCGCAGCAGAACGAGGCCACCACGCTGCCGTGCACCATGGCACGGCGCAGGTTCGCATCGATCGAGCCCTTCGAGCTGGCGAGGTATCCGATCAATCCGCCCACAAAGCTGTCACCAGCACCAGTTGGATCCACGACCTTCTCCAACGGATAGGCGGGACAGATGAAGTGTCCCCTGGGGCTGGAAAGCACGGAGCCGTGTGAACCGAGCTTCACGATCACGTAATTCGGTCCCATCTTGTGTAGCTTTTTCAAGGCGGTGAACACGTTGTCATCGCCGGTGAGCTGTTCGGCTTCGCTGTCGTTGAGCACGAAGCAGTCGACCCGCTTGATCAGTTTCGTCAGATCGTCCAGCGCGATGTTCAGCCAGAGATCCATCGTATCGGCGATGACGAATTTGGGATTATTCGCCTGATCGAGCACGTGGTGCTGGAGCGCCGGTGCAATGTTGGCAAGCAACACATATTTGGCTGCCTTGTACTTCTTGGGGAGATGCGGGGTGAAGTGCTCAAACACGCCCAACTCAGTCGCCAGTGTCTGGCGGTTGTTCATGTTCACCTCGTACTCGCCAGACCAGTGAAAGGTCTTGCCGGCCTCGATCTGCAAGCCCTCAAGGTCGATCTTGGCGTCGCGATATAGGTTGATGTACCGCCTGGGAAAATCACTGCCTACCACGCCCACGAGATTGACCGGCGCGAAGAAGCTCGCTGCGACAGAGGCATGACTGGCCGAACCACCCAGCAATCGCGGGTTTTCGGCCTTTGGGGTTTTGATGGAATCGAGTGCTGTGGAGCCGACGACGAGAACGCTCATAATATCTGATTTGGTCTACCGTTTGCGTACGCGGAGCGTAGAACTCGCAGCGCCTCATGTCCAGCACCGAGGGGAGCCCGCGACGAAGTAGGTGGAGGGACTTACCCTTGAAAGTATCGGCGATTGAAATCACCCGCCATGTGCATCTCCACCTTCTCGAATTGCGCGAGCCAGTGCCGATGCTCGTCGGTTCTTTCCCGGCCCTTGGCCTTGAGATCTTCAAGCAGCGCCAGGTGGCCGAATTGATGCTCCTGCAGGAACGTGAAGTGTTGCATGTCGTCCCACTGGGCGACTTGGTCCGGCAATTCGAAATTGCGGGGCACTTCCACGGAGGCCGGCTCAACCACGTTTGGGGCGCAGGAGAATGGCTTTCATGGATGTGCCGTCCACCTCTACGCTGGAGGTTTCGATCTCCTCATCATCCTTCAAGGTGTTGTGCACGACCCAGCGGTCGAAGGAATTCATCGGCTCAAGTTCCACGATGTCGCCTTGTTTGCGCACCCTGTCGGCAGCTTCCTTGGCCTTGGCGACAAGTGTTTCGCGGGCCTTGGAGCGATAGCCGCCCACGTCCAGCGTGACCTTGGGCGCGTCTTGATCCTGCCGGAAGAGCAGGCGGTTGAGCAGGTATTGCATGTCCGCGAGCGTCGCGCCCTGCCGGCCAATCAGCCGGCCGGCTTCATCGGTCTCAATGTCCAGCAACATGCCGGCATCGAAGTCCTTCTCCACGACTTTCGCATCGTCAAACCCCATCAACTTGAGGAGTTCCGCGACCATTTCCTTCGGTTCGGTAGCCATAAGCCTGTTCAGCGATTCTTTCGTTTCTTCACCGGCCCTTTGCCGATGATGCCGTCGTCCCGTTTGGTGGGCGCCGGTTTGTCGCCTTTCTTCTTTCCGTCGCTCGATTTGGTAATCTTGGTCTGCAAAACACTCAACAGGTTTTGCACGGTCCAATAGAGCGTGAGCGCGGACGCAAAGTTGTAGAGGAAGACCACGAAGATCAGCGGCAGGTATCGCATAATCTTTTGTTGCGTGGGATCCATGCCCGGAGAAGCCGGTGTGAGGCTGCTCTGCCAGAACATCGTGACGCCCATCAGGATGGGCAGGATGTTGATGGGGAATCCAGCCAGATGACCGATCGTGTCAGGCGCGGCCAGGTCGGTCACCCAGAGGAACTGCCCGCCCCGCAGCTCAACCGCGCTGCGGAGCATTGTGAAGAAGCCAAGGAACACCGGCAGTTGGAGCAGCATCGGCCAGCAACCGCCCATGGGGTTGACGTTGTTCTCCTTCCAGAACTCCATCATCTTGCGATTCATCTTCTGCGGATCGTCCTTGTACTTGTCCTGCAGCTTCTTCATTTCCGGCTGCAGTTCGGCCATGCGCTTCATGGACTTGGTGCTCGCGTTCGTGAGCGGCCAGAAGAGGAGCTTCATGATGATGGTGATGCAGATGATCGCCCAGGCGTAGGTCATGCCCTGGTTGTGAAGGGAGTTCATGCCGAGCAGCAGCGCGCGGGCGAAGAAACCGTCAATGATGATGAAGCCGTTCAGGTCCATCACGCGATCGATCTCGTTCTTCTGGCTGGTGGCCATCTTGGCGAAGGTGCCGTAGACCTTCGGTCCGATGTACATGTGGTAGTTGTGGACCAGAGCGTTTTCCACACCGGGGAATATCGCGTTCGTCTTATATGCGAATCCGGATTGAATCGCGTAAGGCTTCTTGATCTTGGGTCGTTCGCCGGGAGCGAGTTCCTCTGCGGTGTACTTCGGCATCTCGATCTCCTTGGCAATCACCCGTGGTGCGGGTTTTTCTGGAATGGTCGTCACCGTGAAAAATTGGTTCTGCACGGAACTCCATAACGCTTCTTCCTCCGCGGTGTAGGACGTCCGCGGTCTTCCGGGGAAGCAACCGAGAGTCTTGTTCAAGAACCAACGATGGTCCGTCGTGTGCCGGTCTTCGCCGTCGAACCAAAAGAACTTCACATAAAATCCGTCGTCCCGCGGATTCATCAAGGTGGCCGTGCCGGTGACAAAATAGTGTTCAGGCTTGTTGATTTTCGTCCCCGGATTGTGATTCTCAAATCGCACGGAGACGTCCATCGCGTAATTCGTCGAAGGCCGGAATTCCTTCACGATTCGCGAGCCGTCCGGGAATTGAAGCATGGCGTTCACACCGCCGTTGGTCTTGCTGAGCGTGTAAGGCGTGTTCTCGCTGACTGCACCTGCGATGAACAACGCCCCGATCGGAACCGGCGCCTTTTCGTTCAACTTCGTGAGGCGGCCAGCACCGAATTCCGCGAGACGTCCGACGCGTTCGGGATGTTTCTTGAGCTCGACCAGTTTGATGCCCCCGCCAAGTGAGGTGAAAGTGTACCTCGTCAGTTCGGTATCGAGAACGAGCAGCTCCTCTTCGGGAGGCGGGGCAGGCGCAGGTGCAAATGCAAGTGAAGGCGCGGCTGCAACGGCTGGATTATTGGTGCTGGCTGTATTCGTCGTTCCAAGTGATTGAGGAGCTAAGTTCGTGGTCACCTCCCCGAACGAACCCGGTTTGGTGGCGCTCAGGTTTGTGCTCGCCGGAGCATTGGTCCCACCCGCCTTAGCCGACTTGGGCTTCTGCGGATACCACTTGTTCATCAAGCCCTGCCAACTGAACAGGAAGACCATGGACAGGACTAGAACGACGATTGATTTGCGATCCATGAGGTTACTGGGAAAACGGGACTAAACTCGGAGTCGGACTTGAGGAACGGGATCGTGTCCGCTGCATCCGGACCAGGGATTGCAGCGCAACAGGCGTCGGGTGCCGAGCCAGACCCCGCGAATGGCGCCATGAACGCGGATCGCCTCAGCCGCATACTTGGAACAGCTTGGAGTGAAGCGGCACTGGTCGCCAAACATCAGCGAAAGCAACGGGGAAAGAGTCAACTGGTAACCCCGGATCACGAGCAGACAGATGAACTGAAGCGGATTCATTCCTCGCGTGCAGCCAACACCCCGGCCTCGGACATGAGTTTCAGAAACGTGCGTTCCACCTGCTGAAAGTCTTTCTCGTTGATCGATCTTCTGGCGATGAGGACCAGTTCGATCGGCTGCGTGAATTCGTGTTGATGGTGCCGGAAGACCTCTCGCATCAATCGCCGCGCGCGGCTGCGCTTGATGGCGTTCCCGATGGCTTTGGAGGTGATCGCTCCCAGGCGGGAAACCGCGCTGTCCGGACAAACCATCCAATTCACCACCAGACAACCCCTCACCAGACGCCGGCCCTCGGTCTTGATCCGCGCAAACTCCCCGCGCTTGAGGAGCCGCTTGTCGCGTCCCAGAGTCAAGCGAGCCTGCAACGCATCCGGCATGCAACGATCAGGCGGGCGTCAGGCGCTTGCGGCCCTGGGCTCGACGGCGTTTAAGGATGGCACGCCCGCTCTTGCTGCTGTTGCGGGCCCGAAAGCCATGCTGCCGTTTCCGGCTGATACGTGAGGGTTGATAGGTTCGTTTCATAAGGCAAAATCCAAAAAACAAAAATACAGCGGCCCACAGGCCGCATGCTCACTCCGCAATTTGCGGACCGGGGAGCGTATCAGGGAAGATTCTCGTGTCAACCACCGTGCCGAGAAAAACACGCCAATAATCGCCGGAATTCTGCCACGTAGCCGATTGAGTCGGGATGTGGTCAAAAAACGCAGCAGCGGGCGAGGGCGGGCAAGACATCGGTTACAAATGGCCTGCCCGCCTAAACACGCTGCCACGTCGGCCCATCGCAGGTCATCCGCAAAAGTGTCTTCGAACTCAGCAGCGCCCATGAATACGTCCGTATAACCCGCAGTCCAAAGCCCCCGTTGGCCGACGATTTGTGAGATTGACTTGAACCAATCCTTCCCGCAAATGTGTCGGCCCAAAATTCAAAGTGACTATGAAACTGATCAAATCATTGCTGGCGTTGGCCCTTTGCAGCGTGGTCTCCATGACCGCCGTGGCCGACGGAAAACAGACCCTATGTCCTCTGATGATTGAGGATGAAATCGATCCCGATACCTCCGTCGATTACAAGGGCGTGAAAGTCTTCATGTGCTGCAGCACCTGCAAGCGCCAATGGGCCGAGAATCCTGACTACTTCGCAGTGGTTTCGCTGAAGCAGGCTCCCCAGCTCAAGTCGGTCGTCGACAAGAAGGTCAAGCCGCTGGCCCAGAAATTCTGCCCGGTCTACACCGATCGCCGCGTGCATCCCAAAGGCCCGTCCGTCGTTCACAACGGCCAGAAGATCTACTTCTGCAAGAAGCGCGCCCTCGACCGCTTCAAGTCCAACCCGGACAAGTACCTCAAGAACCTGAAGAACCAGAAGGGTTAATCGGGTATTTCCAAACAAATTCAGCGAAGGCCGGCATCAGCCGGCCTTCTTTTTTTGGGCTGAGATCCTGAAACCGCCCACCGCCTGGACAAATTTTTCGTAATCTGCTGCGTTCACGGAATGGTCATGATTCGCGGCATTTGCGACTGCGGGTTCATAACGGCAAAAGCGCGCAGCGGCGAGCACGGCTATACGTGGTGGTATCCTGTCTTCAATTCGACGACCGTCCTCAGCCGTATTTCTCCCGAGCGAAGCGAGCAAGCCCAATAGCCCGAAGGGCTTAAAGTCACGGTAGCTCGGGGTAAGCGAAGCGCCACCCCGGGAACACGGTCCACCAAGCCCGTCGATCCCGAACGGGGTCGCAGCATGGCCGTGTTCATCCAAGGTCTTCACGGTTGTCATCAAAGTCGTGTTTCAAACGCCTGGGAGTCAAAGTGTTTGACGTGGCAGTCGATGATGTAATTCTCCATTCCCGCAGGGATGACCGCGGTGTTCCGTCCTGTTGCGTAGGGTCGGGCTGATGACGGGCGAACTTTCCGAAATCATTCGGACCATTCGATGACGATTCACTCGGAACTGGACGGACCACGGGTCCATCCTACGTAGCACCGATTTCAATCCGTGGGGAAACCACGGAAATCTCAGCCCTCAATCGGAATCACCCAGACGTTGCGGAAACGGACGGGGTTGCCGTGGTCCTGCATCTGAATGGGGCCCGTGTCGCCGTGGGCTGCGTATTCGGAAATGGAATGCGGTCCGCGCCAGCCGGTTCCTCCGGAGAGTTCGACGTCGTCGTGGATCACGTGTCCGTTGTGGACGACGTGGAAGCGCGCCTTGCGTTTGACCTTGCCTTTCTTGTCGAACGTCGGCCGGTGAAAGGTGATGTCGTAGGTCTGCCACTCGCCCGGCCTGCGGCTGGAGTTTACATCGGGCTTCTTGCGTCGGTAAAGCGCGCCGCATTGGCCGTCCGGATAAGTGGTGTTCCCGTAGCTGTCGAGAACCTGGATTTCGTAGCGGCCCATAAGGAACACGCCACTGTTGCCGCGTCCCTGACCCTTTCCTTTCATGACACTTGGCGTGGCAAATTCGATGTGCAGTTTGCAGGAACCGAATTGCTGTTTGCTTTGAATGTAGCCCTTGCCGGATTCCAGTGAACCGTCGACCAGACTCCAGGTGGTGGGTTCGCCCTTGGTTGTGGTCCAGTTTTTCACCGACTTGTTCGAACCGTCGAACAGGACGATGGCTCCCTTGGGTGCCTTGGCCGCTTTGGCGTCATAAGGCTTTGGTTCGACGACCGGTGGCTGTGGCTGTTTCTTGGGATCGGTTTCGTGGACCTTGATGCCGTCGATGAACATGAATTCGAGGTTCTTGCCATTGATCTCGCGGATCTCCTTGCGGACCACCGGATCCTTCGCGGTTGCTAAAAGAGTGAGTCCGATGAGCGTGGTGAGTTCAATCTCAAATCGGCGAAGAAGAAGGGAACAACGGTCAGTGCGGTCATCCCACTGGAAGATTGATTGGTCTGATCGGTTTGATCTGACCGATTAGTCTCGCCTCCGAGCGCTGTTCCGAATTCCATCGGCCCATGCGTACACTTCTTATCGTTGCCTTGGCGTTCGCCCTCCAGAGCACCCACGCGGCTTCCAAGCCCAACATCATTTACATCATGGTGGATGATCTCGGCTACGGCGACCTCGGCTGTTTCGGCCAACGCTTCATCAAAACGCCAAACCTCGACCAGATGGCAGCCGAGGGCCTGCGCTTCACCTCCTACTACGCCGGTTGCACCGTCTGCCGTCCTTCGCGTCTGTCTCTCTGGACCGGCAAGCACATGGGCCACACGCCCATCTACTCCAACGCGAAATACGAATTCTCAGTTGCGGACATCACCGTCGGCGAACTCCTGCAGGAAGCCGGTTATCGCACGGGTGGCATCGGCAAGTGGGCCATGGGCGGACCTGAATCCAGCGGTCATCCCAATCGCAATGGTTTCGACTTCTGGATGGGCTATCTCGACCAGGGCGAAGCGCACAACTTCTACCCGACCCACCTCTGGCGCAATTCCGACAAGGTCGAACTGCCCGGAAACGAACTCCTCGATCATCCGGCCGCACGTGGCCGCGTCGCCAAGAAGAAGACCACCTGGTCTCACGACGTCATGACCAAGGAAGCCTTCGATTTCATTCGCCGCAATCACAAGAGGCCCTTCCTCCTTCACATGCACTGGACGGTTCCCCACGCAAACAACGAAGGCGGCCGCGTTTCCGGAGACGGCATGGAGGTTCCCGGCTACGGCATCTACCGCTCCATCGTGCATTGGCCAAACACCGAGAAAGGCCAGGCCGCGATGATCACCCACATGGACAGCCAGGTCGGCGAACTCTTCAAGCTTCTCAAGCAGCTCAAGATCGATCGCAACACCCTCGTCTTCTTCACATCGGACAACGGTCCCCACTCAGAAGGGGGCCACGTCCACGAATTCTTCGATGCCAACGGTCCGCTTCGCGGTTACAAGCGCGATCTCTACGAAGGCGGAATCCGCGTGCCCGCTATCGCCCGGTGGCCCGGAATCGTGAAAGCCGGAACCGAAACCGACGAGCCCCTTGCCTTCTGGGATTTCCTGCCCACCGCCTGCGAACTCGCCGGAGTCAAGCCGCCCAAGGACATCGACGGCATCTCCTTCGTCCCGACCCTGAAAGGCGAAAAACAGAAAAGCCACGATCACCTCTACTGGCGTTATTCCAACAAACGCGCAATTCGTCGCGGCAAATGGAAGCTGGTCCAGGTGAAACCCGACGCTCCCTTCGAACTCTACAACTTGCAGAACGACATCGGCGAATCAAACAACCTCGCCACGCAACACCCCGCGCTCGTGAAACAACTCGCCACCCTGATGGACGCAGCCGTCCGCTAGGTGTCGGCAGAATTCGGCGTGAGCCGGATCAATTCATCCCTCACCGGTATTGGCAAAAACCAGTGAACGTCGCCGTCCGACTGGTTTCAGCCAACTCAACCAAGACCGAATTCTCACCGAGCGGCCGAATCGTGATTCGCCTAAGAAAATGAGGATCACTCCAACTCACCAATCCATCCACAATCTGTTCAACCTCGTCCTCTGAAAGATCTTCGTGAATGGATCACCCGATCTCGACTCATCAGGAAACTCGCGAACACCAGCACCACCACCGCAACAACCAACCACCGGTTACGATTCCCTCCACATAAGTACCTGAGCTGAACCCATCGAGCGACCAGATACAGGACCGCGGCAGTTGCAACCGACCTGGCAAACTTCAAGCCATCAGGCCCCGACGCAAACATGTCTGAGTGGAAATGGAAAACTGCGAAGTAGCAGCTTAAGAGAACCACGCCCCACCTCCCCCAGAACATCAGTCCGACAAATGCGATGCTCATTGCCAGCACACGAACAAACACCAGTCAATGGTTTGTCATCGAGTGCACGTAGAACGCGTTCGGCAATTGAATCAGGAATACGAATGCGAAAAAACTGAGCGGACTCTTGGGCATTCTAAATTTCCTGGATGCTCCTGGCGGGCAGCCGAAGTGGACAACTACCCCGTAGCCTTCCGAATTGCCTCCGTGTTCTGGAACACTGAATCAATCAACTCGGTGAGATCTTCGCTGATGAAGTGCGAATGCCCGATCCCGATCAACCGATTGTGCAGGGACTCATTTCCTTCAGTCATGAATTCCACGTGTGCTGCTGCAATCATGCCGCTCGCATACTTTGCTCCGATGCCCAGTTCGCTCAGTTGGGCGGTGGCCAATGCCTGAATGTCTTCAACGTCCATGAAGCACACGATCCGGCCCAGTCCGAACGCATAGCCATACATCGTAAAACCGAACACCTGGCACATCAGTTCGTCATTCAGGTCCCATCGCTCATCACCTTTGACCGCATTGGCCAGGGCCTTCACCCTCGATCGTGCCTTCTCTCTCAAGTCGCTCATCGTCAGTTCCTTCCATCTACTTCATCGAGCATCGGTGAAAAGTCAATTTCCGGAGTGCGGTTCGATAGTGACTGACTCTTCAGCGCAACGCTAATATCGTTGAATGAACGTTCCCTTCTCACTTCTGGTTTTCTTTCTGATCGCGGCATCGATTCACGCCTCAACGAAATCTGACGTACGTGAGCGGGTTGAGGCCGAATATTCCTATCTGGAAAAACTCTACCGGCATCTGCACGCCAACCCGGAGCTCTCGTTCATGGAGAGGGAGACTTCGGAGCGCATGGCGCAGGAATTGGAGAAACTGGACTTCACTGTCACTCGCAAGGTGGGCGGCCATGGCGTGGTTGGTTTGCTGAAGAACGGCAAGGGTCCGACCATCATGTTGCGATGCGACATGGATGGACTTCCCGTTGAGGAAAAGACGGGCCTCCCGTTCGCCAGCAAGAAGCAGATGCGGGATGAATCGGGCAAGACGGTGCCCACGATGCATGCCTGCGGACACGACATCCACATGACGTCGGCCATCGGAACTGTTCGGGTGCTGAGTTCACTCATGCAGCACTGGAAGGGCACGCTCATGTTCATCGCTCAGCCTGCCGAGGAACGCGGAGGTGGTGCGCGTGCGATGCTGAGCGATGGATTGTTCGAACGCTTTGCGTTGCCGGACAAGGTGATCGCGCTTCACGTTCATTCCGGCATGCCCGCCGGCACCATCGGCTACACGCCGGGTTTTGCTCTGGCCAATGTGGATTCCGTCGACATCAAGATCTTCGGCGTCGGCGGCCATGGGGCTTATCCGCAGGCGACCAAGGATCCGATCGTGCTTGCCGCGCAGACCATCCTCAGTCTGCAGACGATCGTAAGCCGCGAGATTGCCCCGATCGAACCCGGCGTTATCACCGTGGGTTCGATTCATGGAGGCACCAAGCACAACGTCATCCCCGGAGAGGTGGATCTGCAACTGACCGTTCGTTCCTACAAGGACGAGGTTCGCGATCAACTTCTGGCGGGCATCAAACGCATCACGATCGGTCATGCGAAGACGGCCGGACTTCCCGAGGACAAACTCCCGATCATCAAGGTGAAGGAAAACTACACGCCGGCCACGTACAACAATCCCGAACTCATGCATCGATTGGTTGCAGTCTTCGACGACTGGCTGGGCAAGGGCACCTGCATCGAACGACCGTCGCAGATGGGTGGAGAAGATTTTGGCCGCTACGGCCGCACAGAACACAAGGTGCCGATCTGCATCTATTGGCTCGGGGCCGCGAGTCCGGCTTCGGTCAAGCGCGCCCTGCAAACCGGTGGAACCTTGCCTTCGCTTCACTCGCCCATCTTCGCGCCCGATGCGGAACACACAATCAAGACCGGCGTGACCGCAACCGTTGCCGGCCTGCTGGACCTGTTTGCGAACCCCTGAAGGGTCGCCAGCGATATCGCCGGATCTAACCGCGATTCCTCACCGCTGCTGGACGGGAGACGTAGCGCAGACTTCCAAGTCTGCCGGGTCGCAGGTTTCCCAACCTGCAGAGCGTCCGATCCCCCAGTGACGAAGATAACAGCCTCCGGATTTGGAAATCCGCGATACGGCAGATTGAGGCACCTGCGCAACGGGCGATACGCACTCGCCAGCATCCATGTGTGAGATATTCGGGCTAAATCAACTTCGACTGGCCTGGAATGGCGACGGGCGGGTAAGGCATGTCTCCAAATGCGTATTTGTCCGGTCGCAGATCTTCCCTGGATTTCCAGGCTTGTTCCCAGGTGACGGTCTTGCCGGTATAACCCGCCTGCCGTCCCATGATCGCCATCATTGTGCTGTTGACCATGTAATCGCCGTTGTTGATCGGTTCGCCATTCCGGATGCTGCGGAACAGGGCGTCGTGTTCGAGTTGGTAGGGGATGTCCTTCACTCCATTGCGCGCCGCACTGTAACGCCAGATGTTGTTGCCGGTGGTGGTCTTGCGCCGGAGATCGGCGGTGCCGTCTGAACCGTAAACCAGATGGGCGGTGTTCTGGTCTGTGCCGTTCTGCTGGCGGCAGAAGCTGAAGCAGCGTTCGCCATTGGCATATTCGTAGCACACCGCAAAATGATCGAAGATGTGCCCATAGATCTGTTCGGTGCGCGATTGCCGGCCGGCGAGGGTGAAGCAATTCACCGGGTATTGGTCACGCATCGCCCAGGCCATCATGTCCAGGCCGTGAACGTGTTGCTCCACGATATGATCACCTGAAAGCCAAGTGTAGTAATACCAGTTGCGTAGCTGGTAATCCATGTCGCTCCAACCGTCCTGCCGCGGATGGCTCCACAAACCGCCGATGTTGTAGTTGGCCTGCATGGTGACGATGCGTCCGATCGCACCGTCGTGAATTCGTTTCATGGTCTCCTTCACGGCCAGGCTGTATCGCAGCATGAGGCCTGATACGATCGAGAGCCCCTTTCCTTTGGCCTGCCGGCATGTCTCAAGTACGGACCGCGCGCCCACCGCATCAACAGCCACGGGCTTTTCGACGAAGGCGTGTTTTCCCGCAGCGACAACGGCCTGAAGATGTTCCGGTCGAAAATGAGGTGGGGTGGCCAGAATCACCACGTCGACATCGCTGGCGAGCAGCTTCTGGTAGGAATCGAATCCAATGAAACGGTGATCTTCCTCCACTGCAAATCGTTCCTTGTGCAGGTGCTTCAGTCGATCGGCAGACTTCTTCATCCGATCCGGGAAGACATCCGCCATGGCGACAATCTTGACTTTGGGATCCGCCTTCAAGGCATTGTCCGCGGCACCAGTGCCGCGGCCTCCGCAACCGATCAAACCCAGTCGCAGCGTTTCCGATCCGGCGGCATGCACGGAGGGGAGTTGAGAAAGTCCGGTTGCGATCGTGGCTGCGCTGGTCGTGCGGATAAAGCCGCGACGGTTGGGGGGATTGGGGATTGGTTCGTTCATATCGGGTATCCGTTGTTTAGTATGTGTTCAGACTATCCGCATGGGCGTCTTAATCCAGTTTCATCCCACTGCCCAATAACACCGCCTCGTGCACGGCGAGATCATGCTCGCTGTCCCACGCGAGTTTCTTCTCACCACGAATGACCTTCGCCAGATCAATGAACTCCTCCATATATCGGTCGGTCAGCTTGGGCAGGCTGACATCCTGAAAGCCTTTCTTGAATTTGCCGCGCGGCCGGTCGAGGGCGATGCGCATCTTCGGCGGTTCCAGCGGATTGATGAACACCGAACCCAGTTCGCCCGTGACGTTGAAGAACCGACGCGGAAAGCCGAAGGGATCAAGGTGGTTGCAACGGATGGTCGCGATGGCATGAGGGTAGTCGTAAACCGCCATCTGGTTGTCGGCGAAACTGTCTTTCTTCGGGTAGCTGCGGCGATTGTGGGCGGTGATTTTGTCCGGCTTGCCCAGCACGGTCACCATCGCGTCAATAATGTGGCACGCGAGTTCGAACATTCCTCCGCCCTCGAATTCCGCCAGCTGCTTGCGCATGGAGTCGCCTCCCTTTTTGCCCATCATTGCGCTGAGTTCGGTGATCGGCCCGAGCCAGCCGTCGTGAGCCATTTGAAACAGCAGTTGAAACGCCGGGTTGTAGCGCAGCATGTAACCCATCTGGATGGTGAGCTTTCGTTCGTTCGCTGCCGCATGCAGCGCACGACAGGCGCTCATTGACGGACCCGCCGGCTTGTCGAGGTGGATGTGCTTGCCGGCCTTGATGCACGACATGGCGGCCGGCACGAGATCGCGAACTGCCGTTTCCACTGCAACAGCCTGAAGTCCCCTGGTATTCAGCAACTGTTCCTGTGTCATGAACTTCAGACCGCGCCAGGTTTTGCTGTTCTTGGAGGAACGACGCCGTTCTTCATCCGGCTCGACCAGGCCAACGATTTCGTAGGTCTCCGGTAGTTTGCGCATTGACGTCATTTTTCCGCCGGCATGCGGATGCGCGGTCCCGATCTGTCCAATCTTGATCCTCGGCGGTTTTGCAGCGCGGGCAACATGAGGAAAGTCAAGCGCGACGACGGTTGCCGCGGATCGCGCGACGAAAGTTCTTTTGGAAATAGCCATGAATCTGCCCGGAGGCATCTCATGTCGCCTTGGTGGAGGCAACCAAGAATCGATCAGTCTCTTTTGTTCAGCGGCGAGTTGTTCGTCCAGCCGCCTGGCCGCCGTGATGATTTCCCGGACTGCAGGATTTGGTGGCCGAGACTGAGGCCGCCCGTGTCGATCCACCACCAGTGCCTGAGATCGGTCACCCATCTGGGCGCGAAGTTCGGACTCCCGTGAAAAAAGTTCGAGGATTTCAGCGTGGACTTTGGCCAATGAACGGCTGCATTGGCGCAATTCGTCGACGTCGTCACCGTGATGCGCACGGTCGGACTAGTCGGCAACGTGCCGGAGGTTGACCACGCCGTTGTAGAACTGAGCGAGTTCCAGCAACAGTGTGCCGATGACCGGCGCGTAGCGCTGCTTCCGGTCAAAGTGTCGATTCAGGGCGAAGCTGAGATGTCCGATCATCAACGCGCCGACAATCGCCGGCCCGAGAGGCACATTGGCCATGCAAAGCACGCTCAGGAATGCCGCCCCGCAGGCGATTGCCATGGGAAGCCACCACTCAAGCAGCAGGTCTTGCTTGATCCACTGATGATAGCGAGAATCGAAATGTGTCAATCCATCGCCCGTGATCGGAAGCGGCTGGACGTCACCCCCCTGGATGGAATGTGATTGCGCGCTTTTCATCCGGGATCGAATGGTTTGGCGCGCGCGCGGGGCTCCTTTGGTTGGCGTTGGGTCATTGGTATGGGTTTGTGTGAAGTTTAGCATCCGAGCAAGGCGGTTGGCCGGGGTGCGGTCAGATGGAGGCATTGATCGCGGGTGGTGAATTGGACACGCTTGCGCCGCGAGACGATTTTCTTACAAAGCGTTTTGCGATCCATGATCTGGAAGTGATTTCGACGGGCGAGTTCCAACGCTTTGGGCGTGACCGGTCCTACGCTTACTGCGATGCCAGCAGGGACATGCATGTCATCCAGCGCCCGCATGAACTGGTAGATGGTTTCCTGTGTCGTGGTGGTTCCGGGCTCGGCATTCAGTTGGAGGAGAACGTCATGCCCTTCCTTTCGCAGGTGAAGCGCGTCCTCGGCATGAATCGCGCGAAGCATGGGATCGGAAATGTTTTCGTATCCC
The DNA here is from genome assembly GCA_002715965.1 of Verrucomicrobiales bacterium. Lineage (GTDB taxonomy): Bacteria > Verrucomicrobiota > Verrucomicrobiia > Limisphaerales > JAYPXF01. The sequence goes on along the minus strand of PBAL01000067.1, from coordinate 30,532 downwards.
TCGGCGAGCAGCGTCTGAAGAACGATGAAGCGCAGCGTGCGGTCGTCCAAAGAAGGCAAGGCTTCAGCAACGCCATGGCGCCAGTCCGAACTGCGACGCACCCGATCGCGCACGCGTTTGGAGATGGATTCCATGTGATCGTGCAGCTCGCGGATCTTGTCGATCACCGGTAGCAGCGACTGATATTGGAAACGCCCCGCGACCGTGAAGAAGACGACCAGACAGAGCGGAGCGAGTAGAACGGTAAATGGGACGGCGCTGCCGGCGAAGACGGAAAATGGCACGCTGAAGAGGATCAGGATAAAGGCCAAATGCTTCATGCATCAACGATACTGGGGAGCACCCTGAAGCTACTATGGGGACATTCCCTGCGAAAATCCCCTAACGTGTAGGAAGGCGGATTATACGCCATGTTTGATTGATCTGACAGGGGCGCCAGCGGGCTGATCTGCTCGTTCAAACGGTGGCAGAATTCGCTACGAATTTGATCATTGCGATCGTGATGCCGCGGTCAAAATCACTGTTGCGCCCGGTGCGAACGGCATTGTTGTGAATAACTCTGTGGCAGCCGGCGCAGATAGAACCTCTAATTCACAGGCTTGTCGCATCGACACGTAATCTGCGATACTCGCGCATGCTTAATCGACGGCCCATTTCATTGCTGATCGCCTTGTTCGCGATGACCGGTGATGTGCGTGCGATCACCTTCGAGAAGGATATTCGTCCCATCCTGCGCGAGCATTGTTATGATTGTCATGGAGCGGCGAAGGAACTCAAAGGGCAACTGGATCTGCGTCTGAGACGTTTGATGGTGAAGGGTGGCAAGTCCGGTGCGGCTATCGTTCCGGGAGATCCGAGTGCCAGCAGATTGCTCACTCGAATCCGGGAAGGCGAAATGCCTCCGAACGGAAAACTTGTTCCGTCCGACCAGGTGAGTGTTCTGGAAAAGTGGATCAAGGCCGGTGCGCCCACCGCTCGGCCGGAGCCGGAGAGCATTGGTGAAGGCCTGGGCATCACAGAGGAAGAGCGAAGCTACTGGGCCTTCCAGCCGATCCGTCGGCCAAGCGTTCCCAATTACACAACCGGCGTTCGCACACCCATCGACGCGTTGCTGCTGAAGCGTCTGAAACAGAAGGAAATCTCACTCTCTCCGGAAGCAGGGAAGCTCACTTTGATTCGCCGGGCCTATTTCGGATTGATCGGATTGCCGCCCAAACCAGAAGCGGTGAAGAAGTTTCTGGCCGACAAATCCTCCACGGCCTACGAAGATCTCATCGATGAATTGCTCGCGTCGAAGAACTACGGCGAACGCTGGGCGAGGCATTGGTTGGACATTGCGGGTTACGCGGATAGCGAAGGCCACACCGAGGTGGACATCGAGCGTCCCTACGCCTGGCGCTACCGCGACTATGTCATCCAGTCCCTCAACGACGACAAACCCTTCGATCGATTCATCACCGAACAACTCGCCGGCGATGAACTCATGGATCAACCCAAAGGAGACCTGACGCCCCAGCAGATCGAACTCCTCACTGCCACCGGATTTCTCCGCATGGCCGCAGACGGCACTTCCAGTGGCGCGAACACCACCGAAGGACAGAACCAGGTCATCGCCGACACCCTGAAGATTGTTTCCACCTCGCTCCTCGGTCTCTCGGTCGGTTGCGCGCAATGCCACGATCATCGCTATGACCCGATCTCCCAGAAGGACTACTATCACCTGCGCGCGGTCTTTGAACCGGCCTTCAATGGAGCCGGCTGGCAACCACCGACGCGCCGGCGCGTTTCTCTATACACCGAGGCCGATCGCAAGGCGGCTGGCGAAATCGAAAAAGTCGCTGTGAAACTCAGTCAGGAGCGTAGTGCCAAGCAGAAGGAATTCGTCCTTGCGGCCTTTGCGAAACAACTCGAGACCTACCCGAAAGACCTGCAACCCAAACTGCGTGCAGCCTGGGAAACTACTGCAGCCAAGCGCACACCCGAACAAAAGAAGCTCCTCTCCAAACACCCCGCGGCCAACGTGAACAATGGCACGCTGTATCAGTACAACCAGAAGGCCGCCGACGAGTTGAAGAAACTCGACAAAGGCATCAAGGAGCAAAGGGCCAAGAAACCGGCAGAGGAATTCCTCCGGGTCATGCGGGAGACGCCCGGAAAGATTTCCAAGACCCGCATCTTTCATCGTGGTGATCCGAAACATCCCACCGATGAGGTCCAACCGGCCGCCTTGACCATTGGCTCACCGCCCGATCGCCAACGCAAGTTCCAGGGCAATGATCCGAATCTCCCCACCACCGGTCGTCGCCTCGCCTATGCCCGTTGGTTGACCAGTGGACGCCATCCCCTGACCGCTCGGGTTCTTGTCAACCGTGTCTGGCAGCAACATTTCGGCCGCGGCCTCGTCAGCACGCCCGACGAATTCGGGAAGCTCGGTGAAATGCCAACGCACCCTGAACTCCTCGACTGGCTTGCCGATGAGTTCATGGCCAGTGGTTGGAGCCTGAAGCAACTTCACCGAACGATCATGACCTCGCAGGTCTATCGCCAGAGCTCCAAGTTTGACTCAGCCCGCGCAGCCGCCGATCCGGACAATCAACTCTATTGGCGCAAGCCTGTTTCGCGTCTCGATGCCGAAGTTGTGCGGGACAGCATCCTTGCCACCAGTGGAGCGCTTGGTTCCTTGTTCCTCGGTGCGCCCACCGCAGTGCTCGCAGACGCCGATGGTCAGATTGTAGAAGGCGCTGATCCGAGTCGGCGCAGCATTTATATCCAGGTTCGTCGCAGTCGGCCCGTTTCAATGCTGGCCACATTCGACGCGCCCGTCATGGAAGTGAATTGTGCGAAGCGCCAGTCCTCCACCGTCGCCCCGCAATCCCTGTTGATGATGAACAGCAAATTTGTTCTCAAGCAGGCCGGCAAGATGTCTGATCGTATTCTCAAGGAAAGCCCGGTCCACTCCCCGCCCAAGTTTGCATTCGATCTGGACCAATTGACCGCCGTGATGAAAGCCGGCTGGAGCTTCGGCTATGGCCGTTACACTCCTTCCAACAAGTGGACCAAGCCGTTCACCATTTTTCCGTACCACGACGACAAATACTGGAAGGGCGGCAAGAAGATGCCAGACGAGAAGCTCGGGCACACGCAGATCTGGGCCAAGGGTGGCCATCCCGGACAATTCGCAGCCATTCGTCGCTGGACGAGCCCGAGCACCGGCACGGTTTCTTTCTCCGGATCATTTGGTCATCCCTCCACCAACGGCACCGGTGTGATCGGTTTCCTGGTTTCGAACACCAACGAATTGCACGGCCAATGGACGATCAAAACCAAGACCGTCAAAACGGAACTCAAGAATCTCAAGATCAAGGCCGGTGACACACTCGACTTCATCGTCGATGGCAACGGCAGCATTACCTCCGACTCCTTCACATGGACCGGTGCAATCACGCTCAAGTCCGACAACGGCACGGTCTCCACTTGGGATGTCGAAAAGGGCTTCTACGGCAAGGGCGATTACAAGGTCGTTCCCGCCCAGGAACTTCCCAAGCGCATCACCCGCGCCTGGGAACTCGCCTATGGCCGTCCGCCCAGCGCCGGTGAACTCGACTCCGCGCTCGAATTTGTCAGGCGCCAACTCGAACACCTCGCCGGCCATCCCGTCGAGAAACATGAGCCCCTGAAGTTGGCGATGTCCAACCTCTGCCAATCGCTGTTAAACTCCAACGAATTTCTGTATGTGGACTGACGAACCAACCAATCGCCGGGAGTTCCTTCGCCGCAATGCGATGGGCATCGGCAACATGGCGCTCGCCACCATGCTGGCGCGCCAGAACCTGCTCGCCACACCGACCTCCAAGCCGGTTGTAGCGCAATCCTTCGACGCCCGAGCCCGCACGACCTTGGGCGAACCCAAGGCCAAGGCGATGATCAGTCTGTTCATGCACGGCGGCCCCTCGCACATGGATCTCACCGATCCCAAGCCGGAACTCAGCAAGCGTCATGGGCAGCAGTACCCCGGCGAGATCCAATACAGCTTCGCCAATCGCGCCAGCAAGAAACTCAAGGGCTGCCAATGGGAGTTCCAAAAGCACGGACAATGCGGCACGGAGATTTCGGAATTGCTTCCGCACACAGCCGGCATCGTCGATGACATCTGCCTTGTCCGCTCGATGTATACCGGCGGAAACGGACACGAAATCTCCATCCGTTTCTGGCACGGTGGTATCCGAGGCGTGGTGGGTCGCCCCACGATGGGTGCCTGGCTCACTTACGGACTCGGCTCCGAGGCCGACAATCTCCCTGCCTACATGGTTCTCAAGGATCCTGGTGGCAATCCCACCGATGGCGCGAGCAACTGGTCCAACGGCTGGCTTCCCCCGCTTTTCCGGGGCACGGTTCTTCGCGCCAAGGAACCGCGTATCCACAACCTCACGCCACCCGATTATCTGCGTGGTGAACTGCAGCGTCAGAACCTCGACTTCCTTCGTTCGTTGAACGAGCGCCATCTGGCTGCCAATCCGGGCGAACGAGATCTCGAAGCCCGCATCGAATCCTACGAGCTTGCCGCCCGCATGCAGGTCGCTGCAACTGAGGCACTGGACATTTCCGGCGAAAGCGAGGCGACGAAGAAACTCTACGGCATCAATGACAAGGTCACCGAAGAATATGGCAAGCGTTGCCTCATAGCCCGTCGCCTCGTCGAACGTGGAGTACGCTTTGTGCAACTGTTTCTCGCCGGCCAGCCGTGGGACAACCACAAGCAAATTGCCAAGTACCTCCCGCAGGTCTGCGCTCGCACGGACAAACCCTGCGCTGCCCTTGTCCGCGATTTGAAAGCCCGTGGATTGCTCGACTCAACCATCGTCCATTGGGGCGGTGAGATCGGCCGCCTGCCCGTCACCGAGAACAACGGTGGCAATGGTTCCAACGATGGCCGCGATCACAACGGACAAGGCTTCAGTTGCTGGGTTGCCGGTGGTGGATTCAAGGGTGGAATGACTTATGGCGAGACGGACGAGTTCGGTCATCGGGCGGTGAAAGACATTGTCACGCCCAACGACTACCAGGCGACCGTCCTCCACCAGTTCGGCCTCGATCACAAGCAACTGACTTTCCAATACAACGGCCAGGAAAAAACACTCACCAATGAGCACACGTGCCGTGTCGTGAAGGAGCTCCTGGCGTAGTTCTTCAACCGAACCACTTGGCCAAGACTGTTTGCCAAGAATCGCAGTTTGTTTCCTCTTATCGCGAACTAGGGATTCGTCACGGTGGCAGTCAATAGTCTGTTGGAGCAATCTCCCTCTTCCAACCCTCTCCCGGCGGCATGTCCATTACCCACAATTTTGACAAGTGATTGGCGGCGCGTCGAAGAGCAAGGTTTCCTGACTCACCAGAGCGATCTGGTCGCGAAGGGAACTCATCTTCACCTCGCGGATATCGCGTCCGTCGATCTTGATGATGCCCTCGTTCACATCGCAGAAGCGGAAGAGCAAATTGATCAATGTGCTTTTCCCCGAACCACTCTCCTCGGCGATGCCGACCGAGTGCCCCCTTGGAACCTCCAGGTTGAAACCGCGTAATACCGGATCCTTGCCATAAGCGAAGGTCACGTTATTGAACGCAATCTTGTCGATGAACTCCGGCATCTCGGTCGCATTGTCTGCTTCCTTAACAGTGGCTTCTTCCGCAAAGGCGGAGCGGACGCGGAGTGGACGGGCGAACGATTTCTTAATCCTCGTCCTAATCGTTGTCTTGGTCTTCGAAGATCAGGACAAAGATCAAGACAAGGACGAAGAGCTCCAACTCGCTGGATTTAAGCTCGCTTCAACCGCGCATCGAATCTTCACTTGAACCGACCCGCGAATGACGCGCCTATGAAGTGCCCCTGCAACGTCTGTTCACAGCCGATCGAATTTCCCGAGAACATGCTGGGTGATGCGGTTCAATGCCCGCATTGCTCGGCGAACACGCAATTGTTCGATCCCGCCCCCCAGGAAGCCGCGCCCCAGAAGCCTATCCAATTCCTTGACGCTGCGACCGAAGGTGGCGGGCATTCGGTGGCACCGGTGGCCGAACGGATCATTCAGAATGTGGAAACCGTCGTTGTAGGAAAACGCCACCAGATCATGCTGACACTGGTCGCGCTTTTTTCCGAGGGACATGCCTTGCTCGAAGACGTGCCTGGAGTGGCCAAGACGATGCTCGCGCGTTCGCTTTCCCAATCAGTGGGTGGAACCTTCAAGCGGGTTCAATGTACGCCTGACCTACTGCCAACGGATATCAGTGGAGCATCGATCTTCAATCCGAAGACAACCGAGTTCGAGTTTCGCAAGGGGCCCTTGTTCGCACAGTTCGTATTGGCGGACGAAATTAACCGTGCGACTCCCCGCGCCCAGGCGGCTTTGCTGGAAGCCATGGCCGAGAGTCAGGTCAGCGTCGATGGCGTGGTGCACAAGCTCGACCGCCCGTTTTACATCATCGCCACCCAGAACCCCGTGGATCACGAGGGGACCTTTCCGCTACCGGAAGCACAACTCGATCGTTTCCTCGTGCGCCTGAGTCTCGGCTATCCGACGCCGGAGGAGGAAAGCGCGATGATCGAAAAACTGCAGCTTGGTCATCCCGTGGAAACGCTGCAGCCGGTGGTTGCTGTGGAAGACATCGTGCGTTGCCAGGAAGAAGTGAGACAGGTCCGCGTGCATGAGCGAGTGCGCGATTACGTGGTGCAGATCATCACCGGTACGCGCGAACATGAGGCGATTATTCTCGGCGGCAGCCCGCGCGCAACGCTGGCCCTGACCCGCGCCGCCCAGGCCTACGCGGCCATCAATGGCGCGGCTTATGTCATGCCGGATGACGTGAAAGCCATCGCTCCCGCAGTTCTTCCGCATCGCCTCATCGTGCGTCCGGAAAGCCGTCTGCGAAAGGTCACCCCGGAAGATGTCACCTCGGAAATCATTCGCGGAACCAAAGTCCCCGTCATGCCGGATCGTTTGTGAGTGAGATCGCGCCATGAAGTGGATTCTCGGTGCATTGCTGCTCCTGTTCGCAGGATTCGTGTTCGAACTCGGGCCATTGGTGTATGCCATGTACGTGTTGATCGGCGTGCTCCTCGTTAGCCGTTTCCTGACCTTCATCTGGATCGAGAGCATGTCAGTCAAACGCGACTGCAATCGCTTTTCCTGTCAGATCGGCGAAACCGTTGCCGTTGCCGCAAGCGTTCGAAACATGGGGCTTCTTCCCGTTCCATGGATACTGGTGGAAGACGCCTTGCCGCAAGACGCGATTCTCGATCATTCCGTCAAACCCAAGGGACCGCGCGTCAGTGTCGCCCAGTTGTTTCCGCTCGCGGGAAAGAACCTGCTCTACCAACTGACCTTTCAACGTCGCGGCTATTACCAGGTCGGTCCGATGCTGCTTGAATCCGGTGATCTCTTCGGCCTGCATCGGCGCTTCAAGGTGGGTGGTCAACCGAACTTTATCCTGGTCTATCCCAAGGTCGTGCCCCTGGACGGATATGACATCGCTTCGCGCCGGCCCATCGGTGAAGTGAAGATGATGCATCGGCTTTTTGAAGATCCAACGCGCATCTCCGGCGTGCGTGCCTACGAGGCGGGCGATCCGCTCAACCGCGTTCACTGGCGGGCAACGGCGCGAACGGGTCAACTTCACAGCAAGACGTACGACCCGAGTTGCATCGCCGGAATGACACTTCTCTTGGACTTTCACGAATACAGCCATCGCGGTGGATCCTTCGCACCGATGCTCACGGAATTGTGCATCACCACGGCCGCTTCGCTGGCGAATACCGTCTACCAGATGAATCAGCAGGTTGGTCTGATTTCCAACGGTCGGGATGCGGTCGAGCGGGTCAAGGAGGAGGGATGGAAAGAGGAATTCCGGACGCGAAGCATGGCAAAGAAGCTCCTTGATCTGCGTGGCAAAAGTGACCGCCTTCGTCCTGTGCTCGTGAAGACCGCCCGCGGTGCGGATCAGTTGATGCGCATTCTCGAAACGCTCGCCCGGGTTGAACTCACCACCGGTCTTTCCTTTGCGCAACTCGTTGAGGAATCCCGCCCTTACCTGCCTAGAGACTCAACGATTGTGGCCGTGCTTCGGCATGTGTCCGAAGAAACGGCCCTGGCACTCGGCAGCCTGAAGCGCAGCGGCTACGCAGTCACGGCCGTGGTGATTGTCCCCGAGCGAATACCCGATTGGGTTGTGCCTCCGGACTGGGCCAATTTCCTGCTCGCTCAAGGAATTGGTTTTCGCCCGATCCACGATGAAGAGTCATTGACCCAACTGTGCGGTCAGCAGATGTTGACTGCGTAGAAATCGCACATGACGATGAAAACGAACAACCGAGTTGTGATGCGGTCTCCCGACCGCTTCACCCAGCCGGCCGAAGGTCTCCAAAACTTGTCGCAGGAGACCTTCGGTCGATTGGGTGACCGGGTCAGGAGACCTGATCCCAGCGTTTAATGAGAAACATGCCCCGAAAACCGCAAAAGACCCTTTTCGATTACCTGGGCATTCTGATCAGCCCCGTCCTGATCATGATGTTGGTCGGGAGCATCGTGTTCTTTGTGTTGGAATATTCGTTCAACGACTTCCGCTACGAAGGAAAACTCAAGTGGGTGATGTTCTGGTTTGTCTGTGCCTCGGTCCTGATCGGCCGAATCGCCATCGAGCGCGGAACGGGCATGGCCGGCTTTTATGCGCTGGGACTTGCCACCGCAGTCGGTCTTTGGACGAACAAGTTCCTCGGCTTTGTCCCCCTCATCTGGTTCCTGCTCGCCTTCGTCTGGTGGTGCAGTCACATGCTCACCAAGGACTGCACGCTGATTGACGACACCGAAGACGCGTCAGGTGAAGGATTGATTGAGGCTTCCGGACTCAGTAAATCGAAGGAGGAGGAAAAGGAAGCCGTGGTCGCCACGGGCCGGGATGGGCTGCCCAAACGTCCGCCAAAGCGGAAATCCCTCCTGCGACGCATGCTTCCCGATTTCTCCAAGAACAAAGGCAAACCGCATGCGCCCGGAAAATGGATCGTCTGGTTCTCACTGCTCGCTCTGCCCGCCTTTGGCATTGTGCATGCGCTCATGGACAAATCGGAAGCCGCTGTTGAACAATCCTATGGCTTCCAACTCCTGATGCTCTACGTCATCGCTGCGCTTTGCCTGTTGATGATCACCAGCTTTCTCGGTCTGCGCCGCTATCTCCGCCAGCGCTATCTCAAGATGCCAATGACCGTCACCGGTCAGTGGCTGCTCATGGGCGGAGGTGTCGCGCTTACCATTCTTCTGCTGGCCCTTTTGTTGCCGCGGCCTAATGCGAGTTACGACATGACCGCCTTGATCGACGAGGTCAGTGCGCAGGTTCAAAAGGCTTCCGATCGTGCCTTCAGCGACAAGGACGGCTTGGACGATGAGAGCAAAAAGAATTTCAAGCAGTCCAAGGAGAAGGTCGACAGCGATCGCGGCAAGCAGGAAAACTCGGGTGGAGGTGACAAGCAGGGCAAGTCCGGCACTTCCGGTGATGATGCCAAGCCCGGTGAAAAGGACGGACAAGGTGAGGCTCCGTCCAAGGAACAATCCAAGGACAAGAAGGGCGACGACAACGACGCAATCAACCGCAACCCCGGCAAGGCGGAAGATCAGAAGAAGTCCGAGCGCGGTGGAAACGAGCGCGAACCATCCGAACGCAAAGGCAAGGAAGAGGGCGCCAAGACTGAGAAGAAGCTATCCGAGGAAGGCAAGTTTGAAGACCTCAGGGAATCGAAAGCCATGCAGTCACCCGAATGGATCGGTCCGGCCGTCAAGGTGGCCATCTATTGTTTCTTTGGTGGAGTCGCGCTGTTCTTCCTGATTCGACATCGCAAGGCGATCATGGAGGGACTTCGGAAATTCTTGGAGGACCTCATGCAACTCTTTGGCAAGCGACCGGCCAAGAAGAAAACCACCCAAGCCGCTGCGGAAGCGCAGGAACCGAAGAAGCCCGAAAAGCCGTTTTGCAAATTCCCAAACCCCTTCCTCAACGGCGCCGTGCATCGCGAATCGCCCGAGGAAATAATCAACTATTCCTATCGCGCCATGGAAGCCTGGGCCTACGAACACGACCTGCCCCGCACCATGGATCAAACTCCGGTCGAGTTCGGCGAGAACCTTTCAGAGAATGCGCCGGAGATTGCCGAAACCGCTCCCCAGCTCTCGCAGATCTATTCCGAGATTGCCTACACGAATGAACCCGCCCCGGATGATTCATTGGATGTCGCGAAGCAACTCTGGGCGCAACTCAGATAGCCTACCTGCAAGGAATCGCGCTCCGGCATCGGGAATCCGCCCTTCATCATCAAGGATCACGTGAAGTCCTGCAAAGGCGCATGGCTGGAGACCTGTTTTGTTCCCGCCGAAGCGGGTGAGGCTGAGTTCCAGGAGGTTTGTCACGGCTTGGTCGAGCGCCGGGGCGAACGATTCACCGGCGGGATCGTGATTCGTCCGTTGATTCCGCTCGTATTCAAGACCGCCCACTCTTCGGGCGCGCCGCTCTTTGAGGAATACCGGCCGGTGTTCTGACATGGTGAACTCGTCGTCGCAGGCCCTATAATCCGCTTGAGGAAATGGGCGAATCGATCCTGTCCGAAGAACAGCTCGCGCCATTCAAATCACTCGGCAGGAGAATCTCCTCGCCATACTTCGCAGCCGATCTGGGCCGGCGAACTCGTGCTCATCGAGATCAACGACGGTGGCACATCCGGCATTCCGCCCTTCATGGACCCGCGGGAATGCTACGCTGCTCTCTTGGACACCGAGTGAAGGGATGGGGCGTCCGTCTGAATCAGTGTGGGGTGGTGTCTGAAACAGTGCGAAGTGTCGGCCGAGAAATCACATCAGGTTTGAGATATTATCTAGTCGGTTTGAGACACCTGTAGGAATCCGGTCGCCAATCGTTCCTAAGATTGGGCGGGTCGCGATAAAAAACTGAACGGGGACTTGAATAACTTGGCCGGATCGGTTTGGTGGGGAGGTCGACCTCTAATCGAGATTGTGATGGACCAGCCGGGGATTACTTAACCCCACTCCCCAGGCTGTTCATTCCTATGCGAGTGGGCAGTTATTCAACCACACGCTCCTTGGATATGCTCACGAGCTTCTTTTCCAAATTTGCCGGATGGCAAATTTGAATCGGATTTCGCAGGAGGCTGATACGTTCCAAGCCGACGCTCGGTTTGTGCCGTAAAGCAGTTCGCAGGCTGCCGTTACCCACGTTGCAAATTTGGTCCGATACCAGACCCTTTGGGCTGGCTCACAACGCTTCGAGGAGTAACGAATGCTCAGCCTTGCCCGTGGCGGCGTTCCTGGAACTTGTATTTCTACCGCCGGGCGGTGGCGAACAACATGATTACTACCAACCCGCACGCCTACTACAAGGTGCCGCCCCGAAGATCTGATCGAATTTGCCAAGCTACCATTGGGAGTGCGGGAAGAGGTCGCGGGCAAACTCGCCGCTTTCGAGTTCATCGCCCAAACCAAGAGCATCCGGGCAGGTGCCCGCTCGGTGGAGGCAATGCATCCCGGACAGCCGGGATGGTTGGCCAACCGATTGCAGACCCAGTTCACATTGTATCGCGATACCCACGACTGGCGATGTGTGCTGCACAAGACGAAGGCGGGTTCCGCGTATTGCGGGAAAGATGCGGGCGTGCGGTTACCGCGTGAGTTCCTCGAGCATTGGAAGGCGTTGTGCAAACGCAACCAGCGCAAGTGCAAGCCGGCCTACCGCCGAGCCGACCGTCGGAGTTCACCACGACAACGGCGCCGGCCCGCGCGCGCGTCATGGCATCGAGGGCGTTTGCGACCGCGTCGTCGGGGCTGACAACGGCTAGCTTTTCACCCGTGCGCATGATGTCGGACACCGAGGTCAGCAGGCGTCGGCCCAAGGTGCCGGCCGGATGGAGCTTGGCGAAGTCCTCGGCCTGAACGCCGCGCGCCTTGAGCAGCACCATGGCGAGGGTGGAATCGTCCCGGCGGTCAGCGCAATGATCGAAGCTGAGCGTCGCTTGAGGTGGGGCAGCAATTCGAGCAGCTCATTGGTTTCACCGCTGTAGCTGAGGGCGATCACCACGTCGCCATCCATGACGATACTCAGGTCCCCGTGCAGGGCGTTCTGACAGTTCAGCACCACGCTCGGCGCACCGGTGCTGTTGAAAGTTGCAACAATCTTGTTGGCGATGTTTTCTGATTTTCCGACGCCCATCACCAGGATTTTTCCATGCTTCTCCAAGGTCCGGCGCAACAGCCGGACTGGATCGGAAAACCGTTCGTCGATTTGGTCGGACATGTGCCGCAATTCACCGATCTCGAGAACGGCCTTGGCGGCGGCTATGAAGTCCTGCTCGGTTTCGCCCGGCACGACCGGATTAAACCGGATTCGACCGTGGCCCTCCAGTCAATACGCCGGACGGGCGCTGATTTCGCTTTTTGTTTGTCGATGGAATCGGCGAGCCATTACCGTCGGTGGCGCATGAGTGGCCGAACTCTTACAATCGCCCACACCGAATCATCCCTCGCTTGGGGTGGGCAGGAGATTCGTATCATGGCCGAAATGACCGGACTGCGTGAACGCGGTCATCGCATGCTCCTGGCCGCACCGACTGAAAGCCTGATATTGCAGCGCGCCGTGGAGGCAGGCTTTGAAGTGCTGGCATTGCAGAATTCGAAATGGTCCCTGCCGGGCAATGCCTTCCGCCTGGCGGACTGGCTCGGTCGGCATCAGGTTGACGTGGTAAATCCGCACAGCTCCCGCGATGGCTGGGCTGCTGGTATCGGCGGCCGATTGGCGGGAGTGCCGTTGATCATCCGTTCGCGGCACTTCGATGTTCCGTTTGGGGCCAGGCTATTCAGTCGGGCGGTATACACGAGGCTGGCCGATCACCTGATCACCACCAGTCCAGTGGTGAGTGCCAATTTCCGGCGCGCGTATGCGCTGGGTGGGGATCGGGTGTCCACCATTCCGACCGGGGTCGACCTGTCGGCCTTCCAGCCGGATGGACCGAAGGCCGACTTCGCGGCGCCGCGCGGCCAGGGCCGGTGGCCGCTGGTGGGTATGGTGGCGGTGTTGCGACGGGCCAAAGGACACGTTCACATGGTCAAGGCCGCCCGTATCTTGCACGACCAAGGCATGCCTATCCGGCTTCTCTTTGTTGGTGATGGTCCATCCAAGGCACCCATCGTGGATGAGATCAGCCGCTGCCAATTGGAGAAGGCCGTGACCTTTGCCGGACATCGAGATGACATACCTGCTGTTCTGCGCAGTCTCGATTGCGCGGCGTTTCCTTCACTGCGCGAATGTATTCCCCAAGGCGCCATGCAGGCCATGGCGTGCGGGGTCCCCGTGCTTGGCAGCGATACGGGCGGCATCCCCAGCGTCATCCGCGATGGTCGGACCGGTCGAATCTTTCCGGCGGGCGATTCTGAAGCATTGGCCGACTCACTGGCATCCGTGTTCAAACAGCGCCAGCGTACGGAAAAGCTGCGGCAGCAGGCACTCCGGTATGTCCGGGAACAACACGGTCTGCCTGGCATGTTGGACCGCCTGGAGTCGTTGTATGCCCGGCTTCTGTCTGATTGCAACGGTGCGGGGCTTTGTGAGACTGTCCCTGCCGCATGAGTCTGGCCGGAGAATTACGCAAGGTTGCCGATCGTCTGAGCACGCCCGGCGCCAAGGAAGCCCACCGGCTGCGGGTGCCGCTTGACCTCTTTCGGCTTTACCAGCGTCTGCAGGAACTGACCCCCGTCAAGACCGTCCTCGATGTGGGCGCCAACACCGGAGAGTTTGCGGCGTGGACCGGCCGTTGCCTGCCGGAATCACAGGTGCACATGTTTGAGCCGTTGAAGGTCTGTCACAATCGTCTCCAAACGCTCGCCGACGCCAATTCCCGAATGACGATGCATCCGTATGCATTGGGGGATGAACCGGGCAAACAGCAGATATTTGAGAACGATTATTCGCCCTCGAGCAGTCTGTTGCCCATGAAGGACCGCCACCGGGAGCTCTGGCCGAAGACAGCCGGGGACAAGCAGGTGGAGACCGACGTCAAGACGCTCGATGATGTAGAAGCCGAACAGGATTTCGCGGGACCGGCGTTCCTGAAGCTCGACGTCCAAGGATTCGAGCTCCATGTGCTGCGGGGAGCGAAGAAGTGTCTTGGTGGCAAAGTCGCGGCGGTGATGTGTGAAACTCTTTTCGAAGTTCTCTATGACGGGCAGGTGGAGTTTCCCCAGATGCTCGAATTCATGGCGGAGCAGGGGTTCCGTTTCCTTGAATTTGCCGATGAGCGGCGGATGGGAGACTGGGGGCGCATGGTCTATGCGGACGCACTCTTCGTCCGGCAGGATCTGCGCTATCCCTGACGAAGAAAGTTCAACCACTGTACGGCCGTCCGGCGGGTCGTATAATGCTCCTTCACGACTTCATGTCCGGCCTTGGCCAGATTGGCCAGCGTTTCCGGTGAGTTCCATAGCTGCTTGATGGTGGACGCCCACTGCGTTGTGTTTGCCGCCAGTGGTCCGTCAAAGTGTTCCATGAACTTCTTCACGTCGGGCACCCGTCCATCACCGATCGCCGGGACGCCCATTCCGAACAGGCGTCGAACACGGGAGGCTGGCTTGAGCCAGGAATTCTTGAGACTCGGCCGGGCCGGAACGAGCCCCAGCCGGGCTGTGGCTGCGACTCGCTGCAGGGATTCAACCGCCCACGGAATGTAGTCCACCTTCAACCGCCCCCACTGTTCCGATCGTTCCGGGCCGGTGCCGCTGACAATTCTTAATGCCGCATCAGAGCCGAAATCCATCTTGCTGAGAACCGGTTGCAGATCCCTCAGCGCACCCAGGCTGTAGGCGCCTCCGTGCCAGACAAGGTGTCGCCGCGGCGTGAAGTCGATGTCTTTCAAAAGATCCACGCCGGCATCGACGAGTTCCGGCGGCTCTGATTCGCCGATGTAAAAAGTGTTCGGATTGCGCAAGGCGACCAATTGCGCAAACGGGTGGGAGGAAGTGGCAACCAACGCGTCGTAGCTCGACAGGTGCGGCCAATATGCATCCGCCTGGTCGCAGATCAACATCACCACCCGGCCGGAGCGGGTTCGCTGATCGGCGTCTGGCACTGCTTTGAAACAGATCAGATCGTCGAGCTTGCCATCCGGGACCGTAGCGCCGGCCGACACTTCCCAGTCCAGCCCCAGATCGTTGACCTTGGAAATGATTCCCGGCAGTACGTCATGGACAATGACCCGGGCTCCGGCGGTTGCTGAGGGTGTCCAAAAGAAAACCCGACGTCCTTTCGATCCATAGGCGTCGGGGGATTCCAACCGGCCCGACAATTCCGTGAATCTGCCGTTTCGAACGCCGGCACGAGAAAGATACAACGAAAGATAAAATCGAAGTTTGGTGGTCAGCTTGCTCATGACGTCAATCGCCGGCTCTGGGCGGTTCAAGCCGGCTCCAACTTGATCAACCCGATGCCGATGGCGCGGCGCTCGTCGGTGTCCTCGATGAATTCGTGGTGCTCATATTTCTCCTTCAGCTCGTTCCAGAAGCGGTGCACCTCGATGTCCGGCTGTTTGGGGCGATGCACGATGTCGTGGAAGCCGATGAAACCGCCCGGTTTCACAAACGCTGAGTAGAAGTCAAAGTCCTGCTTCACCCCGTCGTAGGAGTGGTCGCCGTCGATGAAAAGAAAGTCCAGTTTGTCTTCGCCGAAGCGGCGGGCGAAGTCATCACGAACCGCCTGATCGTGTGAACTGCCGCGGATGCATTCGAGCTTCTGACCGGGCTGGCAGAACGATTCGAAAAATGGAATGCTGCGTTCATTATAGCCGCCGCCGAATTCGCCGCCCGGCAGGTCTATGCTGAAGATCTTGGCGTCCGGTTCGGCGATGCGGCACCAGACAAAGAGCGAGCCACCGCGAAAGGTGCCGATTTCGCAGATGCGCATGAGCGGCTGTTGCTGCAGCGTCTTCACGAAGCCGAGCAGTTCCTTCATGTTCTGCCTCAGCTTGAGTGATTCGTAAAACCCCTTGCCACGCCATACGAAGGCCAATGCCAGCAGCATTTCGGTGTTGGGCAATTCCTGCGTCAGGTGCTTCAGGTCGGCCTTGGCTTCCTCAAGGTGCGAGCGCCAGAAGAAGCGTTTGCCCAGACTGCGCTGCCAGCGGCTGAGAAAGCGGAAGGGTTTGCCGTTTGATCTTCCCATTATCTGCCGGTCAGTGAAGCGCCTTTGACCACACTGGTTCAATTCTTTTCGGTTCTTGGTCACACAACGCTGCCGCGGCAACCTGCGCATCTGAACCAAGACATCAGCAGCCGGTTACTTTTGGCGATGGGCCGTGGCCATGGGGAGAAGCCGGGAAAGCACGGCCTTGGTCAGCAATCGATCTCCTTCGTGGTTCAAGTGACAATGACCGTGGAACATGGTTTCACCTGGGACACCATTGGGTTCGTGGTCGCGGATGATTTTCTCGATGTCGACCAATCCGACGCCGTTTGCGCGAGCACGCTGCTGCCCCCAGGTTGGTTTGAGGATCGTTTTCCTGGTGGCAGCGTCGAGGTCTTCGGCGCGCCCGGCGCCGGCAAATCCCACCTTTGCCGTGAACTTGTTCAACGCATAAATTGGGTCTCCACGGTTGATCATTAGTTTCCGACGCAGCTGGTCCGCCAACAGATGTGGTGGCCCACCCGTCTGCTCGATCGACTGTTGGGTTGGCGGGTGATGAAGAACTATTACAAGCTGAGAACCGATCGCTGGTGTGATCAGTGCTGGGGCGCGGCTGAAGCACCGGCCTCGAACACATCCCGGAAGAGGACATTCCCCGGGTGCTGGCCGAGTGATTTGGCTTTGCCCGAAAGTTCCTTTACATGAACATCGCCTCGTATCCGGCCCACAAAACCCTGCCCAACGGCTGGAACGCCCATGTCACCATCAAGCCCCCCCCGGATGGTGGCGGGAACGTATCGAGACCGCTGCCCGTGACTGGTCCGGAAGCGCTTAGCGGTTCAATGTGTTGGAGAAGCGCAAGGGCATCACGCGTGGATTGGTTCGCCTGCTTACCGGATGCCGGATGAAGCTGACGCGGATCGAGAAGCAGGCGTAGGGAGCATTACTTGAACTCGTCCGCTGCGGTCGAGGGCTGGTCGAATCGGAGCGAAGTCCGGGCCCCTCGAAGCCCGGCGCTCCGATTCAGCCGTATTCGGACGGATCAGGTGATGCCCTGCCGGCGGGCCATTTCGGCGAATTCGCCGCCCCGCTTGATCAGCTCGTGGTAGCCTCCTTCTTCAACAATTCGTCCGGCCCGCAGGATGATGATGCGGTCCATCTCTGACAAGGTCGCGAGGCGGTGGGCGATGCAGATCACCGTCCGGTTTTCCTCCAGCCGTTCCAGGCCTTTCTGCACCTCCTCCTCGGCCTTGGAATCGAGGGCGGCGGTGGCTTCGTCGAGCAACAGTATCGGTGCGTTTTTGACGAATGCCCGGGCGATTGCCAGGCGTTGGCGCTGTCCGCCTGACAAGGTGACACCCCGTTCGCCCACCTTGGTTTCGTAGCCTTGAGGCAGCTGCGTGATGAACTCATGCGCGAAGGCGTCCTTGGCGGCCGCTTCGATTTCTTCCCGGGTGGCGTCCGGTCTTCCGCAGGCGATGTTGTCGGCGATGGACATGTCGAACACCATCACTTCCTGGCTGACCAAGGCCATCTGATCGCGCAGGTCCCGCATGCGGACAGAGCGGAAATCCTGCCCGTCGATCTGGATGGCCCCGTCCGTGGGATCGTAGAAGCGAAGGAACAGATTGATCAGCGTACTCTTGCCCGAACCACTGGCACCGGCGATGCCGAGCTTGTGACCGTGCGGGATCGATAGCGCCACGTTCTTCAACACGACCTCGTCCCCGTAGGAAAATGAGAGGTTGAGCAACTCGATGGACTTGGAAAAGCGCGCCATTTCCCCGGGGTGCTCCGATTCTTTGACCGATGGTTTTTCGGCAACGAGCGAGAACAGTCGTTCGACCCCGACACTGGTCTGCTGGATGAATACATGCACCCGCCCAAGCTTTTTGATCGGTGTGAACAGGATCGCCACACTTGCCACCAAGGCGACCAGATCTTCCATGTCGATGCCGAACTTGAAGACAACCACGATCAACAGGGCCAGTCCGACCATGGAAATCGTTTCGATACAGGGATTGACCAGTTCCCGGGCTTGGGCGGCCTTCATGTTGTGGTGGCGGATGGATCCGGAGTGGTGCTGGAACCGGGCCTTTTGCTGGTCTTCAAGATTGAAGGCCTTGACCACGCGAATGCCCGACGCCGCCTCCACGAGCAGGCTGGTCTGATCGATGGTCGCCTTGACGTTGCCCACCGTGGCCTTCTTGACCTTGCGCCCGAAGACGATCAAAGGCAGCACGATCAGCGGGAGGAATATCAACACGAACATGCTCAGTTTCCAGCTGATGATGACCATCCCGGTGAAGACCCAGATGATGGTCGCCGGTTCCTTGATCAGGTCGGAAAAAACGAGACTCAGCATGCGCTGAAGCATGGCGGTGTCGCCGCTTACCCGGGTGATCAGGTCACCCATCTTGGCGCGATTGAAGAAGTCCATCGACAGGCTGTTGAACTTGTCGATCACCTGCATCCGGAGATCGTGCACCACCTGTTCGCTCACCCAGATCAGGCAGTAGCTGCTGAAATATCCGGTAAATCCCCGCGCCGCCATGAGCAACGGCAGGGTCAGCAAAATTCCGACGACCTGTTTGGTCACTAAGGGGTGCCCGGCCTTGGGCAGCCATTCGTCGAAGATTTCGTCGGTCTTTGCCTCCACCGTGGCCTTCAGTTTTTCGATGCGGCCGAGGTTCTTCTCCGCGTCCTCGACCTGCTGTACCGGTTGGGATGGATCGATCCTGCCGGTCAGGGTCTTGACGACCCATACGAAGCCGAGATTGGTGGCACCAAAGATCAGGCCCAGCACCACGCCGATGGCGAAGCGCCCCCAATATTTGCGGAGATAAGGCCACCCGAATTTCCAGATCTTCAGTAGGTTCTGCATCCGTCGGCGAATAGTCGTTCCCAATGGCTGTGCAGTTAAAGAAAATTCGCAGGCACGCGGTGGTGTTGATTCTCCTTGCGATGAGTGAGCCTGCGTGAATGCTTGCCCACCCCGGTCATGGCTGACAACGGAGACAAATCGAAAGACAACCACGGCAATCGTGCTGCCGTGATCGCCGTGCTCGTGATTCTGCTGTTGGTGGTGATCCAGACGATTCAACGGCAACAGACCGCCGGATCGGGTGGCCCTGGAATGTCCGGCGATGGTCCGCCCGAAATGCCGCCTGCGGTAGTCATCGTTGCTCCCGTAAAATCGGAGACCATGCAGGAATTCGCTGTCGTCACCGGCACCTTGCGGGCCGTGTTCAAGGCCGATGTAGTGGCCAAGGAAGCCGGCGCGGTGGAAAAAATCCGGATCGATGAAATCGTCGTCGTGGACGCCGAAAACCGGCCCGTCGGACTGATCGACGTGCAGGATCTGTCCCGCGAACGCATCTATTGATTCAACTTCTTGTGGCACTGCGCCCGCCAAATCGCTAGCCTCACCCGATGGATTGGAGCGACAAGGTCGTTTTGGTCACCGGTGGCACGGGTTCATTCGGGCACAAGTTCACGGAGAAGATGCTCCGCGAGCACAAGCCGAAAAAGCTGATCATCTTCAGCCGCGACGAACTCAAGCAGTACGAAATGCAGCAACGCTTCGCCGATTTGGACAGCGGCGTGCTGCGTTTCTTCATCGGTGACGTGCGTGACCCCGAGCGGTTGATGACCGCGATGCGGGGCGTGGATTACGTGGTGCATGCGGCCGCGCTCAAACAGGTTCCGGCCGCCGAATACAACCCGATCGAGTGCATCAAGACCAACGTCCACGGCGCCGAAAACGTCATCAACGCCGCCATTGCCAACGAGGTGAAGCGCGTCATCGCCCTGTCCACCGACAAGGCCGCCAGCCCGATTAACCTGTACGGGGCCACCAAGCTCTGTTCCGACAAACTTTTTGTGGCAGCCAACAACATCGCCGGCGGCCACGAGACCCGCTTCGCGGTTGTCAGGTACGGCAATGTCGTGGGGTCACGCGGCTCAGTCGTTCCTTTTTTCAAGAAACTCATCGCTGAAGACGCTCCAGAGCTTCCCATTACTGACATTCGCATGACGCGTTTCTGGATCACGCTGGATGCCGGTGTCGAATTTGTGTTCCGGAACTTTGAGCGGATGCACGGGGGGGAACTGTTTGTGCCGAAGATTCCCTCCATCCGCATCACGGATCTGGCCGAGGCAATGGCACCGGGCAGACCGACCAAGGTCATCGGCATCCGCCCCGGCGAGAAACTGCACGAGATCATGTGCCCTGGCGACGATTCACATCTCACCTTGGAATTCGATGATCACTATGTGATCAAGCCGACGATCAGTTTCGTTGCTCCGGTCGATTACACGCTCAACGGACTGGGCGAGAAAGGGCGGCCCGTGCCCGGTGAGTTTGAGTATCACTCCGGTTCCAATCCCCATTTTCTGACCGTCGAACAACTGCGCCAACCGCAAGCCTGATGCCCGCCGCCAATCAGTCCGGCTCCCCGACGCGCTGGCGTTCAGTGGCAGGGCCCGTGCTCCCGTATGGCCGCCAGACCATCACGGACGAAGACGTGGCCGCCGTGACAGCAGTGCTGCGGTCGGATTGGTTGACGCAGGGGCCCGCCATCACGCGATTCGAAAGCAAGGTCGCCGACTGGTGTGGCGCGAAACATGCCGTGGCGGTTTCCAACGGAACAGCCGCTCTCCACGTGGCGATGCAGGCTATCGGCCTCAAACCGGGTGATCGGCTCTGGACGTCGCCCAACACGTTTGTCGCCTCCGCAAATTGCGCGCGTTATTGCGGTGCGGAAGTGGACTTCGTGGATATTGATCGTGGCACGGGCAACCTGAGTTTGGCGGCTCTCGCCAAGAAGCTGGAACAGGCCGACAGAGAGGGTACGCTTCCGAATGTGGTGATGCCGGTTCACTATTCGGGTCAGTCGTGCGACATGGCCGGAATCTCCGAGCTGGCAAAGCGATATGGTTTCAACACCGTCGAAGATGCGGCGCACGCGGTGGGGGCCGTCTACCGGGGAGAGGCGGTCGGCGCATGCGGCTTCAGCCAAATGGCGACCTTCAGTTTTCATCCCGTGAAGATCGTGACGACCGGCGAAGGCGGCATGGTGTTGACGAACAACGATGGGCTGAACGAGAAGCTGAGGTATTTCCGCACGCATGCGATCACTCGCGAAACCGGCCTGCTGGAAGTTGAATCACACGGCCCCTGGTATTACGAGCAGATCGATCTCGGTTGGAATTATCGCATCACGGATCTACAGGCCGAGCTTGGCAGCTCGCAGATGGAGCGGCTTGACGCGATCAACCGTGAGCGGGTGGAAATCGCCGATCGATACGATGAATTGCTCACCGGGCTGCCGGTGCGCCGCCCTGAACGAATGACCGACTCAAAGTCCGCCTGGCACCTCTATCCGATTCAGTTGGAGCTGGACCGGCTGTCGGTCGGAAGGCGCGAGGTTTTCGAGGGTCTGCGCGCTGCCGGTGTCGGGGTGCAGGTGCACTACATTCCGGTTCATCTTCAGCCCTACTACCGGCGGTTGGGTTTCAAGCCGGGTGACTTTCCCGAAGCTGAAGCCTTTTACGAGTCCGAGATCAGTCTCCCCATGTTCTCCGGCCTCCATCCGGATGATCAACGGGAGGTGGTGAACATTCTCGGGCGGCTTCTCAACGCGAACTGACACCGTGCCCGCAGACCAATCCACCCTCGTTTTGCGCGCTGATGCCGGCCCGAAGATCGGCGCGGGACATGTAATGCGGGTGCTGGCCATTGGTGAGGAGTGGATCCGACTTGGTGGCGTGGTGCACCTGCTTTCGAGCGCCTTGCCGGCGGGCCTGGCGAAACGTTGTTCCGATCTTGGCATCCGACTTCAACAACTGAAGGCGGCTCCCGGTTCACCGGGTGACGTAACCGAAACCGGTGGACTGGTGAATGCTGCTTCAGCGGACCTGTTGGTGGTGGATGGGTATCATCTGGGCCGGTTACCGAGTATCGAGATCCCGACTCTGGCCATCGATGATTTCGGCATCGGAGGATTCACCGGAGCCGAGCTGTTGCTGGATCAGAACGCCGGGAGCAGCGATCAGTTCTATGCCGACTCCCATGCTCGTCTGTTGTTGGGTCCGAAATACTGCCTGCTCCGTCGGGAGTTTCTGGCGCGGCGATCGGAAGAAACGGAGGTTCGTGAGACTATCGGGCGGATTCTGGTGACTCTGGGAGGCGCTGATCCGGACAATGTCACCTCCCGGATCCTTGATACGATCGGAGACGAAGGACCGGCCGACCGCAGAATCGATGTCGTCATTGGTGCTGCCAATCAGCATCGGGACCAGATCGAGGCCGCCGCCGCAGGCCTCCGGCAAAGTGTCTCACTGCATGACAATGTCACGAACATGGCGGAACTGATGACCGCCGCCGATCTGGCGATAGCCGCTCCCGGCGTAACATGTTGGGAGCTCGCATATCTGGGCGTGCCGATGTTGCTTGCAACATTGGCGGAGAATCAGCGGGCCAATGGTGAATTCCTTTTCTCAAGAGGCATTGCTCAGCAGCTGGATTTCCGGTCATTCCGGGGTGATCTCGCCAAGATTTCCGCGTCACGCCGCCTTCGGCAGGACATGCGGCTTCGCGGGATGGACCTGATCGATGGGCGTGGATTGGAAAGGGTCTGCCGGCACCTGTGCGCCAGGTTGGTCGAGTTGCGGCCGGCCACGAAGGCGGACATCCGCGAGTGGTGGGAATGGAGCAACGATCCGGATGTGCGTGCAGTTTCCTTCTCCAGCGATCCGATCCCGTGGGAATCACACGAACGATGGTTTCGCCAACGGCTGGACGATCCTGATTGTCGGCTGCTGATCGCCGGCGATTCCGCCGGAACGGGGTTTGCCCAAATACGGTTTGATTTGGACGGGAATACCGCCTTGATCTCCATCAGCCTGGCGCCGGGAAGACGCGGCCAGGGCCGGGGCACGCAGGTGATCTGGACAGCCTGCGACAGTCTGTTTCGCAGTTCGCCCATCGAGCGGATCGAGGCATTGATCATGCCGGACAATGCGGCCTCGATCCGCGCCTTCGAGAAAGCGGGGTTTGTCTCCGCGGGCGAGACTGAAGTAAAACAACGGCCAGCCCGCCGCTTCGTGCTGGAACGCGGGCAGATGAAGTGATGGCGACAAATCTGAAAATAGGCGACCGATTGGTGGGGCCGGGGCATTCGACCTATCTCGTCGCGGAGCTGTCGGCCAATCACAATGGTGACTTCGATCACACGGTCAAAACGATCCGGGCGATGGGCGAGGCGGGTGCCGATGCGGTCAAGATTCAGACCTACACGGCCGACACCTTGACCATCCCCTGCGACAACGAGCATTTCAAAATCGGTGGCGGTACGCTTTGGGACGGCAAGACATTGCACGAGCTTTATCAGGAGGCTGCCATGCCGTGGGAGTGGACCGGGGATCTGAAACAGGTTGCGAACGAACTGGGCATGGACTTCTTCTCCACCCCGTTCGATGAAACCGCGGTCGACTTTCTCGAAGATCACGAATTACCGGTGCACAAGGTCGCGTCATTCGAGTTGGTCGATCTGCCCTTGTTGCGCTGCATCGCCCAGACCGGAAAGCCGATCATAGCGTCCACGGGAATGGCAACGTTGGAGGAAATTGAAGAAGCGGTTCAGACCATTCGCGATGCCGGCGGCGAGCAACTGGCCTTGTTGAAATGCACCAGCGCGTATCCGGCGGCACCTGAGGAAATGGACCTGCGGACGATCACCGACATCGCCACGCGGTTTGATGTGCCGGTGGGGTTGAGCGATCACACGATGGGGTATACCGTGCCGGTGGCAGCGGTGGCATTGGGTGCCTGTTTGGTTGAGAAGCACTTCACCCTGTCCCGGTCCGAACCTGGTCCGGATTCGACATTCTCGATGGAGCCCGACGAATTCCGCGCGATGGTCGAGGCCATCCGGATGACCGAGAAGGCCTTGGGCAGGGTGAACTACGAGGTTTCGCCCAAAGAAGCCAAGAGCCGTGTGTTTCGGCGGAGCCTGTTTGTGGTGAAGGACGTCAAGGCGGGTGATTGCGTAACGCCAGAGAATGTGCGTTCCATTCGTCCGGGCGGTGGCTTGCACACCCGTCATCTTGAAGAAGTAATGAATCGGAACTTCAAGGCGGATCTGCCGCCGGGAACACCATTGTCATGGGAGCATCTGGCCGAATGAAGACTGCTGCAATTGTTCAGGCCCGCATGTCTTCCACTCGCCTGCCGGGCAAGGTGTTGTTTCCGCTCGGGAACACCACGGTGCTCGGCCAGCTGATTGCCCGCCTGAAACAAAGTCAGCAACTTGGCGGTGTCATCATCGCGGTCCCGGAATCGCCCAAAGACGAGCCCTTGGTGCGGGAAGCCGCCAATCTTGGGGTCGAGTGTTTCCGCGGTGACGAACATGATCTGCTGGATCGATTTTACGCGGCGGCAACCGAGTTCGGGCTTGAGACCATTGTGCGGATTACTTCCGACTGTCCGTTTTTCGATCCGTATGTGCTGGATGAGATGTTGGTGCATTTCGCCGCCGCCAATGAGCCGGAGACGACCATTGACTACAGCACCAACTGCACGCTGAAGCGGACCTACCCGCGGGGTCTGGACGCCGAGGTGTTCACCTTCGAAGCGCTGGAGCGCACGTTCAATGAAGCCCAGCAGCCGCTCGAGCGCGAGCATGTGACGCCCTACATGTACACCAATCCCGATCGGTTCCGGCTCGATTCGCATGAGAACGAGACCGATCTCTCCCATCACCGCTGGGTGGTGGATACTGCGGAGGACTGGCGTTTCATCTACCGCGTACACGAACTCCTGAACCGCCCCGATCGTCCATTCACCACTGCCGAATTGCTCGAGTTGCTGGAACGGGAGCCGGAGCTTGCAGGCATGAACGCCGAGGTCACGCAGAAGAACGCCGACAACCGTTTCGCCCATGGAAACGAGTGAAGCAAAACCAAATACTCGCTCCGGGCGGGGCCATCATGTTAATCGATGCGCCGGTAGCCCGGTAGGGCAAAATCCGCAACATCTTCATCGAATCGAGTTTTGGTGTTGTGCGTTTGTCCGATATCACATCAAGCCGATGGGCATGGAACTGCCCGGACCAATGGTGGTGAAAGTCCGCCTCATTTCATTTACATGAACAAGCCGACGATTGTTGTATTGGTGGACAATAAACTGCGCGATTTGCCCGCGTGCGCACTGATTGCTGAATACATTGAGAAATTGGGGGGGCACTGCGTCCTCGTACCGTTGGAAGGCTATCGGTCCGCGTTGGAGGCATTTCGGCCGTCGATCATACTGTTCAATCATCTGCTTGCCGGTCATTTGGTGCACTATTCCCAGCGCCTGCGGGACATGGGCGTGAAAGTCGCCGTTCTGCCGAACGAGATGCTGCTGTATCATCGGGACGTGCTTCTCTTCAATACCCGCAAGCGCCACCCAGACACGCATGTGGACATATATTTCTCATGGGGTGAACATCAGCGCGAGGCATTGTATGAGAATGATTACGATCCGGCAGTCACCAAGGTATACGTTGTAGGCAATCCGAAGTTTGATTTCTATTTCAAGCCCTACTCCGATTACTACCTCCGCAAGTCAGCGATTGCGAAGGGCAAGCGACCGCGGCTGCTTGTGTGTACCAATTTTTGCTTTGCAAAGTATCACACCCTGCCCAAGGCGGATGGGGAGCGTTTCTTCAGCATGTGGGCGGAGCAGATCGAGTTGTACAAAGACTTTCCAGCTGCGATTGCGGCCTGTTTTCGTGGGCGGGAGCGGTTCATGAAGTTCTTTCAGGCTCTGGTGCAGGCCGACCGGTACGAGATCGTGTTGCGGCCACACCCAAGCGAAGATCGTGAGTTTTACCGCCCTTTCTTGGATGCGCTGCCGGCAGATCAGCGCCGCCATGTGGTCTTCGATCTTGATTCCTCCATTTACGAACAGATTCTGAACTGTGATCTGGAGGTTTCATGTGAAACGTGCACCACGGCGCTGGAGGCATGGATGGCGGGGAAACCGACGATTGAGCTGAGCTTGGAGAAGCATGAGATGTATTACCACCACGACATCAGCCTGTTGAATGTCTTGTGTGAAGAACCGGATCAATTGTTGGGCACGGTCGAGGATCAGTTGGCCCAACCGGACCAAACGGAGTTTACCGACGTTCGTGCTGCTCATCTAAAAAAGTGGGTGGATACACCGAAGGGTGACTCCTGCCGCAGGGTTGCAGAGGCTTTGATAGCCGAGACCGAAACTGCCAAGCCGGATTGGTCCAAGTTGCGGTTTTCCGATTTTCGCCGCGGATGGAAGCATCGCTTATTGGAGGCGGTGGGAAAGCCGTGCAATTACAATCCGTTTTTGGCTCTAAAGCTCGCTCTCATGCCGGCACGCTACCGCGCTCGTAAGTCGGTGATGGATAAAACCATTTTCCCAGCGGGTGTTTATGAACTACGGAGCCAAATGTCTACTCTGATTCGTGGTAAATGAAGATTCTTCTGGCTAAGCTAAACCACCTCGGGGACACGCTGCTTTTGACGCCGACCATTCGTTTCCTGCGTGAAAGATATCCGGATGCGAGAATCGACGTGCTTGTCCGAAGCGGATGCGAGGCCATGCTGGCAAACAATTCCGATATCAATGCGGTTGTTGTCGTGGCTCGACCCGAAAAGCGACGCCGATCATTAGTGGTCGGGATTAGAGAATTTGTAGCGGCTTTCTCTCGGCTGTTTATGGTTCGTTACGACTACGCCTTCGATCTATCCGAATCGGATCGAGCGAAGCTGTGGCTCCTGCTATCTGGCGCTCGATATCGTTGTGTTAATGATGCATACGGAACGCTGGATAACAAACGATGGATGGTAAACCGGATTTCTCGTTTTAGGTGGGCTCCGGAGCATCAGGTTTTGAAGGATTTCAAAACGGTAACTGAATGTCTGGGTATTAGGGGTGAACCAGGGAAACTGAGGTTTAGCGCCTCCGCTACTCTGGAAGAACTTGCCGCCAAGATTCACCATCCCCTAGTCGCTGGCGCTTACGTGGTGTCACATCCGACCAGCCGATGGTCCTTTAAGCATTGGGTGGCAGAACGCTGGGCAAAGGTAGCTGATTGGATCGTAGATCATTACGGGTTGTCGGTGATTGTTAGCCGTGGCCCGGGAGAATACGAGCGGGACCATGTGTCGGAGATTCGCGCCGCATGAAAACAAGTGAAGTACCCCTGGACTTTGTGGTGACCGGGAGGATCGGGGAACTTTTTGCCTGATGCGGCTTGATTCAGATAGAAAATTGCCGTGGACGCCTATGTCCACACTGATCTCCGCCGAGGACCATTGGAGAAAGACTTCCTTGGCGGTCCGAATGCCCCAAACCAGAGCATGAAAATCCTGTTAGCGAAGCTAAATCATCTCGGTGATACGCTGTTGATGACGCCGACGATTCGGTTCTTGCGGGAGAAATATCCCGACGCGCGGATCGACGTGCTGGTGCGGGCCGGTTGCGAGGCGATGCTCAGTGGGAATCCGGATGTCAGTAATGTGATTCCTGTGGCCCGACCTGAGAAAGCCAAGCGGACGTTGGCTGCCGGACTTTCCGAGTTCACCAACACCTTTGCCAAGCTGTTCCTTCGTCGCTACGACTACGCTTTCGATCTGTCGGATTCTGATCGCTCAAAACTCTGGATGCTGTTGTCCGCAGCCAAGGTGCGGGGCGTCAATGACGCGTACGAAACCCTCGGAAACAAACGATGGATGGTGAATCGGATTTCGAAGTTCAAGTGGGGTAGGGAGCATCAGGTGCTGAAGGATTTTCAGACCGTGCTGGATTGCACGGGATTGACGGGCGAAGTTGGTCCGTTGCGATTTTATCCGCAGGTCGATGCGGGCAGCATCTCCAAGAAGCTGCCGTTTGTTTCGGATATCGGGAACTACACGATCGTTCACCCGACGAGTCGTTGGCCATTCAAGCAATGGTTGCCCGAGCGCTGGGCTGAAATCGCGGACACGATTCGGAGGAATCACAAGTTGAAGGTGGTTTTCTCCTGTGGACCGGATCAACGGGAGATCGATACGGTGGCGGAGATTTTTCAACACACGAAGGAAGAACACTTCAGCACAGACGGACGAATCAACCTCAACGAGTTCGGCTGGTTGTTGGCCCGGGCAAAGCTCTTTCTCGGCGTGGACACGGTGGCGATGCACTTGGCGGCGGCGATGCAGACTCCCATCGTAACGTTGTTCGGACCGTCTCAGGAGTGGAGCTGGCGACCGTGGCAGGCTCCCAATGAAATCGTATTTGGAGATTGCCCGTGCAAAGTTGCGATGGTGTTCAAGTGTGACAAAACCAAAGTGTATCCGTGCATGGAACGAATTACGGTGAATGATGTCGTTGCTGCGACCGGTAGAATGCTAAGACTTGCCACAGCCGACTCCAAGCATTGAATCGCGCCCCATTGTGGTCATTGCCGTGGTGTAAGCTCGTAAACCACAAATCGGGAGAACAGGCTGGGCAGAATGCCCAATGGCTTAAACATCGCACTTACGCTCCGACGAGCGACCGGTTTTACATCGTAGCCGAGTTGACTGGCCCAATGAACGAATCCGTTGATGGTCCAAGTATGAAGATTTATTTCGGGCGTGAATTTGTTTCCCACGGAGTTTGGCCAGAAGATCTGCTCGCCACGTAGTTGAGCCATGCGGATTTTTAATTGACCGATGTTGCCCACGGATATGAAGAGCTTGCCGCAGCGATCAGCCAACGCCGCAAGTATTGCCGCCGGACAGTGCCAGTAAAACAGCGTGTCCATCGCGAGCACGATATCCCATTCATGGCCGCAGGCATGCAGCAGGTGGGGATCCTCAAGGTTGTTGAAATCGGCGCGCAAGGCTCTCACTCCAAGCTCGGCGCATCGTTGCAGATACTCCGGTTCACGTTCGAGACCAAGTTCTGAAACATTTCGCAGCCGCTTCAAGTGATGTAGAATCTCGCCCGGTCCACAGCCCAGATCGAGCACCCGCGCGCCTTCCGGGATGCGCTCAGCCAACCAGTGAATACGCTGCTTGCATTCGGCCTCCGGCTTCGTGACCTGGTTCTCCACTCGCGGAAATTCGGTTGGTGGGATAGGTGTTCCTGCGCGCAACTGTTCTACGGCACTGGAGAACTCCGCGGTAAATTCAATTTCCGGCAGGCTCATTTTTTTCGTTTGAATCCGTTGTGGTGTTTGTTGGGATTCCCCTGAGGCGTTGCCATCGGTACCTGAACCAAGCTGCGATCGCCGCGGAGAACGGCCAGCGGCGCAATTCTCCAAGTCGCCAACGGCGCCCTTTTGCATCTGAGGGTTGGTTGGACAAAACGGCGATCAATGACTTCCGATTGGCGTAGATCTCGCAACCCGGATAAGCGGCGAAATCAGCCGGCGACCAAACTGAGCGGTGTTTCTCAAACTGATTGCCGAACATGGCGTCTTGATCATAGCGCCCGTTTGGAGTGGCCAACACCACACGTAGTCTGGCCTTGTTGACCAGTTCCTTCAGCAATTGCACCCCTTCATCCTTTTCCAAATGCTCGATTACGTCACCCAGCAGGATAACGTCATAAGTTCCTAGTTTTCCGATGGTTTTCTGGACCGTGCCGAGATGAATTTCATTGTACACGGAGCGTTGGATATCACCGATATACCCGGCAAACGCCTCAATTCCATCGATGCGCACCTGCCAATTAGAGCGGTCCGAGATGTCTGCGTAGCCGCGCTCCAATCCCAGTCTGAGTAGCGCACCATACCGCCCCCATCCGACCCCGACATCCAACACAGAATCGGGCTGGCACTCTCCGATGAGTTTCAATATTCCGGGTACTTGGTTTGTGTCACTTGTTGGCATTGTTCAAAGTGCGGTCGCGTGGAGTGCAGTAACGACCTCCCGGAAAGTACTGCCCTGTCCAATAGTAGAAAAGAAACTTCATCCGTTGCCCACGAGGATAGTTCTTGTGCTTAGTAATAGGGACTCCGTCTCGAGGTTTCAGAGCTCCATGTGCCAGACCCCGCCGCTCCATAAGGATACGGTAATAGAGTTCAAAACAAGGCGTTGCGTACTTGGGCCAATTCGGTGCCAACGCGTCAAAATATTCCTTTGTCGGCTCAAAATCCCATCCGTTTGCAGGAGAGACTGGTATCAAATAGGCCAGATCAGAGAGTCCGAATCCCTTCACGCCCGCCTTTGGCGGACCGGAACCAGCGGTCTGATAGACCCAAAGCTCCGAGGTCTCCGATGTGCAACGTTCCGGATAGACCGTATGCTCGTAGACGTTCCTGCAAAC
>PBAL01000066.1 GCA_002715965.1 Verrucomicrobiales bacterium | reverse complement strand
GGCCATCACAATCGAACGGCTCAACCCTTCAAATGGACCTATCGCAATCTTGCCAAACGAACCAAGCGTTCAGTTTCTACTGACTCACTGCACTAGTAGGTTTGGGACACTTTATTTCGTATCGCTAGCCCAAAACCGGTCGTATTCGGCCTGATTCGAGATAATTCGGGATGATTCGACTTTGTCCCAAACCTGATTAGATTTCTCGCACGAATGTTTGCAACTTGGGCTTGTGGGGTATTATCTTCATACCTGCCATGGCATTGTGCAACGGGCAGAATATTTCGTTCGAGGTGGGCTCTTTGAAGGAGTAGGTTATGTCGGAGCTGACACCGCCAATTCCGTTTGAGAGCGTAAAAGGTGACGTGACACGGATCCTTGATGAGCTACGCGGAAGCGGGGCGGTAGATGATCGGATAGTGGAATGGATCTATTCCGAAATGCGACATGTGGCAAGTCGGCTGATGCTCAGGGAGCCGGCGGGGCATACATTGCAGCCCACGGCCTTAGTGAATGAGGCGTGGTTGCGTCTCGGTGATCAATGCTTTGAAAACCGCCGGCATTTTTTCAGCGCGGCCGCTCAGGCTATGCGCCGAATCCTTGTGGAACATGCCCGCAGAAAGCAGGCACAGTGCAGGGGTGGCGACTGGGTCAGGATGGATTACTCTGTGCTGGAAAACCTCGTTTCCGCGACTGGCGGGGAGGAAAACTTGCTCTGCATTCACGAGGCTTTAACCCGCTTTGAGCAACATGATCCACAAAAGGCTGAGTTGGTTCGTCTCAGGTATTTTGCGGGTATGACTGGAGAAGCTGTTGCGCGGTTGCTGAACAAATCCCTTTCCACAGTCAATCGAGACTGGGCCTACGCCCGAGCATGGTTATATCGCGAACTCAGTCGTTCAGACGGAACATGAGGAAAAGCAGACGCGGCAAACCAACTGAGCAAGGATTCGGAAAGATCCGATGACCGGGCGGAAGATATGCTGCTGTAAACTTATTATACACTTCTAATGTGGCGTCCGGAGCGGTCGGCAGTCCTCTCAGCTTCTCGCGTATCAGGTGGAGCGGTTTCAGGTCGGCGCCTGTAAGAACTGGCAGTCCCGATGTTAAACGGTCAGTCCGCGCTGAACAATACCGTGGCTGTTCGGATTCAATGAATCTCTGCAACTCCTGAGGGCTTTTCACAAGATTCAAAGACACAAATATCGTTCAGAATTCGCATTTTAATTTGGAATGAAATATAACATGAGTTCCCTGCCTCAGGTTGAAAAGATTTTTGCTGCCGCCATAGATCTTCCCCGAGAGGAACGGAATAGCCATATCAAGCAAGCCTGTCAGGATGACGCGGATTTGCTAGCCCAGGTTCAGTCCTTGGTTGCCGCACACGAGGCTTCCGCGTCCGGATTCTTGGATTCTCCCTTGGAGGTCACTCATGAGGTGACGCTCGAACCTGGTGTCACCGAAGGGGGGGCAGCGAAGCGGGCAAGCCTTCAATCGATTTCGACTCCTCAGGTGAAGCTTAATCTTCCCAAGCTGATGGACTACGGCGTTTCCGTGGAAAAGGAGGGTGATATCATCCACCGCTACAAGTTGCTGCAGCAGATCGGGGAGGGCGGTTTTGGGGTGGTGTGGATGGCGGAGCAAACCGAGCCGATCGTGCGCAAGGTCGCGCTCAAAGTGATCAAGGCGGGCATGGATACCAAGGAGGTGCTGGTTCGTTTTGAGGCGGAGCGGCAGGCCTTGGCGATGATGGATCATCCGCACATTGCCAAGGTGCTGGATGCCGGGGCTACGGAATCGGGGCGGCCGTTTTTTGTGATGGAACTCGTCAAGGGTGTGCCGATCACGCTCTACTGCGACGAAGCGGGCATGGATACGCGGGCGAGGCTAGGGCTGTTCGTCGACGTTTGCTCCGCAATCAATCATGCCCATCAAAAGGGCATCATTCATCGCGACATCAAGCCTTCGAACATCATGATCACCAGGCACGGCGACAAGCCGGTGGTGAAGGTGATTGATTTTGGCATCGCCAAAGCCACTCAGGGCCGGCTCACCGACAAGACGCTCTTCACCCGGTTTGAGCAGTTTGTCGGCACGCCGGCTTACATGAGCCCGGAACAGGCCGCCCTTAGCGGGCTGGACATCGACACCCGCAGCGACGTCTATGCCTTGGGGGTTCTGCTCTACGAACTGCTGACTGGCAAACCGCCCTTTGATGCCAAGAGCCTCGCCTCCGGAGGCTACGACGAGATGCGGCGGATCATTCGCGAGGAGGAACCGCCCTCGCCCGCCCGCCGACTGAGCTCCATGGCGGCCAATGAACGAACGGTAGTGGCCAAGAGCCGCAGCACGGTGCCGGAAAAACTCAAGGTCGCCGTGCCGGGTGATCTCGATCTCGTCGTCATGAAGGCGATTGAAAAGGATCGCTCGCGCCGTTACGAGAGTGCGAACGGCTTGGCCCGGGATGTAGGACGTTTCCTGGCCCATGAACCGGTCAGTGCCCGGCCGCTGAGTGTGGGTTACCGGGTCCAGAAGTACGCCCGTCGTCATCGCGTGATGCTGCGAGTGGTGGGCACGATCATTTTTGTGCTGTTCGGAGCCTCCGTGGTGAGCATTGAGCAGGCCAGGATCGCGCGCCGAGCCCGGGACAGCGCCGAGGAGGCCCGCGCGCAGGAGATGAAAATGCGGCAGAGGGCCGTCGCGGAAGCCGAGCGGGCCAATGCCGCGGAGCTGAAGGCGCGCGCCCAACGGCTGATCGCCCTGCGCGAGGCTTATGCGGCGGACATGATGCTGTGTGACAAGGCCCTCGCCGAGGGGAACCTGCGCGAGGCCCGTGAACTACTCGACCGGCACCGGCCAACCGATGGGGAAACGGATCTGCGTGGGTGGGAATGGCGATGGCTGTGGTCTGCCTGCCGCTCCGGCGCGCTGTATGAACTCGCCGAGGCTGATTCCCGGGCCCTTACCGCCTTTTGGTTGCACGGTGGTGAGACTGTAGCGACCTATCATGACTCCGGCGGCGTTCGCCTGTGGACTCAGGGAGGCCGCCAGATGATCGAGTTGCAGGAGAAAACTTCGCTCGACGAAGAAAACAAGCCCCTGCGGTGGCGACTTAGTTCCAATACGGGCTTCATGGCCGTGTCGCCGGATCGGCGGCGACTGGCCGCGGTGGGGAGCCCGGACATGCTGCGTTTTCACATCCGCATCTGGGATGCCGGTTCGGCAAAGGTGCTGCGGACCCTGCAACTGGGCGAGGAGCGCCCTGCGGCCGTCACCTTCTCGCCGGATGGAACGCGGCTGGCAGCCTATATCCACAAACGTGCCACCATCCGGATGTGGAACATGGAGACCGGGGTGGAACAGGAAGTGATGCGCCTGCCCGGCTGGGCTCCGGATGATGGATTTTTCCCCCACGGAGCCATTTGCTTCGATCCGGCCGGCCAAGCATTGGCCATCGGCGGTCGGAATCAGGCCGGCATTCTGGATCTGGCCTCGGGGCACCTGCAAGAGTTCTCGGGCCGCGACCGCATGAAAGCCATGGTCTTCTCACCGGACGGGCGCTTCCTGGC
This sequence comes from Verrucomicrobiales bacterium, assembly GCA_002715965.1. Classification (GTDB taxonomy): domain Bacteria; phylum Verrucomicrobiota; class Verrucomicrobiia; order Limisphaerales; family JAYPXF01. Next base: position 43,499 of record PBAL01000066.1, on the reverse strand, counting down.
CACCGGTTGCGGTTTTCTCAATCCGGAAATCGCCATCATCGACCGTGCCAAGCTGGGGCGGGGCGAACCGGCCGAGCGGTTCCTTTCCGGGCACAACGGCTTTATCGCCAGCCTCGCCTTCTCTCCGGATGGCACCACTCTGGCATCGGCCGGCGCCGATCAATCCATCAAGCTCTGGGACACCGAAAGCTGGGAGGAACAGGACGTTTTGCTGGGCCACACCGATGAAGTCTGGTCGGTGGATTTCTCCAAGGACGGCGGGAAGCTGCTCAGCAGCGGCAAGGACAAGCGTATCCTCGTCTGGTCGCCTGCGGCTGCGGCCTTCAGGTCCGAAAAGCGGCTTGAGATTTCGGGGGCCACCATGCCGTTCTCATGGAGCGAGTCTCCTGACGGCGCCAGCTTGGTCGCGGTGGAACACGGTCGAGTGGTGCTCCATGGTAACGCTGAACTGACCGTGCCCGTTGAATTGGGGGGCAACAATCGTCGGGCATTCTGGCTCGAGCCCCGCCGGATCTTGATCGCTGGGCGGAACCCGGCGGAGCTCAAGCTATGGGATTTGAATGGCAACACCATCGAGCGCTATCCCCTGGGCCTCGATCACGGATTGGTCGAGGCTGAGCACCTCCCGGCGGCTGGGATGTTGGTTGTCAGCGGGCGGGACGCCGCCGTCGGTGCCGGGTTCACCATGGTTCGCTGGGACATTGCCGGGCGCCGCGTGTTGTCCACCTACTCACCGGCGCATGGAAATCTCCGCTCGGGTGCCCAAAACTCCATTTGGAGCGTATCCCAAGATGGGAAACGGATGGCAATTCACTCGGAAACCACCGTGGAGGTTCACGATCTGGAACAGGGGCTACATCTTGCCACACTCGCCGTCACGAACCGGGTAGGGATGCAGGGCATGGCTTTGTCGCCCGATGGCCGGGAGTTGGTCGTGGCCGCCCGAGATCGTCCGTCAATTATGGTTTTGGATGTTGATTCGGGCGAACTAAAGCGGGAACTATCCGGTCACAATCTGGTGATTAGCCGGCTGCAATACTCGGTGGATGGAACCCGGTTGTTGAGTTCCACCATCGGCACTGAGCCGATCAAGCTCTGGGACACTCGCATCTGGAAACCGGTGTGCCGGCTCTCTGGCCGGAGCGGCACCTGGCTGAATGCCCCGAGTTTTTCTGCCGCAACGCAGCAGGTCTACGCCATGGAAAGGAGCTTTGGTGCGGATAGCTTGTTTCGCAGGGAGGCCATGCTCCTCCGATGGCAGGCGCCGAGCTGGGAGGAGATTGCCGCCACCGAAAAGAACGGTCGCTGGAAATAGCAGTTGGCTTCCCTCGCTGCAGCTATCTGACCCCATTCCAATCCTCTGGGGGAGGGAGTTACAACGTCGGCAGATCTGTATTCCAACTTCTGCGGCGCAGTAGCACCTTTTCTGTATGTTCCCCTCTCCGGTGGAGCTGACTATTCGATGACGTTGTGGTTCTTAAGGCTTCGACTGCCAGAGGCTGTCGGACTTGTCTCTCGAAATCATTAACGTGGTGGAGTCGCACGGTTTGAATCTGTTTCGGAAAGAATCAAAATGCGTTGGAAGGCAATCTGAGGACTCACTTTTTCGGCAAACACCAAATTCCGAGAACCTCTGCCAATCGCTGAAACAGTTGAGGGCGTCAGTTGAGCAAACAAATTCATCCGATCCTTCGAGAGACTGTCACGATCCACTTGCCCGCCGTGAGCGTCCCTGCCTCCTTACTGCTGGGTGGCATTGCATACCAAAAAAAATCACTTTCGGTGACACAGAATGCCTTCGGATCACGCTTATAACAACAGACAGATGATTGCCCGCCGTGAATTTCCTGATAATCGCGACGCAATTGGCTATTCGTGTTCAGCTAAAAACCGCTTACGAATGTAATAAAAGATCCAAGCATAAAAAACTATGAACCGATTCTACTCCCGTGTTTCCGCTCTCCGCATTTCCATTTCCGCATTGGTTGCGACATTGATGATTTGTTCATGTTCCGGTGCCGACGAAATAATCGATCGCGGCTCCCTTGCCGAGCATTTGAAGCAATTCCAGAGCCTGATTGGAACCTGGACCGGCGATGGGAAGATGACTTCGGAAGACAAAGTCACACGAGTCACAGCTACGCGGACCTGTCGCTGGATTAACGATGGCAACTTTCTGGCTATTGAAAAAGTCTTCCACCCTGAAGGAGAAGCCCCGTTGCGGCATTTGACGGTTATTGGCTGGAACCCGAAGACCAAGCGACTTTTCAGCACTGGGTTTGGTGCCTTTGGTGGTCATGGCAGAATGGAATGGAAGGCTACTGAATCAGGATGGAGTGGCACAACCGTCCGGCCTTGGATCTGTTGGGATGGGGTGGAGGGCCAGATGAGGGTCATGTTCTCAAAGCCGGGAAAAGATGTCCACCAGTGGGCGTTCACATTGAAGAAGGCCGATGGATCATTCAATAAGGGCGAGTTGACAATGCGACGTAAGTGAGGGTTTCCCGCCAAGATGGACATCTAAAAAGAAAACGAACCAAGAAAGTAAAACAATATGAAGTATGGATATTCTTCGCTACGGGCAGTGGTGCTGTTTCTTATCACCGTCAACATACCTGCTGTGAACAGCTTGGAGGCTGCACTCGCGTCTAAGAGTGATCTGCTTGATGGGATTAAGAAGCAGCTTAAGGGGCGCTGGATTAGCTACTCCGGAGACCGCTGCAAGACGAAAACCTTCAGCGATGGCAAGGTTGTGATTGAATGGTCTGATCAACTGGGGCTCCGTGGTGAAAGCAAGACCTGCGACCTTGCCCTTTCGATCCGGGGTGGGATTGCTCATTTTTCCGAGAGCAATGGCTTGGTGAAGCATACAGATGGCCGCATTGAGAAGGTTTCTGAGATCTATACTGCACCTTTCAAGATCGCCGACGGCCGCTTCTGGGAGGCTACGCGGGCAATTTATCTCGGCCGCAATGGCGAAAAACCGGCGATTGCAGAGATGCATCGCGCCGATGAACCCGGTCAGGCCCTCTTGCTTGCGGCTCGAGAGGGTCGTCTCGCTGAGGTCAAGGGCTTATTGGATGCCGGTACACCGATTGGTTTCACGACGAAAAACTCCTACACCGCGCTGGCTTACGCGGCGGGGCGTGGGCATTTGGGTATCGTTAAGTATCTTTTGGAGCGGGGAGCTGATGTCAATCGGCGTTCGCGCTTTGCCAAGTCACCGGTCGCGCTGGCGGTGCAGGGCGGTCAACTTGAAGTGCTGGAATATCTGGTTGCCCAAGGTGGGGATCTTGGAATTGAACTGCGCAACGGCTTGAATCTGATGAATGAAGTGGCGTTCTGGGGGCAACCGCAGTTGCTGGATTACCTCGCTTCCAAGGGAGTGCCCTTTAAGCATCGCAACGGTTTCGGTTGGACACCGTTGCATTCGGCAATATTCCGGGCTGCAAATGGGCCGACTGAAAGGCGTTCCAGCTTTGTGGAGGTTGCTCGCTGGATGCTGAAAAAGGGGGCAGATCCACTGATTACTGCCGGCAATGGAAAGAGCCCCTTGTCGATCTACCGGGATGCCTTCGGTGTGGCAGGACCCTTGGCCAAGGAATTCCAAGGCAAGTGAAGCAATTCAACGCACCAATATTTTCCCCTCGTTTAGTTCACAACTTCCCGCCGCTTTTGGCGGAGGCGTTCAACCAGTTACCTGATCTACATGAAAAGCATTTCTCGGAATTTTAAAATGACACTCAGTAAACAACTTTTTTTCAGCCTGACGGCAGCGGTGGTTACCTCTGTTTCCAGCAACCTTCACTCGGCGGAAGATGCTGGATCGCGCGATGCGTGGCAAGATGCCATGGGGCAATGGCTTCGTTATACCGGTGGCGGCTACTGGATCAAACGAATCTCCCATGATCGCGAGATTCTTGAAATCTACACCATGGATGGCATTCGTAGAAATGCAGCCACCAACCCAATCACTTGGAAGGTAAGCGGCGGCATTCTGCACTTCTTCAAGGAAAACCACCAAGGATCAAGAGTATACGAGGGTATTTATAAACCTCAGGGCGGGAAGCTATACGAATTTAATCGTGGAATTTTTGCCGAAACTTTCGGGCGGCCACAGGTCTGGGAATATCGGAATCCATCCAGCACCATGGAAACATGGTTCCACGCCGTGCGAACGGGGGATATCAAACAATTGAAGGCGGCCTTGAAAAAGGGTTTCGATGTGAACCAGGAAGCGCCTGGTGCCTATAATGGAATGGCAATGGCTGCCGCCTCGGGGCAATTGGAAAGTATTCGTTTCCTGAAAGAACAAGGTGCTGATCCCGCGACGCCCTCGGCTTGGTGGAGAACCCGCCCGCTGATTGAGGCAGCGCACTTCGGACAGTTGGAGGCCGCCAAGTTGCTGCTGGGAATGGGTGCGGATATCGATGGCCGGAACGGGTTCGGTTGGTCCCCCTTGCATGAGGCAGCCAAGCATGGGCGACCTCTGGTGGCGGACCTTCTGCTACGCGAAGGGGCAAACATCAACGCCTTGAACAATAGTGGCAACGCGCCGCTACATATTGCCATTGAGTCTCGTCGATTGAGCCTTGCCAAGTGGTTGTTGAAAGAGGGGGCCAATCTTGGCATCCGTAATAAAAAAGGCCAGACTGCGAAGGATATAGCCAAGGAGAACGGCATGCTCCGCGCACTCAATCAACTCCAATAAAATCCTGTTATCTCAACTGAAAAAAGTCATGGAACACCACACCAAAACCATACGCACCAAGCTAAGATTCATTGTTCCACTAATGCTTCTTGGATTCATGCCTTCGGCATACTCTGCGCCGTCGGGCAGCGAGTCCTTGGTTGCCAAGCTGAACCAGCAACTTGAGGGAACCTGGATTAGCTATAAGGGCGACAGCTACCGGACGAAGACATTCAAAGGCAGAGAAGTGACTTTCGAGTTGCGGAGCCAGTTGGGAGAACTTCGCTTTCGGAAGAACAGCAATATCGAGGTTTTCATCGAAGATGGCATTGCTCATTTCGCCGAGAGCAACAATGTATCAAAGGACGGCTCCGGTAATGTGACTGCAAGTGAAAACGCCTATGTGGCGCCTTTCAAGTTGGCTCAAGGACGTTTCTGGGAGATTACGCGCTCGATCTACTTGGGAAACAACAAGAAGGCCCCCACGGTAATCGAAATGTGGCGGGCGGATGATCCCGGGCAGGCCTTGCTGATTGCAGCACGCGCGGGTGATCTGAAGGCGGTCAAGAAACTCTTGGATGAGGGCACTCCCGTCGACTTCACGTCCAAGAACTCCTACACCGCGTTGGCATATGCAGCTGGCTGTGGTCATAAGGATGTGGTGCAGCTGCTACTCGAACGCGGTGCTGATGTAAACCGGCGCAGCTGGTTTGAAAAAACGCCGTTGGTAGTGGCCGTTCAAGGAGGGCACCGGGAACTGGTTGAGTATCTCGTTTCAGAGGGAGCGGATGTGAATGTAAGGGTGCGGCACGGCGGTGGCCTGCTTCGAGTAGCAGCGCATTGGGGCCAGACCAGATTGCTGGACTATTTTGAAACGAAAGGGATTGATCCTAAGCATGTGGCACCCAACGGCTATACCGCTCTGCACACGGCCATGTGGCGACTGGCGGACGGCCCGGAAGACCAGCGGGCGCAGTTTGTGGCTGCGGCCAAATGGTTGCTGAAGCGAGGTGCTGATCCGCAACGCACGGCGCGGGATGGCAAGAGTCCACTAACCTACTACCGTAAAAGGTTCGGGTTCGGCGGCCCGCTGGCGGCTGAATTGAAGGGGCTTTGATCGATGTGATTGTGTGCGTGGCCAGCAGAAACAGCAACAGATGACATTATGAAAACATATCGCGAGCGAATCAGACTATTCGTCGAACATTTCCTGAAATGCGGTCTCTGTGCCGTGTTCGTAACTATGCCTGCCGTTTACACCGCCGCAGGCGAGAAGGTTTCCACCACGATCTCAGAGGAAATCCTCGATGGAGTGACCGGTGAGTGGATTGCCTACCGAGGAGGCGGCTACTGGATCAAGCGGATTACCGGTGAGCGTGAGGTGTTTGAAACATATTCATTTGATGGGGTAAGACGCAGCCGCTCTGACAATGCTCTTCAGTTGAGAATCCACGATGGCATTCTCCATTGCATCAAGCTTAGACCAGACGGAAGCCCCGGTTACGAGGGGGTATACAAGCCACAGGATGGCAAACTATACGAGTACACGAGAGCCTTGTTCGTTGAATCCCCAGGGCGCCCCCAAGTGTTTGAGTGGCGACGAATGGATGAGCCGATCGAGCGATGGTTTCGAGCGGTGCGCAATGGTGATTTACAAACACTGGAGCGCGAACTAGAGGACGGTGGCAACCTGAATGCCACCGCATCCGGGTCTTTCAATGCCATGGCTTTCGCGGCGGCGGCAGGTCAATTGAGGGTCATTCGCTTTCTGAAGGAACGGGGTGCCAGCGTTTCCGCTCGCTCCGGGTGGTATGGAGCCCGGCCCATCGCTGAGGCCGCGCGACACGGTCAAACCGAGGCCTGCGCCCTGCTGCTCGAAATGGGGGCAGATATTGATGAAGCGGCTAATTTTGGTTGGACGGCACTACACGAAGCGGTTGGCAATGGGCACCCGTTAACCGCGAAATATCTCCTTGGCAAGGGGGCGAATCGTGATGCCCGTAATTCTGCCGGAGATACTGCACTGCACTTGGCCATAAAGCGCGGCAATCGTGCATTGGCCAAGTTGCTGCTGAAAGCCGGAGCCAGCCCGGATATTCGCGACAATCAAGGGAAGACAGCTGCGGATATCGCCCGGCAAAACGGGATGCTGCAAGCCCTGCCGGAATCGATCTCAACCAGGGAAAACTGAACCGGCCCACATTCGGGAAGGATCATTACAATGAGAAACAACGTGACTGAATAATGCGATGAATCTTCCCGCACTTTTCAAGCGCGGTGAACGATCCTACCCGGCAGTAGACGGCATACGTGCGATAGCCGTAATCTGGGTGATTCTGTTTCATGCGTGGCTATTCCAGTCCTACGAGATCCCAGAACCCCGTAATTGGAGCCCTGATACGGTGGCTGCAGCGACCGCTCTATCTCAGGATATCTATCATTGGCCTGTGCTGAATTGGGTAACTAAAGGCGACCTTGCCGTCGATCTCTTCTTTGTCATTAGCGGTTTCCTTATTGGCGGTCAGCTTTTCCAGCAGCAAAAAGATGCCGGTCGCTTGGATTTTGGAGGATTCTATAAACGCCGAATCCGGCGCCTGATCCCGGCCTACGTTGTCGCCATGTTGCTGGCCCTGTATTTCATGGACGGCAAGAACGTGGAACGCGCTTGGTCCAACCTCCTTTACATCAACAATTACGTGCGTGATTCCTATATCGGGTGGACCTGGTCGCTTGCGATCGAGGAGCAGTTTTATCTGGTGGTTCCACTGCTGGTCGGTTTCCTGTTTCCTTTGTTTCGGCGGAAAAGATGGGTGTTTGTCGTGATCTTTCTCATCCCCATTCTTTTGAAATGGCATCACCTGACAGGAGAGCAAGGATTTCGGTTACCATTCGACGTGGCTTTTTTCACGCCGGAATGGGGCGATTGGTTCTGGGAATACTACATGTATACCCACTTGCGCTACAATGGCTTGCTACTGGGGGTCTTTGCAGCCTATCTGCATGTCCATCGAAGAACGGTGATTCAACATTTTATCGCTGGGCGCGTTGGGAGTATTAATCTTCTGGTTGCAGGATGCGTGGCCACAATTGTTATCATCGCCAGCATTCCAACCGGACAGTGGGTGGTGCTGGAAGACTCATTCTTTCGGTCGCTGCCTGCGTCCGTAGGCCGGGCTTATGAGTGCCTTCATCGGGAGGTTTTTTGCATGGCTACAGCAGGTCTGATTTTGGCATCGATCCATGCGCAAGGTTGGATCGAACCGATCCGGCGGTTCCTCGGGCATCGATGTTTTTTTCCCGTAGCGCAGATTTCATATTCAGCCTACCTGCTTCACGAAATGTTCATGTTCTGGGGTTTTCCCAAGATGAAGGCCCTGTTTGCCGGTCACATCGGTGAAGTCTGGCTTGCGTTTCTAAATACCAGCTTGGTTCTGGTCATCACACTTGGTGGTGCAGCGGTGATCTTCTTGTTGGTGGAAGAACCGATCTTACGCCGCCGCCCCGGGGGATCCAAGGTGTCTCAAAAGCCGGTTGGCCGGTCTGGGGCTGGAGAACAAAGTTAATTAAGAACCTATCATGAAAAAACTGCTTATATATGCAACGGCGGCTGCTTGCAGCCTTCTCGTCAATGAAACCTCCGGTGCCCGTAAAGATTTTGAGGATTTTGGTGACCGACTGGCTGGGAGGTGGATCAAAGACGATCCGCAAATGTCGTCTGCGCCGGCAAGTGGTGTGGCGCCTGATCACTACCGCTACTACCAGTGGGATCTCGGTAAAAATCTTCTTGAGACAAGGAATAACGGCTTCCAGCGCGCGGCAAGGACATTCTTTGCTTTTGACCGGGTGGATGAGTTGATCCGCGCTTACCATGTGGGAAGTGACGGCATGCATTGGCAATCGCGCATTGTGCGGGAGAACGGCAATCGTTGGAAGTGGACCTTTACACATGGCGGTCCAATGCCGGGCAAGTCCGTCAGTGGATCCGGTTCCTGGAGTTTTAATCATGGTGGTCACACTCTGGTCATCGACGGCACGTTCAAGTTTGAGGGAGACGACCATATTACAAACCATCGGCAAGTTCTGCGGCGATTGGGTCCGCTGGCCGCTGATGAAGAGGCGAAAGCGATAGTGGAAGACTTCATGGCTGAATTCGTAAAGCACTGGGAAGCGAAGGACCATCGGGCAATGGCCTCCATGTTTACCAAGGATGCCGTGCGTGCTGTGAGCCTCTTTCAGCATCCGATCGTTGGCCGGGATGAAATAGGGAAATCGTTCCGTGAATCCTTTGGCAAGAATGGCGCTTCGGACGGCAGTGAGCTGAGCGTGAGTGTGCTTGGGGCACGTCGATTGACAGACTCAAGTATGTTTGCCTATGGAACTTTTGACATCAAAACCGGGGATGCTGATAGAGACCGGCATGGTAAATGGGGCAACGTTTATGTGAGAGAGGGAGGGGTATATAAATGCCAGCAAGGATCTGCGCATGCCTATCTCGGGTTGGAAGAGCTGACCAGCCGAAAAAGTGCACCGGAACGACTTCCTATGCCACCAGCATTCAACAAGACCGACCCCAAGGTTCTCGGCATGTTGAATCGCTGCGTTGATAGATTTGTCAGGGCGAATCACGAGAACCCTTCCCTTTTGATCAACGAATTCACGGCCAACGGTATTCGTGTTCTTTCGGAGAATGAAACGGCGCAGGTGGGCCGCCATGAGATTGGAAGAGGGATAGCCAATGCCTACGGTGATGGAAGCCCATTTGTAGAATCAAACCTCGATGTCAGGATACTTGGAGTGAAGATGATCGCGGAGGATCTTTTTATTGCCAATGGGCTCTGGAGCGTCGCCGACGCAAAGGGCAAGATGATTGATTTCGGACAATGGGGCAATCTCTTCATTATTGAAGGCGAAGAAACCCGTATGATAATGGAATCAGCTGGTAGTTATTGGGGGCATTGACCGGAGAGCAGGAAAATGGCGAGCGTGTTGTAGACGCAGTGGCGCTGCCCCCTGAACCGTAGCACTTACGATGTTAGTCCCGACGGTGGTTTCATGTTTTGATTTTGCTCAAGTCCGACGGAGGGAGGCGTAGCCGACCGGAGTCGGGCTTGAGCGGCGAACTGCTCGGGTGTCTGTTGGTTCAACGAACAGTGTCGTTGGATTGTGTTGTAGGTCCGGCCCATTGTTAGGGCAGTTCCCGCACCTCGGTCAAGTTGGCGAACCAGTGTGGGTTCAGCAAACGTTTTCGGATCTGCGAGTTCATGCTGTAGACCCAGGCATTCTGCGTGGGCTTGCCCGGATTGATGAAGTGGAGCTTCACTCCGTTCTTGTAAGCTCACTGATCCATGTGCCGACTACGGAACTCCGGACCGTTGTCGCTGCCTTGGTCAAGGGCATCACCGCAGAGCACGGCTTGGGTAAGTTCACCAAGTTCATGATTCGTGCGGCTCAAGTGGCCATGGCGACAGAGAACGCTCCGAAAACCGTTTGATCTGACTGCTGTCATACGCGCGCGCTTTTTAATCGTGTGGTTCTCAGTTGCCCGTTTTCAATCACACACCTTTCCGCCCTTCCCAGAATTTCTCCCCTTGCCCAGCCGATTCTTCGTGCCGTATGTTTTCGGCCCCGAAGCCGGTGTGGCGGAATTGGCAGACGCGCTAGATTCAAAATCTGGTTCCCGCAAGGGAGTGGTGGTTCGAGCCCACTCACCGGTACTTCCCAAACGGCTTTCGTCTTATCTATTCCCCTTCACCACTTTCCTCGACTGCCGGAAAGTGCTTCATGAGATGGCTTTCCAATGGCGTCCAGCGGCCAACCTTCACGCCTGCCTTTCGCAAACCGCTCGCGCTCCATTCGTTGCAGGTGAGGAAGGCGCTGTATTTGCCATTGCCTTCATAGAAGGCGTCGTGGTCGCCGTACGAAAACTCACCGATCCGTTCTGGTATTCCTGAGGGTTGCAGCGCGAAACCGGATTGGATGTGTTCCACGAGTCTCCGGTATTGCTTGCGGGTGAGAACGATTCGACGTGTGCGGGATGCAGCCTGGATGTCCCAAACATTCGAAACGTGCATGACAGTCGCGCCGGGGATGAAGACAGATTCAAGTGCAACGCCTAAGGTCAAATCTTCCCACTCGGGCACTTCCAGGTAGATCCGTCGATTGCCCCACCCCATCGCCACCCAGGGCCCCGTCATCCGGCCTTTCACGTGGCTGGCCGGGCACCAGGCGCTCCAGTCGAAAAGATCGGTGCGCCGGGGAACGACGAGGTCCACATGAACGCCGTTAGACCACAGGAAGATCTCCACCCCGTCACTCGCGTCTTGGAACTCCTCGTTGACCACCGACGAACTCAGTCCCCAGGCCAGCAGCAGATAGCAAGAGACCATCGCGACCGGCGCGGCCACGACTGCACTTGCGCCCTTCACCGACCAGCGCAGCCACGCGGGCAACGCCGACCAACGGCCGCGGATGCGTTGCCACAAAGCCGGTTGGGGAGGCGGGGGCTCAGTCACGTGATCTCAAGTCTCTAAAGCAACGAAAGGGTTCCATCAGTTTCAACAAACTGGCCCGCCCTGGATGATCGAATATTCACGTGCGTTGGATCCAGGCCATCGAGCCACGTCATGCTACCCGAACGGACGACCCTGGCGTATTCAAAACCGTCGCAGCGAGCGAAAGCGGACAGACCCGGGATTGCAAAGACCTGCCCGATCCCGCAGCACACGCTCAACGAGGCGATCAGGGCTGAACGGGCGATTCGTCGAAGGTGGGGAGTGCGTGGGACTGGACGCTGGCAGAACTGAAATGGGCTGCGGTCGAAGCTACTTTACCGCTTGCCTCGGACGCGCATTTTTCCATAGTTCTGCGCGTCGTTTATGGGGCATTAGCTCAGTTGGTAGAGCGTCTCGTTCGCAATGAGAAGGTCAGCAGTTCGATCCTGCTATGCTCCACAATGCCTTCGCCCTTTCAGGAATTTACTGCTTCAGCAACCAGTCCACGCCGGCCGTTCTTTTCCCAGATCCGCCGGTGAGATTTCCGCTTTTGGCCACCATGTAGACCCGGTATGCCAAGCCGCTGGGTCGTTCGTTGATCCAGGTGTTGTGCGGGGCGTTGAGGGCAACCAGGCCGGGCACGTCTCCATACTTCGCACCGCCAGGAATGAAATCAGGATGACGGTAATCCAAGAGCTGGCTGAATCGGCGTGACTTTGTGTTTGCCACCAGATTGGCGACAACGCGTCCTGCCTGCGCACGTGCAGCCGTCGCAATTGGACCCGTTCCGTCGAGCGCGACAATGTTGAGGATCTTGTTCCCATGTTTGTCTCCGTCGATGAAGGAGGCGAGCGTCATCACGTCATGAACGCGTTTGGCAAAGAGACTGTGATTGAAGCCCAGGGTGTATCCTGCGAATTCGCGTTTGTTTTCCACCTTGCGTGTCTGCGTAACCGGTTTGCCGTCTGCGAGGAACTCACCTTGGAAGAACAGATCCGCGCCGACAACGGTGTGACCGGCGTTCAATAGTTTCTGCACGCCCGCGACCGGTTGACCGTCCTTGCCGAAGAGACCGTCCTTGCCATTTTCACTCAGCCAGAGGGTCGTTGTACCGGACCAGTCATTGGGATAGAGCCAGGTCACGGGTATGACTTCCTGATGGGTTTCGTTGCGCACCAAGCCACCCATCTGGATGAACGAATCCTGCTTGTCCTTGGAAATGAGTTCCCACTCTGTATTTCCGGCGTCGGCAAAGTTGCGGCCAATGAGCACTTCCCAGGCACCGCCATAAACGCGACGGAATTCGTCGAGGGATCTTTCGGCCGGCTTGAGAACTATGGTGGCGTCCTGTGTAAGATGACGAACCAGTTCGAGTTCGAAGGCTTCACCGGACCTGGGCTTGGGATGATCCTCATTCCAGACGGTAATTTCTTCTTCTGCACGAAACTGAAAATCCTGCTCAAGAATCGGAGTCTTGATTCCAAGCCTGAAATGCTGGTTCACCCACTTGTACATCTGCGCGCGGGTGACGTAGTTGTAGTTATGCTTGAAGTGCTCGCCGCGGATGAGCTTCACGCCCTGCTTGTTTCCGAGAAGCTGATAGTGCGCCTGGATTTCCGGGAAGCCTTTCTCGGCAAGTTCGCGGGTCCAGTCGTCGGCGCTGTTCATGATCTGCGGCCTGGGAGCGAACAGGGCCGAAAACTCGATGTTGCCGGTGTTTACCCGCAGCAGGCTGGCGTTCTCACACGTGCAGCCGCCTTGCATCGCGGTGGACACCATGACCATCGGCATGCTGAGTGCGATCCGGTCATCGATCGCAGCGAGGAGCATTGTCTGCGTCCCGCCACCACTGGCACCGGTCACGGCAAGGCGCTTGGTGTCGACTTCGGGAAGCGTCTCCATGAAATCCAACGCGCGAATGGAATTCCACGAAAACAAACCCATCACATTCTGAACGCGGGCTTCAGCCTGCGGGCTGAAGAAACCCCAATCCTTGGTCTTGTTCAAATGCTCGCGTTGTTTGGCGAATCGATGGACGAGGTCATAGCTGAGTTGTTTGCTGTCGGCATATCCCACCATGTCGTAGGAAAAAACCACGCAACCCATGCGGGCGAGCTGCACACAACGCGCCTGGATGTGATTGCGGCCGCCGTTCTCAAATCGCTCCGCGCCGATGATGATGTCGTTCCGCACACGCGGCGCATGATCGTAGAAGCGACCTTCCTTCCAATGCCCATGAGGACAGATGATGCCGGGGGCCTTTCCCACGAGCTTCTTCGGTCGATACAAGTTGCCCGTGACGTAGAATCCCGGATAGCTCTCGAAGTAAACCTTCTCAATGGTGTAGTCACCCTCGTCGATCTTGCCGTGGATCACCGGCTTCAAAGGCGTGCGAGTGGGCAACGGCCAGAGGCCTTGGGAGACCATGATCTGACGTTTCACATATTCCGATCGCTTCTTCCACTGGTCCTTGGAGTGAGCGGGCGAAAAGGGGAAGTAGCCGTTCAAGTCCTTTGGCTCGGTCAGGCGCGAATCGTCGGGAAGTTTTCCTTTGGGCAAAACGCGCGTGCTGGCTTCGGCAGGCTGAATCGCCGCGATGAGGAAGGTAAGAAGAATCACAAACTTCGTGGGAATTTGCATGCGGCGTTTATTGTGTGAAGCCGGTTCGGAGGCGAGCCAAAAGGCGTTGGCCAGACGCGAGTAATTGTGTTCAAGCGCGTGTTCCTACATGTCACATATGTTACATGTTTATGGTCGTCTCGAATTGAGACTTTGTACATTGGACCCGAGTGAATTTGTGAGGGCCACTTCTGAAGGAGTTGCCTGGCAACCCGTGGATGGTGGCGATTGAAGTTCTCGTGAATCCAGGCCAACGCAGTCTGTGGATCTTTGCCGGCAAGAATGCCCGCAAGGATGGGGCCGATGCTGTTGAACACCTTGGGTTCGCTGCGGTATTTCTCCAGCGTGTTGATGGCCTGCTCAATGTTCTCAGCGGGAATGCGCCGGGCCTCGACGTAGCTCAACGCCCAGGCTTCATGGGTGGAGGCAGGATTGCGCAGGAATGTCGCTGCCTTGCGGATGATCTCTTCGACGACGCGATGGAACGCGGCTTCGTCCCTTTTCCGGACGAATTTCTGCAAATCTTGGAGGCCTGCTTTCATCGTATTTCCCGTAAGCACCCGCCAGCCGGGAAAATCCGCCAAACTTTTTCAGTCCGTAGATTTCGGCCATCTATAAACCACGAATTAACAGACTTGGAATTCTTGCGTCATCGGCGGGACAGCCACACGATTTGGCACAGTTATCCATGAATTCACGACGAAGCTTCTTTATTTCAACTGGTCTGGGTGCGGCAGCGCTGGCGATGTCCGGAATCGGTTCGCATGCCCGCGCTGCAACGCGCCGCACTTCCTCGAAACACTTGGAGATACGCGATATCAAGCGGACAACCGTGCGCCTGCCGTATCGCGACACACCACGCCGGGCGATGGATCGGGAACTGCCGCATTGGCGTTACTCAGAGGTGTTCCAAACGACGCTGGGTTCAGGCAAGACGGGCATTGGCGAGACGATGCTTTATTACACCTGGGGCGTCACCAGCGACAGCGATGTGAAGCGGGCACTGGGCCGGAATGCGATGGATATCATGTGGGATGATTCGCTGGGCGCCGGTCTGCAGATCTCGCTGTTCGATGCGGTGGCAAAGACGGCTGAGATTCCCTTGCACCGACTGCTGGGGCACAAAGTGCATGAAACCACTCCGTTGTCCTGGTGGAATATTGATACTCCTGCGGTAGACATGGCGTCCGAATGCAAGCTGGCATACGAGACGGGATACATGTCCTACAAGACCAAGGGACGTCCGTGGTTCGATATTTACGACCAGCTCAAACAATCGGCGGCTGTGGTGCCGGAAGACTTCAAGATCGACATGGATTTTAATGCCACCCTGCTGGATGCAGATCGAGGCATGAAAATCATCAAGGATCTCGAAAAGTATCCGCAGGTGGATATTTACGAGACGCCGATTCCGCAATCCGACATCGCGGGGAATCGCAAATTGCGTGACGCCACCCGGGTGAACATCGCCATGCATTATGGTGATCCCAAGCCGGCCGCAGTCGTTGAGCATGGAGCATGTGATGGCTTCGTCGTCGGAGGCGGTGCGACCAGGACGATCCGTGCGGGGCATTTCTCCGAGGAGGTGGACATGCCGTTTTGGTTGCAACTGGTGGGCGCGGGAATCACGGCCGCTTATTCGCTGCACTTCGGTGGCGTGTTGAAGAACGCCCGCTGGCCTGCGGTGAACTGCCATCAGCTCTTTCAACACGATTTGCTGACGCGACCGATCAAGGTGAAGAACGGGATGGCGGATGTGCCCGACGCACCCGGTCTTGGATACGATCTGGATCTCGATCTGCTGAATCGGTTCAAGGTTGAGAAGCCCAAGCGACGTCCAGAGCCGGAGAGACTTGTGGAAACCGTTTTCGCCGACGGCTCAAAAATGTTCGTTGCGAACGATGATCGTGTGAACTTCATGCTTCGCCCCGGGATGGAAGGACGCATGCCGTTCTACAAGAAGGGCGCGCATAGCCGGCTTTATCCGGACGACCGATCGAAGCGCTGGCGTGAGCTCTACCAAAAGGCGCGCAAGGCCAACGGGCCGATCTATGAATGATGCATCCCAACTGCCCAAGGAACGGGATTTCGATCCTCACGACGGTGATTTGGACGCTCAGTGTGCCTGGAAAAATTTCGGCGGCCTGGACCTCAATCAGGCTTACGCGAAGTTCGTCGAAGCACCTGAAGCGTATCAGGAGGATTTCATGTTCATGGGGCCACGAGCCCTCGTGTTTTACTTCCCGGTGATCGACCGTTACCTGCGCGAGGTTCGATCGGAGGATGAATTCGATGGCTGCCAGGCGCAGATTCTGGGCTGCGCCATGGCAAGCCAACTGGAGGAATACGTGGATGAGTTTTCCAAGTCTTTCCTGCGAGCGATCGGTGAGTTGGCGGGTTACGTCCGCGGCCATATTGATCAGTACCATCCCTCCGCCAAGGAACGCCGGGAGATCGATCAAAAGTGGCAGGAGGTTCAGAAAGTACTGCCCGGCCCGCACTGATGCGTTGATCGGCGCAGACCGGCCCGGTTTACTCGGCGCGTGAAGTTCATCCAGTTCTGCTTATTCACGTTGATGTTCGTGGCTTGTCTGACTCCGCCCAACACCCGCGCGGCCCAACTTCCCAATATTGTGGTCTTTATCTCAGACGATCTGGGCCGGCTTGAAACCTCAGTCTATGGATCAAAGGAAGTGCGAACGCCTATGATGGAGAAACTCGCGGCATCGGGCATGACTTTCGAGAACGCCTACGTTGCATCGCCATCGTGTTGCCCTAATCGGTTTTCACTGCTCACAGGACTCATGCCGGCTCGTCACGGCGCCCATCCGAATCACAGCCAACCCAAGCCGGAAACGAAGTTCCTGCTGCCGGTGTTGAAGAAGATGGGATACCACGTCGCCAGCTTTGGGAAGGTGGCACACGGGCGAAACAAGATGGAAGGCGTGGATTTTAAATCACCCAAGCCACGGGAAATGAGCAAGGACGTGGTGAAATATTTTTCGAAGACCAAGGTGGATGGACCGGTTTGTCTGCTGGTCGGCGATCGCCGGCCGCACGTGGCCTGGAGCAACGAGAGCACCTACGATTCAAAGAAAGTCACGCTGCCTCCCTATTTCATTGACACGCCCGAGACTCGCGAGCATTGGGCGCGCTACCTGACGGACATCACGGGCATGGACGAGGAGATGGGCCGTATTCGGAACTTCTCGAAGAAACGATTCGGAAAGGACTTCATCTTCATGTTCACCAGCGATCATGGGGGCCAATGGCACATGGGCAAATGGACGCTCTATGACGCCGGCACTCGGATTCCGCTGATCGTGTCATGGCCCGGCAAGATCAAGGCCGGCCTGCGAACGGATGCGATGGTGAGCTGGGTGGATCTGATTCCGACTCTGATCGATCTTGCTGGAGGCGGAGTGCCGGATGGTCTGGACGGGCGTTCCTTCAAGCCCGTCCTGCTTGGAAAGACGGATTCACATCGCACCGAGATTTACACGACGCACACGGGGGATGGCGTGATGAACATCTTCCCCATTCGCAGTGTTCGGATCGGCAAATACAAGCTCATCCACAATCTGCGACCCGATGCCTGGTTTACGAATCACTCCGACCGACATCGCAAAGATGGAGCGGGCGCGTTCTGGGATTCGTGGGATGCCGCGGCGAAGAAGGACGTCAGAGCCCGGCAAGTGCTGAGCGCATACTACACTCGGCCGAAGTTTGAGTTCTTCGACCTTGAGAAAGATCCGTTGGAGCTGAACAATCTGGCAGACAAGTTGGCGGTCACCGGCCAGTTCAATTCCATGCAGCGGAAGCTGGCCGCATGGTCGAAGGCTCAAGGGGATGATCTGAAACCACACCGGGAACCCTATTTGCGGAACGAGGCGATTCCCAAGATCGAAGCACCAAAACGGAGAAGGAAGAAATGAGACTTGGGGTGATCACGGATCGGTCACTGACTAGCCGCCGGTGACAAGTGTAATATCGTCCGCTTCCGGATCTGAAACCACTGTGATCTTTGGCTGGCTCAAACGAAGACGTCGTCGGGGAATTCTACAGACTCCCTTTCCATCTGCGTGGGAGCCGTGGTTGGAAAAGCGCGTTCCACATTATGAGGCCTTGAGGGGCAGCGAACAGAAGCAGCTTCGCGAGCTGGTTCGGGTGTTCATCGCGGAGAAGAACTGGGAAGGTTGCAAGGGGCTGGAGGTGACGGACGAGATGAAAGTGACGATTGCCGGCCAGGCGTGCCTGCTCTTGCTGGGGATTGAGCATGATTACTTCTGCAACGTGGATTCGATCCTCATCTTTCCGCGGCAGTTCGTGTCGGTGGAGAAGCAGGAGATGGACGAGATGGGGATCGTGCACGAATCCAGCACGCCTTCTCTCGGGGAAGCCTGGGATGACGGCCCGATCATTCTTTCCTGGCGTGATTCGAAGGCGGGCGGACGCAATCCATTTGATGGCCTCAACGTGGTGATCCACGAGTTTGCACACAAGCTGGATCTTCGGGATGGCGTGGTGAACGGAACGCCTCCATTGACGTCACGCGCGGAGTACAAGCGTTGGGCGGAAGTGATGCGCCGCGAATACGAGACGCTCATCGAGCGATCCGAGCGAAACAAGGCAACCTTGTTGGATGACTACGGCGCGACCAATCCCGGAGAGTTCTTTGCCGTGGCCGTGGAGTGTTTCTTTGAGAAGCCAGCGCAATTGCGGCGCAAACATCCGGACTTGTATGAAGTGTTGGCCGGCTACTTCAGGCAGGATCCGGCCAAGCGCCATCCACTGGGAGATTAGTTGGAGAGCAGCATCGGCCTGGCCGCTAGGGCCGCGCAAAGCTCGACGTTTCTAACACTCGCTCCGTTTTACCACTCGGGTTCAAGTGGTGGGCGCGGGCGATACTTCTTCTTCAAGGCCAGGCAGGCGGTGAGGGATTTCATGCCGCCGGTGCAGGTTGAATCCGACAGCGAAGCGGCAGCCGCGCAGACTCCGTTCAACAGGCAATCCTGCAGATCCTGATCCTGGTGAATGCCGTAGAGGAATCCGGCACAAAAGGCGTCGCCAGCTCCGGCTGTCCCCTGAATGTACTTCTGCGGCAGCTTGAGTGACATTTGCCAATGGTCCCTGCCATCACGGGTCCGGCAGAAACCGCCTTCGGGGAAGTGTATCGCAACCAGTTCCTGAACGCCCTTCTGCAGAATAGCCCCGGCCGCATGTCGGAGGAACACGGTGTCGAGATTTCCTTTCTCGTCGCGAAGCTTGTAACCGGTGATCTTGCCGGCCTCAAATTCATTGATGACACAGTAGTCGGTGTGCTCAAGCGCGGGTGGAACGATCTCGTTGAAGCGATCGCTGTCTTCGCTGACGCAATCGATGCTGGTCTTGAGTCCTGCATCGCGGGCTTTCTTCAGCAGGGCGGCCGCCTTTGTCCCATGCTTCGCGTCGGGCGCATCCATCGCGTCGAGCAGGAGCAGGTAACCGAGGTGAAAGATCTTGTAATTGCTCTTCTTGAAATCGATGTCGGAACCGGTCCACGACGCGTTTGCGCCGCGCATGTGAAAAAACGTCCGATCACCAGCCGCCTCTTCGGTCATGACATCCGTGTAAGAAGTCGGTGCGGATTTGTGCGGCTTGAGAAACTTGGTATCAACCTTGTGCGCCTTGCAGTCGGCCAGAATCTGTTCGCCCAACTTGTCCTTCCCGACCGATCCGGCCGCGGCGAGCGGAAACTTCGCTCCCATCTTCGCGAGATCGAGCAGGACGTTGTAGGGCGCTCCGCCGGAGCCTTCGGACTGACTGGAGATGTTTGCCAAAGTGTGACGCTGCGGCCAGACATCGATCATCTTCACCTGGTCGATGATGAAATTGCCGCCGGCGATCACGCCTTGACGCTTTCCTGCTGCTTTCTTTTTGGCTGCCATAAACTTGGAAGGTTGGAGCTGCCCCGATTGATTCGCTCAGCGTGAGCGGATGCTAGGAAAATCACCCCCTTTTGTCTGCAAAAATCGATATTCACCCTCAAGGCGGCTGAATCAGCGTGCCCAACGCAGTGCGCCTAAGTCCTTGGATATCAAAGCGAAGCGCTCGGTGGCGCGATCTCCAGCCTGTGTCTCTACGCGTCTTGGTGGCAACGCGGAACCACCTCAAGGCAGCGAACTCAACCCTTGCCCCCACAGCTGTCATTTCCTAGAACGCGGCCATGCCACCCAAGAACAAAGCGCCTGAGTTCGACTTGAAGCAGTGGGTGAACCAGTGCGCCCAGGAAGTCAACCAGGCCTTGGACAAGTTCATCCCGAAGGCTTCGGCGAAACCGGCGACCATGCACAAGTCCATGAGATACTCGCTCTTCGCCGGCGGGAAACGCATGCGTCCGGCTCTGACGCTTGCCGCAGCCGAAGCGTGTGGCGGAACGCACAAGGACGCCATGCCGCTGGCCTGCGCGGTGGAATGCATCCACACCTATTCGCTGATCCATGATGACCTGCCGGCGATGGATAATGACGACTTCCGGCGCGGCAAACCGACCAATCACAAGGTTTATGGCGAGGGTATTGCGATCCTGGCCGGTGATGCGTTGCTGACGCAGGCCTTCGAGATCGCAGCTCAATGCAAATCGTGGCCGCGTTACTCTCATCAGGATGTCGTCCTGGAAATTGCAAAGGCATCCGGTTCGCTCCAACTCATTGCCGGACAAGTCGCGGATCTGGAAGGCGAAGGCAGGCCATTGAAGGTTCCGCAATTGAAATACATCCACGAACGCAAGACCTCCGCATTGCTTTGCTGCTCTGCGCGTCTTGGCGGAATGAGTGCGAATTGCACGAAGCGCCAACTCGAGGCGCTCACGGACTTTGGCTATCACGTCGGACTGGCCTTCCAAGTCATCGACGACATCCTCGACGTCACGCAGACCTCCGAGCAATTGGGCAAGACCGCCGGCAAGGATTTGACCGCAGAAAAGGCTACGTATCCGGCGATACTTGGCCTGCAGAAATCACGCAAGATTGCGACACAATTGACGGACAAGGCCTTTGCCGCCCTGAAACCGTTTCGCGGAAAGGCGGTAGCGTTGGAGGCGCTCGCCGATTATCTGCTCAAGCGTCAAAACTAAAAGGCCTCCCCTCACGGAGCGGCCTCGCGAAGTTCCTGCCGATCGAATTCAGACCTCGATTTCCCAGCCCTTGCGGTACTTGCGCTGGATGAACTGCTTGAATTCCGGCCGACCATTGATCTCCATCTTCTTGGCGTTCCACTGGAGCTTCTGCTTCGGGAAGCGTTGGGCGAGCACACCGAGGAGCACGGTTTCGGTGAAGGGGCCTGAGTGTTCGAAATTGGATTCGCCTTTCTCCACCTTGCCGTTGATCGCGTCGATCCACTCCTGGTAGTTGTCTTCGCCCGGGGCGCGAGGGATGGAGGGTTCGGGCCATTCGAAACCATCAATTTCGTGAGAGGTTTTCAAGACCCAGTTCTTTCGGGAGCGATGGAAGAACAGCTTGCCCTCTTCACCGACGATGACGCTGCCAAAGTCCTTGAAGCTCATGCCTTCGAGGACGTCCTGGTCCGGATGGTTGTAGTCCGGACTTCCTTTCACGAGCGACCATGAATTGCGATCGAAGTGTGCATCCACATAGCCGTCGTACCAGAAATACTTGAAGCCCTTCTTCGAGGTGTGCTTGCTCGGGCCAAAGTCCCAGGTGATTTTGGAATTGATCGGAGGTGAGAGTTTGGTCGCGCCGTTCTGCTCGGCGTAAACACTCTTGGGCGCGCCTGGCATGAGCGCCCAGTAGCCCATGTCCATGATGTGACAGGCCATGTCCCCAAGAGCGCCGGTTCCAAATTCCCACCAGCCGCGCCACGCGAACGGTGCAATGTTCGGGCTGTAATCGACCCATTGCGCAGGACCAATCCATTGCTCCCAATCAATCCAGAATGGCACCTCGGCTTTTTCCGGCGGCTTGGTGAAGCCCTGTGGCCAGACCGGGCGATTCGTCCAGGAGTGGATTTCGGTGACCTTGCCAATGGCGCCGGCGCGGATGAGCTCGATGCAGCGACGCATGTGGCTGTTGGCGTGTGCCTGGTTGCCCAACTGGGTCTTCACGCCGGTTTCCTTCGCCAACTTGGCAAGCATGCGTGCTTCCCAGATTCCGTGAGTCAGCGGCTTCTGACAGTATACATGTTTGCCCGCCTTCATCGCCTGGGCTGAGGCGTGGAAGTGATGATGGTCTGGAGTCGATACCGTGACGGCGTCGATCTTGTCGCCCATCTTCTCGATCATCTCGCGGTAGTCGCTGAAGAATTCCGTCTTCGGAAACTTCTTATGGACGTCAACCAGGCCCTTCATTCGACGCGGCACAGCGCCCGTGTTCTTCTTGATATCCACCACATCGCATAGTGCAACCACGTTGAAACCAGCCTTGTCAGATCCAAAGGTATCCGCGCGTCCCTTGCCGCCGGCACCGATTCCCGCCAGCGCAGGCTTGGTCAACTGCCCCCAGGCATGGCTGGGGATGAACTGGAATCCGAACGCAGTCGCAGCGGCTGCACTGGTGCGCTTGGTAAAGGAACGACGTGAGAGTTTTTCGCCCTCGGGTTTCTTGGAATTCATGAGCGGAGTGTTTTGGCGTAGCGGTGCTTTGTCCAGCGGAGAACCAAGCGAATACTCCCTCTCCGAAAGCGTCAGTTCTCAATCTTGCCGCTCGGTTCGTGACGGGTGTATTGTACCCGTCCCAAAGGCCGATTGCCCGTTTTATTAATGCGTATGAAAACCGTTCTGAAATCTCTGGCGCTGTCGATGGCGGTTGCCGCACCTGCGCTGGCAGAAACGAAGACTGAATCTTCTGAAGAGAAGGTCAGTTTCTACACCCAGGTCCGCCCGATCTTCCAGGTGCACTGCGTGGGCTGCCATCAACCCGCCAAGGACAAAGGTGGATATGTAATGACCGACTTCAAGCGGCTGGTTGGCAAGGGTGACAGCGATGAACTGGCGATCGTGCCCAAGGATCCGAAGAAGAGTCTTCTGGTCCGACTGATCACGCCGGAAAATGGCGAAGCCGAGATGCCGCAGGGAAAGGCGCCTCTCTCACCGAAGGACATCGCGCTGATCTCCAGCTGGGTGAAGCAGGGGGCGATCGATGATTCACCCGAGAGTGCGAAGACGGTTTACGACATGGACCATCCGCCGAGTTATTCGCAGGCGCCGTACGTCACCACGATGGACTACTCACCGAACGGTCAGTTGATCGCGGTGGGAGGTTTTCATGAAGTGCTGATTCATAACGTAGACGGAAGCGGCTTGGTGAAACGCTTGGTGGGTTTGGCTGAGCGCATCGAATCCGTTCAATTCTCTCCGGACGGAAAACTTCTGGCTGTCTCGGGTGGCTTGCCAGCTCGCCAGGGCGAACTTCAGATCTGGGAAGTCGGATCGTGGAATTTGAAGAACTCGATCTCTGTCACTTACGACACGATTTACGGTGCCAAGTGGTCGCCGGACAACAAGCACGTCGCGGTCGGTTGCTCGGACAACACCGTAAGGGCGTTCGATATCAAATCCGGCAAGCAGGTGTTCTTCAACAACGCGCACAGCGATTGGGCGCTCGATACCGCTTGGTCGCCGAAGGGAGACAAGATCATTTCCGTCGGTCGGGACATGTCGGCCAAGGGCTATGATTTCACGACCGAGCGATTCATCGACAACCTGACCTCCATCACACCCAAGGCCCTCAAGGGTGGACTGATCGCGGTTGCCAGCCATCCCAAGCTGGATGAAGTCCTCGTTGGCGGCTCGGACGGCACGCCCATGATCTTCCGATTGGATCGCATCGCCAAACGCGTCATTGGAGACAACTCCAATCTCATCCGGCGCTATCCGCCGATGGAAGGCCGCATCTTCGCAGTGGCTTACTCGCCTGATGGAAAACAGATCGTCGCTGGGAGCAGCTTGAATGGCAGAGGACACATTCACATTTACAACGCGGATGTGAAACGCGAAGTGAGTGACGCATTGAAGAAGGTGTTCGGAATTCGCCCGGCATCCTTCAAGCCCGATCAACGGAAGATGGTTGAAGATTACCAGACCGAGGGAGCCAAATTGATCACCAAGGCCAACTACGATGGTGGGATCTACGCGCTGACTTACAGTCCCGACGGCAAGACGATCGCGGCCTCCGGCGCCGACGGTGTTCTTCGTTTGCTTGATTCGAAGACCCTTTCACTTAAGCGCGCGTTTGTTCCTGTTCCGCTCCCGGACAATCAGCTGCACAAGGTCGTTGGCATTTCTGTTTCGCCGAGTGATGTGAAGGTCAACAAACGTTACGATTACGCACAGTTGTTGGTCACTGGTTGGTTGGCTTCAGGTGATACGATCGACTTGACTCGGGAGGCGGCCTACAAGCCTTCCAGCGACATGGCTGAGGTTTCCAGGCGCGGTCTCGTGAAGCCAACCAAGAACGGAAAGGCGCAGGTCGCCATTACTCACGCCGGATACTCGGCGAGCGTGAACATCCAGGCCGCGAATCTCGACAAGCCTTACAAGCCCGACTATGTCCGCGACGTGATGCCGGTCGTTTCCAAGCTCGGCTGCAACATGGGAACCTGCCACGGGGCCAAGGACGGAAAGAACGGCTTCAAGCTCTCCCTTCGCGGTTACGATCCGATCTACGACGTTCGAGCCTTTGCCGACGATCTTGCCGGTCGTCGCATCAATTTCGCCCGTCCGGATGATTCGCTGATGCTGCTCAAGGCAACTTCCGCTGTCCCCCACCAGGGTGGTGCTCGCACGACGCCCGGCAGCGACTACTACAACGTCATTCGCGAATGGATCGGCAATGGTTGCGACCTCGAACTCAAGTCATCAAAGGTGCAAAGCATTGAGGTCTTCCCGAAGAATCCGGTAGTCCAGGACATCGGTGGCTCCCAGCAGGTACGGGTGATCGCCACTTACGCCAACGGCGAAAAACGTGACGTGACCGCAGAGTCCTTTGTGGAGACCAGCAACCAGGACATCGTGAAGACCGACGACAAGGGATTGGCCACGACCCTTCGCCGTGGTGAAGCCGCCCTTCTGGCCCGCTTCGAAGGTGCTTATGCTGCGACCACATTGACGGTCATGGGCGATCGTACCGGCTTTGTCTGGAAGGAGCCTGAAACGTGGACCCACATTGACGACCTCGTTTCCGCGAAATGGAAGCGCATGAAGATCCTTCCATCCGGCCTCTGCACGGATGCCGAATTCATCCGCCGCGTGCATCTCGATCTCACCGGGTTGCCTCCGACTGCCGACGCGGTGAAGAAGTTCCTCGCCGACAAACGCCCCAGCCGCACCAAGCGCGCCGAACTCGCCAACAAGCTCATCGGCAACGCTGATTATGTCGATCACTGGGCGAACAAATGGGCCGATCTGCTACAGGTGAATCGCAAGTTCCTGGGCGCTGAAGGCGCAAAGCTCTTCCGTGAATGGATTCACAAGGAGGTGAAGGAAAACACTCCATACGATCAATTCGCGAAGAAGGTCCTCACCGCCAAGGGATCCAACAAAGAGAATCCCCCAGCCTCCTATTACAAGATCCTCCGCAATCCCGCGGACC
Source organism: Verrucomicrobiales bacterium (assembly GCA_002715965.1). Taxonomy (GTDB): domain Bacteria; phylum Verrucomicrobiota; class Verrucomicrobiia; order Limisphaerales; family JAYPXF01. The sequence goes on along the minus strand of PBAL01000066.1, from coordinate 18,114 downwards.
TGATGGAGAACACGACCCACCTCTTCCTCGCCACGCGTTTCAATTGCAACAAGTGCCACGATCATCCCTTCGAACGTTGGACGCAGGATCAGTATTACGAAACCGCGGCCTATTTCGCGCAGGTCGGTCTCAAGCGCGATCCGAAGAATCCGAAGGGCAACGTCGGCGGAACGGCAGTTGAAGGCGCCAAGCCGCTTTATGAGGAAATCTTTGACAAGAATGACGGTGAGATCACCCACGATAGAACCAAAGAGGTCACCGCTCCGGCCTTCCCTTTTTCAGCTGGATACAAGGCCGACAAGAAAGCCTCCCGTCGCGAGCAGCTTGCTGCCTGGATGACTTCTCCGGACAATCAATATTTCGCCAAAAGCTACGCCAACCGCATCTGGGGTTATCTCACCGGGACTGGAATCATCGAACCCCTCGACGACATCCGCGCCGGCAATCCTCCCAGCAACCCGGAACTACTCGAATACCTGACAAATGAATTCATCAAGAGTGGCTTCAACGTTCGCCACTTGATGAAGCTGATCGTCGAATCCCGCACCTACCAGCTCTCCATCGCGACCCACAAATGGAACGAAGACGACACGGTCAACTACTCCCACGCAATCGTTCGTCGTCTGCCGGCGGAGGTGCTCTTCGACACGATACATCGCACGCTCGGGTCACAACCCAAGATCCCCGGTGTGGCAGCCGGCATGCGCGCCGCGCAATTGCCTGACGCGGGAATCAAGCTGAAGGACGGATTCTTCGCCACCATGGGCAAACCGCCTCGCGAGAGCTCATGTGAGTGCGAACGCATCAACGACGTGCAGCTTGGGCCCGTGATGGCGATGATCAGTGGCGCAACCGTTGGCGATGCCATCAGCGATCCCAAGAATTCCATCGCGCAATTGGTTGAAAAGGAAAAGGACGACAAGAAGATCGTGAATGAAATCTTCCTGAGCGTGCTCAACCGTCCGGCGACGGACGGCGAAGTGAAGGCCACTCAGAAGACCATCGCCGGGATCGCCGGCGAACATAAGAAACTGACTGCCGAACTCGCTGCCTACGAAAAGAAACTCGCACCAATCATGGTGAAGAAGAAAAAGCAACGCGCTGATGAACTCAATAAATCCAAGGACGAACTCGCAGCTTACAGCAAGTCCATCGAGGAGCAGGAAAAGAAACGGGCCAAGGATCGCGAGAACCGGATCGCCAAGGCAGACAAGGCCTTGAAGGATTATCAGAAGCAGTTGCCCAAGAAACAGTCCGAGTGGGAGAAGAAGCAGGACTTGAAACTGAAGTGGCACATTTTGAAGCCGACGAAGCTTGCCGCGACCGGGGGCGTCACGTTGACGAACAACAACGACGGCACGGTCACGTCCAGCAAGAAGGGCAACAAGAGTATCTACACGATCACCACTGAAACGGCGCTCAAGGATATCAGCGCGGTTCGCCTTGAGGCATTGACCGACAAGTCCTTCCCGAGAAACGGGCCGGGTCGTCACACGGACGGCAATTTCGTGCTGACCGAATTCGAGGTCCGGGTCGCGCCGAAGAGTGACCCGAAGAAAGTCACCAAGTTGAAACTCGTGAAGAGCGTCGCGAACTTCACCCAGAAGAACTTCAACATCGCCACCACAGTCGACGGCCGTCCTGATGGTCGCAATGGTTGGGCCGTTTCCCCGCAAGGCGGGAAGGAACATTGGGCGACGTTCCAACTTGAGAAGCCGGTCGCGAATCCGAAGGGTTCGATCGTCACCATCACCATCAATCATTCCTTCAATCAGAACAAACCCTTCCGCTTCGGCAAATTCCGGCTCTCGCTCGCCTCCAGCAAGAAGCCCACGGGCTTGAGCCTGACCGAAAGTCTGGCAGCTATTATCCGGACCCCGGTCGACAAGCGCTCGAAGGATCAATTGGCCAAACTCAAGACGGCTTATCAGCTCACGGACAAGACCTTGGCCGCCCGCACGACCGCCTTGGCCACCGCAAAAGCCCGGCTTCCGCGCGACAAGAAAGAGGTCGAACTCGAAAACGTCGTGAAGCGATTCGAACAGCCGCTTCCACCCGATCCCGAGCTGATCCGCCTCCAGCGCGCCAAGAAGCTCAGCGACGAGCAATTGAAGAAGGTTCGGCTCGTGGGCATGCAGGATCTCGCCTGGGCTCTCGTGAATTCTCCCGCATTCCTATTTAATCATTGAGAACCCCAACCCCCTTTGGCACTTTAATCACATAATCAAAGGCAAACTATGATCAGAATCCCTGGTGAACCCGGAAAAGACCTCTGCGACAAAGCTCTCGGCGTGACGCGCCGTGACGTCCTCCGCGTTGGCGGCTCGGCCATGCTCGGCCTCTCCCTCGGTGGGATGTTCAACCTGCAGGCCCTCGCGACCGGCAAGAAGGGCGGTCGTGGCTGGGGCAAGGCCAAGAGCGTCATCATGATCTACCTGCAGGGTGGACCAAGTCATCTCGACCTCTGGGACCCGAAGGAAAACGTGCCGGACAACGTTCGCTCCGTCTTCAAGCCGATCTCCACAAAGATTCCCGGCATCAAATACACCGAGTTGCTCCCGAACCTTGCCAAGGTGAACGACAAGTTCACGATGATGCGTTCGATCAGCTACACGCCGAACGGACTCTTCAATCACACTGCGGCGATCTACCAGATGATGACCGGTTACACGACCGACAAGGTCAGCCCCTCCGGCCAGCTCGAACCGCCCAGTCCGAAAGACTTTCCAAACTTTGGTTCCAACGTCATCCGCCTTCGTCCGCCCACCGATCCCATGCTTCCCTTCGTGATGCTTCCGCGTCCCTTGCAGGAGAGCGGAGTGGTCGGCAAGGGTGGCAGCGCCGGATTCCTCGGCAAGGCCTTCGATCCTTACACGCTTTACCCGGATGGCGACGACATGGACATGACCAAGATGGACAAGATCAAGGTCGATGACCTGAAACTTCGTCCCGACGTTTTCTCCCATCGCCTCGAGCGCCGGGAAAGCCTGCGCACTGAGATCAACAAGGCCATGCCCGACATCGAGAAGGCCGTCGAACAATACAGCCTCAACGAATACTACTCCCAGGCGATGAACCTCATCGTCTCCGGCCGCGCCCGCAACGCCTTCGATCTCAAGCAGGAACCCGAACGTCTTCGTGATTCCTACGGACGCAACACCTTCGGCCAAAGCTGCCTCCTCGCCCGCCGGCTCGTCGAAGCCGGCACGCGCGTCGTCGAAGTCGTCTGGCCCAAGGTCGCCAATTCAAACAACCACTCATGGGACGTGCACACCGGCCTGAACGCCCGCATGAAAAACCAATCCGGTCCCATGCTCGACAAGGGCTTGGCAGCCCTCTTCAGCGACATGGACCAACGCGGCCTCCTGGACGACACCCTTGTCCTCGCCGTCGGCGAATTCGGACGCAGCCCCGAGAAAGGCGTCTCCACCTCCGGCAACAGCAACAGTGCCGACGGCCGCGATCACTGGCCCTACTGCTACACCGGCATCATGGCCGGTGCCGGCGTCAAGCGCGGCTACGTCCACGGCAAATCCGACAAGACCGGATCTGCCCCGCTCGAGGACCCCGTCCATCCGACCCAGCTCCTCGCCACGATCTACCACGCCTTCGGCATCGATCCCGAAACCATCGTCTACAACCACCTCAACCAACCCCGCGAGCTGGTCAAGGCCCAGGCGGTGTCTGAGCTGTTCGCGTAGAGATCAGGCTGACAGCACTCCCTCAAGGGCCGGAGCGATCTGGCCCTTTTTTCTTCCTGTATGCTGAAGACATATGTAATCCGATTTTGGCGTTATGCCGGATATCGGATTCCGTTGTTGCTGATTGTGACCTTGCTCGCAACTGTCCTTCGCGGAGTTGGTCTGCTGATGATACTGCCTTTCCTGGCGATTCTCGGAGTGTTGGAGGACGGAGCGACGATGCCAGACGGTGTCCAGGTGGCGCTGGATTATTGGCAGGCGAGTGGTTTGACTCTCGAACTGAATACGGCTCTTACCGGATACGTGTTGCTGGTCGCGTTGGTGGCGTTTCTTCAATATTGGGAGAAGTCACTCCAGGCCAAATTGGCCACTGGTTTCACCCGGTCGTTGAAGGATCGACTGTTCCGGAAACTCATTCACGCGCCATGGCAATATCTTTCCGGCATACCACAGAGCGAGTTGGTGCAGAATGTGCAAGGGGATGCGGAAAGTGTGCAAAAGACTTTTCTCGACGGAATGCAGACGGTGACAGCTGGTGCAATTTGCATCGCCTATGTTGCCGTGGCCTTTCAATTGGCGGCCGAGACGACATTGGCGTGCCTGATCGCCGGAACCATCATTGTGGTAATGTTGTTGCCGTTGCGCCGTCGGATTGAATCTGCGTCTTGGACTGCGCGAGACGCCCATCGGCGGCTCCTGGAACTCATGGGAGAGCGATTGGCGATGATCAAGTTGGTCAAGAGCTTCGCCATGGAGGATGCCGAGGTTGCATCGTTCTCGGAACTTACCGAACGAGCCCGGAAGAGTGGGAACAAACGGGCATTGGCGGCCGTATTGGTGTCTCCTCTCTTCACCGTATTGGGGGCTATCGCCTTGAGCGTTTTTGTCGGTGTTGCGGTTCAATTTGAAGTGGCACCCGAGAGAATCCTGGTGTTGATCTTGATTTTCTCACGTCTCATTCCACAGGTCTCAGAAGTCCAACGAGGTGTGAATCGTATGGCGTCGAACAGGCCGGGATTGGTGGCGCTCTATCGGCGCGAAATGGATGTGGACGAGCAGGTGGATATTCATCCGACTCCGGAGGTTGCGCCGGTGAAACTGGATGTCGCCATCGAGCTGAACAATGTGGAATACATATATCCGACGGCCAATCTGGCCGCCGTATCGAATATCAGCATTGCCATACCTGCTCACCAGGTAACCGTGTTGTCCGGACCTTCCGGCTCCGGGAAGAGCACGATTGCTGACCTGGTTCTTGGCTTACTGCGGCCCAGCTCGGGAGTTTTGTCCGTCGATGGGACGCTCATTTCGGAGGACAATGTTTCTCAGTGGAGGGCGTCCACTGCATATATGCCCCAGGAGCATTTGTTGCTCCACGATACTGTTCGGGCCAACCTCTTGTGGGCAAAGCCTGATGCGGGTGAGGAGGAGATATGGTCAGCTCTCAGGACGGCTGCCGCAGAGCACTTTGTACGGCAATTGCCACAACAATTGGATACCATCGTCGGTGATCGTGGCTCTCTCCTTTCTGGTGGGGAACGTCAGCGGATTTCTTTGGCTCGGGCGTTAATGCGAAAGCCGGCGCTCATTGTCTTGGATGAACCCACGAGCGCCTTGGATGAGGAGAACGAGACGCTCGTTCATACGGCGCTGGATTCGCTCAAGAAAGGCTCGACCGTCCTGGTGATTTCACATCGCGCGTCGACGGTTCAATGGGCCGACAAGGTCATCAAATTGAGTGGGGGGTTAGTTACTGAATGCTGTTCAAAGTCTTCATCGAAGAAGCAGCACCACTAGTTTTCGCTAGTAGGCTCCCGCCCCGGGCATCTCATATTTGAAACGCTCAAACTCCCAGGCATAGAGCTCGCGAACTCTCTTTTCGGTCTCTGCGTCGTAGTATTCCCGGATCGGAATCTGATGTTTCCTCTGATGAGTCTTGTATCGGGGAACACTGGATACGTCGAAGGGGATGTCGAGTTTCGCACAAACCCGAGCCAGATCTTCCTCAAGGCGCTCGAAACGAATGAACTCATCCACACACTCCTGCCCGGCGATCATGTATTTGTCACGGTCGTCTACATGTCCCCCTTGTATCACCCAACTGCGAAACCGTTCGATTTCGGTGTTACCAGTGGCAAGATCCACCGGATTGGCTCGACCACGCAATCGCCGGAAGCCGGCTATGATTTTTCCCGCTATTGTCCGTTCTCGTTTTCGTTTTCCTTTGCTCCACATGGTGAAACCGGAAATCATCTTGTCGAAGGGATTGCGAATGCAGGTGAACTTGAAGTATTCCTCCCAGATCTTCGGCTCCAGCAAATCGCGAATCTCGCACGCCGGCATGTGGTTGTAGAATATTCCTTTTGGATACCGACCACGCACTCCGACGATTCCCGCCGCTGTCACGGTTTCGGGCCTGCGGCCGGTTTCCTTCCAAGCCCCTTCCGGCAGGCAATAGCGCTCGAAGAAGATTTCGACCGAGGTGCTGGCGGTCTTCATCGTCTTGGTGTAGATGAATTTTTTTCGGTGGCTTACCAGCATGACTTCAGATGCGTGGAACGCTGCCAATGTCTCCGCAATGGATCAACCGAATAGTCCAGGTGCGCTCGGGTAGATCGATTTGGCCTTTGCGGCTCGTTCGAGCGAGCTTTGCAATTCCCCAAATGGAAATGATCCGCGGACGTGTCCGCTACTACTATCTGTGGCCGAAGATCTTGCGCTTGCAGGAATTCAACCATTGTTTCCAAGGGCGGGTGAAGACGCGCCCTGCCGTCAGTTCTTTCGAAGGGAATCTTTCCCAACTGCCGGATACCAACCTGAACGGTTCATCTTCGGCTTGCGCTCGGTCGTGGAGCATCGGAGCCCTGAGGTCATGAATCATCCCAGTCCCCTGCAGGGAAACGATTTCGAGCAGATCCCAGTGCCGGTCGAGTGCGAGGATGCTGCTGTGTGATTGGGCGCGTAGGGTTCGGGAATTGACTTCGGATATGCCCACATATCGTCGACTGGAATCGAAGGCGAAGCCACGAGGGAAATTTCCGAGATAGCGCGACCAGCCATTCGATGAGCGCACTTCACCGCTCACTGAACTGAGCGTGAAGTGGTCGTCTCCCTCCATCCAGACGTTGTGCGCCCCCTTGCCCAACTGGATACGCCCAATTTCTCCCCGGGATTGGCGATCGAAACGATAGATCGTTCCCGATTGCAACTTGTTGCCCACCACCAGGATTTCACCATCGTGCGCGAAGATCGAATTGAGATGAAAAAGATTGCGCTCATCCGATTCCTCCCCTGCCGAGAGCGGGTGCCATCTTTTCCATCGTCGCCCGTCCCAGACGGCGACGAGGTCATCGTAAGTAGCGCAAACCCAAAGCTTGTTGTCGAACCAGTCGATTTGGTGGAGGTCTCGCAGGGGAAAAGGTGGCTCAAGTGTGCGAACAAGCTCCAGCTCGTTGTTGTAACATTGAATGACACCTTTTTGAACCTTGCGATCGGATCCGTATTCTGCGCGGCGGGCAGCGACGAAGATACTATCCCGTGAACACGCGATTCCGTAATACACTCCATTGCCTCTCTCGATCTGCCAGGCTGTTCGCGAAGGCAGGTCGATATACCATAATGCCTGAGTGGTGGTGACCAGCATGTTAGCGTCTAAAGGACGATGCTTCGGTTTTCACTTGGTGGACGAATTCTTCAGAGCTTTCACTGGTGGAATCAGTTTTTGTTCGATCAGGAATTTCGCGAAGAGCTTGCCCTTCAGGTCGGTGCCAAGTTCATTCAGGTGGATGCCATCGGTGAACAGAACTTGGTTGGTCGGAAAATCCTCCGCGAAGTCGTAGAAGGGAATACTCAGCTCTTTGGCGATTGCTGCAGCCATTTCGTTCTGCTCAGCCAAAGCCGCGGTGTATTCGGGTGAAGAGGCTCTGGGATTGTCGGTAAATGCGGAGCAATGAGTAAAGCTGCTAAATATCGGCAATATTCGATTGGCGCGGCAGATGGCAGCCATGTTCAGAAGGTTTTGCCGGAAAAAAACCGGAGGATTGGATGTAAGCATTTCAGTTGCATCAGTGTTGGCGAATACCCCCGAAGGATAGTTTCCAGCTCGATGCTGTGCAGTGAATGCACGGGAATGGTTGTCCACCGACTTGCGATCGAATGTCTGACGTAGGCCAGCCGGACTATCTATCCATCCAAGCCGAATCGAAAGGCAACGAAGCAAAATGCTTGATCGAACGAGACAAGCACCGATGGCGGTTTCTTCACGCCAAACGCGATAGCCGCTGTTATCCGCGCGATAACTCGATCTAGGCCACACGAGTCTTGGATGCACATCATTTACCCCGTGATGAATGATCACCAGATCGGGATCCAATTCGATTACACGAAACTGAAGATTCACCAGTGATTCCCATGTCGTGTAGCCGCCGGTTCCGGCATTGATGACTTCGACGTGATTGAACCCCGCGGATTGCAGGTGATTCTCAAGTCTTGCCGGATAGGAATCTTTGGGCTCTTTGACACCAGTGGAATAGGTTGTTGATCCCCCGAGGCAGGCGATCCTGAACGCATCTGCCGGCTTGGAAGCTTCCACATCCTCTCCGCGAAAACCGTGTGCATTGTGGCGGTTGGTTCCATCAGTCCAATTTCTGGCGAGAGCGTAGCCAAGATAGCGGTGGCCCATATACATCGGACCGGGTAGCTTTCGACGGGCGGCCACCTCATCGACCGTGGCATAGAATGCAAACTGCGCCGGGCTGGCTATGAGGAACAACCAGAGTCGCGCCACACATTCCAACGCTCCCAATGCCCCAACCAAGACCAACAGCGAAAGAAAAGATCGAGCGAGTATCTTCTCCACCCTGCGCGCAGGCTTTGCCTTCTCCGACGGTGCTTGGCTCGGCTCTGGAATCGATGGCTGATTGATTGGATTCATGCCTTCATGATGACCGACTGCAGGGAAACGAATTGTGGCGAAACGATTTCGTTGTTCTCAGCCAGTGTCCTGGATCGCATACAAGTCTGGAACCTGTTCCCAGGTGTTCTGTTGGCAATAGTCTACGATCGGCGCGAGCTTTGCTTTCGCTGGATCGAAATTCTTGAGAGCGGTTGCCAAAGTCGATGGCTTGCCATCCGGCAACATGGTGATGACGTGTTCCAAATCGCTCACCATTGCAGATCGATTGGCGATGATTGGCCGTTGCGCCGCAAGATACTGTCTTATTGAGCCGCTGGTGGCGAAGCGGTTGGCGTCCGGTTTGGTCAGATAGACGTTCACGTCGTTTTGCGACAGGCGTTTCACGATTTCCTCTAGAGGGAGGAACTCGTGATTGCAGTCAATCCAGTCATGAGGCTTGATCCACTCTGAAAATTGGTCCGAATATTCCGAAATCGCTCCGTTGCTTTGAGGAATCGCTGCCAGCAAATGCAGAGACACATTGGGCACGAGTTTGCAGGCTTCGACAAGATTCCCAAGAGCCTTGCCAGTGGAAAGAAAACCGAAATAGCCTATGTGCAATCTCCCGTCTTTTTCCGAGTGAAGTGAATCTGCGAGTGGACAGTTTTTCAGCGGAATACTGATCCTGAGGATCTTTTGCCGATCGATCTGTTGCAGTTCTTTTTGAGCATTGTCTGAGTGAACAACAACAGCCTCACTGCGCCTCACAATACGACGTTGAGATCGGCGTTCGCCCCATAGTCGACGTAGCATGCGAAGTGTCTTTTGAATCAAACCAATCCGTCGGGGAATCTGGTCGCCTTGCTTCGGCATTGGTTTTGGATGCGGCAATGTACACTGCCAAGCTTCTTTGGGGGCCATCTGGCGTTGAGCAGCTCGCCTTACCTCGGACAAAAAGCTGATCCAGGAGTCTTTCTCAACCCGATGCAAGGTGGTGAATAGCCGGATGTTCTTTTGTTCACAGAAATCGATAATCTCCTCAAATTCTGACTCCTTGATGATTCCAAACTCGTGCTGTACATGCAGCACTTTGGGTTCATTTCCCTTGAGGTCTCCGAGTTCGCGGATGGCTCCGTAGCCCTTGGCTGCACAAAGGGTTTCCGTGTAGATCGCGATGCCACAGCAACCGCCCAAAGTGGGGCAATAGTGAACGATCTCCGGTCTTGAATTCCGCTGAATCTCCCGGCGGGGAACGTAGGCGTAATCGAAGATTTTAAAGTCGCGGGCAAAGGTTTTTTCGACGAGTCTCCGCGATTCCGCATCATAGTAATCATCGTGGTCGTAGAACGGACCGTGAGTGCGGTTCACATCGTTCAAGGGAGCAGCAGGCAATTCCATCTGCGCACACAGTTGCTGCCACTCGGTCTTCAGGTTTTCCAGCTTGATGATCCGATCAACCATCACTTCGCCCTTTTCATCGAGTATCCACTCAGCCTGATCCACAAAGGTCCTGTCCGATGCAGCGCAAAAAAAACTCACGAACTCCGGAAAGCACATTCTCTGGGCCTCTTCATGGTACCTTTGTTCGTGAGATCGACGCTTGTAGTGCCAATAAGAGATCATCCAATCGAAAGGGTTCCGGACGATTGTAAACTTGTGACAATCTTGCCAACGGAGTTCGCCACACACCTTTCGTTCGTCAATTTCCCGCCGGATGAAACTGGCACTCTTGTGCCCGTTGTTGCGGTACCACTGCGCCACATCATTGGAGTCGATCAATCCACGTTGGTAAAAGTACAGGGTCACCGATGTGCCCGCCGTCTTCGGAATGTGCACAAAAATAATCTTTTTCGAACGGGAAACTACGGACATGTAAGTCTGAATGACATTAGATTCACGCGAATCAGAATTCTGACGTCGATGGGCAAGCATTTCAAAACGCCGATTCGCTGTCACGACTGTTCGTAAATTCAGCTTGTTCGACCGGCGAATATCCGACTCAACCGTCCCAAGTTGGCCGGTTTGGGACATGTCCATAAAGGTCGGGAGCCTTTTCCCAAGTGTGCTGCTTGCAGTATTGGATGATCGGATTCAGATCGGTTTTCGCCGGATCGAATTTCTTCAGTGCAGCCGCTACCGTGGAAGGCCTGCCGTTGGGCAATATCGTGATGATGTCTTCCAAATCGCCCACCATTTCGGTGCGATTTGCAATGATCGGCCTTTGGGCTGCCAAATACTGCCTGATCGAGCCACTGGTTGAAAAACGGTTGGTGTCAGGCTTGGTCAGGTAGATATTCACGTCGTTTTGGGACAGGCGATACACAACTTCTTCCAATGGAAGGAATTCGTAGCTCGCGTCGATCCATTCGTACGGTTGAATCCACTCGGAAAACTGCCTGGAATGCTCCGATGCAGCGCCCTGGCTTTGCGGCGTGGCCGCCAACAAATGAAGCGAAACATTGGGCACGAGTTTGCTGGCTTCAACCAGATCACCCAGAGCCTTGCTGGAGGAAAGGAATCCGAAGTATCCAATGTGAATTCTCCCGTCCTTTTCCGAATGCAGCGAACTGGCAATCGGGCACGCCATCAATGGGTGACTCATTACGCGGATTTTTTGCCGGTCAATCCGCTCCAGTTCCTTTTGCGCATTGGCAGAGTGAACAACGATGGTCTCACTACACTTCACGATCCGCCGTTGGAATCGACATTGACCCAACAGTCGCCGCAGCATGCGCAGCGTCTTCTGAACCAAGCCGATCTTTCGTGAGGCTTGTTTGTCTTGTGCGGGCCTTGCTGACGACGATGCATCGAGCCACGCTTCCTTGGGAGTCTTCCGATGCCGGGCCGCTCGCCATACCTCTGACAAGAAGCTGATCCAGGAGTCCTTCTCAACCCGATGCAAGGTGGTGAAGAGTCGAACGTTCTTTTGCGCGCAGAAATCAACAATGTGCTCAAACTCTGATTCTGAGATGATGATGAATTCATGCTGAACATGCAGCACTTGGGGTTCACTTCCTTCGAGTTCGTCCAGCGTACTGACAGCTCGATAGCCCTTGGCGGAACAGAGCATTTCAGTGTAGGTCGCGATGCCGCAGCAATCGCCCAAAGTAGGGCAGTAGTGAGCAATCTCCGGCCTTTTGTCCTGACCGGCATGAATTTCGTTCCGTCGTTCCAATGCGCACCGATGTGGTATTTAGGGCTTCAGGCGATTCTTCGTTCAGTTTTTCAAAGCCGTGGGAGGCTGTCACGAACGGAAATTTTGGACTGCGGTTTGGTTTTCTTGCGTGAGGGCATGCTTGCCTCAACCCTGCCGCCCTGCCGATTTGATTCCACGGATTTGTGCCGTTCCTTGTCGTATTCTTGGCTGTTCAAGCTTGCTCAGCCAAGCAGCCCAATGTGGTCGTGATTATGACGGATGATCAGGGGTATCGGGAACTTTCGGTGCATGGGAATCCGATTACGCAGACACTGAGTATTGATCGTTTGGCGCGGGAGGGCATCAGCCTCACGGATCTTCATGTGGCGCCGATGTGTAGGCTGACGCGAGGGCAGTTTTTAACAGGGCTCGATGAGTTTCGAAACGGGGCAATTAATGTGAGCAGTGGGCGGACTTTGTTGCGGCCGGAGTTGAGGACGAATGCGGATGTATTCAAGGCGGTGGCTATCGGACGGGAACTTTGGGAAGTGGCATCTGGGGGACAATTATCCGTTTCGGCCAGAGGATTGTGGATTTGAAGAGGCGATCTGGTTTCCGATCTCTCACATCGACAGTGTGCCGGATGGGCGGCAAGGCACATGGCCTGCGAATTGCCAGCCTGTTTGACAAGCGACGTCGGCTAAGCGACAGCCCCCTGCCGGCTACGATTCTTGTTCCGATTCCGGCGTGATTTTCCGGCAGTAGGGCCTGATCGATTCTGACGATTCCGGGCGCCGTTCTTGTGTTTCCCTCGTGCTTGACGGGTTTCGCGCGGTTGTTCGTTGCTGCGCTGACCCTGTTGTTTCTTCTTGGATCGTTTCTGCCGCTGCGGATTGCGAGGTGACGAAGCTGGCGCGTTGCACGCCACGTCACAATGATGCGGGTGTTCGAAATCGATGGGGATGTCGCGTTTGATCAGGCGTTCGATGTTCTGCAGCAGCCCGCGTTCATCGGCGGTGCAGAAGGAGATGGCGTGGCCGGTTCGACCGGCGCGGGCGGTTCGGCCGATTCGATGCACATAAGTTTCCGATTCAACCGGGAGGTCATAGTTGATCACATGAGTAATGTCGTCGATGTCAATGCCGCGCGCGGCCACATCGGTGGCGACAAGGACACGGAATTCACCGTTCTTGAATCCATTCAAGGCACGATTGCGCGCGTTCTGGCTCTTGTTTCCGTGGAGGGCAGTGCCGGTGATGCCGAGCATCTCGAGTTTGTGCAGCACGCGGTTGGCAACGTGTTTCATCTGGATGAATACGATGACCTTGCGCATTTCCGGATCATCAAGGACTTCAGCCAGCAGCGAGTTCTTGTTGTGCTTGCTAACGAACATCACCTTCTGTTCGATACTTTCGACCGCAGGCTTGTTGGGCGCAATGGTGACCCTTACGGGATTGCGAACCATGCTGTTTGCCAGCTCAACCATCTTGGGCGCCATGGTCGCGGAATAGAAGAGGCTCTGACGTTCGCGCGGCAGCTTGGGCAGGATGCGTTTTACGTCGGGAATGAAACCCATGTCGAGCATGCGGTCGACTTCGTCCAACACGAAGAACTCCACCTGATCGAGCCGGATATACCGCTGGTCCATGAGATCCTGCAGGCGTCCCGGAGTGGCGACCAGTATATCGACGCCTTTGTTGAGCGCCTTCACCTGGGCGAATTGTCCAACGCCACCAAAGATCACGGTGTGTCGGATCGGCAGATGTCTGGAATACGCGTCTATGCTTTGACCGATCTGCGCTGCGAGTTCACGAGTGGGTGCGAGAATGAGCGCACGGGGTTGTCCTTTTCGAGGGGAGTGCCGGTCTTTGTTCAGCAACTGCAACATGGGCAGCGTAAACGCGGCTGTCTTGCCCGTGCCCGTCTGTGCGCAACCGAGCATGTCCCTTCCGGCCAGGAGCGGGCGGATGGATTTCTCCTGGATTGGAGTCGGGCGCACGTATCCCTTGTCGACCACCGCCTTCCGGATGTCGGGGATCAGTTCCGCAAATGCGCCTTCCAATTCGGTCTCCCGAGGCGGCAACGATAAGAGCTCACGCAGGTCCAGCGTGTCTTTGTCTTGATTCATTTGTCATGGGTCCGGCTTTTGAACTCTCTACCCGCCGGACACGTGGGAAAGAAACGCTGCAAGCTTTGCAGCAGGGCATTGACCGAAATTCTGCATCCGGCAACGCGGTGGAGAAGTCTATGGGGCTCTTCTCACGAAGCGCGAGAGGGGACTTCATTCCGGTGACATTGGCAAGAATATTTCTCCGAATGCGCAGAGTTGCCCGTTGGCGAAGATTTTACTCGGCCCAAGCTCAGGATGATGATGTCGAGGAACGGACCTGACCGATAATTGAATTGCCCTCGGCAGTTCAAATTAGGGATTCCACTGAATGCCCGGCTAAGTGGCAGGATTAGATTGAACTGTCTGATTTTCGTGTTCCGAGTGGCTTCAGCCACTGCATCTCAGCTTGAGTGGTGCAGACTTAAGAGGCGCGAACACTAAGGAAATGGCGATTAGCGACCACCAACTTCAAACAGTGCAAGCGATTGGAGACTTCTAATGCGGTTTCGCACCCGGAACAGTAAAATCAATCCTCGGAGAAGAGGTATTCGAGATCCGTTTCTGAGAGGCTCTTCGCAAATCCTTCCTCGCCCAACACATCGGCGATGGTCTGGGATTTGCGTTGTTGGAGGTCCCAGATTTTTTCTTCGACTGTGCCGGGGGTGATGAGCTTGTAAGCGTTGACGGTCTGGGTTTGGCCGATGCGATGGGAACGGTCGATGGCCTGGGCTTCGACAGCGGGGTTCCACCAGGGATCATAGAGCACGACGAAACTGGCGGTGGTTAGATTTAGGCCAGTGCCGGCTGCGCGTAGGCTGAGGAGGAACACTCCGCCCCGCTCGTCCTCCTGGAAGGTGTTGACGACTTCCTGGCGGTCCTTCGTTTCGCCAGTGAGCATGTGAGTCGGAATGCCGCGCGTGCCACAGTCCTTCTCCAGGAGCTGCAGCATTTTCACGAACTGGCTGAAGACGAGGATCTTCTGGTTTTCTTCAAGCAAGGGCTCAAGCAGCTCGAAAAGCGTCTCGGTCTTGCCGGAGGGTGAGCTGCTGCCGACGAGTGAAGGGTGGCAACAGATCTGGCGCAGGCGGGTGAGCGCGGCCAGGACGTGCATCTTGCTCTTGGCGAGGCCCTTCTTCTTGACGGCTTCGAGTACCTGGTCGCGGCTGCGCCGGAGTTCGGCCAGGTAAAGTTTGCGCTGCTCCTCGCCGAGAATGCAATCGCGACGTTGTTCGATGCGATCGGGGAGATCCTTGGCGACCTGTTGTTTAACGCGGCGCTTGAGGACCGGGCGCAGTTTGGATCCGAGTTTGCGCCGGGCGATGCGCCCCAATGAAAGGCTGTCTGCCTCGGCGCTCTGGCGCGATTCGCCGGGGGCGAGTCCGGGTTTCGGATCGTAGGTCTCGTTGAAGTGTTCCTGGTTGCCCAAGTAGCCGGGCTGGGTGAAATCGACAATGGACCAGAGGTCGAGGAGTCGGTTTTCCAGCGGTGTACCGGTGAGGGCAAGGCGATGATCGGCGTTGAGCTGCTTGACGCTCTGAGTGACCTGCGCCTGCGGGTTCTTGATGAACTGGGCTTCGTCGAGCACCAGTGCGCCAAAGGAGAACTTCTGAAGCTGTTCGAGGTCGCGACGCAGCAACGCGTAGTTCGTGACGACGAGGTCGAATTTCGGGATCTGTTTCAGCAGGTTGCGCCGGGCTGAGCCGCTTTGGAGCACGAGCACCTTGAGGTTCGGGGTGAACTTCTCGGCTTCGCGTCGCCAGTTGTGCAGCACGGAAGCGGGACAGATCACCAGTGACGGACGGTATTTCTTGCCCTTGTTGACCTTCAACCAACTTAGCCAAGAGAGGGTTTGCAGGGTTTTGCCAAGGCCCATGTCATCGGCGAGAACACCACCGAGGTTGAGCTGGGTGAGGTGGCAGAGGAAATCGAAACCCTGCTTCTGGTAGGGACGGAGGTCGGCGTTGATTACCTCGGGAAGCCCGGTGGGTTTGACGCCTTCATATTCCTTGAGCCGATCGCGAAGTTTGCGGGCGGCCGGGGTGTCCACGAATTTCTGGAAGTCGTCTTCCTCCAGGTGCGCGGCTTGTTCGATGCCGACTTTCTGGGTGATCGAGGAAAGACCGTCGATGCCGAGATCGGCCATCGTCTCCTGCGCCTTTTGAACCGCGTCGGTATCGAGTTCGACCCAGCCAGCGTTGGGCAGCTTGACGAAGCGGCTGGTGGCCTTGGCAAGACGATCGAGATCCTTCTTGGTGAGGCGCATGCCTTCCTCTTCCCACTCCGCGGAAACGCTGAGCCAGTTGATGCCACTGCCTTTGACGACGAGATTGGGCTTCAGACGTTTGGGGTTGAGGAACAGGCGTTGGAAAAGCCCGTTGCCGAGATAATCCGCTTCGGCGGGGCGGTCGTTCCAGACACGGGCGAGAACGTTGAGGAAGTTTTCGTTGGCGTCACCGACCCAGAGACCGGGCTCGGGCGTGAACCAATCCAGCTGGCGCAGCCAGGCGACGGCGGCCTCAAGTCGGACATCATCGAGAATCTCGGGACGGCCATTCTTCTTTTTCTTCGCAACCTTCTTCTTCTTGGAACGGCCAGTGCCTTCTTCCTTCTTCCATTCGTGTCCGCTCCATTGCCAGGTGCTCTTGTCGCGGTCGCTGGTGGCGACGAGACGAAGGCGAACCGTGTCTTCCACAAGCTCAAAAACAAATTGCGGGCGTGCGGGGTGGGAGGTGCAAAGTTCGTCCCAGTTGATTCCCTTGGCCTGGTTGCTGCGTCGCAGATGGGTGATGAATCGATGACTCAGATTCTGAACAGGGACTTTGGGTTGCGCGGTAAGCGTTTGAACGACAGTTTCCGGCGGGGCATTGCGAACGATGTGGATCGTGTTCTCAAGGAGCAGCAATGCCGGCTGGCCACCAAACCAGATTGCCTTGTTCACGTCGGCCTTCTCGCCATTGGGAAGTTTGATCGTATGGGTGAAGGAAAGCTCGCCTTTGCCGGTTTCGATGTTGGGTTCGACCTGGGCAATATTGCCTTCGAAGCGCAAGGGCTGCTGGGTGTCGTTGAGTTCGAGGCGATTGTGCTGTCCCCACTGCGCCAGCCATTGGAGCAGTTCGAGGCCGGAGAGTTCAATAGCCTCGATGTTCTCTGCCTGGTCGCCGTAATTCTCAACAATCCACGAAATGAAATCCCAGTCGCGTTTCGGAAAGAGTTCCTGCTCGTGCGCCGCACGGGTATTGAGGTCGAGGAGTTCCTCAAGCGTTCGCACCTTCTCGCCGGTGCGGGGACGACGCAGGTGGAACTCGATCCGGACCTTGTGCAGCGCAGCGTTGTTTTCCTGCGGAACGGTGCGGCAGATGACGCGCAGCGAGGCGCGCGGGGAGTCGAGATGGGCGGGCGCGGGTGGGAAAAGCCACTCCTCGAGTTCGCGTAACATGCGTTCTTCGCGCTCGGCTTCCTCAATCTCAGCAAATCGATCGAAGTTCGTGTGCGGGAGGAGTTCGCTGGGAACGTTGCGATTGGCACGGAGGAACACCATCGAGAGTTCCTCCAATCGCTCGCCATTCTCGGAGTCCATCAGGCGATCCCACCAATCCTCGCCCGGGAAATCCTTGCGGCTGAGCTTCAGCTTGTCGAAGTAGTCCTCAAGCAGCAGCCAGGCGCGCTGGGAATCGTTACAGACGGAAAAAAGTCCAAGAATCTTGCCGCGTTCGTCCACATCCGCCTTGGAATCCGACAGGGATCGGCGGAGATCGGCGAGGTTGCCGTAGGTATCTGAAAGGACGTTATGATGGGCGTCGTATTTCGCAGTACTGGCTGAATACCGGAGTTTACGGGTCGATTTTTTCTTACTAGCTCTGGCCATTTCGTATCCGGGGCAATGAATGCCCAATATTGGCCACATATTGGTCCATAACCCCCTAGGTGAGGTCAACGGGTTTTTGCTGAATCGGACATTTTTCTTCGAATAGCGTTTTTTTGCTTGCGTCTATGGCGCGCTGTCGAGGAATGGGGACCATTGATCTTTCGGGGAGTTTTTCCGGATACTGAGTTGGTTCACGACGCCACTCGCGCTGAAACGTCTCAAATTCAGAGCGGTGGTGGCCTGACCCCGCGTAGTGGACAGATCAAAAGTAGCGTTCTGTCACCGGTTTGATGTTTTGCTTTGCTCGTTGGCTGGGGACGCAGGGAGGGCGAAGCCCGACCGGAGACCACTGCCAACGATGGCGCGACCGCTGAACTCCGCCGGGGTCTGATAACCCAAGGAGCTGTG
>PBAL01000065.1 GCA_002715965.1 Verrucomicrobiales bacterium | reverse complement strand
TCTCAAGGTCGTTGAGAAAAACACGAAGGAGGGGAGCCTCAAGGTGAACGTGAAGGAGAGCCGCAAATTCGTGGGACTCGATTCCTACGAGAAGGTATTGGATAGCGGGGTCGATGTCGTGATCCTGACAACGCCTCCCGGATTTCGTCCGATGCACCTGGTGAAGGCGGTTGAAGCCGGCAAACACGTGTTCACAGAAAAGCCCATGGCCACCGACGTTCCAGGCGTGAACCTGGTGAGAAAGTCGGTTGAAATTTCCAAGAAGAAGAATCTGGCCATGGTCGCCGGTTTCTGCTGGCGCTACGACTGGGCGCGAAAGGCACTGTTTGAGAGAATTGCTGATGGCCAAATCGGCGAGGTACGTTCTGCGCTTGGCACTTATCTCGTTGGTCCGGTAAAGCCGATGCCCGAAGCCAAAACGCGTCCGGAAGGAATTACCGATCTCGAATGGATGGTTCGCAATTGGTACAACTTCAACTGGCTCTCCGGTGATGGGTTGGTGGAACAGGCGGTTCACACCGTTGATTGGGTTGCGTGGCTGATGGGTGATCGCCCGCCGGCATTCGCCACAGCGGTAGGTGGACGTCAGATACCCGCTCATGGAGGCAACATTTACGATCACATTGAGGTGAACTACGCGTGGGACAACCATGTGAGATGCGCGGTTTCCCAGCGCCAGATCAGCGGCTGCCACAATGAGAACTCATTTTACGTGCAAGGGGCGGATGGAGAGGCATGGATCCATGGTGGACGCGTCTACATCACCGGCAAGAACCCCTGGAAGTATCGTGGTCCCAAGAACAACATGTATCAAACCGAGCACAACGAACTGTTCGCCTCAATTCGCGAAGGGAACGTGATCAACAACGGCGATCGCATGATCAACAGCACCTTGATGGGAATCATGGGCCGCACGGCGGCCTACACCGGCAAAAAGATCACTTGGGAGGCAATCAACAAATCGAAGCTGCAGATGGCGCCCCAGAATCTGACCAAGTGGGAAGACGAGGTGCAAGTCGAGCCGATGGCATTGCCAGGACGGACGCAGCTCGTCTAAATAGTTTCCCTGAATCACGGCCCTCGTTCCGTCAGGAGCGATGGCTTTTCTGTTTTCGAACATTCCCCCGCTATGTTCGCGTTGATCTGACGGGCATTGTGCGGCCGAACCTGAATCGAGGATGGGATGGAGAACGGTCTGGACCTCATCGCCTGATTAGTGGACCGGAATCACTCCACGCGATACAGGATAAAACAATCCGGCAACGCCCGGTGCAGACGCCGATACCCCTCCGCAGTTACCTCGGTGTTGTAAACCAGCAGCTGCTTCAGATTCTTCAACACAGCCAACAACTGGATTCCGTCATCTGTAACCGCGGTGTCGTGCAGCCACAGCTTTTCAAGCTTCGTCAGCTTGGCGACCTGCCTGAGTCCCGCATCAGTCACCTTCGTTTCGCCGAGATGAAGGCCTTCGAGCTTGACCAGATTGGTCAATGCGAAAAGCCCTGCATTGGTCACCTTCGTATCCCGCAATCCGAGATACTCCAGGCCGGTGAGTCGACTGAGGTGTGCCAATCCAGAATCGGAAACAGACGAGGAACCGATGGGCAACAGCTTGAGTGATTTCACCTGCGAGATCTGTTCCGCCATCCGATCTGTGACCTGTGCTTGGTAGAGATTCAGCCATTCGAGATTCTTCAACCGCGAAAGATCCAATGTCCTTTCATCCAAAGCACAGCGTTCAAGGGAAAGATCGGTGAGATTCGTAAATGTCCCGACGACCTGGAATACGCCCGCTTCGATTCCGGGCAGGCCATTCAAGTTTACCTTGGTGACCTGCCCAGCACGGTTGGTCTCCACGTAGCCGCCGATCTTGCGGATCGCCAGGATAGCAGACGCGTCTTCCCCCCGTACAAACCCAATCACCAGGAGCAAACAACATGCAATCCGGATCACGCCAATGCCCCTGTGCAGCTGCTTCCTGCACCGGCAGTACAGGCAAGACAATGAATGCCGGTTTGGATGCCGTGCCCCTCCAACCGCCCCGGCTCGGCATCCCATAAATACAATGGCTTTCCGTTCTTCAGTTGCATGCCGAGCATCTGATTGAAATCGCAGTCATAGACTTCGCCCTCGTAGCCAATGCTCAACGTGTTCCGGCACATCAGCTTCTCAATCGTACCGGGGTTGAAATTGTTCACGAGCAATTCCAGGTAATCATCCCATTTCTCCTGTTTCCGCAAATCTTCCGCAAAGCGTGCGATCGGTTGATTGGTGATGGTCAGAAGATTGTTAAAGACGATTCCAAATTCATTTTTCAACGCCTCCTTGTAATCGGCCTCCAACTCAGCCTGTGGTCCGGGCAATTTCGGACCAAGCGGATTGTATACCAGATGAATCGAGTGCTCAGTCCCGTAGCCAACGGCGTTCAACTTCTTCAAAGCAGAGATGCTCTTGTCGAACACCCCATTGCCCCGCTGCTTGTTCACGTTCTCGGCGGAGTAACACGGCAGCGAGGCAATAACCTCCACCTCGTTTTCAGCCAGGTACTCCGGCAACCAACCGAACTCGTCTTCCTCGATAATCGTCAGGTTGTTCCGATCGATCACATTGGCGCCGACTCCTCTGCCCTTCTCCACGAAGAATTTGAAATGCTCGCTGATCTCTGGCGCACCACCCGTGATATCCACGACAGCGGGCCGGTGAGAATCAATCCAGTCTCCGACCTTCTGAGCAACCTCGTCAGTCATCATTTCAGTCCGCCAGGGCGCGGCATCCACATGACAGTGCCGGCAGGCCTGGTTGCACTTGCGCCCAACGTTGATTTGCAACGTCTCCAGCTGGCCGCGTCGCAGCACGATGTCATGTTGGGCAAGTCTGGCCTCGAACTGATTCATTCGAAACGCAGGATAGATTCGCCGGCCGTTTATTCCACGCAATTTCGAGTCGCTGCGTGATTCAAAACGGTGAAAAATCATGGACTACACGATAAGAAGCCGCGTGATTGATAGTAGTCAGATCAAAGGGTTTTCAATGCATTCTCCCTCACCCCAGCCCTCTCCCGCTGGGAGAGGGAGAATACGTTCGGTTTCAGTTGATGCCTCTGTTGCCATGGACCACACGCATTCGAATCGCCGTGAACACATCAACTTGTTCGACCAACAGGAGCAAGATTAAGCTCTCCCCATGGCTGATGGAAAAGCAGTTGTCATCACTGGTGTGTCTCGCGGTTTGGGACGTGCAATGGTTTCTGAGTTTGTCCGGCTCGGGCACACGGTGATTGGGTGCGGGCGAAGTGCCAGCGCAGCCGAGGAACTCTCAAGCGAGCACGGCGATCGGCATTCCTTCGCCCAGGTTGACGTCGCGGACGATTCCTCCGTCGCTGAATGGGCTGCGGATATTCTTGAGGAGTATGGCCCGCCAGACCTCTTGCTGAACAACGCGGCTATCATCAATGAAAACGCCAATCTCTGGGAGGTTCCTCAACGAGAGTTTGACGATCTGATCGACATCAACATCAAGGGCACAGCAAACGTGATCCGGCATTTTGCGCCGGCAATGGTCGAGGCGAATTCAGGAGTGCTCGTGAATTTCAGCTCGGGCTGGGGAAGATCCACAAGCAGCGACGTGGCTCCGTATTGCGCAACCAAATGGGCGATTGAAGGTCTCAGCCAGGCGATGGCGCAGGAAATTCCCAGCGGAATGGCTGTGGTGCCTTTGAATCCCGGAGTGATCAACACCGAGATGCTGCAGAGTTGTTTCGGTGGTGCTGCCTCGAGTTACCCCAAGGCGGAACAATGGGCCCGGAGTGCGGTCCCTTTCCTGCTCGAATTGGGGCCAAGAGATAACGGACGGCCTGCTACGGCCCCGTAACACAACCGACTCGACTGGGTTGTGTAGCGCTACTTCATCTCACGCAGTCGGACATTGCGCCAACGAACTTCGAACGGGCCCGTGCCCTTCTTGATTCCATGCACCTGCAGACCGATGAAGCCGGTGGCGTCCATGTCATCCGTGAAATCGGCACACTTGATTCCGTTTACCCAAGATTGGATCCGGTTGCCCTTCGCGACGATGCGATACTTGTTCCATTCATCGTTCTTGAATGCCTTCTTCGCTTTCTCGCTCAGTTCCGCGTGCCATTTGGTCCAACGCCCCTCATCCCAGAAATTCCCTGAAGTACCGCGGTCGGCATTCGCGATCTCGCACTGATATCCATAAATCTCCCCCTTCGCACGAATGCGCTTGGGCTTCGATGCCTGGGGCGTGTCCTTTTCGTAGACATGGCTGCGAATCTGGATGCCCGAGTTCAAGGCCGGATCGCATTTCACTTCAAGCTCCAGCTCGAAGTTGGCGTAGTTCTTGGTCGTAGCCAGAAAAGTGTTCTTCGATCCTTCAGCCGTCTTCCCAACAATGGTCCCGTCTTCAACGCGATATGTTGCATAGCCACCGACCACTTTGAAGCCGCTCAGGTCTTTGCCGTTGAACAACTTCTTCCATCCTTTGCCAGCCTTGGCAGCTTCAACAACAGATGTGGAAAGAAATGCCGCAATACCAAATACGATGATTTTCTTGAACATGGTCCGCGGATTAGAGCCCAGCTCGCCCTGCTTGTCTAAGGCAAAGCTCAATCAAAACCGTGCGCTCACTCCCAACTGAAAGAATGGCGCTGCCTCAGCTCCCAACTGCAGATTCGAGTCTTCGAAGGCAATTCGCCGATGCAATGCATAGCCGGCGGAGGCCGACAGTCGCCAAGTTTCATTGAGACGGTAACGTGCGCTTGCTACAGCCCGAATCTCACGGACCGTCACGTTTTCACCATCAAGTTCAGGTCGGCCGAACCGGCTTCCGAATGCGTCGTTCACGCGAAACGAACCACCCAACCAATCAGCTCCCAGGGAAAACGAAAGATCTTCACTGGCCTTGAATGTGAGGTTCGGAGACGGGAAAAAGAAATTGAGCGTCCATCGATCCGCAAACCGCCATCGCACACCCGGGCCACCCACAATCGGCAGATCGTTTTCGGGATCAATCCGCAACCCAAGCAGCCACTGCAAATCGCCAGACTGGGAATAGACGATGCGAATCAATCCGGGCGTATTGAAATCCTCTGACTGCAGGTCTTCAAAATCGCTGTAGATGCCCGGATAGAAGGTTCCATCCAGTCGCCATCGTTTGCCAATGGTAGTCCCGACGTTCAGATCCAAACTCACCGCTTGCAACGAGTCAGGAATGGGGGCAGCTGCTGGCGCGTCAAAATCGAATCGTCGCCATCGCAATCCGCCAGTCCAATCCAGCCGCCCCGTCCGAGCAATAGGCGTTCTGATCGTTGTTTCATAGTATCGTTGATCAAAGTCCCCCAATGACCGCGTTCCCTGGGACATCGCTCCTTCGCCCGTGTATGACGAAGTGAATCGCACCGTCGTCGGAGGACGACCGGAAAAGGGTTGTGCTCGAACGGATTCGAGCACAGCCAAGAAACAGACCAGCGTCAGGAAGGTTTTCATCTGGATGACAGAGAAACGGGTTTCCACTGATAGACAGCAAGTGCGTTTAGTTCCCGAATCACCAGGTTCTTGCCCGCCACGGCCAAGTGAGCCCAAGTGTCATCTCCGACTACCCTGGAATCCACGAGATCGAAGCGCTCCCGATTGGCATTGAAGAGTCGAAGAATGCCTTTCTGGTCCAGCGCGAGGATCTGATCTCCGTTCGCGACCATGCTCCAATATTTTCCGAAGCGAGCCGATTCATTCCACAATTCCTCGCCGGTCTTCAAATCCAGCGCGATCAGCCGCTGATTTCGCAAGTGATGGTATATGACTCCATTCACCACAACCGGCGATGACATGTATCCTTGGTGCTTCGCGTTCCATTTCTCGACCAACCCGATCCTGCCGTTATTGAGATGAGCTTCAAAGACGTGTGAACGCCCGCCGTAGCTGGAGGTGAAAATGTGTCCGTCATGCACGGTCGGGGTGAGGATGTTCATCCCTCGGAATGCCTTGATCGGCTGAACCCAATCGACGTTCCCATTCGACGCATCAATGATCTGCATGGCCTCTCTCGATTGCACAATGAAGACATCCTTGCCCGCAAGATTCGCCTTGATCGGTGATGAGAAGGCACTGCCATACATTCCACCTTTATCCGCCGCAGTTCTCCAAATGATCTTCCCACGCGTCTTGTCGAGTTTGCAGAAACCCGCCCCGGCTTGAATGTAGAGAAAGTTCCCATCAATCAGCGGTGAGCAAACCGTGCCGAACGACGGCAATGGAGATTTCATCTCTTTCGTGAAATCGAGCTGCCAGATTTTCGTGCCGGATTCGATATCGATTGCGGTGAGCGTATCGCGGATTCCCGGCACGAAGAGCAAAGTGCCATCACTTGCAGGCGTTGCACGAATCCAACTGCCGTTCTTCGCTGCGAAGAATGGAACCTTCATAGCTCCGGCCCACTCGTTCTGCCAAACCTTCTTGCCTGTGCTCAAGTCGAAGGCGGTAACGCGTTCTATCGTCTTGTCCACGGTCTCAGTCGTGAAGATTCTCGAACCGACAACAACGGGACCTGAGTAACTCTTGTCCAAATCTACCCGCCAGACTTGGGAAAGGTGGGAGGGTTTGAGCGATAGTGGCCATGGGTCCGCGTCATGGATCTTGGCATCGCGATGTGGGCCGCGCCATTGTGGCCAATCACTGGTGGAGAGTGTGCCGGCGTCGGCGACGACGGCTCCGGCAATCACAATGAGAGATAGGACTATGTTTTTCATTTTTAAGCTTCCGCGGTTGAGAGTGGATCCGAGTTCAAGTTCTCCATCATTTCGCGGAGCCGTGTCAGCGCTCCGTTTTGCAATTGGCGAATGCGTTCCCGCGTCACTCCAAATTCTTCGCCAATTTTCGTCAGGGTCATCCCCTCCCCGCCCTCGAGTCCGAATCTCAAGGAGAGTATTCGGAACTCCCGGGGAGTCAGGTCTTGCATCAGCTTGCCGATGACGCTTACCGAATTCTTGGTTTCAAACTCATTGGCCGGGTTGTCCGCCACGGCGTCGGCAATCAGTTCTGAGCGGGTTGAGGAATCATCGTCCCCGATCGGAGCGTCGAGAGAAGCGGGCCGCACCGACGATTCCATCATGGCAGCGATCTTCTTTCGACTGATCCCAGTCTCCACTGAAAGCTCTTCGGTGCTGGGTTCCCTGCCCAATTCGCGTTGATAGCGATCTGAAATGCGTCGGAGATTCCAGACCTTCTCGACCGCGTGAATGGGCATGCGAATGGTCTTGGATTGATTTGTGATGGCGCGGCGCATCTGCTGCTTGATCCACCACGAGCTATAAGTGGACAGCTTCCCTCCCTTGCTCGGGTCAAACTTATCCACGGCGCGCATCAGGCCGATGTTGCCCTCGTTGATCAAGTCGAGGAGCGGAAGCCCCAATCCCTCATACTCTCGAGCGATTTTGACCACCAGACGGAGATTGGCCTTGATCATCCGCTCTCGGGCCACGTTGTCGCCGTTCTTGATCCGGTCAGCCAATTCCCATTCATCTTCCACCGTGAGGAGCGGCTCTTGGCAGGCGTCCCGCAGGTAACGTTCGAATGCGCTATCTCCGGTTGTAGTTGCTCTTCCAATAGGTTCGCTGTCAGGCAGTGTGAAACGCTTCGGGCGTTTTGCTTCCATTGATGTAGGTGGGGAAATCATGTTGTCTAAATATTGTCCAACAAAATAGCCAAAAGAATCTCTATGTCAAACTTTTGTTCATATGCAAATCACATTTCCCTCGAAATCACCTGAAAACTTGGTGATTTCAGCTCATCCATTTGCCAACCTGTTTAACTTGTGTCTAAATAATCGCGTGCCTGAATTGAATTTCTCGATGAAAGCGACCGCCCAGCGTACTGGGCTGAGCCCACACGTGATCCGAGTCTGGGAAAAACGTTACGGAGCGGTGCAACCCAATCGAACGCAGACCAATCGCCGCACCTACTCGGAGTTCGAGTTGAAACGCCTTGCGCTGCTCAAGTCCGCGGTAGACGCCGGTCACGCGATTGGGTCAATTGTACAATTGCCCGATGATGACCTTCGGCAACTGATCAACAGCTCATCAGTACCTCAACGAGCAGAGGCCATCACCCCGGGCCAATTCGAAGACGAAGCTTTGGCGGCTATCCAAAAACTCGATACGACTGCACTTGAAGACATCTTGAACCGCTGTGCATTGGCATTCGGTAGTAAAGGACTGTTGGAGAAAGTGGTTGCCCCGCTGACTCGACGAATTGGTGATCTATGGGCGGAGGGGGAGCTCTCAGCGGCTCAGGAACACTTCGCGAGTTCGTTCATCCGCACCTTTTTGAGCAATCTCGCTCGCCCTTTCGCCCTGGACGAATCCGCGCCCGTGTTTGTCGTGGGAACGCCCACCGGACAATTGCACGAGATGGGCACAGCAATCGCTGGTGCTGCCGCATCAAGCGTTGGCTGGCGAGTGATCAACCTGAGCGTCAGCCTTCCTCCTGCTGAGATCGCCAGCGCAGCATTGAAGGCGCGCGCCAAGGTTGTCGGACTTAGCATTGTGTTTCCGTCAGACGATCCGGCGATCGTCGGTGAACTCGAACAGCTTCGTAAGCTCCTGCCTGATGAGATCGAAATCTTCGTAGGTGGGCGCGCGTGCAACTCATATCAAGAGACTATCGACCACATCGGGGCCACGCGCTGCGATTCACTCGCCGACGTCTACAAGGAGTTGGATCGAGTTCGAACTTCCTCCTGATTGCAGGTCGAGGTTGGAGTTCATACTGGCTCATGCTTCACTCCGCTCATGTCCGATTCGTTGGTGGTCAACGAAATCTATCTTTCCGTCCAAGGTGAAAGCACTTGGTCTGGGTTGCCCTGCATCTTCATCCGGTTGACCGCCTGTAATCTCCGTTGTTCGTATTGCGACACTGCCTATGCATTTACGGAAGGAAAACGGGAGTCGCTGAAGGACATCCTCCGCAAGATTGGAGAGCTCGCAATTCCGTACGCCGGCTCAACCGCCCCACGCCTCCCACTCGTGGAACTGACCGGAGGCGAACCGCTTCTGCAGAAGCCTGCGATTGCGTTGATGAACCAACTCTGTGACGCAGGATACACGGTGTTGCTCGAAACAAGCGGTGCGCACGACGTTTCCGGAGTGGATAGCCGAGTCCACAAGATCATGGATCTGAAGAGCCCCAGCAGTGGCGAATTGGACCGCATGAATTGGGAGAACTTGAAGCACCTCACGAACAACGACGAAATCAAATTCGTGCTCGCGTCGGCTCAAGACTACGAGTGGATGAAGAACGTCATCGCCGAGCGTGAGCTAAGCGGCATTTGTCCCCTGCTCGTTTCGTGGGTGCATCCCCTGAACGCCGACCAACAAGACCCGTCGCTAAAGACGTTTCCGGCGGATCATCAACCGATTGATCGCAAAGACCTGGTCGAGAGGATCGTGGCCGATGCCCTGCCCGTCCGTTTTCAGGTCCAGATGCACAAGGTCGTTTGGCCGCCGGACCAGCGAGCGGTGTGAAGCAGAGGAGCAGTCGCACACCAAATTCGCTCTCGCCATCTCCCCGGTTCTCCTGAATAACCGTCGCCTTTCACGAATCGAAAAAACACATGAAACTCGCACTTTGCCAAACCCTCGCACTCTCGCTTTGTCTCACAACCGCCGTGGCCGATGATTGGCCTCGGTGGCGCGGTGCTGATCACACCGACATCTCCAACGAAAATGGACTGCTCGACAGCTGGCCGTCCAACGGCCCAAAGCGCGTCTGGCTGAACAAAGACATCGGCCTGGGTTACTCGAGCTATTCCATTGTGGATGGCAAGCTCTACACGATGGGCCTGCGTGGCAGCACGGAGTATCTGATCGCGGTCGATGCGAATTCGGGGCGTGAACTGTGGGCCACCGAAGTTGGAAGACTCTACAAGAACAACTGGGGGAATGGACCACGCTCCACCCCGACCGTTGACGGCAACGACGTGTTCGCCATGGGTGGTCATGGCGACCTGATCTGCGCGGACCGAAACACGGGCCACAAGAAATGGAGCCGATCGATGATCAAGGCCGGTGGCAAGTTGCAGTCATGGGGGTATACGGAATCCGTACTCGTCGATGGCAACGCGGTAATCTGCACACCAGGTGGAAAGAAAGGCACTATGTTGGCGCTGAATCGGCGCGACGGCAGCACGCTGTGGCAGAGCTCGCAGTGGAAAGACAATGCCCAGTACTCATCCATCGTTCCAACGGTAATGCACGGCCGCAAACAATACGTCCAACTGACACAAAAGACTCTGGCCGGTGTTAACGCCAAGACCGGTGACGTGCTTTGGAAATCCCCTTGGCAGGGACGGGTGGCCGTCATTCCCACTCCGATCATTGAAGGCAACGAGGTTTACATCGCATCCGGCTATGGAGTCGGCTGCAAGAAAGTCAGTGTCAGCGCAAACGGCAAGGTCACGGACGTCTGGGTCAATAAGGTTATGAAGAACCACCATGGAGGAGTCATTCGTGTGGGCGACCATCTCTATGGCTACTCCGATGGTCCCGGCTGGGTTTGCCAGGATTGGAAAACAGGAGAAGAGGTCTGGGCGGAAAAACGTGCTGTGCGAAAAGGCGCGATCGCGTATGCGGACGGGAAGTTCATTCTCCAGGACGAGACCCGAGGCGAAATCGTCCTGATCGATGCTAGTCCGAAAGGCTTCAAGGAACGCGGCCGCTTCCGGCTGACTCCTCAAACCACCCAACGCAGCCCGAAGGGCAAGATCTGGACGCACATCGTCGTCAGCAATGGCAAGATGTATGTGCGGGATCAGGAACTGCTCTTCTGCTTCGATATGAAGGGGTGAGGTGGTTGATGGTTGAAGAGTTGAACGGTTAAAGCAGAGCTTACACAGCGAGCGAACTCGCCACCACCTCAACCAATCATCCCTTCAACCCCAATTTTTCCTTAACGCGGGAGGCGCTAATCGTTAGCGTCTGCCGCTTTCTGCGTCATGAAAAAGCCTTCTGCGCTTATCATATTTTTGACGGTCTTCATTGACTTGATCGGCTTTGGGATCGTCTTGCCACTGATCCCGCTGTTCAGCGATGGGTTCGGCGCAAACGGGTTTCTCGTCGGTGTGATCATGGCTTCCTTCTCGGCCATGCAGTTTCTCTTTGCCCCACTGTGGGGACGAATGTCAGACCGAATCGGCCGACGCCCCGTCATCCTCATCGGGTTATGTGGGTCCACGATTTCATACGCAATCTTTGCCATCGCATGTGGCTTGCAGGGCGAATCGAAGGAACTCGCCCTATGGGTCATCCTTGGATCGCGCATGCTCGCCGGGGTGATGGGAGCCAATGTCTCAGTCGCCCAGGCCTACATGGCTGATGTTTCCCCACCGGAAAAACGCTCCAAAAGCATGGGGTTGATCGGAATGGCCTTCGGCTTGGGCTTTGTATTTGGTCCCTTCATTGGCGCGCTTGGATTGGCACAGTTCGGAATGACCGGACCGGGTTGGGTCGCCACGGGTTTCTGCGGTTTCGCGTTCCTCTTCGCCGTGATGAAACTACAGGAGAGCCGCAAACCGGATTCGGATGCGGCTCCTCAGCGCCCACACTTTCAGCAGATCAAGAAGGTCCTGGGCACGCCTCAAGTGGGCCTGCTGATTGGCTTGTTTTTTCTGGCCACATTTTGTTTCACGACTTTCGAAACGACGCTCGGCTTGCTTGTGCAGAACAACTTCGGACTGGACAAAGAAAACCCTCAGGACGCCAAGACAATTGGCTACCTCTTCGGCTTTGCCGGGCTGGTTGGGGCCATGGTTCAAGGAGGCATGATCGGCCGACTGGTGAAGAAATACGGCGAACCGAAGTTGATCGTGATGTCGCTGGTCCTCACTGGGATCAGCCTGGCGCCCCTCCCCTTCGCGAAGACATGGACCTGGTTGCTGATCGCATTGGGTGGTTTGGCCATCGGATCCAGCCTCACCCGTCCTCCAATCTTCGGCATGATCTCCATGCTTTCCCCGAAGGACGAACAAGGCGCCACCATTGGGGTCGCTCAAAGCGCGGGAAGCTTCGCGCGCATCTTCGGCCCGATCTTTGCCGGCACATGTTTCGAATTGCGACAGGAACTCCCCTACCTCATTTGTGGCGCGGTGGCCGTACTCGCAGCTCTGATTGCGGTCGCCAAACTTGGCGGAGCAGGTCCGGCGGTTGACGCCCCCACCGGCACGGATTCCCGCAAGCCAAGCGAAGCATGAAGATCAAGAACATCATCTTCGATTGGTCCGGCACACTCGTTGATGATCTCCCTGCCGTCTGGCGCGCGACGAACGAAGTCTTCCAGAAAGCCGGCGTGCCCGAGCTGAGCCTCGACGAATTTCGAAAGGAATTTCAGCTTCCCTTCAATTCCTTCTATCAACGCTTCCTCCCCGACGTAGATATGGAACAGCTTGAGATCTGGTTCCATGGCAGCTTTCGCGAGAAGCAAGATCTCGTCGACGGCCTCCCGCACGCGCGCGAGTTCCTGCGTTTCTGCCGCGATCGCCATGTGCGCACCTTTGTGTTGAGCACGGCCAGCAACGAGCACTACCAGGTCCAAGCCAGCAAGACTGGCTACGGAAAATACATCGACCGCCCCTACCTAGGTGTCTGGGACAAGCGCAAACGCATTAACGCAATCCTGAAGGAAAACGATCTTCATCCGGACGAGACGCTGTTCATTGGCGACATGGAGCATGACATCGATACGGCCAAACATGGTGGCGTTCGCTCATGCGGTGTGCTCACCGGGTATAACAAGATGCACCAACTGAAGGCCGCCGAACCTGACGTCCTGGTGGAACACCTCGGCGAACTTCGGGAACGGCTGCAACGCGACGGCATGCGTCTGGCCAAAAATGGCAGTCGATCGGACAGCGAGCATCCTGTGCCCACCGTCGGCGCCGCGATCTACAACGACGAGGGCAAACTCCTGCTCATCCGCACTCAGAAGTGGTCGCACAAGTGGGGCATTCCAGGAGGAAAGATTCATCGTGGCGAAACCGCCGAGGCAGCCATCATTCGAGAGGTCAAGGAAGAGACCAACCTAGTTATCAGTGGCCTCCGGTTCATCGAACAACAGGACGTCATCGATCCTTCGGAGTTTTATCGCGCAGCACATTTCATCCTGCTGAACTTCGACTCACGCGCCCACGGACTGCAGCAAGTGTTGTTGAACGATGAAGGTGAAGACTGGAATTGGTTTGAACCCAAGCAGGCGCTCGAACTCGATCTCAATCATCCATCCCGACGTCTGTTGGAGAAACTTGGCGAGGATTAGCGATGGACCGAATCATCATTGAGGACCTGGAAGTCCGTTACCAAGTGGGTGTTCCGGATGAAGAACGCGAAAACTCGCAACGCCTCCTGATCACCGTGGCGATGGAGCACGATTTCACGTTGCCTGCAAAAACCGACGATCTCAGCGCCACGATTGATTACTACGCCGTCACCCAGCAGTTGCTGTCCTTCGGCGATGACCGCAGTTGGAAACTGATTGAGAAACTCGCAGTCGAGATTGCCGAAATGATTCTCAAGGACTACGGCGCCAGATCTGCCGAAGTGACGATCAAAAAGTTCATCATCAAGGAAGCACGCCACGTCGCTGTGCAGGTCAAGCGCACCCGCTGAATCATCGTTGAAACGAATTTGGGTCCGATCACACTTCCCCGCTCTACCAACTGGGCCATCCCAGTTTCCTGCAATGGCTTGGTATGCTGGGGCAATTGCCACGAGTGTTTGCGTAAATGCACTGGCCAAAAGAAGCCGAAACTGAAATCGAGAGTTTTCTCCCTCACCCTCAGTCGCCCCCCCGGCTGGGAGAGGGTTGGGTGACGGAGAACGCGTCAACAAACTTTGTCTCTCTATGGCACTGATCCGTACCATCCGCAGCATCCGTTCAAATCAATTTTGTGGCGCGCTTGTTGCAGAAACGCGGACCGGGCCCGGGTTCGTATTGGCGCGTCAGGCCGGAACGCGCCGACACTCGCTGCAATAATGTGGGATGCGCCCCTACCAGATTTTATTTGCAAGAAACGCTTCCCTCGAGAAGCATCTTCGCTACTGTCCGCCGATGCCGTTTTCGAAACTAGGCCTATCCAAACACGTCGTCGAAGGCGTGGCGGCCATGGGATACACCGATCCCACGCCAATCCAGCTGCGTGCGATCCCGCTCATTCTTAAGGGACGCGACGTGATTGGCAGTGCGCAAACCGGCACGGGCAAGACCGGTGCATTTGCCCTTCCCATCCTCACCAAGCTGGAAAACAAGGGCAAAGACCCGCGCGTCCTCGTGCTGGTTCCCACGCGCGAATTGGCTGCGCAAATGGAAACGGCATTCCGCGATTATTCGCGTTTTCTCAAGACGCGCATCTCGGTCGTATACGGAGGCACGGGTTACGGCAAACAAATCAAAGCCTTCGAAAGTGGCATCGACATCCTGATCGCCACGCCCGGCCGTCTGCTCGATCACATGATGCAGAAGAATGTCCGGCTCGATAAGATCGAATACCTCATCCTCGACGAAGCCGACCGCATGCTGGACATGGGTTTTCTCCCCGATGTGAAAACCATCATGAGCAAGTGCCCGAAGAAGCGGCAAACCTCGCTCTTCTCGGCAACGATTCCTCCGGAGATCGATTACCTGATCAAACACACCATGTCCGATCCCGAGGTGGTGGAGATCGGAATGCGCCGTTCCCCCGCTGAAACCATCGAGCACGCGGTTTATCCGGTGAACGAAATGCAGAAGCTCGATCTGCTCAAAGCGATGCTGGAACACCTGCACTACGATTCCATCATGATATTCTGCCGCACCAAGATTGGCGCGGAAAAAGTCGGCAACCTGCTCAAGCGCGACAATCACGCGGTCGCCATCCTTCATTCCAACCGCACTCAGCGCGATCGCGAAAAAGCGCTGAACGGATTTCGTGACGGCAAATATGAAGTCCTCGTGGCAACCGACATCGCCGCCCGCGGCCTGGACATCCAGCAAGTCAGCCACGTCATCAACTTCGACGTTCCCCAACACCCGGAAGACTACGTCCACCGAATCGGTCGAACCGGCCGTGCGCAGGCCAATGGAGATGCGTTAACCTTGATGGTCGCCTCGGATTCCAAACACATGGAATCCATCGAACGATTCATCGGGCAGAAGATCAACCGCAAGAAGCTCGACAGCTTCGAATACAAATACACCGCGTTGTTCGAAGAAGGAAAGCGGGGAGCCAAACAGATCGGCAGATCTACCGGCGGGCGAATCGCCGGGGGCTATTC
>PBAL01000064.1 GCA_002715965.1 Verrucomicrobiales bacterium | reverse complement strand
AGATGTTTTTAGGGGATGGCTATGTCATAAGTGCAATAGGGGAATTGGAGCATTTAGCGATAGTGTTGAAGGTTTACAAAGAGCAATTAACTATTTGAGAAAAGATAATGATTGATTTGAATGATGAAAAGTCTTGGGATCTTTTTAAACAAGGCTTAACAAAAGGAATATTCCAGCTAGAGAGTAATCTCGGAAGAGCTTGGTCTAAAAGGCTATCTCCCTCAAATATTGAGGAGCTTGCCGCACTGATCGCATTGATACGACCGGGTTGCTTGAAAGCAATTATTGATGGAAAGTCTATGACGCAAAGGTTTGTAGATAGGAAGCACAAGAATGAAGAAGTCACCTATTTGCACGATTCTTTGGAGGAGATTTTGAAGCCTACGTATGGCGTACTTGTTTATCAAGAACAATCTATGCGTATAGCTCAGAAGCTAGCTGGGTTTGACCTAAAAAAAGCTGATGACCTAAGAAAGGCTATTGGTAAAAAGAAGGCCGATTTGATGGCTGCTATTAGAGACGATTTTATCGACGGGTGTAACGAGACTGGATTAGTCAATGAAGAAACAGCCTCTGAGATTTTTGGCTGGATTGAAAAGTCATCTAGGTATTCATTTAACAAGTCTCATGCTGTAGCTTATGCGTTTGATTCCTACTGGTCTGCTTGGTATAAAGCAAATCACACCAACGAATTCTTCTTGTCCTATCTTTTTCACGCATCAGAGAAACAAGATCCACATCAAGAAGTATATGAATTAGTCTCAGAAGCTAAACTATTTGACATAGAAGTAAAGATACCTAAGCTATCGTCTTTTAGCACTAAATTCTGCATCCAGAAGGATGGGCTTTACTTTGGGGTTAAAGACGTAAAGTCCCTGACGGGTGTAACCGGAGATAAGGTCGTCAAGGCTATTAGCGATACATCAGAAGAACTTGGTAAGGAACCCGCTGAGTTCACTTGGATGGATGTGATAGTGTATCTAGCACCTAAGATTAATGCAACGGCTTTTAAGGCACTTTGTTCAATAGGCTTCTTTTCTACAAAAAATACAAATATCTCTAGGAACAAGGCCTTGTATGAGTACCTAATTTTCAGAGAACTAACCAAGGCTGAGACCACTTGGGTTCATAAAAACTATCCAGATTACAAGTGGGAGAATATGCACGATTGCTTCATCGACTTGTCGCCAACAAAGAAAAGAGGCGGAGGAACAAGTAAAGAAGAAAGAAGTCAAATCGTATCTAACGAGGCTGAAATGCTAAACAATCCCCCTTATGATCTCTCAGATGACCCCGCTTGGGTTATAGAGCAGGAAAATAAGTTCTTAGGATGCCCCATATCTCTCTCAAAAATTGATGCGGCAGACACGTCTGTAGCAAATACGTACTGCAAAGATGTCCTAAACGGTAAAACCGGCAAGAACCTGTGTATAGCCGCCAATGTGAACCGAGTTGCAACGACAACCGTCAAGAGGGGTAAAACCAAGGGCAAGAAAATGGCCTTCCTGACGATAGAGGACAACACATGCTCGCTAGACAGCGTTGTGGTTTTCCCAGAAGCCAGAGAAAAATACCAGTTCATAATATATGAAGGGAACAACCTTCTACTCTGCGGAGATGTAGAAAAGGATAATTCATTTATTGTTAATAAAATTCACGAAATATAGTTGGTTTATGTCGCCGCAGAGACTAATATACGGTATAAAGGAGAAGCAATGAATAATTGTATGCTTACTGGGTATCTATACGATGACCCCACAATAGAAAGAGATGAATATTCAGAGTATTGTGAGTTCACCTTAATCACGTACGAGTATGTAAGAAACAAAAAAGGCAAGAAGAAAAGATACCCCACATATCTTAGGCTCAGGGCGTGGGATAGCGGCGGAAGAACAATTGCCAAGCTTGGTAGAGAAGGCATGAAAATAACTGTAAACGCCTCTGCTAGGAACATGGAGCCAGAGGACGACAGCGTGATCATATTTAGAGTAAACCAATTTGACTTCGGATGTTTGGACAAGGAATAAAATGAGAAAAAAACGGATACTATTCTGTAGCGAGGCTACGTTTTTAAATACCGGTTACGCCACATACACGAGAGAGATACTAAATTATCTACATAGCACCGGTAAGTACGAACTTGCGGAGATGGCTTCATACGGACAAAGGAATGACCCCCGTGCAGTCAATATACCGTGGAAATTTTATGGTGTCCAGCCCAACCAAGACTGCGAACCTAGAGCTTCACAACAAGAACTCGATATGTATGGGTCGTCAGGAACCAATCAGTTTGGTGAATGGATATTTGAGCATGTCTGTTTAGACTTTATGCCAGATGTGGTTTGTGACATCAGAGACTTTTGGATGCTTGAATTCGCTGAAAGGTCTCCATTTAGGCCGCACTTCAAGTGGTGCCTGATGCCAACCGTTGACGCTAGACCTCAAGCTAGGCAGTGGGTAGCTACATATCAAGGTGCTGACGCATGTCTAACTTATTCAGATTGGGCTGGAGGTGTACTGCAAGATCAATCCGGCGGTAAAATAAACTACTTAGGTAGTTCGCCACCATCTGCTCACCCAGCCTACAACCCAGTAGATGATAAGCGTGCACATAAGGTGTCGTATGGTATTGATCCCGAATATAAAATCATCGGAACCGTCATGCGTAACCAGCGTAGAAAACTCTATCCAGATCTATTCGAGGCCTTCAGAAAGTTCCTAGATCAGTCGGAAGATAAAAAGTTCTATCTCTATTGCCACACATCTTATCCAGACTTAGGATGGGACATCCCAGAACTTATCTTGCAGAACGATTTATCCGCTCACGTAATGTTTACGTACATATGCCCAGAAACTAAAAAGCCATTCCCTTCACTGTTTAAGGGTGCTATAGCACAATCTCCGTTTACCGGCAAGTGGGGTTCTACCCTATCGAACGTAAAAAATGGTGCCTCCTACGAAGATCTTTCCTCTATAGTAAATTTGTTTGACCTTTATACACAGTATGCTAACTGTGAGGGGTTTGGACTACCGTATGTAGAAGCTGCCGCTTGCGGTGTGCCAGTTTGCGGCACTGACTACTCTGCTATGGAGAGCGAAATAAGAAAGCTACAGGGCTATCCGATTAAACCTAGTGCCCTATATAAAGAGCTAGAAACAGGTTGCTTACGTGCTGTACCAGATAACGATTTGGCGTGTAAGATATTCGCTGATTTCTTTGCTAAACCAGAAGCTGAAAGGCTAGCGGAGGGAAAAAGAACAAGGGAAAACTTTGAAAAATACTACCAGTGGAATCTTAGTGGATCGCAGTGGGAGAGGTTTTTTGATAGCTTTGAAACACTACCAATTGAACAAACTTGGTGTTCACCGCCTAGATTGCATAAACCGTTTCCAAAGCCTCCGGAGCAAGAAATAGAAAATATAGAACCGGGGAATTTGGCCAAATGGCTGATAGTAAATGTTCTAGGTGATCCTTCAAAACTAAATAGTTTTTTTGAGGCTAGAATGACTAGGGACTTGCTTTATAAATCCACCACAGGCTCTACTGGAGGAATGTATTTTAATGAATCCTCCGCAGCATTTGATGGTGCAAACACAAGACAGCACTTTGATTTTAACTTGGCTTACGACAATCTAATCCAGCAGTGTGAAAAAAGGAACACTTGGGAACAAAAAAGAATCGAGACAATGAAACAAAGAGGGTTGATTACATGAGAACAGTGGTGATAACAGGTTGTGCCGGACTTTTAGGTTCGCATTTAAGTCGTCATCTTATTTCTAACGGGTACAAGGTTATCGGCATTGATGACTTGAGTGGCGGATACATAGATTATCTACCAGACGTACCCGCAGAACAATTTGAATTCTGGCCCATAAACCTAGTTGACGGGCACAAGTCCCTGAAAAACGCCTTTTCCGACAAGAATATAGAAGCTTGCTTCCATTTTGCGGCTTATGCGGCAGAGGGTTTATCGCCCTTTATACGCAGATTCAACTATCAAAACAATATTGTTGCAAGTGCAAATGTAATTAACGAATGCATCAATAACGATATAAAATTAATTTTTACCTCATCTATGGCTATTTACGGTAGACACCACCCCCCATTCAAGGAAAGTATGCTTCCGGTACCTATTGATCCATATGGTATTGCAAAGTATGCAGTTGAAATGGATTTGAAGATTGCTCATGAGCAGCACGATCTTAGATACACAATAGTTCGCCCTCATAATATCGTTGGTATTTACCAAAATATCTGGGATAAGTATCGAAACGTAGCTGGCATTTTCATTAGACGAGTTTTAGATAATGAGCCGATGCTGATTTATGGCGACGGAGAACAGACAAGAGCCTTCTCTGATGTTAAGTATTATATGGAGCCATTTGAAAAACTAATTAACAAGTGGAACGGCTGGACTTTTAATCTGGGGGCAGACAAAACCTACACAATCAACGAATTAGCCGACACCGTACAGCGTGTAGCTTGGAAGAATGGTTATTATGGAGCAGAAAAGAAAAACGTAGAACCACGTCACGAAGTTAAATATGCACACTGTGACCATTCGTTGGCTAAGAACCCTAAGATGCTAAACTTTTCGGATGATACGAACCTTGAAGAACTAATAAAAGAAATGTTTCAGTGGGCTATGACCCAGCCGAAGCGAGAGCAAAAAATAATGTCTTATGAAGTCGAAAAGGGGATCTATGACTACTGGAAATAAACTACAGCTTCCAGACGTTGCTATCTTTACCTTTTGCTGGGGAACCGAACATGTAGAGAAATCACTAAGATCTATGCTGATTGGTATGGATCAGGTGGATTTCAAAAAATCAGTATTGATTACAGATAGCAGCAAGACAGATTTAAGTTTATTTAATAAGACTATAAACAAGCACAATATCGAAGTGTGCGATATGACGACTGACTTAAACTCGAATTTACAGGATGATGATGAGAATCGTATAGGATTTTGCGAGTCGTTTGTTCAGCAAACAAATAAGTACATAATGGATGATTTTTGTTTGAATGTTCAACACGATTCGACTATTATAGATATAGAGCATTGGGACGAAGAGTATTTAGACTATGACTATATAGGTGCACCTTGGCCAATGAACATCATTCAAGCGAGTGATATGGTAGCCGGTCGCATAGAAGAAATCCCGAACGTTGTAGGCAACGGAGGGTTTTCTCTGAGAACACGCAAGTTTGTAGAAGAATCTGCAAAGCTAGGGTGGGAGCATAAGAATGAAGACCTCAACATTTGTGTTTTCAACTATGACCACATGACCGACAAGGGAATCAAATTTGCTCCCCCAGAATTAGCAGCACAATTTTCAGTTGAGCATCCTACACCATATAAGTACTTCACAAGAGATTTAATATTTTCGTATAGCTCATTCGGGTTCCATGGTGAATTTAACACCGCTGGAATGGAGTTTATTAAAAATTACAACTTAAAGGAAAAGCTATGATCTACGCCATAACTCCATGTGGAAGACCAGACAATCTAATTCAAATAATGCAAACAATTCCAAAGTCTTGGAAATGGATTATCTGCTATGACGACAGAGTAAAAATACCAGAAGAGGTAAAAGAAAAAGCGATTCTATTAAAGTGTGAGTATACTGGACCGGCAGGAATTCATGCAAGGAATCATGTCTTAGATAACTATAATTTTCAAGACGATGACTGGATATTCCAATTAGATGATGACAACATCATGCATCCAGATATCGAAGGTGCATTTAAGAATATTGACGAATACGAAGATTACGCAATTATTGCTTTCCAGCAAGGGTTCTGGAACGGGTCGCTAAGACTATCACCCTGCGTACCACCTGAAATTGGATCATTTGACGTTGGGTCATACTTAGCTCATTGGAAATAT
The DNA here is from genome assembly GCA_002715965.1 of Verrucomicrobiales bacterium. Classification (GTDB taxonomy): domain Bacteria; phylum Verrucomicrobiota; class Verrucomicrobiia; order Limisphaerales; family JAYPXF01. The sequence continues at coordinate 50,858 of PBAL01000064.1, read as the reverse complement.
GTAAAGCATATACGTTATCATAACATGTATTGTCACGACCAATTATATGTAATTGACTGTGTATGGGGAGGCATAATCATGGGTTCTAATAATCACGCAGGACAAGTCGCACACCCCAATCTTCATGTTCCACCTCCGCTTGGCGTGATAGGTAAGATTTTATCATATTACAATTTTATAGATAAAGAGGATTGGAGTCATCCTAACTACGCAGAATATCAACAAAGAATGAAGGATAAAGCTAAATGAAAGTTTTATATATAGGATACTACAAAGAGAATAGTGATTGGGGTAGAATCACAGAGAGCAATATACTCGCATTAGATGCTGCGGGCGTAGACGTTGTCTGTAGATCAATTAACTTGTCACAACCTAGAAAGATATCTGGAAGACTGGCAGAGATCGAGCAGAAAGATTTGAGTGATTGTGATTTTTGTATACAACACGTTTTTCCAGATCACCTAGTAGGCAGTAAAAAATTCAAGAAGAATGTTGCCATACTGGGAAATACTTTTACAGAAATAGGGCATACATCGGTACCAGAAAAACTACAACAGTTAGATGAAGTGTGGGTTCCTAATGTAAACATGGCTCGTGAGTTGTCAAACCTAAAAGTAAAAGCTAGATACATACCTTTCTGCACTGATACAAGCAAGTATAAAACAAAACAAAAAGATATACAAATCCCTCAAGCGGTAGGCAAATTTAAATTCTATACAATGTTGTCGCCAGATGACAGTAAAGCACTAGAAAGTATCCTGTCTGCCTTTAATTCTGAGTTTGATGCGTCGGAGCTAGCTACACTGATTATATTCCTTGTATCCCCAAGAGAGGATTCTAATAAGAAAGTTAGGGATATATCTGAGGCAGTAAAGGCTTCGCTACATCTACAAAGAGACGTATCCCTGTATCCTAGAGAAATCATTGTTGGAGAGCCAAACTTAACACAAGAACAAGTTTATCAAATACACCAGTACGGTGATTCTTACTTAGATATCAACAGTGGACACCCTTGGTCTTCTAATCTGATTGATGCTGTTGGGTTTGGAAGCAAACCGATTACAACCAAATGGAGTGCACCAAAAGAGCTAGACGATGACGATATAGCCAAAACAATAGACGCCGTTTTTAAATGCAAAAAGAGTAGTGGTGGTCATTCTAGTGAATTAGAACTAGGCAAAGACTATTTTCTGTCCCCGTGTGAAAAGCAGATCAAAGAACATATGCGTGAAGCATATGAAGAGTGGCTATCCAACCCCGTAGTTTATACTCAGAAGAACAAAAGTAAAGGCTATCAAAAAGTCGAAGAATTTTCACTGAAAAACATAGGGGCTACAATGAAGGAGAAGCTGAATGATTAGTACTCTAAACATACTAGATAAGGTGGGTGCTAGGGACAGGAAGTACAACATACTAACCTTCAATACCCACGAAAGATATCAATCACAACTAGCAAAAACTGGACATAACTTTTACGCTTTTACGCACGAGAACGGAAAAGATTGGTTTGCCGGTCACGCTCCACTTCCGGATAATTACTACGTCCTACCAAAAAACGCAACCTACCCAGCAATTAACTTTGATTTTATATTGTCCCAAAGTAAGTTTGGTCAGTATCAGCTTTCATCTCAAATAAATAAAAGTATTAATGTTCCAATAGTATCCTTGGAGCATACGCTACCGCTTAAATCTTGGCCAAACGACCAACTGGATCAGTTTAAATCTATGCAAGGAGACGTTAATGTCTTTATAACAAACTACTCTAAACAAGAATGGGGTATGGAAGGAGAGGTTGTCTACCACTCAATCGACACCGACTTGTTTAAACCCTCGGATGAAGAGAGAGAACCTGTAATATTCACGGTTGCTCATGATTTTATCAATAGAGATTACGCACTGAATTATCAAGGTTGGAAAAGAATCACAGAAGGTCTTGCTACCAAGGTGGTAGGAGAAACCGAAGGATTATCCAAACAAAGCGAGTCTGTGGAAGCATTGGTAAAAGACTATCAAAGCTCGTTAATCTATATAAATCCTAGCGTCTTAAGTCCGGTTCCAACGTCTTTGCTGGAAGCCATGTCTTGTGGTTGTGCAATAGTAACGACTGAGACATGTGAGATACCAAATATAATCGAGCACGGTGTAAACGGATTCATGTCCAACAACGAGGACGAACTCAGGGGGTATTGCGAACAGTTACTGGGAGACACCGAGCTTGCTCATAAAATGGGGTTAGCTGCTAGGGAAACAATCAAAGACAAGTTCTCTGAAGAGAGATTTGTAAAAGAATGGAATACAATTTTTGACAAAGCTTACGAGGTGATAAAATGAAGTTACAACTAGTATTAGATCCTGAACAGGGTATCCAAAACTTTGAACACGTAAAAGTATCGACTAACCAAGTGGATTTGTCTTCTATTTCAGACAATGAATGCGAGGTAATTTTAGCAACAGATGTTCTTGATAGCTTTTCTCACAATGGAATTAAAGAATTAATAGGAGCACTATTGAGCAAACTTAGAATAGGTGGGGAGCTTTCAATAGGGGGTACAGATGGTAGATTGCTTTCAAAACACATACTTAATGGGTTACTATCACCAAACGATGCGTCATCAATCGTAGGTAACTTAGAGTCTCTAACCTTTATGCAAAGCATCCAAGACTTGTTAATGCAGGCCGGTCTGAGGATTGCATCGACGCATATGAACGGTATACATTATGAGATAAAAGCAATTAGGGGTTAAGCATGGACTGCTCCAAGTGCTTATTTAAAGAAGTTATACCCACTAGCGGAGGACCATTTGGCGGACCGCAAGTGGGATGTTATGCTAATAGAATTCATAAATTTTCCGAGTTAGGCCAAGCTGAATATGCAGAAGGTTATTACGAGCTAAAAAGATTTTGTAGTATGTACAGGCCAACGGATTGGCTTAAAGACAAGAAAATGTCGTTTGAAGAAAAGCTTGAGCTAGCAACTGAGCAGTCACAGCCAACTTTTGGGGTGTGCATTTATGATGACTTAGACCACAATGTTCAAAGCATACAAACTACGATAGACTCTATTGTTAATTCAGACTACAACCACGATAGAATTGGTGTGTTACTGTCAACGAATTTGCAAATGAAACCGGAGGACATCGTACAAATAACCCATAAAACCCAAGAAGCGATCAAAAATTTTGCTGCCATTACCCACCTTTACACAGGGAATAGTGAGATGAGAGACACGGAAGTTTTTCAAAAACTAATTGGGGCTACGCACTTTATAAAACTAACGCCCTCGCAAAAAGTTCCCAAAAACTACTTTAAAAAAATAAACGAATCGATAAATGTTAGTTTGGACAGAGTAAGTTACTACGAGCAAAACGGTGTAGTAGCAATTCCTAATAAAGTCGTGAGAGAAACATACCTTGAGCACAAGAACTACGACGCTATGGTAAATTTTGTCGAAAAAATATCAAAACAACAAGGGGCTTATAAAAAACTAGCATGAAAAAGTCCAGAATAAATGAGTACATAACAAGCCCAAGGCTGACAGATGGCGAAGTAAGAAGCGAAAGTGTTTCTATTCTGCTGTTAGCAGAGAATCATGGCTACAGAATGAAGTCATATGGCCCTATATCACTGGTCAATATAGACGGTAAGAGCTTGATAGAGAGGCAGATAGAAGCAATCAGTTCAGTATTCATAGATTTTGAGATAGTTCTTTGTTCAGGCTTTGAGACCCAGAAAGTTTACAATTTTATTAGAAAACGTTTTGGCCAGTCTGTAAAAATTAGGATAGTAGAAAATCAAGTTTACTTTCATTCAAATTGCTGTGAAAGTATAAGGCTATGTATGAATAATGTTATGACAAACAGACTAATAATATGCGGTGGCGGTGTATTACTAACTCCTCATTATTTAAAATCAATTAATCTTAAGAAATCCTCAGTTTTATTCCAGTCGCCGCAAGAAGCAAACGAATTCGACATTGGTATAATAGATAACGAGAGTAAGCTAGAAAATCTTTCTCTTGCCGTTTCCGACAAGTGTTGGACAGAAATTATGTACCTTACGGGGCAAAAACTAATACAATCATTCTATAATCTGGTATCTAATCCAGAATACAAGAATAAATTTCTGTTTGAGGCTATAAACGACTGGCCCAACAGAAGAGAGGTGGTAACGCAGCACAACGAATACTACCCAATCGTAAAAATTAATAACGTTAAAACACTAAGAAGGATAAATGACGAATGAGAATTCTATTTCATAATTACTCTACCACAACGTCTACAGAGTCTAGGTATCTAGCAGCGTCAATGCAAAATTGCGGATTGCAGGCAGACCTGTGGGCAGACCCCAATGTAAGTGCTTATGATATGCTCGATAGTTTTGGGCCAGATGTTCTTGTTAGCCACTATAAATTTTTGACCAATGACATCGTAAAATATTTAAGCCAAAGTAAGGTGTCTCTAGCCTTAAACACTACCGGTGCAACACAGGCTGAATTAATAGGTATTGAAAACCTAATTGACCAAGGTGTAGATTTAAAATTTGGGTTTAGCAATGACTTTAAATTCAACACAAAGTCTGATCCTAATAGAAAATTTAAAATACACAGGCTATTGCCAGCCGCCGATCTGTTTTTGGCAAAAGCACCTAGAAAACCTAAAGAGATTGTAGGTGTACTGGGCGTTGATGTCACACAGGAGATGGAAGAAATTGTTAATAGTAAAAAACCACATCACTTGATGTCGCTCTCTACAGGCTCTAACGGGTTCGACTTCAATACGAACCTAGCTGAACTATCAGAGATCCTATCATTTTACTCTAAAATTTTGATCTGCGGGGATCACAGGCTGTTTTCTTCACAGCTATTTTTCGACGCTTGTCTAAACGCTCACAGTCTTGAAGTTTTACCAACCGAAGAAAGTAAACCTGCGTGGGCTGAGTTTTTAGAAGTAATATTTGAAGAGCCGCCCGAGGGAGAGGACGCAAGCGACATGACCTCCAAGATAAAGAATCAGATCCTCAAGAATCATACGCCATTTAATCGTTCGGCAAAAATGTTAAAACTTCTGGGTGATAACGAATCAGCTGAAAAAATGGAAAAAATGAGAAATGAAGTTGTAATGCAGCCGTAGATTGACTATAATATAATGAGGTTAATATGAAACTTTTAATACAATTCCCAACATACGGTCGCCCAGAAAAATTCCTGCGTGTTCTGTCGGACTATATAGAGACAGCCAGTATTCATAATGAGATTTTTTTCAACATCAATTGTGACACCGCTGATTTGAGTATGACAGATTCTTACATGCAAGAAAGAATCAAGTTCTTGCTCTCCAAAAGGGTAAATATCTCTGGAGTCCAAAACTTTGACGCGAATACCGAGAAGATAAGTGCTATAAACAATCATATAGAAGGCAAAGACTTTGATATAGTTATATGTGCTTCTGACGACATGGTGCCCAAGGCACATTCTTGGGATAATGAAATAGCCATAGCAATGAACGAACACTTTCCAGAGCTTGATGGATGCGTCCATTTTAACGACGGGAATACAAATGGGGAACTTATTACTTTTTCTATTCTTAGCAAGGGCTTGTACAATCACTTTGGTTATATTTATCATCCTGATTATAAAAGCCTATACTGCGACGATGAATTTACTCAGGTGGTGCGTGCTATGGGAAAAGAGAAGTATATTGATAAGATAATAATAAGCCATGAGCACTGGAGCATTGAGGGGTCAGAGAATCACAACCAAGCCGACATAGCGGCTCAGAAAACATTGTATTACTCCGGTAGGGATCAGCAGGTTTTCAACGCTAGAAAAGATTTAGGATTTCCAAAAGAAAGGATTACTAATGACTAAAGCTGTTGTAACTGGGGGTTGCGGCTTTATAGGTTCCAACCTTGTTGATAGACTAGTGGAAATGGGCTGGGAGGTTTGCGTAATAGACAATAACCCTTCCAGCGGCCATGTAAATGGGCAAGCGAGTTATCTGATTGCGGATATCTGTGAAATCGACCACTATTACAGAAAAGTCTTTGAAAACGCTGACTATGTTTTTCACCTAGCGGCTGAGGTAAGGATACAAGATTGTATTAAAAACCCAGAGCTAGCAATAAAAACAAATGTTCTCGGAACACACAACATGTTAAAGCAGGCACGAAAAGCTGGCGTCAAAAGGTTCATCTTTTCCTCTACGGCGGCGATTTATGGGTCAGGCTTTAGGCTGGGGGCTATAAAAGAAGATACGCCCTCCGACTGCCTAAACCCTTACTCGATAACTAAATTTACTGGAGAGCAACTATGTAAAATGTACTCTGATTTATATAGTCTAGAGACGGTTGTATTTAGATATTTTAATGTATACGGAAAACGACAACACTCACAAGGGCAGTACGCTCCAGTCATGGGTGTTTTTAACAGACAAATCTCTGCCGGAGAACCTCTGACCGTTGTTGGCGACGGAATTCAAACGAGGGATTATATAAATGTCAGTGACGTTGTAAGTGCTAACATACTATTTTCCAAACAGATAGCTGAATTTAAGGGCGATATATTTAATATCGGGACTGGCAAAAGGACAAGTATCCTAGATTTGGTAGAAATGCTTGGAGGTAAAGATGCGGAATATTGTAACCTACCGCCAAGAGAAGGCGAAGTTAAGCACTCTCTTGCTGACATAGATAAAGCAAAGAGTTTCGGTTGGAACCCACAAATAAACCTAGAGGAATGGATAAATGAACAAGGTAATAGCCTTTAGTCTTTGGGGTAATGACCCAAAATACACAATTGGTGCAATTAGAAACGCAGAATTAGCCAATGAGCTTTTTCCGGAATGGCACTGTCACTTTTATGTTGGAGAAGATGTCTCTGAAGAAATTAAATCAGAGCTTTTAGATCTGAACTCGCTGATTATAGAAATGGGAGGTAGCGGCTGGAATGGTATGTTTTGGCGTTTCTTTGCCGCTGACAGTGAAAATGTCATGATTTCAAGAGATACAGACTCAAGACTTGGGTTGAGAGAAAAATCAGCAATAGAAGAATGGCTTAAAAGCGATAAAGACTTTCACATAATGAGGGATCACCCTTATCATAAAACAGAAATTTTAGGAGGCATGTGGGGTGCAAGAAATGGTATACTCAAAGGGATTGTAAAACTAATTGAGGAGTATGACACTGGAGACTTTGACCAAAAGTATCAGGTTGACCAAAACTTCTTGAGAGAAATAATCTACCCCATAGTATGGGATAACGCCATAGTTCATGATGAATTTTTTGATCGTTTACCATTCCCAAAAGACGCACCACCAAGAACGAACACATACTTTGTTGGTCAATCATATGATCAAGAAGAAAATCCAGAATATAGCTAAGGAGGCTACATGTTTACTTACAGTCAATACGGAGAAGAAGAAATACTTCTAAACTTTTTTGAACAAAAGCAAGGAGGTGTTATTGTTGATGTTGGAGCGTGCGACGGTTTAACATATTCAAATTCTAGATTCTTAATACACCATCTCGCGTGGCGTGGGCTATTAGTAGAACCTCACCCAGAGTTTTTTAGCAACCTAGAAAGACTTTACGAAAACGATGATAACGTGTCCATAAGAAATGTGGCCTGCTTTGATGAAGAGACGACCGTAGATTTTCATATATTTTCAGAGGGGATAGATAGCTGTGCGTCAACTATATCCGAAGAATTCAAACAGAAAATGATTGGTGCTTATGGCGACAAGTTCAAAAAGGAGCCTATCAAAGTTCAAGCCGTCACCTTAAAGAGTCTACTGTCAGAATATGATCATGTTGACTTCCTTTCAGTCGATTGCGAGGGTGTAGATATGAAAGTTTTAAGGTCTAATGACTGGTCAAAGAACAGGCCATCATTAGTATGCGTAGAGCACAGCATGGATGAAGATGAGCTTAAAGACTTCATACAAAGCATAGGCTACGTTGAATATGCAAAGAATGCTGGAAACACCTTTTTTAGGCCAGAACCCAAGGAGTTGTAGAATGAGAGTATTGGTTACTGGCGGAACAGGATTTCTAGGGAAGAACATTAAAGATTATTTGCCTAAGTTGTTAGGCGAGGAATATAAGGTCACCCTTATTGGGTCACAACCTTACGACCTACGTTGTCAGCAGGCTGTAAGAAAAGCATTGGAATATTACAATCCAGATGTGATTGTTCATGCTGCTGGCTCAGTTGGGGGTATTGGTGCCAACCAAGAAAATCCCGGTAAATTCATGTACGACAATCTTATCATGGGTGCAAACCTTATTGAGTACGCAAGAATCAGGAAGCTGCAAAAGTTTGTTTTGCTTGGAACTGTTTGTGCTTACCCAAAGCATACACCGACACCGTTCCTAGAAAGTTACTTATGGGAAGGCTACCCAGAGGAAACAAATGCACCTTATGGTATCGCGAAAAAGTCTTTAATGAAGCTATTAGAGACTTATGGCGAACAATATAAAATGAGAGGTGCAAACTTGATTCCTGTGAATATGTACGGCCCACACGATCATTTTAATCTCACGAGCAGCCATGTAATACCCGCCCTTATTTTGAAGTTTTATAACGCCATAAAGAATGGGGATCGGCAAGTCAGGGTTTGGGGTACTGGACAGGCTTCCAGAGAATTTTTGTACGCACCAGATTGTGTGGAGGCAATCGCAAAGGCTATCACAACCGATGTTAGTCTAGAACCAATCAATATTGGAACCGGTGAAGAAATAAAAATAATGGATCTTGTTATGGAGATCGGTGAGCAAATGGGGTTTGAGGGGGACATAATTTGGGAATCCGACAAGCCAGACGGACAGCCTCGTAGATGTCTAGATACTGCCCGTGCAAAGGCTAGGCTAGGATTTGAGGCAAAAACAGACTTTCAAACTGGTCTTAAAAATACCATAGAGTGGTTCTTAAGGATGAAAAAATGAAGGTACTGCTGATACAAGAAAACGGTAGACACGAACAAAACCGTATATATCGAGAATGCTTTTGCTTACAAAGGGCATTTGAGCATCATGAGTACAAGGCGGACGTTTGGGGTCTAGGTCATGACGGTTATTTGCCATATATACAGCCGGATTATGAGTCATACGACTTAATTATAAATTTAGAAAATTACGACCAGACAGGTTGGGTTCCCAATCTAGCTACAGTTCAAACTAAAAAATTTCTGTGGTCTATTGACGCCCACGTAAAAGGTATTGAATCGTACCTAAAAACAGCGAATGAAGGTAATTATGACCTAATTCTTCAAGCAACACCGGAATTCTGTAACGCACAATCTGTTTGGTTCCCTAACTGCTACGACGACGAGGTAATAAAACCCTTAAACTTAGAAAAAGTATATGACGTAGGATTTTGTGGCAACATAGTAAATAGAGCACAACTCATATCCATTGTGGCGAACTCATTTAATTTTAAGTTAGATGAATTTGTTATTGGTAACGACATGGTAAAAGCGATTAATTTATACAAGGTGCACTGGAATGCTAATATAAGTATAGATATAAACTATAGAAATTTTGAGACTATAGGTTGTGGAACTTGCCTCTTGACATCTTACAATGAGCATATTGACTCCCTTGGCTTTAAAGATGGTGAAAACTGCCTAATATATAGCAACTTAGAGCAGATGGTAGACAAAACAAAGGACATATTAAACAATGAAGAAAAAAGAAAGTCTATAGAGCAGCAAGGTTTAAAACTAGCAAAACAACATACATACAAACAACGAATTAAAAAAATATTAAAACTCTACAAGGGAGAATGAATATGCATGTCGGATTTTACTTAGAGACGAATGGCGGCACACCTCAAAACACTGAAATATACAAGGCTCTCAATAAAGCCGTAGAAGAAAACGATGTGGAGGATGCTAGTGTATTCTACAATAATGTAGACTTTAACCCAACACAGAGCAGGTTTGGTATGTTCAATTCTGCCGACATATGGAGCTTTACTGGTCTACTAGTGGCGACCTCCCTACAAAATGTAGCTAGGGCGGCAAATATTGTAAACAAATTTAAACTAGCTTACTTATACTCGCCTCTCACGGGCGGGACTTCTGATATTTTTGAATTAATGGCGATTTCCGATAAGATTCCAGTCATAACTAAAAGTCAAGAAGACGCAGATGAAGTTTACAGACTAACCGCTAACAAGCCGCTCGTCTTAGAAAATTTTTCAGTAAAGGATATAATTAAGGTGTTATCATGAACGATTTTGATAAGAAAGTCATCAAACTATATAATGAAGATGACCACAGTACATATGAAATAGCTAAACGAATGAAAACTTATCCTAATAAGATAAGGCGGACATTAATTAAACACGGCTATGAATTAAAAAACAAAAGCGAAGCACAGAAAGTAGCTCTGGAAAAGGGCAGAAGTTCTCATCCAACAATGGGTAAAACAAGATCAAGGGAAGAGAAGATCAAGATAAGTAGTGGCTTAGTGGGCTACTGGGAAGAGATGAGCGACAGCGAAAGAGCGAAACGTGCAAAAATAGCAAAAGATAATTGGAAAAAAATGACCAGTGAGCAGAAAGAAAATATGCGTTCCAAGGGGATAGCCGCGATCAGAACTGCCGCAACAGAAGGCTCTAAACTAGAGAAGTTTATACAATCAAGGCTACAAAAAGCCGGATATTCTGTAAAAATGCATGAACTAATTATTCCCGCTGAAAATCTGGAAATAGACTTGTATATTCCTGAGTTGAAGACTATAATAGAGGTAGATGGACCTTCTCATTTCTTACCGATATGGGGCGAGGAAAAGTTGCAGAAACAGATCAACGCAGACCTTAGAAAAAGCGGATCATTGCTTAGTCGTGGTTATGTCGTGATAAGAGTAAAATCCCTTGGCCAAGAATCTTTAAGTAAAAAGGAGGAGATCATTGAAACCGTAGAAGAAGTATTGAGCAGTGTAAAAACTAAATTTCCTAAAAGATCGAAACGTTTTATAGAGGTTGAATAATGACAGATTTATTTGAAAATGTTGAATTGGAAACGCCATCAAACACCGACACCAGCGTAAAAGATGTAATTGTAGATGAGAATCAGCCTTCAATTACTTCTCCTGAGTGGAATGACTATGTTTTGGGGCTATTCGCTGATAACGAACTCTTTGATGGTAGACCAACGTGTGCTGGACTACGGAGGGTGTCAGAGCTAGTTTTAGGGCAAATCGTTTCCAGTAGGCCCACACAGGTATTTCCACCTAGTGATGGGAACGGGGTAGGTAGATCTACCGTAATCTGGGAGGTTGTGTTTGGAGACGGCTCTGTCTTTTCTGATGTAGCTGACAGTTGGGAAGGCAACACAGACGACATGTTTTGCGTTTTTAACACCGCTACAGCAGCAACACGTGCGGAGGGAAGGGCTTTAAGAAAGGCTCTTAGATTGCGTACTGTGGCTGCTGAGGAGATGACGAAAAAGGATACAGCAAGTATTGTACGGAGTATTAGTCAAACTAGCAAGGTCGCAACTGAAGGAGAGTATGACGACTCAGACAGAATGACTGACGCTCAAGCAAACTTTGTTGATAGTAAATGCAGACAGCTAGACATTAATGGTGCTGAGTTCTTCCAAAATGTATTGAATACATCTGTGAAGAGAAAGGTGACAAAACGTCAAGCTAGTTTAGCGATAGAGAAATTAAACGATTACCAGCGTGGTATCGTTAGTGTGCCAGATGATATCACTGGGTATTCAGAAGACTGGAGGTAATAATGAAGGTCAATTATAAAACGAGAAATGGTCGCATCAATGTAGAAATAGAGGGCGACTCTCAAAGAGACATCTTTGCTGGAATCGCAAGGTTTCAGGAGGTGTTTGAAGAAACTACATGTGGAAAATGTGGCTCTGACAATCTGCGTTTTGTAGTAAGAAATGTAGATGATAATCTATATTACGAACTACGCTGCATGGATTGCGGAGCGAAACTATCCTTTGGTTCTCATAAGAAGGGAGGTGGTCTATTTCCGAAGAGGAAAGATGGCGACAACTGGTTGCCCGACAGAGGTTGGGTCAAGTGGAACCCTAAAACTGAAAAGAACGAATAATAACAAAGGAGAAAACGAAGAAGGGGTGGCCAAAACCACCCCTTTTTCTTTTGAACCTTTAAAAAACTAAGCCGTAAACCCTATAGGTACTCTACGGTAAAATACATTCCAAAGTCAGTCTTAGACCCTATCTCACTAGGAGAAGCTGAAATAGCTACATACCAGTCGTGTAGGGTCGATCTGTGAGAAGAACCTTCATTAGTCAGCCAGTTCTTGTAGCCATCTCCAGCAGTTGATGGTAAGCCGTCATCACTAGAGGTGTTAGTTCCGCTCATACCGGGACTTGAGGTGAAATTCAGATCTACCATATCTGTTCCCTCAACCCATCTAGTCCAACCGTGACCAGAGTTGCCCCTGAAACTAAGCGGTCCTGATGTAGCATTGAACTGATTTTTCACGGGGTGAGGTCGCCTCACTTCGTAAACCCTAGTCTCTACACCGTCTGCGTGGGTATTGATATTGGATCTATTAAAAATTCGTAGTTTGCAGTTCTGCACCCTAACTTTTTCGTCGTGAGAAAATCTTATTCTGAGGGGTGCTTGAAAGTTTGGAAGTCCAGAGTTACCAATGACCGCCCCATCATTTCCATAAAACAGTCCGCTGTTTGGCATGGAGGCAGAATCAGCAGAAGTATCGCCATATCTGGTGTTTTGGCACTGTATACCAGAGGCAGTACCCGTACTATTTGTAACGTATGTTTGTTGTTGATACTGGCCAACCGGTACAGATAAACCAAATCCGGCACCAAAAAATCCCAGCCCTGAAGCGGCACCGTGATTAATTAATGTAGGATCATTTTGGTATTGTGAGGCAAGTATATGTTCAGCATTATTAGCATGAAATGTAATCGTAGCCATAATAAAAAGTCTCCTTTAAAGGTTCATTGTATATAATTATACACGAAAATTGTTTTATGTTCCAGAAATTTTAGTTTCTATAAATTGTTCAGCTAGAATTGATATGCCATCTCCACCGTTTAGGAAGCCGCCGTATTCAGAATCTGCAAACGTGTGGGTAATATCGTTATGAAAATGGAAGAATATATCATATTTTCTATTTGGCGATCTTTGTTCTTCTTGCACAGAAACGCTTTTCAGGTTTGGCGTGTCAGTAAAACCAAATCTAGGGTTATTTTGGGCACCCTCCCTTATTTGAGTGCTTGTACTGTCTGAATTAGCACTTAATTGTATGAATCTTCCTTCATCTCCATCTATAAACAGGGGTTTTTGGTCTATCTCCGTAATTCCACTGACCATCGCATTTGTGAAAAACCCTTCAAACCCTCCTGCATTTTGTGGGTCTATTGAAGAGATGGTTGTGACTCTCAGGGCGTTTGCTTGAGATTGTCTGGTAATTAAGGTTTCAGAGGGCGATGCGTGTGTAAACTCGACATTATCAGCGGGGTTAAACACTTTTACCTTAGAAATAATACCATTAACAGTTTCGCCGTCTATTTGAGCGGAAGTAACCTCTGTAACGCCCATTCTAAGACCTTTGCCAACATTACCAACCAAGTCTCCAACTCTATAGTTAGACCCCGAACCTATCAATACCAACTTATTGTGTAGAAGTGGGTCATTGGCTTGAAGGCCTTCCTCCGGTAAATCGCTACGCAAGATCACAAAGTTAGGATCATCTAGTCTGATTTCTTTACCAGAAGGAAACGGCGTGGTTAGCATGGTTCTATTGTAACGGTAGGGCAGTAGTTTACCAACGCGGCGGGTATCTATATTCCAGTATTTCTTAAGGAGCATCTTGTCCTTTTCTACACCTTCCTCAATGGTCGCGTCAGAGTAAACTATACATCCAGTCGCACATGTTTGTGCCGCTTGACCATCGGGACCAAATCTAGTTGGGGTTATTAGGTCTACATCAAATGTTCTGTTAGCAAAATCTATTTGATTAAAAACTGTCTCATCAACACCATCACCATCAGTATCAAGAAGATTCTCTACTAGTTCTCCATCAGCATCCCTAACCAACGCTCTAGTATGAATGAGGTTAATATAAAATTCATTTAAGGTGTTGCCTATTCTTCTAGGGAATGCTACAGGGACAAGACCGGTATCTCGATACGGAAAATTTCCAAGGCTATCTCTTGAGGGGTCTCCAAATTGCAGCGTTTTAAGGAGAGTATTCTCGATAGTAAACCCTTCTAGTAGTGGGTATTCATTAAAGTGGTGTACACAGAAATACCTTACATCATATATTAGCTGATCTCTTGGCCAAGCACCGTAGATGGTAGCCCAAAGTTGAGTTGTACCGTGATCGTCATAGTTACTTCTGTTGCTACCTCCCCAAGTTGGTTTTTGAACAGTTTTTCTATTGGTCATCCCTCCATTAAACGAGGATTCAGATCCCATACCAACCCTTTGTGAGGTGTCAAAAGTCACTGAGTTGTTAAACGTAGCGGTAGCGATGGCACCTATAACTCCATACGCACCAGCACCGTCACCGTCTCTACTTCCGACTTGGGCTTGCCACTCATGTTTTTCCGGATCGCCGTTCCAGAAGTCTATGGTGTGAATTCTGCTACTGTAACTGGGGAAATCTATGTGTGCATCTTGACCAGCTTTTCCAAAGACTTCATCTGCCGCAAAAAATTGAGGAACGCCTTCTCCGGTATAGTTCGCCGCCCTAAAAGTTATATCTGAATTGTATAAAAGTCCCTTTTTGTCATTATATATATATTTGCGATGTCTATGGTCAATCAAAATTCTCTCTCTACCCCTACTATAGCTTGAAGCTGCACCCTCATTTTGTTCATCAGTATCAAATAGCAAGCGATTAACTTCAGCGGAATAAGCGGCCCTACTTGTTATCTCGGTATCATCTCCATTAACAATAGCAGATCGCCCTAAACTTTTTAAATATAAATCTTCTCCTCTGTACATCTCAGCATTAGTAAAAGAGCCTCGGTAAAACTGTGCGTATGTACCCATTTTAAGAGGTCTAAATTGAATTTTTGTCGGTGTTTTAGGCTTAAAGTCAAAGGCACTTTCATTCTTATTGGTAAATATTTTATCGTTTACGGCAGTTCCTGCTGGATCATTTTTTCTAAGCCAGTATTTTTCTAGGAAGGGTACCTTAGACCTGAGACGAAGAGGTTCACCTGTATATATTCCATGCAGCCGATCTAAGGCATGAATGTTTTGAATTGGTCCTCCGTTTTCTCCGTCCGGAGAAGCGTTCGTTGCGATGTCTGCGGGAAGCATTTTTAGGTCATGTTTACCCTGCTCAGACATGTAAAACATAGAAGGTTCGTAAGCAGCGGAATTTCTTTGGTATGTATTTTTTCCATCTTCTGTTAAATCTACTTCTGGGTTGGCATCCGCCACAGATCTTCTGTTTATACTTCTGGTTGGTTTGTAAACCGGTGGGTCTAGATCAGCTCCTGTGTCTGGATCTGAAAAGGGCAAAGTGTCGCCATCAAAAGCTGTTGTATATAAATTCGGTTCATAACCAAAAAATGCATCAGTATATAAATTGGTTTGAGCGGAATTTGTGTATTGATTGCTTTCAGACGAAACCACCCAGTTTCTACCGTCTACATAAAAACGGGTATCATTCAAGGAGTATCCATCAGGGAATACGCAACCAAAGAAGGGTCCGCTATGACCGGCTTGTGGCCAAGGTTCTCCTTCAAAGTTCCCTTCGGGTATATCCTTGTTAGCAGCATTTAAGCGAGCTTGAGTTGTTGCTAAAGCATTACCAACTCTCCTATTGCCTGCAATATCTCTATCCATAAAATCAAAAGATGTAAACTGATACCATCCATTCATAGAAAACAATTGCTTTTGACCGATGGTGCTAAACTGATCGTTGTAAGTAACGCCGGACACTCTTTTTTCTGGCTTTGTTTGAGTGGCAGGTACGATTGTATGATTGTTTAATTCGTCATCAAAGTAATACATCAGATGAAAGGAGCGTTCCATCTCTAATGGGTCTGCATCCTGAATGGACTCTCTTATGGCTTTTGTTTGAGGTCCAGCAGCATATAATGCCACGTCCGGATGTTCGTCTTCCACAAGCTCACCGTAGAATGGTCCGGCTTGATTAATTAATGCAGCCTCAGTGGAATCATACACCTTGAAAAAACTATTGGAATTAGTGGCTGCATAAGTGAACTCCCATTTACCGTCAAACACAGCCTCCACGGGTTTATCTTTTGGTACAACACCGCTACCCATGTCACTGATATGCCAAACGCCACCTATTTGCGACAGCATAACCAGCGTATCTTTTTCATAAGCTTTTAATGGGTTAAAATTAAATGCTGTAACCTGTGCTTTTTTATTGGCGTGATCTTCCTCTCTACACCCAGATGGAGAGGCATAATTAGGTTGCCATTGCATAGGGTTCCCGTTTTGCATCTCAATCGGCATAACCAATCCACTGCTAGGAACAAAGTGTCTATTTGGATCTCCGTCTAAATCCTGCTTAATATTGCTGTCCACTAAACTATCGACAGTTGGATTATTAAATGCAGCGTCTATATCGTGAACCGTTTTTGCCATCATGTTCTGCGTGCCGGATTCCCATTTTTTAGTGTATGGGTTCCAAGCTTTTTGTAGCTCTCCAACAGATTGTTGTTTTGGATCAGTGACATCAACGGGTTGGAACTCACCGTCTATAACGCCACCATGAGATCTACCCAAAGAGTCTGTTTTGTAGCCAGCAAACTTAGGCTGCTTTAATATAATTTCTTTAGCTGGCCCTCTAGAGTAAGCATCATCGTAGAGATATAATCTAAAGTTCACTCTGTCTGTTTTGTCGCACTGTATGCCGCCTTCCGCTAAATCAATAACAAACGTAATGTCAGCGTAAAAGTCAACATAACCAAACTTACTTCCCTTTATATCCGTAATGTATTTATCTGTTGCTAGTATTTTTACGTGATCAAAATTTGTTTTTTTCCAGTCGGACTTGGGGAGTTCCAGTTTAAAGTCATTTATAAATCTGTTTAGCTGTATGATGTTTACTATTTTACTTGGGGTTTTTAATTCTTCTACTTGTGTTAAAACATTGTTTGAGTCGGAAACATCATCAATATGAAGAACGATACTAGTGTCTGTCTGACTTACTATTTCGACGCCATCAGAGACTGTTCCGCTTAAGCTCCAATGTGGCCGGTAGAATAAGTCTGCATCGGTGTAAGTTATGTCTGCTCCTTCAAACGACCAGCTCCAACTATCGACATGCTGCTTTTCATAGCGGCCAGTACCTCTATCTCGCCTCCAGCCAAGCCAAGACCCCCAAGCTTTGTTGCCTTCATCGTCAGTATCATCCTCGTTATCCACCCCAAGCACAACGTCAAATGGGTTTGCAATAGCATTACCATCGTCATCAACTAAGCCGCGAATAAGGTGTCTATTTTTATAAACATCTGGATTGTCGGGTTTTCTTTGGTTCATCCAAGTGATGAAATCACCAGTTGTAAATACGCCTAAACCTATAGCACGCATATACGGGTGATCAGTTTTTATAATATGAAAATCACGCTCTGGCGATTTGATATTTGGTGTTGTAAATGGACTAGTCATATTCCTCTCCTAATTACTTAAGTGTTCCGAATCTGGAAAGATCATGTCATTGATTGCGGGGAAATGGTTGTACTCTGGGCTAGCCATATCTGGATCATCGTGATCTCCACCCACGCCAATTATAAAGTCTGAAAAACTTCCTACAGCATTTTCATTTAATTTTGCAGCCATATCAAGCTCCTCTGGAATTGCAGAAAGTCTACCTCTCAATTCTTCGTCCGACAATACCGCAGCACTGACTTCATCAACAACAATATTCATCGTTGGTTTCTTACCCATCTCAAAATCAGAGAAGAAGTCTGCATTGTCTGAGGCTAGTTTCTTGATTGCACTGCCGCCGGTCGCTAATAATGAACCAACGAGATCTTTATTGCCATTACGTTTTCCTAAACCTCTTCTTATGGCACTATTGTTTTGATCAATAACCTTTTGTCTTTCCCTTGCTATCTGTGAAATAGCTCCTTCTTTTTGTTTTTGTAATTTTCCATACTGTGCGGTGTACAGGTCAAGCTTAACGGTTGTTTTTATACCACCAGCTCCAACGCTAACGCCTATTGAAGTAATTAATGGTCCTTCGACTTCTAAGGCTGTAGCTATCGCTATACCGGTTGGTGCATCTGGATAAACAAAACCTCCACGCTCACTAACAAGTAATAAGCTGTTGGAAAAATCTGCTTGTAATCTTCCAGCTTCGTTTAGTAATTGGTATCCCGCATAGTTCCAAGGGGTGAGATTCTCGTCCTTGATAAACTCAATTTTGCCTCCTACGTCTGTATATCTCTGTCTAGGATTAAACGGATTTAAAGCAGCCGCAGACAACCAAGGTCCATAGCACCTTTCCATCGACATTAGGGGGAGGGCAACCATGCTTGGATAAATTGGGGACGGCTGGATAAAGGAAAGGTTGCCTTCTGGACTATTGAGGGCAACACCTTTCATTACATCTCTTTGAGCTTGCTGTGCTTGATTTAATTGCGTAAAAGAAAGTTCAACGTAGTCTTCTGGCTGACCGGGGAACCAGTTTCCAAGTTCTGGGACAAATGGAGCACGCTCATTGCTTTGTGATTGATGGGCACCGATGAATCCTTTAGCCGCACCTGATGCTAAAGCCTCAGTTATCGTAGCAAAGCCAGTTGACCCCCATTGGTCTTCACGAGACTGGCAGGCAATAACTTTGTCTTCCAACTCGGGAAAAGCCGGTCTTATAAACGCCTCGTGTCTAGTAACATCTGCCGTCAAGATATTCTCTATCTGTACGGTGTTAAACGCCTTCATCGGTCCAGAGGCCCACCGCTGATCTATCGTGGATTTTATTCTACCCGGCACTGTTATCAAAGCATAGACATGGTTAGGGTCTAAATCCTGCTTATTAGATATTATTTCTCCTCCGGAGGGGAGCGTTGAGTTGTAGAACACATCTGTATATTTTTGACCGTCTAAACCGCCGCTATCAGCAACTTGAAAAATTGGCGTGGCTCTTCTGACTTGAAACTCATGGGCTGGGCAACCGTTGTCGTCTTTAGTTTCCACAATATCAAATGCTGGTTCCGAAATAGACATCACATAATCATTTGCATAAACGTCAACTTCTTGGGGTTGAAATTTAGGAGGCATATAAAAGTCTTCATCTAAATCGCACTTGACGAAAGCTATAGAGGGTCTCTGTCTATCTAATAGGCTATTTGCATCTTCCTGAGCAGCTATTGTGTCAAACGCTAGTCTCTTGTCCGGATTAGAATTGGGTAGAGACTGCATGATGTCTGGAACAATATTCCCCGCCTTGTCAATAGATTGCTGTGTGAGATCATCAGGAGAAACCCCAGCGAAGTCTAAGAAGTGGCTGTTGTCATACTTTGCGAAACATTTTATTCTATTACTATCTTCCACGATAGCCATAGTGTCAACCGGAAGCAATCCTTGTTTAGCCGCTAGTGGTAAATTGTCGGGATTTATCGCATCGCCCTGTAGGGAATTTTCATCCTTGTGCGTAACCTTAGCTTTTGATAACAAAGTAGGACCAAACAAAGAAAAGTCAAAAAATCCACCTTGAGGTTCTGGTTTGTAGTTGTATTCCCAGTTTTCTGAAAATGGATTAAAGTTACATTTTAAGGCACCAAAAGAGTAGTTGTCATTATAACTTGTACCACCCCAAGCAGATACTCCAGCAGAATTTGTCTTGCCCATCCACACTCCAGACGCAGTGTCGATCTTGTAGTCTAGGTAGTGCTCAAAAGGCTGGTTTGGACCGAATCTATGAGAATACTTATTGATTTGCTGCTGAAAGCCAGCGGTGTTGACAAACGTCGTGCCGGAATTGATGGGTTCTGGTCTAAATCCAAATGGCCCAGCCGCTATGTTAACGGTAGGCTCATTATACATTATGACTTCATTCTGGTATCTAGCGTTACAAACCTTGGGAATTTTAACAAGATATTTTTTGCCTAAGTTTTCTTCAGCAACCTTCTTAATAAAGTTGTAGACCTTTTGTGCGTTTTTGAGGTGGAACTTGGCAGTAGACGGTAGGTTGGCTATCATTCTACTTAAAGGTGTGTCTTTAGGTTTGCCATTTTTATCTGTTACGCCTAGAGCGTTTCTAGTTGCAGCTATTCTTTTTTTAGCCTTTTCATCAAGGCTATTTATGCGAGCCTTATAGTCATTATAAAACTTTTTCGCATCGTCTATAGATTTTTTAAGACTTTTATACTCAGGATTTTGGGTGTATAGGTCAGTATCTGCTAGAACAGGATTTCCACGCTTCCAGTTGTTAACAAACCTAGATAGCTTCTTTTTGAAAAACTCTATCCTTGCGGAAGCTTCATCTTTTTGTTGGCTAACGTAATTACCAAGTTCGTTGGAGGCATTAGACAAATTCTCTACGTCGGTAACAACCTTAGTGACGGCATTTTGGATTTCGACAACACCGGCTTCAGGGATTCCAATTTTTTGTGCCCTTTTGTAATAAAGGGGGTAACCAAAGGGTGGATCACAGGGGCTTGCCGGAAGATTGTCTTTGCCCATGTAAGGTTTATCTGGATTGTTCCAAACAGATCGCGGCACGGAAACGGCAAACTTTCTTTCCGCAAAACCCGCCGTTGCCAAGTCTAGAGGATCGCCCGGCTGAACACCGAGAAGATCTCTCCAGTTTTGAAGTGCTTTGTTTATATCGTCATTTCCACCCTGTCCACCTAAAGCGGCATAGGTGGCACCATACTGAGAAACATCCTGTACATAGGTTTCGTTGTAAGATAAAAGAAACTCTTTCCACCTGTCAAAAGAAACCAGTGCCGCTCTAAGTTCCATTTCTGTGGTGATATAATATTTTCCAACCCCAAACGCATCTAAGCCATCAGTATCAAGAACAATTTGCTGATAGGGACCAAAGCCTTTTGGTATTGAAAGTGCTTTATCTTTACCTATAAACCCATAGAAGGGTAAGAACTGTTGGCAAAGCTGAGTAGAAATGTCCCACTGATCTTTCCTCAGTCTTTGTACTTCACCGTTATCAATTCCAACCTCAAGCCTCCTTTGTGCTAGGTCGTCCCTGTCTTTATTATTATTAAACAAGTACATGTCAACCTTTTGACCACCAACGACAAACTTGTCTGTAGTGACATTAGATAGCTCAAATCCGACATCTTGATTTTCTACAGAGATGCCCCTAGCATCTAGCCGGTCTATGTATCTTTTTATAGCACCATACGTAGGTTGCTGCGTCTTGTCAATCGCATCAATCCTGATGATGCCAGCAACCATTTTCTCTGGTTGTCCTGATTTAGCGAAGAACAGATTTCTTTCATATAATATTTGGGAGGCGGGGTGGTCTATAACTGGTAACAGTGTAACGTACAATTCATGACTAATTATATCGCAAAGCTCTTGGGCAAAACTCAGCATGTCTAGTTGGTCAAAGTCCATGTAATATAAAAGTGGTATTCTTTCTACTGGTATACCACTAAAATCTACAACATAATTGAAGCCCCTAAAGTTGATAACACCACCAAATCCGGCTTCTACATATTCTTCCGGTAAGTCCCCGTTGTATTCAAACAACGCATTTATAGCCTGCTTAACTCTATAGAATGGGATACCCTTATCACTGCGGCGAGAAAATCCTTGGCCGGTTACAGGAAAAAACTCCGGAAGACTATCTAAGCCTGGGCCATATCCCCCAAAATCTACCCTAGGAAATTTATACTCGTCTTTTAGGTTTACAGTGATTTGTTTAAACACTGGTGAGGGAGGAATTCCGTTAGCATTTGGGGAATACTCAGAAACTACCATGACATCAACATCCGGCTGAAGACCAAAACCGGGATCGTCCACCCCAATAGTTGTGTCTCGTTCACCTCTGTATAGAACTTCCCCTAAAACCCCTGAAGTGCTTTTTGCAACTATACCCTTACCTAGTGCTCTACCGTTTAAATCCTGAAGGAGGCTGCTTGAAGGATCGTATTCTAAAAACCCGTATATGTTAAACAGATTTTTATTATTGAACGTTGACCCTTGGTAGTTATTAAACAACATCACTGCGTTTGAGAGGATCTCTCTTGGGTCACTCACATTTACACTATAAATCGGAGCACCCGCACTGCTTTTATTTTGAGTGTAGCTTTGTAAAATACCACCAAAGTTAAAGTGATTTCTACCCCTATCATAAGTCTCAAAGGTATCGTCATATCTCCATAATCTAGACTTATCAACTATAACCTTGTTTTGCAAATCAACAAACTCATAAGCCTTTAAGTTCTCTTTAGCTAAATCGAGTGGTTCATCATAAGATCTAACAGGAAAGCCGCTTTCTTTTGGGAGGGTTTTGATTCGATATAAATCATCAAAAGTTTTCCTGAACGCTTGCTCAACACTAGCGGGATTCTTACCAAACTTAAAGAAAACTGGGCTACCGGGAATAGGTGGTGCAAACATATCCCCACCCTTACCGACAAGTGCATTGTTGTTTGCTTCTAACCAAGCACCGCTGTGATATGGGTCATCGCCAAAACCTGCGGCAGTGCCATCAGATAAATTAAATTCATCATTTACTAGTTTTACGGAAAGGGTAGAGCTAGTGTCTCCAAAACCAGCATTAATATTGAAGTCAGTTATTGATGCACCTAAGAACGTCTGCTGTATAAAGCCTTGTGCATTATCCGTCCAACCACCTGTAGATAATGAGCCATTTTTCCCTTGTGGTAACACATGGTTTTTTGGCCAATCTGTGGTGGGCGTGATAGCACCAGTAGTAGGTATTGTGCTATACTTATGGTTCTCTAAATTACCCATCGTCTCCTTCTCCGTCCTCTAGTGAAGAGGTATCTTGATCATAAGTATTGTTAAAATCTTCAAACTGTTTGAGTTGGGATTCAAAGTGAATTAAACCCGAAGAAAGTATATCAATTATTCTTATTTCGTCGCCTAAAGGTATAACTCTCACTGTTACTTCGCCGGTAATTGGGTCCACCACGGTTTGTGGTGTAACGTCCGTTTCTGTCCTGTGAAAATGTATGTAGTTATTAAATATTCTAAAGTCGTCAACCTGTCTCTGTTTGACGCCGCTAGAGTTGGAAAAATTGACGAGGAGTTTTTTAGGATGAAAAATTCCCGAACCCGATTGGTCAGTACGAGGTCTTTTATCAACCCTTTTAGATACAACATCAACATCAGCGGGGTACGTTTTGAAAACACCGCTAGCTTCCCACCAATCCTCTGTGAATTTATCTGCTAATTGTTCCGGAGTCTCATCCGTAGTATATTTGAGTTTATCTTCAGTGTTTTGATTTGGATAAGGCCAAGGAAAATTTATACCGCTACTGAAATTTAGGCTTCTGTCCTGTCTAACGTCTTGAAAATTAGATTCGCCAGAAGGTAAAACGCCAGAACCAACAGGCTGCTGCTGATCACTAGTGAGTGGTAGCTGTGGTCCCAGTGGCGGATCTTGACCTTCATAAAAATCATTCCAAGTGTGCGGCATGTCTATTTATCCAACTCATAGGTAAAAGACACATTGAATGAATAGGTTCCCTCTTTGGGACTCCAGCTTTCAGAGGGTGGAGAAATAAAGTATTTTCTAACTCCAAACTCGCCCTGCGGACTCAACTCTTTAAGTAAATCTGCTATCTGTGTCGCTGTAGGTTCGACTAAGCTCGGTTTCTTAAGAAGTAGTGTGTTTCTACCTGAGCCGTAGGGAACCTTAGTGTAGTCCATAGTTAAGTTTATGGAAACATCTCTCTTGTATTCTGTTCTTCCCCCTATGTACTGCAATACCGGTCCGGTTTCTCTGCCTAAAACAGGTATTACGGCAAATACGTCTCCGGGGTAAGTGTCGTTTACTTGGATACTTTCCGCTATCACACCAGAGACAATGTTAGTTGGTCGGTTATTAAAAGCCAAACTGTAACTAATTTCTCCTGTAAACTCATTAGTTCCTAGTGATATCGAGGTTGGTTGTGAATTCAACTGCACAGCTACAGTATTATTAGCACGTTTATAAAGATCGCTAGATAATCCGAACCTACCACTATTAGATATTTGGTTATATTTAAGTAGTGCGTTTTTATAGGCACCACTATCGGCAATACTTGTGCTTGAGCCATAGCCACTAGGGTTTATTTCATTAAGACCTTTAACTACGCCATCTATAGAAACCGATACAAACGGATCTGTATTTGACGAAGAAACACTCATGCTATAGTTTTCGTGACTAACACCGCTTGCCAATAACCAGTTTTCAGTAACGCTATAGCTACCAGCCGTTTGATTTATTTGCTCGGTTCTGGTATGATTATAACCCCGGTAGGTATCTACCAAGTTTACGGTGCCACTTCCAATTAAGCCTGCCACGTTTGGGTAGTTACCACTAGGTCTGTCAGTAATTCTGCGTAAGCAAAAATCTCTAGCTTGCTCCCAAGCCTCTTTGCCGAGAGAACCATCTTCGTTGTAAAAAGTTTTACCTGTGGCATTTAGACTGTGAGATATTCTATACGTTCTTGGTAAAGCAAAGCTCTCTGATACTGCGTCATCAACCTCTAAGCCCCAATTTTCGTCATAGCTTTCTATGAATGTAGCACCGCCTCCAACAGCTTCATCGTCAACAAAATTTATAAGAGATAGTTCATCTTTTACTTTGGCTCCAGCTTGTACACCACTAGCTGCTAACTGAGCGTCTAAATCGACATGGCCATTTTGCCTATAAAGAACATCTGCTTGCAAAACGATTGTGTACTCACACTTGGTTACATAGGCACCTTCCGTAAAGTCAACACTGACAACTCGTGGATTACAAACAACGGTTGCTCCAGCATTATCAAAAATATCGGTAACTTCTACACGTTGACCATCTTTGGCGAACAGTGCTTTTAAAGCCCTCTGTTTGCTTAGAATCGCAGAGGCCGATTTGGTTACTTTCTGTCTAGGAGGTCTTGAACGCTGGGACAGCGGTACTTTGTCAAATAAGTTGTATGGGCCTATAAATTCTGGGGGAGTTTGCCCAGGAAAAAACTCAACTGGGTTATTCGTAGCAGGATCTAGGGCGTAAGGCGTACCTTCGTCCGGAAGTAGGGTTCCAGTTAGTGTAATATTGTAAGTAACACCAAAGCTTCCCTCTTTGTTCTTGAGAACTTCAGAAGAAATTTGTATAAAGGGTGTTGGTCTAATCGTACACTCTTGATTTGGATCGTTCTGATATCTTACTCTAATTGGCATTAGAAACCTCTAATTCTTAAGTCTAGGTTACCGGTTGTTTGAGTGCTTGTAACGTTTAAGTTCAATATCCCACTACTAGCCCCAGAAGCAACTTCTAGGTACATATTCATACTACCACTCGTAGATCCACTAACCCCAAACTGATATAAGTTCATATTATTATACACATATGAGCTGTCTGGACCTTTGATAGAAAGGTCTAAACTGCCCGACGCACTGTCTGGCTTTCCAATAGTTGTTAGCGTCATTCCAGCCTTCGCTGGGTCTCCTGAAGCTAAACTAAACTTGACAGACTCGACATAAGGACGATGTGCTATAAACCCCTTAGCAGATGGATCAAATCCAGACCCCTCTAAGAAAATATCCCCGTTATCATTGGATGTGACTATTCCTTGTTTGGTGTAGGTTTTTGGTTCACCTTGTGTATTCTGGTAGACTCTTATTTTCATAGAGTCACTGGAATCTACGTCGTGAGCAAATACATCAACTTCTAACCACCCCCCACTATTAGGGATAGTTGGTAACTGCTCTCTTAACATTGCATCGAAGGTATAGGCACTGCCCGCATTATCTAATCCACTCGTTGGGTGGTGACCACTAACAGGCCAATCATGATATGGAGCACCAGCAACTAAGGTGTAGTCACTGTCACCCCTCTTTGCACGATCAATAGAAACAGACCATCCAAACCTATCATTCTCCGCACCGCTAACACTTACGACTGGAGTTCCAAGCACATCGACATATCGCGTACTTCTCCTATCATTATAGCCCTGAGCGTTGATTTTTTCAGCAAAAATCCAAGATTTTTTACGTTTTTGGAAGTCCGTCATTTCGTGTCTATAGTTAAACACCGCCCCATTATTTAGTATCATAGTTCCGCTATTTTCGCCAAACTTATCTACCCGTATGCCAGATCCACCTAAATCATAGAATGAGTGTTTTGGAATATCAAACTCAGAATTAAAACTCTTTCTTAGGAAGGCTGTATTCAGGTCGTTTGATACTATAGAGCCGCTGTATATGTGATGGTGTAAGGTTTCAAAGTCATGATTAGGGGCACCAACCGCAATCATGTCCGAATCAATAGCTACAGAAACACCAAAGTTATCTGATTTTCTAGCATGTCGTGTTATAAAGTTAGGGTCATCTAGATTGTGACCTCCCCGTAATTCATCTAATGCACTAATCGCACCGTTAGAGAAATCATAAATTCCCACATTCAAGCTGCTAGGTTTAATCTTAGATACGAACTCCCAAGGTAAAAGCTCTTGAAGTAAGTCTTGTCCGCTTCCGGTTTGTTCAAAGTAGAACGCTGCACCAGCACCACCATCTTCAGCGACTTTGATGCCTGACAAGCTGTCATCATTTTGAATCTCGTGCCATTGCACAATACCGCTGACGCCACTAATAGCACCCTCTGCATGAAACGCGTTGAAAGGAGTACCCACAACTAACTTACCTTCCGACAGGTCTACAGAATAGCCAAACAAATCACCTAAGCATCCAGACTCATAAATATCTAAATCTAGATAATCTGTGTTATTGAGTTTCATTAGGTCTGTTAAGCCACCCTCTATACCAGCATCAAGAATAACTTTCCTTTCTTTTAGGACTCCATTTTTATCTTTTGCTACCTCTAAGGGGTTGCCGGGCCAATTACCATAATGACGACTAGGTGTTACATAATCTAAGAAGTCCCCACTCCACCTAGTAAAGATTCCGTACTCTGATTTCTGATCATTGCCCCAGTTTTTAATTTTATTTTTGATTTCTTCTGGCATGACAATTTCGTCTGGCCTAGTCAGGGTCGATGGATTTATTTCATCTTCTGAATCAACAAATCTATCAAGAGAGCCAACGCTTCCAGTAAGGCCGTTATAAAGAAGTTCAGTCATATTCGGAACTGAAGCTCCACTTACAGCGTGGTACTTAGCCACACTTCCCCTTTCAGCAGCTCTAAGCTTTTGAGAAAATTCAAACTTTCTTCCATCAAGATTTATCTCTTCTGGTTCTTCGTCTGGGGAGAACCCCATTAAGTCTTGCGGATTATTGTTGTCGTAAGGACTTGGTGGATATAAGCCTCTAATAAATGTAGCGTTAGTGTTTGAAAGGGTAGCATTAGACCTGTAATGATCACACTGACCTTGGATCATCGTTGAATCAGATATAACTATAATTTTAGACCTTCTGACACCGTTGGGGAAGGAGGAGAAGGTTTCAAATTCTTCAGCCGCTACAACCGGTCCGTCTTCTATTAGCTCATTACCTAATGCCATGCAGCTCGGCTCAGTAACGTCTGGATTGCAGTACAGCTCGCTCTTATGTTTAACGGGACGAGAAATACCAGGTATTGTAACATCGTATCCAGGTGTGACCTCATATTCTTGATCACAAGTAGTGTAGCTTTTGGTTACGGTTCTTACTTTTGTTGTTATCCCAGATTCTATAGGTAAAGGATATCCAGAAACAGATAAAAGTCTAACGGTCGCCGGTGTTGAATCAGGAATTACAAAACGTTTAGGCACAGAACCCCAATTAATACTGAAGTTAACGGTAAAGGTGTCGCCCGTAGGAATAACATTGGTAGACAATCTTGCTGGCACTCCGACACTGGTTTCCTCAAGTTGTATCTCGTCGCCAAAAGGTTGGTCATCAGATTCGCCAGTATTTTTACACTGATCTAACAGTGGGAAGTAATCGCAAGGTCTAGGACTAAATCTCGCTCCTTCAATATCAACACTGATTGGAAGGTTATCAACCTTGGTTTCAGAAACCCACTCAAAGAATAACTTATAGCCAGAATAGGGTATAGCTGGGAAGGTTACAGAAGCGTCATGTTTTATCTTCCATAGCGGGTCTGGGTTAACTGGAACCCTAGTAGTAATTGGTTCTGGGAACCAGATTATATTCTCATAGTTTGCCCCTCCAGAGATTGGTACAAAGCTTCTTCCGTCTTTGTCAAAATCTTGGACACCGAACATATCCTTCGTTTCTTTTGAGAAATGCAACCCAGAAACCGCAGTTGATTCATTGTAAGAGAAACTAAAATCAAACCCAGTTTCACATCCCTGTATAGATTTGTTTTGATAATTAACCCTCTGTTCACTAGGGGCGGTAGGATCTTCCTGTTGTCCCCACGAGCTAATATCATCAGATATAAAGTATTCGCCCTCTTGAGGAACAAAGAATGGTCTACTGCTAATATTTAATTGATCGCAAATATAGTTGACGTTTTGAGCAAACTTCTGAGTCTTTGTATGGTTAGAGGCAGAATAGGTGACTATTAATTTTTTATCACCTGTATTCATCCAATTCCGAATTCGATTAATATCCAAGTCTGAGGGTTTGCTTTCGGGATTTGCAATCCAAACAAAATCTACCGAGGGGTCTATAATCTCGAAATCTTCGTAAGTTTTATTTTCTTCAAAAGATCCGCCTTCAAGTGTAAACTCAGACCTAAACTTATCAGCCAAACTGTGAAGACTGTTTGAGCTTGAGAAAGATGCACCATTATAGTAGGCATTTTCAAGCGAGGTGTTACCTGTCCACCCACCGAGATGAACGCCAACTGGAGCTTCTTTGCAATTAGCAGCTACTAGGTTAATATAAAACTCTGTGTTTTTATCTTCATTATCTGTGGCGTATGCTATACCCCTAGAGCCGTCGTCTTCAGACCATTGAGTGGCAATTAAATAAGCTCTTGAGTTGTTGAACTTGTTGTTTATATTTCTGCCCGATTCTACAACCACTAGGGGAGATTTGTCATAGAGTGTTATGGTTTTGTATTCAGAAACGTCTGGGGTAAATTGTACAGCATCGCCTTGTAAAATGGCGTCTCTACCATTTTTGCTTTGCGGATCTTTGAAGCTACCGATATCAAAGTCGCTAAACTTGCCAGACAGGGTAGAACTGGAATCTTCCCGTATGTTAAAGGAAAGGTGGTCTACATGAGGCGGTTCAAATTCAGCAAACGGAGTATTGGTTTCATAAGTCTTTGTTGTTGTGATGGTTCTACAGTTGACATCAATCAAGCCAGACGTGTCGGGGTATCTGATCGTCCTATCGGGCAAATGCTCCGCAGTGGTTAATAGTGGAATAGGTTCAAATGTTTTTCTATTTATCAGCGGTTTTGGTGGAACATCACAGTCGGGAACAAACGTACCAAATTGCAAAGCCCAGTTGTTTGGATATTGAATCCTTTTTTTGCTACCATTCGGTAGAGTTTTGACACAGTCTTCGATCCATTGAGCACGTAGGTCTCCGCTATGTTTTTGTGGAAACTCACACTTGCTATTTAAAATAACCGGCTCTTGGTTTGTAAACCCACCCTCTGGGCAATGCATGTATTCTATGTGATCTTGCTTTTTGTCCTGAGACAAGTCAATGCGAATGTCCCCAACGCCTTTAGCGTAGTAGTTTCCAGTTTTTACTGTTCTGTCTGTAGAGCGAGCTGGCTTGAACGACGTGGTGATATTATACTTCTGATCATTCTTTAGTTCTTCTGAAACGCAGTCTGGTAAAGAAAGATCTCTACTCTTCGCGGGAAGTATACGCATCCTAGATTTTAATTTTTCTAATATTTTATTGATAATATCATTTGATGGTTTATAGATACCATTCTCTTCCCATACTGGGTCATTACCAACGAGAACTAGGTTTCTGTCGCCAAGTGCAAGCCAGTTCTTGATATTGTCTATAATCTCATCGCTGGCAGCATCAATTTCTGGCGTGATAATAAATGCGAGTCCGGCATCCTGTGGAATTTCTATTTCTGAGAAATCTGTTCTTCTAAAGTGTTTTCTGGCGTAGTCGGCGGTTCCATCCGCACCCTCATTAAAGAACAGCTGCATTTCGTCGTAGTTCCCAGCTTCTCTTTCTGCTGGATGAAGACTTCTGTCAAGATTTCCAAATCTACCAAACTCAACCACTCCGCTATGAGGATAGTATTTTCTGGCCTTAAATGTTCTTACAGCACCAGCATACTGGAACGAAGCCCAGTAATCTAGGTTTTCAGCATAAACATTTGCATCTTCATACAGATTGAATGAGTCTGTAGGTGCTCCAAACGCAACCATGTTACCTTCGTCGGAAACAGAAGTGCTCCAACCCAATCTAGATGTTGGTGCAAAGTGACCTGGTAGGAACTGTCTAGTACCTCTATAAGATATGGATGAGTAGTCGTACTTATAGACAAGCTTGTAGAGCGAAGGAGGTCTGGTGCCCCAGAAATCTTTATCATTTCTAAATGCAAAGCGTTCAGATGCCGATAAGTGATCGTATGCAGATGTTTGTGCTTTACTGATGCCAGACTCAGCTAGTATTGCGTCGTAGTTGGCTGCTGCATCTGTTTTGTTGTTTCTATCAATCCAAGATTTAACATTGTCATAAACCCTCTTAGTTGCTTCGTCATCTCTTTCGTACACTCTACATGGAGAGGTTGTGAATGGAGATCCGATAGAAATAACCTCGCTATTCTTACTGATTGCCACGGAATGTCCAAATCTATCGTTGAACTTTTTACCGTACCCTAAGTAGAAATCGTAATCGTCTGGCATACCTTCTGGACCAAACGAAGAAGTATCATTCGGAGACTTAATAATTTGTACGCAATTGTAGTTATCTCTTTCTTTTTCAAAGATGTATACTCTACCACCAGACTCTGGGGGGACTTGGAACTGTCTAACATCAAAGGAGTGCGTATCTCCCCACTCCTGACCCACACCACTAGTTATAAAGTTTCTATTAAGGGTAGTGTCAGTAAACGTTGTGGATAATCTTCCAGAGTCAAATGTGTCGGATATCATAGAGACTGTCGATCTAGCCCAGTCTTCTGATTTTCCAGTTATGGTGTTCAAGTGTCCACTAGCTTTCAATCCTGTTGTTTGATCAAAGACACCGCTAGCGTATGAGTGCTGCTTGTAGAACTTTGCAAACTCATCATATAAAGAGTGAACGACGCCATCGTCATCCCTGTAAGATAAAGCACCTGCCGTTGAGCCTGTTTGCTCTTTAAACATTCCAAATATTGCTGGGATACCGCTGTACAGTAGGCTACTATCATTTCCTGGGAACGCTTCAGTAAACGCTTCCTTCATAGTGTTTACCATGCCGCTGAACACAACCGGTTGACCTGAAGCAAAGAAGTCTTGTCTGGTGCCGACCCCGTTAAGTACTCCAGACCCCTCTTTAATTACAAGGTCATAATCGTCTAATCTGTTTATGTACTTGTGTACAACGAGGTCTGTATCTTTTGGAACATTCCGTCTGTTCTTGTGTGAGTGTATAACCTGAAGCACTATAGACTTCATCTCGATCCTTGGGTAGAACTGCTGCTCCTCCGGAACACACTTGATACTACAGTCGGTGTACCAAGGTGCCGAGAAGTATTTCCAAAGTATATCGAATTTCTTGGCGGTAGATGCGATCATACCATAATCCGAGGGGTTGTAGGAGAACAGGTCTGCAACAATTAGCGTTCCGCATGGTACGCCGCTAGTTGTTATATCTGTAAAGGTTCTACTCCAAGAAGCTCTAGGTGCTCCAACAACAACCGTTTCTCTATCACCACTAGAGCACATATCCAAAGATTCACCGAACCGTCTACCTTCTTGACCTATCTGCCACTTATTTCCTGATATGGAGAAGTCGTCAAATTTTATTAAGTTATCAACCACATGATCGACGTAATCTTTTCGATAACCGTCCGGTAGTGTTAAGATATTTTCATAAGACCAGCCAGCTTTCTTGCCCGCAGTGTCTGCACCGCGTCTATACAGGAATACCGCTCCTGCATTTGGTACTGTCACATTAGCACGATCATAAGGAGAGTAGTCTGGAAGATCTAAGTTTGGAGCGGAAACAGCCATCAAGTCTCCTTTGACAGAAACTTTATAGCCGTACTTGTCATCTATATTTCTACCAGACGCTACAAGTAGTGCGGGATCAGTAACTAGATTAGAGTCATCTGCAACTAACTTGACGCCGGAGAATACTATATCTTGATCGCAGTCTTCTGTGCAACATCCGTCAGCGTCCCAGCTTGGGCCGCACATTCCATACTCCCACTCTTCAAATGTTCTGGGGACTTTAATCGGGTCTGTAGATCCTGTTTTAATTGTTACAGTGGTGTCATAATTCATATTTGGTAAGAGTTGTGTGAACTTCCTTATACCATAATAATTACCACTGTATCCGAAACCACCTTCAAAATTGATAGCTCCAGAATTTGTGTATGTGTCTTTGGCTCTAAATATACCGCCGTCGTTACATACCGCTTCTCTCCAAATAACGTCGTCTGTCTCTAAGGCTTTGTCTATAGCTTTACTGTCACTATTTCCATCACAACTGCCATAAGCGATTAGGTCTACACCTCTAATTTCGTTAGAAACACTTATAGAAGC
This sequence comes from Verrucomicrobiales bacterium, assembly GCA_002715965.1. Classification (GTDB taxonomy): domain Bacteria; phylum Verrucomicrobiota; class Verrucomicrobiia; order Limisphaerales; family JAYPXF01. The sequence goes on along the minus strand of PBAL01000064.1, from coordinate 18,137 downwards.
AAGATAGTTGTCTTGTAATTCTATACCAGTACCAAAGTTCTCATTAGACCATAGACCGTAAGCAGACCCAACCCCTTTCGCTCCAACTGGATAGTTAGCAGTAAACAGGTTCATTTGACCCGTAGATGTAACAGGGTCTTGTTCTGAATAACCAATAGTTAGTGGTAACGCACCGTTGATTACATTTGGTGCATGTATGAACAGGGGAAGATTGGCTCTTCTGATGATACTTTGGAATTTATTGATACCAACAGTTACCATATTCAAGTCACCGCTAGCTGGCCCTTCTCTACTAGGTGCAAGCTCGTTGTGCAAGTAGAGATTTACGGACTTCCTGATTGCATCTCCAGAACTCCAGAATCCATATAAAGGTAATGAGCCTGAATTAGGGATGTCCGAATTAAGTATAAATAGTGGTACAAATGGGCCTCTAACCCTAGAAGCGTCTGAATAGCCATCCGAATTTTCATCCCAATCAGAGGCAGCACCTGGGAAGTATTTTCCTGTGGTCTCGTTTCGGTGAGATCCTGAAAGTCCAAGTTTTTTCGCTTCTTGCTTTGCGGCTGACTCAGATGAGAAGCCGTCCGGATAGGTAAGCTCTTTATCTTTTACAGAGTCATCACCTAAAGATATTCTATCCATTGCACTTGGCAGCGATAAGAACATTGATTGGGCGGCAGAACTTGGTATCATACCAGAGGTACAATGTAGATTTAAGAACCCAACGCCAGAGAAGTTAGGCGTATATAAGTTCATACTAGCAAATGTTGTGTACGCACCACTTACATTTAACGTAAAGCCGCTTGGCACGCTCACGTCAACGGGGATAGGAACGTTCATTAGCAATGGCAACATTCCAGATACGGGTTCTGGATTCTCGCCAACAACTAGGTTCATGCTAGCCTGACTTGGGTATCCACCACTAGCAAATAGGTTCGCGGTATTGTACGCCTTTATAGGTTTAACAGTAGCATGTTCCATTCTAACGTGTGAAGAATGAAGCTCTATTCTAGAGTTAAACGATGGGCCTGATGGATAAACCAAGTCGTATTGAACGAACATGTCGTCCACATCTTTAGAGAAATATCTTTCTTTAAACTCTTTTGTTCTTGGTTCGTCTGGGAAGATAGACCACTTTTCAGAATCATCATCCAAGTCTTCATAAGAAAACGTAGAGTCTAATCTCATCAAACAACTAGAAGGTTCTAGGTAGTGAGACTTTCTATTGACGAGACCCCAGTTAGGTTGATTAGGACTGAATTTACTAAAGTAAGGTTCTTGGTTTTTGGTGTACAAGCTGACTATTAGCTTAGGGCCAACTTTGTTATCACAGTCAGACCACACAATAGAGTCTTGCGTTTTGTGTTCTATAACGCTCTCTACAACCAAAGCTCTTTCGTTAAACTTATAGCCAACCGGTAGGTTTTTACTTATACGTTTATCGGCTGCATTGAAATTATCTGGAACGTCACTAAGGTGGAATCTTAAGAAGTCGTTTTCGATTTGTGTGTGGTAAGAAGCTCCGCTGTTAACAGTAGAAGGCATGGATAGATCTGCTAACTGCATATATCCAGAACCATGATGATTGATATCAAATACTATCTGTTCTCTATTTGGCCGTTTCTGTAGCGAATCAAAAGCAAAGCTAAATGGACAATGCTTAAACGCACCGATACTCCAGTCGTTATAAGTGTCCTCATTTACTCTATCCCACAGTTTATATCTATCGTTGCCATATGTGGTTGACGGATCAAAGTATGTAACACGTAAATTCTCAAAGAACTTATCCGCTGTGACACGTTTGTATGTGGCGTCTGGGTTAGACTCTACAATATTAGTACCGGAACCGTAAAGAGTGTCAACGCCAGAACTCCAAGTGGATATACCAAATTCGCTGACAAGCATATTCATGCCCACGCCAGAACCGGCTGAATAACCTAATACCAAATCTGCATTATTGGGTCTCTTGTAGAATTTGCTTGAGCTTGCCCTTAGAATGTACGGAGTTTCGTAGCTTGGCGAAAAGTCTCCGGCTTCTATAGGATGTATAATAGATTCGTTGTCGATATATAATTTAAGACCACTACTTTGATTGTCATTATATGTTAACAGGACATTGAGTGGATAGCTATACCCGCTATAAGGTATGGTGTCAACAACTTCTACGATAGAACCATCTTCATCGTTCTTTGCGTACCCGCAGATAAATCCGCCTTTAAACCCAAGAGCAAAGTCTAAACTATTTGGGTCTTCCCACTTAGAGAAGATTACCCCACTTTCAAACAGGTCGTAATCTACGCCACTAATGTTTGAATCTGGTGTAAACCTAGTGAAGATAGAAAATCCACTAGTGGTATCAATGTTGCCGAAGTTAATATTTTGAGTATTACCTTCTAGTCTAATTACCCTGTCAAACGCATCGGCAATTTTACCGTACATCGGGTTGCCAACGAATGTGTCACCAGCTTTTGACAAAGAGGTCCAGTCTGTGGTAGTGTAGTTTCCACTGTAATTTGGTAGATGGTCCGCAAACAGTGTACCACTGCTAAATCTCCAACCAATATTGTGATAAACCTCTGGCGTTATTTTTGCTAGCCCACTAACGGTTCCGAAGCCATCACCAAGGTTCACAGACTTTACATAGCGATCATCTAAATTATCGAACTTAAAGTAGCCAGACAGGAACGGGTAGTCCATAACTGGGTTTGCAAAACTGAAGGAGAAAGAGTCGGGGTCGTAAGGTCCACGAACGGTTCCCTCGACACCTCTCCATCGTCTTGAATAATTACTTTTTAAAGTTGTTTCTTCGGATGAGTATGCGTGTGGTATATTTTCTATTCTTGATAATGGTGCGTATCCAGATCCAGCATTGATAATATTATCATTGGATCGCATGTAGCTTGGGAATAGTGCGGCTTCTGATCTACCGGGCTGAATGTAATCTACCGGTATGCCACCACGAGTCGCAAGATTCATTCCGTTTTGAGGATTGTACCTAACATCTAAGGATATATGTGCAATTGACGCACCGCTAGGTATGGGGAATATATCTAAGTATAAGTGCTCAAACAATGAACTTAGAGTATAGTCTTTTGATAATCCATACTTAACTGTGTCAGAGTTGATTTGAAGTGGTATTTCGTACAGTTCAAAATCAGTTCCTGTCACGTAAGGATATTGAGTTAGCTTATAATGGTCATTCCCGCTGGCTGTGAAATACTTTTCTTTTTCTGATATAGATGTGCCACCTAAAGAAAGATCGTCGTTGTCTGATCTAAAGCCGGAAGTTGTTGGATATTGACCGTCTTGTGTTATAATGAGATCGTTTAAGTGAATTTCTGATGGGTCTTGTATAAACCCTCCAGAGGCAGATGTTACTTCTAGTAATCCATCGTCACTGTAGCCAACAACATCTAACGCATAGTCTCTAGAACCCGCCTCTTTCTTTGCTAATACTTTAAGTGTTAGTGAGTCAACGGCGAAGAACGGTATATCGTAATCTGAGGTTGTTCGTGTGTTTTCTACATTGAAGGAACCGCTGGGTTGCCACCAAGTATTTTTAGTTCCTTGGTCAAAGGCTATGTTGAAGGCTCCTTTAGTTATCTCTCTAGGGGTAGCGGCTGTATGGGAAAACTTAAGTGTTAACTTGCCGGAGTCAGCAACACCGCCACCAACGGCTGTAGAAAGCGTTATGGAGCTATTCTCGTTATTGTCTCTTAATATTTTTACAAGTTCTTCAGATCCGCATTTGTCAGTGTTATCAAATAGCGATGTTTTTGTGTCTTGCCAAGTAGTGGTAACGGACGGATAAATAGAGGTGTCAAAATCATACAGGGGCATAAAGGTTGGGAGTATGCTTCTTTCTAGCCTTCTACCCTTGATTGGCATTTCGATACGAACAGGTAAATAGTTTTCGATACCGGGTCCATATGACCCGCTGTTGCATATTTCTATGGCAGAAATTTTGAACCCGTCCGTTGGGTTTATAAATCTATTTTCATGAGAAGATAGTGGAGTACCATCTAAGGCAAGATAGTTATTTCCCTTTTTATCTGTTATGATATCGGGTATAATATAGTTCTCTTCAAAACCTTCGTCAAAACCTTCCGTAAATGCGTCATCAAAGGCGACAGATTTAACACTGAAGGTTAGGCTGTATCCAGTTTTTTCTTGTAGGTGTACCACACCTTGTCTTTGCCATCCATATTTTTCTGTGACTACATTTATCTCTGGTGCGGATGAATACGTCGTGTAGTTTACATGATCTCTTGAGAGTGCATCACCACGTAGTGTTATATCATTATATTTGACAATAAGATTGCCGGAAGGGTCTTGCAGTCTAATGTTGTATATGGTATACTGCGGTGGAATCTTAGACTCGTAGTTCTCAATTGGTGCAGAGACACGCATGTGAAGACGAGTTTCTTCCGGTCTGACATTGAAGTTTGAGAGCTGGCACTTATACTGGAAAAACCCTTCAGTGTGTACAGTGTTTGGTATGATGTATGTATTTGTATCGTCGCTAACTAGAGACGCATCCCCCTTGTCTTGCAATATTCCATTATAAACACCTTCGTCTATCTGTGTATAGAGGTCTTGGTCTGATTTTGTGGGGCTAACAAATCCACCAAAGCCGCTCGCTATTGGCAAGTCGGCTGAGGGGTATAGTTTTTCTACGCATCCATAATTGCTAAAGTCGCCCGCGACCTTGTCTGTGTAGGTATTTCTGAGGTTTCCAGTAAATGTAAAGGACTCACCGACCGAGTAGTTTGCCGTAAGGGTTGGTGAAACATGTCCCGTAGATACTATAGCCTTAATCGTATTAATGGTAGTAAAAATAGTAGCTATGGAGAGAGGGTCATCAAATATACCGTCGGCGTAGCTATCACCATTCTGAGGTTTGATAATAAGTTGGCTAGAGTTTTCTACGTTGACTATGGTAAATGTTTGCGTTACAGTCGTATCAGTTTTAGCGTTTGTGGTTGCAATCTCTAGTTTGCCACCATTTCTTCTGACCAAGTTGAATATTTCTAACCTATCTATAGGTAGGGCATCTTGATTAAGTGTTACCCTTCTGAGCGTTGGGTCATCTACAGTTTCTACGTCGTGATTTGCCCTGAAAGAAAAGAACGAAGAGAATACAGACAGCGGATTGTCTAGAGATTGTTCTTTTGGGTATATCTTTGTTTTAACACTTAGTTTAGAAGATATTTCAGATAAAGAAGAAACAGTTTGTACAAAACTCTTTGTTCTAATTATGCTTGGTTTTGTTTTGTGAGCAACACCATTCGCTGTAATAGAACTTATCGTAACAGTATTAGAGGTTAGATTAACTGTATTTTCTAGAATTAATAGTGAACCGTTCTCATATCTGTTTAGTGCCTTGGTGGTAATTGAAAACGGTGTGGAATCATCGGTTCCAGTGATCGTAACTTGCCAGCCTTCGGCGGTGAGATCGCAATCGGGTCCGGAGCAACTCTCGACAACGTATAGCGGGCCGTCACCGGTAACGCGAGCGAAAGACGCAGATAACTTTTCACCGGGAGAAGTAATCTTAGAGTTGGTTTTTATTGAGGCTTTTAGTACTGCCGGTTTAACAGTTAGCTTGGCACTAATTGATCCGCCTCCACCGCAGGTTCCCGATAGACCGGCGATGCAGTGGCACTCTAAGTTTTTAACAAATTGTTGTGACATCCTAGTTTCCTAATACCGTACTTCTTGTTTCCATGTCTCCGGAGGTGCTTGGTTTAGCTTTCTTGATCTGTTCACTGACTTCTTCTAGTAACTCATTTTTAATATCTTCTTTAAGGGTCTCTAAGAACGATGCCCCATTAAAGTTTACATTTACGTTTGTAGTGTCTAAGGCTACGTTGAACTTGGTGTTTACTAATTTATCTACACTTGCAGCAAAGTTTGAGAACACATTTTGAAGGTTTGGAAGTGCGTCTGAGAACGCTGAACCAATACTCTCAACAATACCTCCTAGGTTGTAGTATCTAACCTGTCCTCCACCACTCATGTTGCCCGGTCCGCTAGCACCTCCGCCACTATTCATAGCTCTTAATAATTGGAGGTTGTTGCCTCTTTGTACAGCAGATCTGTTTACAACAAATTCACCGGGGGTCAACATGGCTGGAACCGTATCAGTACCGCGAGGTACGAACATTCCACGGCTGGCATAAACAGGACCGCCTCTAGCAAACCCTTGTGCTTGATTAGCTGCCGCAGTCAGATTTTCAAGTCTAAGCTCTTGTGCATTTATAATAGCCTCTTGGGTGTTAATCTCTGCTTTTTCAAACTGTGCTGATTGTTGTGCTAAATCTCCCATCACGCCAGCAAGCTCTCTACCTTCAGATTTGATAGCTTCTTCTTCAGCCGTTGTTCCAGCAAGAATTTGGGCAGATCTGGTATCGGTTACACCCACAGCTCCAAGGCTTAAACCCGCAGCTCTTTCCATAGCTGAATCTCCTAAACCTTGACCCTCAAGGCTTTTGAATCCAGCACCCAGAGCACTAGCACCAAACAGACCCGCTAATCCAGCATCTCCGGTTCTCAGTGCGGCACCAGCACCAGCAGCGGCCTGACCTTGTAAGAATCCTTCTATGTCGCCAGAAAGTAGTTTTTCAAGTGCATTCTTTTCTTCTTGGTTTTTCTTCTGTACGATTGCAAGCTCTTCTTTAAGAAGACCTATTCTTTGTTTTGTAAAGTTAAGGAGGTCATCATTAGCTTTCTTTAATCTTTCTCTGTTGTCTCTTTCTGCACCCTCAACATTATCAAAAGCACCTTTTCCAGCTACTACACCCGCCGTAGCTTGACTTTGTAAAGTATTAAAGTTACCGCTTATCTCACCGGCTACTCTCTGGATGTCACTAGCACTTCCGCTACCCAGACCAGTTATACCAGCTGCATCAGCACCAACATTAAACTGTGCAACCCTAGCACTTAATTTTTCTTGTCCTGTTAGTGCTCGACCGCCAAAATCTTCAAAGATCTTGGCTGCTTCTAGCTGTATATCAATCGCCTTTCTTTGTGCAGCAATAAACTCATCTTCAGATGCCTTGCGTTTCTTTATGCTATTAATTAATTCTTTCTCTGCGGCACCCCTTTGTTTGACAATGCCGTCTACGATTTGCTTTCTAAACTCTTCTCCCGCTTCTCCGAGAGCATTATAAATAGGTGTTAGATCGCCCTGTAAAATTTGATCAGTTGCCGTTTGATCAAGATTCATAGATTCGATGCTATCTCTGACTTGTTTTGCTGCATCTTCATCTAGGCCTTCAGTCATTGAGTCTGCAAATTGCTTGAGAACTGCATCTGGGCTGAGGTCTCCGGTTCCACCGACTTGTGCATCACGAAGGTCTTGTTGGAATTTCTTAAAGGCTGGGCTAGACTCATTCAGCCTTTTGTTTATTTCGTTTAGACCTTTAAATCTGCTTACGGTTTTTTCTATTTCTTCGGAGCTAGCACCAGCATCTCTGAGTGATTGCTTCATGTCGTCAACAGCACCCTGTAACTCCCCGTCAGAGAGGGTGTTGGCTGCACCACTAAGAGCTACATTTAACACTTCGGCGGAACGGTCAAAGCTTGTTCCTCCAGACTCTCCGAGCGTAGACGTGCTAGACATCAACGCGGTAGTTCCAGCGAGTCTATCAGCAAACTTTTGCATACCAAAGTTCATTGCCTCAATCGCCTTCATTTGCTTTTCGTAGGCTTTTATGCTTCCTTCAATTGTTTGATCTAGGAACTTTCTTCTTTCATCAGAACCCATACCCTCAACAGCAGCTGCAATAGCTGGGTTGGTACGGAGCAAGGTAGCTCTGACTTCTTCTAAGCTAGCACCCGGATTAGCACCAATAATAGATCTTGAAACTTTAGCGAATACTTCGCCATTTTCTTTAAACTGCGAAGTAAATTCTTTATTGGCCTTCTTAAATGCTTCTTCACTTGCTTTTCGATCTTCTTCATAACTAGTGGTAAGACCTACAAGGGCACCCATTTCTTTAAGGACGCCCCCAATACCTACCTGTGAACCAAGTGCAGCACCACCGGCAGCTCCGGCTGGACCCGCCGTAGCAAAGCCAATCACACCTCCCATTATCGCACTTGCTGTGCCACCTTGGTATCTAGACTCAAGGTCGGCCATTTTGCTGGCCTCTAAAGCTACAGTGTCTGTGAAGACTGCTAATTGATTTTGTAGGTTGCCGGTTAAGTCACCGCTTGCCCAAGCGTCAGCTAGAGTCCTTGAACCCGCCTCAACCGCCTTCATAGCCTCGGCAGCTTTCTTAGTATTATCTGCTTCTTCTAATTTTAATTTATTAACCGATGCTTGTAGGTTGGCTTGAGCCTCTATTGTTTTAGTTGAGTCAGCACCAAACATAACTAAGACATTATCTCTAAACGCCTTCATAGCTTTTTGGCCAGCTTCCGTTTGTCCAACCAGCTTAATTATAGCACCAACAGCAAAACCAACAGCAGCACCAATTGGACCAAATGCGGCACCGACACCAGCAGCCGCCATAGCTAAATTATTAAAGTCTTTTTGTACTCTGGAATTAACAGCGAGCTGTCCAGCTTGTGCCCTATTTCCTTTTTCTATGGCTTCTTCGGCCTTCTTATGGACACCTGTGAATCTGTCCAGTAGATTTGTAAATATAGCAATACCACCAACAGCGGCGGCGAAACCAGCTATTATTGGTCCCAAGCCAGCAGCAAATTTTCCTAACTGAGGGGCAATCTTTGTTATGTGTTTTCCAAATTTACCTAAACCGGGTATATTCTGAATTGCCCCACCAACTTTTTTAGCACCAATTCTAAATCGCTGTTGAACTCTTTTGGCTGCTCTTGGTCCACCAAGTTTTCCGCCTGTTAAAAAGCTTCCGAGATCTTTAAAGTTCTGCTTGCTTAGTTTTACGCCGAAGGCTTGAAGAGCACCTGCTACAACACCTATTATAGATGTGAACTTCATTAAACCATCAATAGTAGTCGCTAAAGCTTTTTCAAGACCAGAACTATTTTCATCAACAGTAGGTCTAAGGAAGCTTAACGCCGTTGTTACGCCAAAGGTAGCACCGGCCAACTGCTCTAAGCTTAATATAGATTTTTGATCTGCTTTAAGTTTAGCGGCAGCAGCTTGTTTAACAGCGGCAGCAGCAGCGGCAGCGTCAGCTTGGGCTTTTTTGATGTTGCTCTGAGTTTGGCCCTGACTTTTGATAGCCTCTGTGACTGTTGATTGTGTTCCCGTTGTTAAGCTACCTTTAGCCGCCTTCTTCATATCTTTTGCTTGTGCAATTTTCTTGGCTTTTAACGCTTCTGCATCTGCAAGGTTTTCCTCTGTCTTTGTTAATTCTTCCATTACGGCTAATCTCTCTTCTTCAGCCTTTATCTTCATCTGTACCAGTCTGTTAAGTGCTTTGTTACCTTTAGCACCCGGTTTGGCACTTGCTTGAAGTTCAATAATTGCTTTATCATAACTATCAATATTGGCAGTTAGTCTACCTTCTTCTTCGTAGAGTTTTTGGGATTTACCTTTAAGCTCACCTATAGTTATGGAGGCACCTTTAATTTCTTCTTGAAGAGCACCTAGTCCTCCGATGCTTAACTCTGACTCAAAACCTTTCTTTGTGAGTGGCGGCACATTTCCGCCGTTTGCAAACTTCACAACGCCACCTTGGGCGTATCTAGCAACACCACTCCTGTTCATGCTATTTAGGTTGCTGTAACCAATACTTTGTGCAGCACTTTTATTGATAACAAACTCACCGGGAGTTAGAAGGGCGGGAACCGTGTCGGTTCCGCCAATACCACCACCTGCGGCCTTTTTGTCTACTGGTGATATCTGAGATTTTAAGCCTTGCCAACTAGAGGAATTAGAAACGAGACTAGCAACAAGATTTACAGCCTTTTTATTTATTGCTTCATCTAGTCCGCCTTTTCCTTTATATAATAGTCTCTTTGCGTCTGTCGGTATGTCTTTTAACCTACTTAATATTTTTCCGGAAACACTTCCTCCCCCTAGCTTGTCAGCTAATGTGCTACCAATTCCACCACCGTAGTCAAAATCAGCACCGGAGGCAGACTTATCATTGCTAGCACCGAGTAGCGTTAACGCTGCTTCGTAAAGCTTTCCAGAGATATCGGCTATGCCAACATCTTCTAGTTGTTTTTTTCCAGCTGCTGATGGTGTTGCACCAAAAACATTGCCTACTAAAGAAGCTATACCGTTTACACCAGAGATTAAGTTTTCTTCTAGAAGATTCTCAACCTCTGTGGCCATTTCAACATTTGCACCTTCCATAGAACTCATGGGAAAGCCATAAGCTAAAGTTGATTTTCTACTTTTACCTCCCAATTGGGCCTTGATAGAAGACTCTGCTTGTTGTCGTATTGCTGGATTTGAAGTGTTTATACCGGCTAGGCCTTGACCAGTTGTAAAAACAGCACCAGCTTGTTCGGGGGTTTTTGAAAAGTTTTTGGAAGTATTGCCTAACTGGTTGCTCTTAGATAACGCCATAGCAACTTCACTCATTGTTACATCGCCCTTGAGGGCACTAGCACCACCAGCGTCAGCATCTTCTAGTGCTATAATTCCAACCTTCCCTCCAAAGGCGTACCTATTGTTATTCATAGCGGCAAGTGTAGAAGCACCCATTTTTTGAACACTGCTTTTGCGGATAACAAACTCACCCGGCGAAAGCATGGCGGGTACGGTATCTCTATTACCCTGACCGGGAACTAGACCGCCTCTAGCAAACCGATGTATGACGCCGCCCTGATTCTTTCCTTTAAAGCTGGCACCAACGCCCGCCAAAAAACCACCAAACCCTTTGGCGAATTTTATAGCGGCTAACGCTGTAATGAGAGGAATAAGTGGCTTGATAGCGTCTGCCACTTTTATAAGATTGCTTGCTATTTCTAAGGCCGTTTTAGCAAAAACTTGAAAGGAAGTTGTTTCTGTAATAGCACGAACCAGTGCAAAAAACTCTTCTTTAACTTTAGTAATTTGAACAGCTAACGCCTGTTGTGCAGTCTCAGCATCTTTAGTTAGTGAGTTACCACCCTCTATAGCTGCCTGCCTAGCTCGTTCAGCAACTTCAAACTGCTGCAAAAGAGGGATAACTTTACCAATCTGACGGAAACCACCAAGCTCTTCAGCTATTTTAATAAAGGTAATGTCACCCTCGCCCAAACCGGCAAGAGCATCACTAAGTCTTTTAGCGGCCTCAAACGGCCCCACAAACTTACCTTCTACATCAAGAAGTTCTACGCCAAACCGTCTAAGAAACTCAATCGTTTTAGGACGTTGAATACGAGTGAAAATAGTACGTAAACCAGTACTAATTGATTCAGCACTTTCACGAGTCGTGGCTCTAACAGAAGTGAATAAAGCTAGTAATTCTTCTAGTTCACCACCGGCAGATTTAAAGACACCACCAAACCTACGAACAGCACCAATGAGGTCACCAGACTCAACGGCAAACTGACCAGCAACAGCGTTGATGGCACCAAGTTGCCTCTCTAAGGCTCCCACGCCCTCTCCAAACTGACTTAGAATAGCAACCGCACCTTCAGCCGTCTTTTCTATATCTTCAAACGTAGGAGCGAGCGTGGTCTTTGCAAGAGCGTCTAGAGCGACCTTAAGGTCACCAGCTTGTATACCAGCCTGAGCAAGAATTCTGGTTGTAGAAAGAAGATCTTTACTTACAACACCAAGACCGGTAGAAAGAGATGTTATAGTCTTTTGAAGTCCACGAAGCTGCTTGATAGACTGCCCAGTAACTTGGGAAATCTTAACCATTTCTCTTTGGAATTGTATGGCTTCATCTACAGCATTAGCTAAACCATTGGTAACTAAGCTAATTGCCCTACTAGCAACAGTAAATGCAGCAAACCTCTTGGTGGCTAAACCAAAAGATTTACCCATACTTTGAGCAGCACTACTCGCTTGTTGAGTAGCTTTGGCGACATTATTTATCTGCTGTTGAGCTTGTTTAGCGTTTTTCACATTTACAGGTATAGTAACCCCACCAGACAATTGCTGCCTAACTTGGTTTAATACCTGTGATGTGTTTTTAGGTGCTTGTAACTGTAGCTGTGCAGTCAGTACAAATTTTGACATAGTGGACCTTTTACGTCTTTAAATGACTACACTATCCAGTTTAACTTTCCGTTGTTAATGCTTCTTCATTGGTTTCTGTCTGTTCTTTTTCTTCCGCTTTTGCCTTCCTAGTAGATCTCCTCTTTTTTGGTGCGAGATCATTTTGATAGTCGGCCATTTTATATAGACCTTCTGATGTAATCTCGTTACCGTCTTTATCTACCCTGTTACCATCGTCGTCTAAGAGATATCCTTCGTCGTCGATTTTTCTACCTTTTGTGTCAATCTTATCTCCACTAGTGGGGTCGATCAGGTTGAGTTCATCGTCAACTAGCCCAAATTTAGTGAGCCATTGATTTTCTGGTAGATTTTTTTCAAACGAAGAGTCAATATTATACAGCATTTCTGCTAATGCGGAAGCAGCAGCAAAAGCAATCTCGTCTGCACTCTTATTGTTATACTCTTCAAAAGAATTATACACGGGTTTGCCATCTTTATAGAAAGTACAGTGTGCTACTAGATAATCAAACCTAGCGTTGTCGGCAAGCGATTCTGCCGTATTTTCTTCTAGGGAGATACGGTCCGCAATTAAATCCCTGAGTTCTAGTCGTGCTTTTCTGATTTCTACTGCTAAATCTCGACCCTCAGACACTTTTGGCTTTCTCTTGCCGTCGCCGTTATATAGTTGTTTTTCCAGTTCTACAATACGTTTAGTGATGTCTTCTTCTTCTTTATCTTTAGCTTCATCCCAAATACCACGTTTTCTCATTAAAACGCCTAACTCCTTTTTAGTTAGTACGTCATCCTGAATAGCCTGATTCCAAGTTTTAGACTTGTGTCTATCGGCCTGTTTGACGGTATTATTGGTAGGTTTGATAACATAGATTTCTATCTCTTTGTCATCCATTTTAACGGTTTTCTCTATTTTGTTCTTACTCATTTTGTCCTTCTCCTAAGTTCTTTTTAACTGGAATTACTGCGTTATACCTTAGCCATTTTACATCATATTGAGCCAACTCAGCATCAACATTTCTGGCCTGTGTGTTTCCTTTATCTAGTATTTCTGATCTGACCTTTTGAAAGGTGTCATACATCATCTTTTGTTCTGGTGTCATTTCCGGATTGTCTGAAGACCACAAAAACGAAAAATGCTCCTCTATAGAGCTTAAAGCTCCAATCATAGTAGTCTCTACCTTTTTCTTTAAAATTTTAGATAGTCTATGTTTGGAGTCGTTTTTATATTTATCATCTCTGAGATTTTTATATTCAGACTGCTGTCTTATTAGGTCATCAAAGCCTGCCATTGTTACCTCCCGAATCTTCCTTTAAATTGTTCTGTTTTCATATTTTGTAGTTTAAGTTGTTGGTCTTGGAAGTCTAGATCTTGAGCACCGCCCTTGGCCTTGATAACATTTAGTCTCTGCTTTTTGATTATTGAGGAACCGACGGAATTCATGCTATCAATTGTTTCTGCTTCTTTCTTATCGTCAGTAAAGACATATATCTCTTGCGAGTTAGAAATCTTACTATTCTGTGTTCTCTTTTCTAGTTCGGATTTTGCTTTATCAGACTCCTGCTTTTTACGCTGTACTATAAACCACCCATCCAGCATATCGTCGTCGTTGATTACTTCGTCAGTTGGGCACTCCATTGACTCTTGTACATTGTCGTACATCCTAGACCAAATTAATATACCCTTTTGATCGAGAGATAACTGTCTGCCATCCTCATTAGCAAAAAGTTTTATCTCGTCTTTTAAGATATATACCGACCTCCAAGGTTCGTTCCTTGCTAATTCTCTTAACTGTTTCTCGCTAAAGACTAATTTGTTATACTTATAAAAAACTTCATTAATGTCTACTTCGTCAAAGTTAACCGGTTCGGTTCCTATAAAACAACATCTTCTGAACAGTTCATGAGATTTGTCTTGAATTGCCAAACCTTCACAAGTATTCGAGAAGTTCTGATTTTTTTCTGCTAATAGTTTACCGGAAGCTTTTTCTGCTGCCCTTAAATAAAGTCTTATTCTTTCTCTTAGTTTTATATTGCTTCTAGCGTTGAAAATTTCTATCTTTAGCTTTTCTATCTCTTTGTCTATCGCTTTTATCTTTTCATCTTTTTCTTCCGACCAAAGGCCACGATCTATACACCAATCCAGCATTTCTGCTTCTGTCATTATGTCATCTTGTCTAGACTTATCAAACGTTTCAAAGAACACTTCGTTTGCAAAGTATTCATCTTCTATGGTGGGGGTGAGGACTTTTACCTGAAATCCCTCAATTTTTATAGGATAAAATCCACTCCTCAGCCTAGAAATGAAATACTCCCGCTCATATGGAGTCATGGTAAACCTCATAGTACACGGGAGTATCGTTTGTTTTCATATGCGTTCCTTTTCCTGATACCCCTTGCGTTACTCGCTTCCTGTGTGCTATCGCAACGAAGGGGTTTTAAAACCAGCAACTAAAGCTTGCCGACTAGTCTTATGACGCTCCGAACAACTTGGAAATGGTATTAAACGGATGTGCTCCTTGACCAATGTCTGAGCCAAAGTTACTACCATCTCTACCTTTTAGTCCGTTAAATCCAAAGTATCCATTTTGAGCGTGCTGAACGTCCAAATCATTGAAGTTAGTATAACTGTATGAACACGTGACGTTTCCACCACCAGCGTCTCCACCACCATAGCTTACGCTAGAAAGCTTGTTTTTACCGCCCAAGTCAAATCCATAACCTTGTCTCACGGAAACAAAGATTACTTCATTTTGCAGGTTGTTACCAGAGTCAATGGTACTGTTGAGGGCTGGATCACCAAGCTCGTAAGCACCCACAAAGTCACCAGAAGTAGTAATAGCTTCAATCTCACATGTTACTTCTACTGGGAAGTTAGCCGTTCTTCTGTAAGGTGCTTTTCTTCCAAGTTCCATAACGTCTTCTCGACTAAAGTCTGTACTGACAGAGAAGTTTTGGATATGAACGCGATTAGTAAGGGAGCCGTCAGAAACTTTTCCGGTAACCGCATTTCCATAACCACTACCAACAACACCTTTGATAGACTTAGGGAGGATACAACCAGAAAGGATAACATCTTCACGTCTTACAATACCACCGCTAGGCGATGCTGCACTTCCAAACACTGGAGAGTCTGTACCATCAAAGCCCTCTACGGCGGCATTAGTAATTTTAACATTACCACCAGTCAGCCATTGCTTGTTATTACCAACAAGCGTGACAGATTCAGTTCCGTTACCATCAACAGGAATAGTGTAGGAAATACTGCTGATATAAAGACCTGAACAATAAACCTCAACCTCTGACTTACCAGAGTTGGAGGTAGATTCTTTTACGTTATTGGCAGCTTCGTCGAAAATACCAAGTCTAAGGTCACATCTTTCTTTAGAACGTGCAACCAAACCAGAAGCTGTAGTTCCTACAACTCCAGAGCTAGCCATATGATAGATCAAAGGCTTGCCGTCTAAAACTTTTTCTAAGGTAACCTCAATATCTGGTGTACCTTCGATGTTTTCATAAATCTCAATCTGACCAAGCTCAAAAGCCTGCTCTAGATTAAAATTGGTGGTCATTCCAACGCTTTGCAAGCCGTGAATCATATCACCAGTGCCGACACTCTCGTCGCCCTGCTTCGTGATCGCCACAGCTTGGCAAGCGTAGAATATTCTATCATTACTACTCATGAGGGATCTCTCCTTAACGTGATGAAAAATATTTTTCTATTAAATTATACACAAAAAAACTAAATATTTGGTTTTATCGCTTCTACGGTCATCCTTACGACGCCCCCAAAAACGTCCGCTTTTGCCATAACCATCTCTTGGATAGAACTGTTTGTTAGCCTAATCTTACCGCCCGGATAAGACTTGACCAAATCTGGAAATCTCAAGCCACTTGCGACTGGAGATCCCATCCTATCTAATGGAAAGGCGTTTGCGTCATTTATAGCATTACTGTCGAATATATCTATGACTTTATTATTTTGTAGTGAAATTATATCTACAATTTGATTTCTAGTATATTCGTCTTCAGCTATACAGTGGAAGATGACATCTGAATAAATCCATTGTCCTCCCCCTAGTGCATATCCCTTGAATCTACGACCCGGAACCATTTCTATTGCTACAGCTGGTAGCTGCAACCTACTCTCTGGCGGGATATCCCAAGCACCTTCGCTAACATCTCTAAAGTTGCTATTTGGTTGAATTGTATTGTTTTGTACTTCTCTTAACCAAGGAACATTGTTGGCGTATACTACATTTATATATTTGTAGCTATGCTCCACCTGAACCTTGGTTCCACTGCTCACAGCTGTATCAAAAATAACTCTACCGTTAAAATGATCAATTGTATGAGCGTATGTTCCTACACCGGACGATGGCTCAAAAGTATCGTCTATGTAGACACCTGAAACTCCGGGATAATCGGGATTTGTACTAACAAGCGGAGCGTCCATATTAACGCCAGATACCCCACTTTGCCAAACCCAATTTTTCCTAAACCCCTCCCAAACTTGGCCTGAAGCGTATGAATCGTTAGAAGACATTCTTAAGCGACTCATGTCCTGACCGTTTGGCGAGGTCTCACCTTTTGTTACATTAAAGTAGTTTCCTTTGTCCAATAACGCCCAGTCAAAATACTCTACCAGTCCATCCTGTATATCATTAGATACAGTGGATGAATGAATATTTGAGAATCCTTTAAGTGGGCTAAACAGAGACATTAATCTAGTAGTCCTCTTAATATAGTTGATAATTGTTTTTCTCTACCACTTAATGCTCTTGTGATAAAGTTATTTGACGGTGTTCCTGAATAAGCTGTTGGTATTCTCCAAGTTTTTCCAGCTTCCATTACACCTCCGCCAGATCGTCCATCTAAATTAGGTATGTAGGTATAACCTGTTACTATAGTTGCCGAACCTTTCATAAGCATCCAGTCGAGCCATTCCAACCTTGTTCCCATGCTAGTAACAATCGTACCTTCTGGCAGCGACAATAAGTTAGCAAATGTTGAAGGTTGAATTAAAAACTCTAGCCCTCCTTGGAACTTATTGTTAAAAGGTTTGAGCTTAAGTGTTACACTACTTTCTACTGCTTTTACTACGGCTTCTACAGTTACAGCCGTTGTCCCCTGATAAAAGCCGAGTTGGGCATTTAAAGAGCCCGGTGTAGCTTCCTGTAGTATTTCTTGAATCTCTGGTTGTTCCCTGATCCATGTGGGAATAATACTTTGGATCTGTTTTTTTACCCTTGAAGAGTTTTTTTTGACCATAGTATTTAAACTATCGGCCATTGCCCTAGCGATATCTTTTGATATTTTTTGATTTGAGTCTACGAGTTTAAGAGAAATAGACATTAAGCCCTCTCCCAAAAACATCCAAAGTATCTATCGTGCTTTAACCCCATTGGGAATGGTTCACCAAACTTAGTAAAAGTAAATTCCCTTTGGTCTTGTATTCCGTTGTGAACTATGAGTTTTTTTGCCCTCATAATTTTATCTAAGTCTGTAGCAAAAAATATTGTTTGTATTCCGTTGTTTGGGGAAACTATATCGCCGCCAATTTTGGTCCAGTTCTTACTGTCCCAGTAAACTTTTAATTTTATATCTTCTGTTTTTTCTACTTCTTTTATAACTTTGTTTTCTCTTCGATACAGTTCAGTGCTTCTTCTGTGTGCGTTTATCGAGCGATTGCTAGGAACGTTGTCATAGGTGACAGATATTTCTTCTACCTTTTCTATAAATACAAGTTTGCATGTAACCCCAAATATATCAAAAGTGGAGTCAATCACATCATTGTATTTGTCAAAAACGCTTTGTGGAATATTAATTGGCATATGTCACTCTTTATGAATGTGTTATCACTAATTGGTTAACATTTCTAGTTCCGTCACTTGCGTTGGTCGTACTCATGTTACCGTGTACTGTTCTATATTCATCACTTGTAAGACTAGCTACAGGTTCACGAATAATAATTCCGATTGCATTTCCAGAACTCCATCCAGTTCTATCTACAATTTCCTGTATGATCGTT
>PBAL01000063.1 GCA_002715965.1 Verrucomicrobiales bacterium | reverse complement strand
CCTATGACGGGTCCCACACCTGGGCGCGCTACCAGACCGGCGTAGGTTGGAGTGGTGAACTGCGACCGTCCTCTTCGGCATCGACCACGCATCGGTCCGACTACGACATATACTCCACGGTCGACGGCCTTCTCTATGGCTACGGCTCGATCACCGTCAACTTGCCGTCGACTGACTCGGACGGTGACCTATTGCCTGATTTTCTTGATCGCAGCCGCAGCGGATCAGCCAGTTTATCGGGCAGTGCCACCGAATACCTAATTGGGGAAGGCACCAGTATCTACAACCTGTCCGGCTCACTGTCACGTTCGGCCGGAAGCCGAACGGGGTCGTATCTCGTCGGTTCAAGCGGCGGTGCGCAGTCTTACGGAAATTTCACGATCGCTGGGTCCAGTGGCACGCTCACCTATGACACCCAAGCCAAAACGATCGCAATTCAGGTGAGTACTTTTGACGGCTCGGAGACCGTTTCTGGCCAGACCACTTACACCATCCTCGATCAAAACCGGATCAGGGTAAACGGCTTCGCCGCACCCAGCTCCGCGGGCGACACGCGGCAAGTCAACACCTTCGAGCTGACCAGGCAGGGAAACCGCTACGTGGGGCGGGCTTCTGTAGCCGACGGCAACATCCCGACGCCGTGGGTGGACTACAATCTCTATCACATCAAGGTCGTCGACGGGAATGACAGCGATGGCGATGGAATTCCAGACTTGTCCGACACCTCCACCGCCACGTCTCCCACCATTACCGTCCAACCTCTTGGTGGCTCTCATCTGGGTGGTGCCGCAATTTCCCTGTCGGTGACGGCCACCGGTGCTCCAGTTCCAGCCTATCAGTGGTCAAAAGATGGCGGGCAACTGACAGACTCACAGCGAATAGCGGGAAGCCGGGCTTCCACTTTGGTCATCAGCGGAGCCAGACGAGCGGATGGTGGCAACTACTCCGTGCGCGTGAGCAATAGTGCCGGAGCGGTCGATAGCACCACTGCGACTATCCGCGTTCGAGTTCCACAAATCTGTGATCCTCCCGTCCGGGGCGCCGGAGGCGACATCGTCCTCCGCTTCGGCGATCGTGACGGCGAAGCACTGGTTTCTGCGCAGGCCTCGCTTTTTGCCCTGCAATGGTCCACCAATCTGGTTGATTGGCAGGACCTGCTGACCTCGCCGACAGCTTCAGGTGGCAAGTTGGAAGTAAGCGACACGGGTGTGGCAGTCACTAGCAGACGCTTCTATCGCGTGCTGGAACGATAGAAAATTCCTCCCCTGCGACAATCGATATCATACCCGGCGCTGTAAAATGTCGTGTAAGGAAAAACACAGCAATCTCATGATGGCGCGGGCGGCAATAAGGCTTCGATTAACTATTTGAGCAGTGATCTCGGTGGACTACGAATCGGAAAACCACAGGTTTTCAACCAGATTGTGATCTACCCTTTGTTGGGAGCCGTCAACGGCGGTCCTGACTACCTGCCCCTTAACACCGCGATGGACAGACCAGCTGTGACTGTAACGGAGGTGGACGAAGGCGGTTCTGTCCCCGAACTGAAGGTAAAGACGGAACCGGAACTGCCGATTCTAATTATCGATGGCGAAGAACTGATCAGTGCCAAGCAGAATCGGGTGGTGAACACCAGCATCCTGCTGGGCGAACGAGACGAATTGACCATCCCCGTGAGCTGCACGGAACAGGGCCGTTGGCAATACACCAGCTGGGCTTTCCAAAAATCCGCCACTGTCTTGGAACGCAAGGCCCGCGCTCGCAAGAGCAGTTCCGTAAATTGTTCGTTGGAAGAGTCGGAAGGGCACAAATCCAATCAGGGTGATGTCTGGGGCAGCATCAGCGAAGTTTCCGTGAAAGCCTGCGTAAACTCGCCCACATCCGCAATGAAGGATGTTTATGAGAACCGGGAGAACGACCTGCGCAATGCGATGCAGCTGTTCACCGCGCCACCGGATCAAATGGACATGATCGTTGAGATCGATGGCAAAATCGTGGGATTGGATTGGCTTTCTCAACCTCACGCCTACACCGAACTTAACGACAAGCTGGTCAAAAGCTACGTCCTGGATCCCTTACTCGAGCCGGCCAAGCCAAAAGCCAAGCGATTCCTGGAAGCTACCCTCAGAGCCAAGGGCAACGAGTTTGAATCTTCTGGTCGAGGCAAAGACATCCGATTCAAGGCCCGCCAACTTGCCTGCGCCTCCCCGCTCCGGCGGCTCGACCAATTCCGCTGCGAAGTGGGACCGCCCCGGGTGCGTTCCCGTTTCCGCCGTGCGTTGACCGCATGAACCCCGAGTGGACCAAGCTCTTCCCCGACGCGGATTACGATTTCCGATTTGGGATGCGCCCCGGTCCGCCGGAGGGATTCTTCGGCGCCACGGACAGCAATCAGGAACTGCTTGCCGAACGCGTTCACTGGCTCGACGAATCCGCTGATCGATACGCCGTCGAACAATCGGGCTTCAACCCACTCCTGGAAGAATCTGTTTCGCTGTTGAAGGAATGGAGATGCCTACCCGCTGACGCCTACATTACGAGCTGCGAATCATTGGGCCGGCTCCTCGAACCGGACATTGTCCTCCTCGCCACGGAACCGTCGGGACCAAGACTGCTCGGCGGCTGCGTCTGCTTCCCCTCCTCCTGGCGCCTGGGCGACAAGCTGGGCATGGGGATCGAATCCATCCACACCCCGGTTCCCGGACTCAACACATCGCTCGGAGATCGCATCAGCAGATTCCTGACCCGCATGAAACCCGGCGTCGCCTGGTTCCGCTCCAACTGGGGGATGAGCCGGGTCCCCGATCTCAACCAGCATCTTGACCGAGATCTCCCGCGTCTTCAGCCTGAGGTGGAAGAAGACGAACTCTTCCTTCGAATTGAGAACCAGGCACTGGTTGCTCTGCCCGAATCAAACGGAATCCTCTTCGGAATTCGGCTTGAGGTAATTCCTTTCCCGATAGTCATGAATTATCCCGACGCAGCACACGGACTGAAACGAGCATTGGAATCCATGCCTGACGACGTGGCCGAATACAAAGGACTCGCCGAATCCCGGCCAGGCATCATCCGTTTGCTGACTCGCTGACGGGCCGGGAGGGTTTTACTTCACGACCAATGTCGCCTGCATGATGCGCCAGTGACCGGGAAAAGTGCATAGGATCGGATAGCGTCCGGGTCTGTCCGGTACGGTGAACTCAAGTTTGACCCGGCTCTTCGCGTTTACCAGGGGCGTGCTCCAGATGACGTCTTCTGAGTCGGGAACTTACTGCCGTTTCATGGCCGTTGGATCGAAGGCGAGTTTGTCGGCAAGCAATACGCGCAGGAATTTCACGTGCGGATTCTATGGGGAAGCACTGCTTGGACAAGGAACGATGCAAGTCCTTCCGCTGCCGGGCCCATCAAGCTTTGCCAGGAGTCCCTAAAACCGGACCACCCGCACCTTGTGCGCCTGGCTGTCGCCGATCAGCAGCGAGCCATCACGATCGATGTAGACTCCGTGCAGCCGATCCATCCTGCACTTCAGTGGATCGGTTGTTGTTCCGTTCCCCGCTTTGCCAGTGCCGGCGATCAACTCGAGTTTGCCGGTCTTCGCATCGACCATGCGCACGGAATGACTCTCCGTATCGGCGAGATACACATTGCCGCGCTTGTCGATGCAGATGCCCTTTGGACCGCTGAGCGTCGCCTTCTTCGCCGGGGCACCGTTCCCGGTAAAACCCTTCTTGCCCGTGCCCGCGATGTGACGAATCACCCCGCGTTTCATGTCGAAACGGAAGACCTGGTTACCCTCCCGCGTGGCAAGCCACATGTCCCCCTTCCTGTCGAAATCGATTGAGCGCGGTCCTTTCAGAGGTGTGCCCTGGATCTTCGAACCGTCGGGAGTTTTCCCCGGTTTGCCCGTGCCGGCAAACGTCGTGATGATCCGGGTGTCATTGTGCACGCGCCGGATCACGTGGTTGCCGATGTCGCAAATGTAGAGATGCCCCTTGGGACCGAATTGAATGCTATGCGGTTTCTTCAAGGCTGCTTTGGTCGCAGCTGTGCCGTCGCCGGAATATCCCACACGACCGCCGGCGTAGGTGGTGACGATTCCCGTCTTCATGTCGATTTTTCGAACCGCGTTGTTGGCCATGTCGACCGCGTAGAGATCGCCTTCGGAATCGAAACGAATCTCGTGCGGCTTGTTGAACGAAGCCTCCAAAGCCGGTCCGCCATCCCCGTCGTATCCGGTTTTTCCGTTGCCCGCGACTGTATGAATCGTTCCGTCCGGCAGGATCTTGCGAATCCGCTGTCCTGAGTATTCACAGAAGTAGATCGCGTCATCCGGTCCCCTCACCACGCCGAAGGGATTGTTGATCTTCGCCTTTGTCGCCGGACCGCCATCTCCGGAGAATCCAGCTTCTCCGGTGCCCGCAATCGTGTGGATGGTCGCAGCCTGAGCGTCAAATCCCAGAACCACGAGGAAAGCAAGAATGAGTCGTTGCATGGCGGGAGTATAGAAACGCAGCCCGCTGGATCAAGCGACCCGCGCAGCAAATCATGGGATTGGGTTGGGCGCCAGTTTGTGCTGCACCGCCGGGTCCAACGGTCATTTCTTCCATTTCTTGAGACGTTCGGTTGTGCGTGTCTTCAGGCAGTGCGGTGGTTCGCCGAGAAACTTCTCCGCCTCCTGATAATTCGTTGTCATGCCCACGACTTTCCAGACGCAGCTATACTTCTTGTCTTTCACCTGCACCTTGATTTTTTCATTTGCCGGGCGGATGAGGACGTATACCCACTTCGGCAGCTTGGCGTTCTCTTTCTCGGGAAAGAAAAGGATGCCCATGATAAGTGCCTTCTCAAACTGCTTCATCCCCGCACCCGGCTCATACATCCGTTGCTTGGCCAGCTTCAACCAATCCTCGAGTTTGTTCTCGCACTCAACGCCGGCGCTATTTTCCGCCCACGTAGACTGCGCAATCCGGAAGTGAGCTGCGGAGTTTCTGCAGCAGATCACTTGGAGGAAGATCCGGGAGCCACAGCTTCCTCAGATTCGTCGCTCCGATGAAGTGCTCCAATCCATCGATCGTGATCTCCGTGCGTTCAAGACCCACGTTTTGAAGATTGGTAAGCAGCAAAAGCTGTTTCAGTCCGTCGGCCGCGAGTTTGGTATCGTTTAGATCGAGCTCGAACAAATTGGTCGCCACTGACAGTTTGGCAAGATTCGTTCCAGTGAGTTCACATCCGTCCAAGGTCAGGGATTGAAGCATCGGCAGTTGAGCCAGTTTGAGCAATCCAAGATCGGTGACACGGGTATTGCTGAGGTCGAGACTGGAAAGCAGGGGCGCGTTGGTGAGCCCGGATAATCCGTCGTCTCCGACCTCTGTGTCATTCAGATACAAGGCTGCGCAATTGTTTAATCCCCAAAGCTTGCCTAAATTTTCGTCCGTGATCGGATCGGGATTCATGGCTCGCACCGGTCTGAAATTGCAGGCGTATTCTCGTCCCCACGCCGTCCGGGATTCGAGCTTGTTCCACAACCATTGCAGGGCAGCCAAGGCGTCTCCCTGCGCGCATTTCTCGTCAAACGCCGCAGAGAATTCGATCAGCTCATGGCGCGTATCAACATCCCATGGCCAAAGATTGGCCAAACCCGGTCACGCCCCAATCCACGCACACTTTCCAATTCTGCTCTGACACGTTTTCAGGCCGTTCAGATCTGAGCGATTTGAGTTTGTTCATCATCCCGTTCATGGCATTGCGCATGACATGTGCCTTGTAGAAGAGAGGCCCGATCCAGATCGAAATCGTGAACAGCAGGACCAGGAAGGCCACGCCCACGCTTCTGAATTCTTTCTGCCCTTGGTCCATCACTCAGTGGGAGTGGATCATCTCATCTCTGGTTTGGCGGGGCAATGAATTGGCTCTCTGGTGATTCGTGTCTGTTTAAGAGTGGTGGCAGCTGAGGACTATACTGTTTGCAACCCCGATTTCGACAGCAGTCAGATCAATCGGTTTTCGATGCGTTCTCCCTCAATCCCTCTCCCAGCGGGAGAGGGATTGAGGGAGAAGACATACGGCTTCAGGGGGGCATCTTTTGCTGCTGCCACCAATTTTGAGCAACCCCATGGTTTCACATAAACCCTTCCGAATCCGTCGGATGCCCTGCAAAAAAGGAACTGCAGACGTGGTCGGAGCCATGAGAGTTCTGTCGCGATTGGTGATGTCGGCTGGATATAGCACGGGTTTGGAAACGTTTGGAAGCCTGCGCTACAGAGTCGTCGAGTTAATGTGAAACGGTGAGGTCAATTGCCTGACTTGTTGATCGCCTTCAGAGTCTCATCTAAGGTCCGATCAAGAGTCCCCGCGACCACGGAAATCTTGCGATGGAATTTTATCTCAACGGCCAGTGGCAATGCCCACATCAACTGGACGCCCATGTGGTGGACGGACGCCATGCCCTACGGTGGATTGAAGGGAAGCGGCATGGGCAAGGAGGGACCAAAATATGCGGTGGAGGAAATGACAGAGCTGAAGACCGTGGTGATACACAGCGCTTAGACCCGCCTTGACCGCATGCCTGCTGAGCAGACAGATGCCCAACCGGCCGTCAATCCGCGCAAGCGATGGATGCGTGTGGGTCTGGTCATGTTTTCCTCAATTGCATCACTGGCATTGTGCGAATTGATCGTCCGCTTTGCGCGACTGGCGCCGCCGGCGAAGGGCATCTGGCTCGATGATCCGGAGTCGTTCTATGTGCCCTCAAGCAACCCGATTCTCGGCCATGAAATCAAATCCTCGTTTCAGAGTTCGTTTCCCAGCGGAGACGCGAGCTCCAACGAGCATGGCCTGAGAGATCCTGATCGGCCGATTGCCAAACCGGCGGAAGTGCGCCGGATCCTGCTGCTGGGCGATTCCGTGGTGGAAGGCATCGCGCACGTTGCTGATGACGATACCATCTCACGTTCGCTCGAGCGTTTGTATGAGGACGGCACGACTGAGGTCTTCAACTTCGGGACCTCGGGTTATTGCACGATGGGCGAGGTCGAGTTGCTGGAGGAAAAAGGACTTCGTTTGTCGCCGGACGTCGTGGTGCTGGTATTCGTGAACAACGACTTTCAGAACTTCAATTCGGAGCAGACCCTGGCCGCGAGAATCGATCGCCCAGAAGCAGTCAAACACCTGTTTCTCGCCTCTGATTTCTTTCGCTTCTGTTCGCTTCGATTGAATTGGTTTGGGTTTGCCGATGAAGCCAATCCTCTTCAATTCAACACGGCTGCGATCGGTGAGAACAATGTCGTGGAAGGCATGGCCCGCCTGAAGGAGCTGGCACTTCGATACCGATTCAAGGTGCTCGTCGCGGTGTGGCCCACGTTCAACAACGACGGAATCATCGACGCACCCATCATGCCGGGAACCGCCGATGACGTGGTCGCCGTTCGACTGGCGCAGATGAACGGGCTGCCTGCCTTGCGCCTTTCCGCAGCGTTTCAGGCGCATCACCACTCCACTGGTGGCGACGGAAATCCGCGCGTGAATTACACCGCACACGGGGACGGGATGCACCCAAATCGACTGGGCGGAGAAGTGGCCGCGCAGGCGTTGAAGCAGGTGATCGATGGCGGCTTGCCCGCAGCGCGCCGGGTTTACACGCCGGAGGATCGTGAGGCGGTGGCCGCAGCTCGGATGCTCGGAGGAAACCTGCGCGAGCTTCAAATCACGGGGCCGGAGCGGGTCTTCAAGTCCTTGCTGGGACAATGCCGCGAGGAAGAAGCCGTGGCCTATCTCAAGCAGCTGCTGGAGGAAGATCCCAATCATTACTTCGCCAACTATGGATTGGCCCGATTCTGGATCGCGCGCGGCCATACCGATCGCGCGGTGCCGCTTCTCACGCGCGCGACGGAACTCCAGCCGGACAATGTGACCAACGCGTTTCTGTTGGCCAACGCGATGGTTTCGCTGGACCGTGCCCAAGAAGCCATGGCGGTTCTCGATGGGATCATCAAGAGGACCCGGCCGACACCGGCGCTGCACTACTCGATCGCTCAATCCGCGATGGCCGTGAAGGACTGGCCGGCCGCCGAGCAGCACATGAATGCAACACTGGAACTTGATCCCCAGTTTGGCGATGCAAGGCAGCAGTTGGAGCTGATACGGCGGACCGGGAGCGGAAGCACTGGGCCACCGCCAAGGTGAGGGTTTTCCGGCAACCCGATCTGTCTATCCGCCTGGCTACGCCGGTTTGAGTTCCGGCAGCGCCTCTGTGCTGCTGCCGAACGCCTCCGTCTCGATCGAAAGGCGTTGGAGCATGGAGACGAAGAGGTTTGAGAGAGGCGTGTTGTTGAAGCGGTCGAAGGCGAGGTGTTGGCCGTGATTGAATCCTCCACCGGCGAGGAGAATCGGGAGGTTGTCGTTGTTGTGCACGTTGGCGTCGCCCATGTTGCTGCCGAAAAGGACCATGGTCCGGTCGAGCAGGCGCGTGCCGTGTTCCCTGGCTATTGAGAGATCGGTGAACAGTCGATCGAGCACGCGCATCTGGCGGTGATCGACCCGCTCGAGCTGCGCGACCTTGTCTTCGGCCTGTCCGTGATGGCTGAGGTTGTGGTACCCGTTCAGAGTTTTTTCTTTTGCGCTGACTTCAAAGACGGGCGTGGCAAAGGCATCGACCATGAGGGTGACGATGCGGGTGGAATCACTCTCCAATGCGAGCTGCGCCATGGAGAGCATGAGCTGAAACTTCTCGAAAAACTTCGCGCGATCGGTGAGGTCGGCTGGTGGATCTCGATCGGTTGTCGGTTTCGGGCGTTGTTCCCATTCGCCGGCTGCGTGAAGGCGCTGTTCCAGTTCACGCACGGAAGTGAAGTATTGGTCCACCCGGGCGCGATCGGTCTGTCCCAGGCGGCTTTGGAAGCTGCGCATGTCTTCGCCAAGTACGTCGAGAATGCTCCCCTGTTCTTTGAGACGATGCAGCCGTTGTTTGATTTCAGCGGCGTTTCCCTGGACGAACATCTTGCGGAACAAACGTGCGGGACTGTCTTCGGCTGGAAGCAATACGCCATCGCGCGTCCAGGAGAGGCTGCGATTGGCTCGGTCGATGTTTACGCCGAGGTTGAGGGTGGGGAAGCGGGTTTGCGGACCGAGGCGATCGACGGCGTATTGGTCGAGTGAAATGGTGTTTCGAAATCCGCTGCCCGTGGGGTCTCTGGCCGAGGTCAGGAAACAGTTCTCGGTCGAATGCCCGCCGGAAACCGCGGGATGAGACAAGCCACTGAAGACGGTGAAATCATTGCGCCATGCCTTCAGGTCTTCGAGATACGGAGAGAGTTGATAGTCGCGCCCGGTGGTGCTTGGGAAGAAGGGCTTGGGCAGCACGCCGAGGTTGTTGGAGATCAGCAACATGCGGCGCGGCGATTCAGCCATTTTCCCGAAGGCGGGTTGGAAGGACTCCAAAAGGGGAAGGCTCAGCCCTACGCCGATTCCACGGAGGAATTGCCTGCGAGACGTACGGATTGCCAGGTGGGGCGCCTTCATTTCTGTGAAGTCTTTTGGTAGCCGGCGAATATGTCACTCGTAATCAAGCCGAGCAGCAGGTCCTTGGCGCGATAACCGGTGGGCTTGCATTTGCTGAGGATCGTCTCGACGATTGGACGATCGGCGAATCGCACCGAAGTTCCCGTGGTGTAGAGCGTGAGCTGATGGAGGAAGTTTCGCGCGAGCTTTCGTGGTTCTTTAGCCAGGAGTTGCTTGAGCTCCTTCACGTCGCTGAATGCGTCTCCGCTCCGTAATCTGCCGGAGGCGTGCACCGGAGGCCCGATTCGATATTCATAGGGATGACCGGCCGGGTCATAGCCGGTGATCTTCTCGCCCTTCTCCAATCCACGGTATCGATCCCGCCACGCGCCCATGACATCGAAGTTCTCGAGGGCAAACCCAACCGGGTCAAATCGGGCGTGGCATGCCGCACAGGTCTTATCGGCGGTGTGTTTCTGCAGGAGGTCGCGAATGGTCGTGGCGCCACGAATATCGGGCTCGATTGCGGGGATGTTCTTGGGAGGCGGAGGGGGTGGCTCGCCAATCAGTTTCTCCATGATCCAGGCGCCACGAAGAACGGGTGAGGTGGTTGTTCCATTCGCGGTGAGCTTGAGGATGGAGGCATGAGTAAGGATTCCCCCGCGCGGGCTCCACGATGGCAGCTTGATGCGTCGCATGTGTGAGCCGGCCAGCCTCCGCAATCCATAGTGAGCTGCAAGCCGGTCGTTGAGCCAGGTATGGTCGGATTGGACGAGCGTCGTGATGGGAAGGTTGTCACGAATCAGCGAGCGAAATACCGAGTGGGTTTCTCGCTCCATCGAGTCCACGAGGTAGTCGTCCTTGCGATACTCCGGATAGAGCCGGTTGTCCGGGACGTCCCGGCGAAGCTGGCTGAGTTCCAGCCATTGGCCGGTGAAGTTCTTCACGAAGCGATCGAATCGTTCGTCTTCGATCATTCGTTCAACTTCCCCAATCAGCGTGGCGGTGCGACGCAGCGTTCCATCGCCAGCGCAATTGAGCAGCCGCTCATCCCCGTGTGAGTTCCAGAGGAAATGGGACAGACGGGAAGACAGGGCATGAGTGTCCTTGGATTGCGGTTCGGTGATGTAGATGAAGTGCGCCGAACACAAGAACGCCTGGTAGCCCTTCAGCATCGCTTCGGCAAAAGGAGTGCCGCGATCCAGGGCATCGAGGATGAGGTTGAGAAACACGCGCAACTCCCTGTCCGAGACCGGGCGATGTGCTGCGAGATTGGCAAACTTCCCGAGCAGAAGTTCTGCCTCCTTTCGCGGTTCCTTGGGCTTGATGGAGAAGGGAAGATTTCCTTCGGCTTTTTGCAGTGGATGATTGCCCAGGAGGACGCGGTGAGATTCGGAAGGCCACAGCTCGGGGGCAAGCGGTCCGGTTACTTCAAGCCATTCGAACGCCCCTCCGCGGTGCCCATCGGGTGGCATGGGTGGAAAGTCATAGTAGAATCCTCCGTCCGTCCGGATAAAGGGAACGGGCAGACCGAGCAGGCTGTATTCGAAGGTCTCGCGCTTCTTGAGCAGGATCGTGGATTCGAACAGCCGGGTCTCTGGTTGCAGATCCATCCATCCACCGGTCTCGCGCACGTCGCCGGACACATCTGGCCCGGAGGGTTGGCGGGCCCGAAAGCTCATGGGCTGGGGATCGTAGGCAGGAACGACGCGATAGCCCGGCATTTGCCGCACGGCGCGCCCCTTGAAACGCACGCGGTATTCGCCATCGTGCTTGGCGCGAAAACCACGCGGGTAGCCATAGTAGGGCCAGGTTGCCGAGCGAAAGATGGCGACTTCCACGGGGGTCTTTCGAGCTTGGTCAGGTTTCATCTTGTTCGCCTCCGCGTTTCCGAGATGAACCATTTTGCCGTCTCGCACAAAGAACATCGCCTCGCGGCCGCCGAAGGAGCTTGTAGCGGGAAACAAGTTGAGCCCGGTGAATTCGCGTTTCTCGGATTTGGGCGGATTCGGCCCCGAAGCCATGGCCTTTCTCAACGCCACTTCAGCCGCTTCGAGGTAGGCGCCCAATTGAACGCGGGACATGTCCAGCAACTCGGCCGTCTTCTTGTGGCCGTGGATGCCGCGGTCCTCGGGGAGAAGGTCCGCGATGTCGAGATTGGGCAGTTTCAGCAGGTCGCGCAGGTTGTCTTCGTATTCCGTTCTGGTGAGTCGACGGATCGGGCTACGGCCGTATTTCAAGATGTCATTGCGATCGGCGGTGGCAAGGTCTCCGCCCAGTGCCGTCAGCAATCGTTTGCGGGCGTCAGCGGGCAACTTTTTGTTTGCAGGTGGCATTTCCCCTTTTTCGACGCGATCGAACACCTGAATCCATTTCGACCGGTTTTGCGAATTGGCGGGCTTGAATGCCAGCTGACTTATATCGAAATCGCCCTTGCGGACTTCATCAGAATGGCAATCGAAACAATGGGTTTCGAGCAGTGGTTGGATGTCCATCGAGAAAGACGCTGCGCCGGTCGAGGATGACAGGGCACTGCAGGTGAACAGCGTTGCGAACACGCTGCACCATTTCTTGTTCGGACGCATGGAGGGAAGTATCTGCCGGAAATCGCAATGGTGCAACGTGTGATAAATTCAACTCGATGCACTTCGATCCATTGAGATGTTGAACGTGTCTCCAAGAATCCTTGAAAAGGACTGAGCGAGCACCATTGGCAAGGCTGCCTGTGCCGAGCATGCTCGGCGTTCCACGAAGATTTCGAACAGACCTTGGTGTCGGAATCTTTACCATGACATCACTCACGGGTTTCATGACCCGGCGGTGTGGGAACAGTTGCAGATCGATTCTCGCGTCTGGCCGCCTCGTCTTGAGATCTTTGCCCAATCCCTCTATATCCCTCACATGCGTTTCCGGATTGGTGCCTTGATCGTCGTCCTGCTGTTGTTGCAGGTGCCCTGGCTTGCCGCCGGGGAACAGGAAATCGGGGGCGTTCCGGTATGGGCGGCTTACGCCTTGGCGGGCGCTATCGTTTTCTCAAGTATCGTTTCCTTTTGTGTCGCCCGTTTCTGGGAACGGTTCGCGGATGACCCCGACGCGGAGGCAGGGGATTGAACGCTGACGCGGCCATCTTGGGAACCGGGGGGATCGTGGCCATCGCCACTTATCTGGTCGCGCTTCTGGGGCTTGGCTGGATGGGGCGCCGGGCGCGGGAGGAAAAGAGCCTGGCCGACTTTTATCTCGGCGGGCGCAGTCTCGGATTTCTCGTTCTCCTGCTGACGCTTTATGCAACGCAGTACAGCGGGAATACGCTGATCGGTTTTGCGGGGAAGGCCTATCGCGAGGGTTTCACATTTCTGGTCGCGGTGACATTCATGACGGGTGTGGTGGCGGTGCAGTTCCTCTATGCGCCGAGATTGCAGAAGCTCTCGCACGAACATGGGTTCATCACACCGAGTGATTTCATCATGCACCGGTTTCAGAGCCGGACCTTTGCCGCGTTGATCAGCATCTCGGGAATCCTGGCGCTGCTCAATTACGTGCTGACGAATCTCAAGGGCATCGGATATGCGGTGGAAACGGTGACTGGCGGAAAGATCTCCTTCGCGACCGGCGTGATCTTTCTTTCGGTGATCATCCTGATCTATGAAACGCTCGGTGGACTTCGCAGTGTCGCGTGGACGGATGTGTTGCAGGGCGTGATCCTGTTGATTGGTTGCCTGATCATCTTCACGGTCATTCTGTTTGCCTATGAAGGCACGACGGGAATCTTCACCACGCTGAAGGAACAGCGGCCTGAATTCTGGCGACCGCTGACGGGCAAGGATCTGCGCTGGTGGGCGAGCACGTTGATCGTGGTATCGGGCGGAATTGCAATCTATCCCCACGCCGTTCAACGGATCTTCGCGGCGAAGAATTCACAGACATTGAAGCGCGCGTATCTGTTCATGCTTTTCCTGCCACTTGCCACGACTTTGCTGATGGTTTTCGTGGGTTGGGTTGGTGCGGCGCAGATACCGGGTCTCGACAAAAGCGGAAGCGAGAGCATCACCCTGCTGATGTTGGGTGAACTTTCGCAGAAGTATCCGGCCTTGCAGATTGTCATCGTGTTGTTCGTGGCCGCGGTGTTTGCCGCGATCATGTCGACTGTTGATTCCGCGTTGCTTTCGATTTCATCCATGATCACGCAAGATCTTGTGCGCCCACGCAATCCGCAGCTCGACGAGGCGCGGCTTACCGCGATCGGCAAATACATTTCCTGGGGACTGATGGGTTTGATGGTCTGGGCGGCCATTTCCATGGACAAAACAATCTGGTGGTTCATCCAGATCAAGGTGGAACTGCTCGTGCAGGCATTGCCGGCGATACTCCTGGGGATTCACTGGAAGACTCTGCGAACCGGACCGGCGATGTGGGGCTTTGTCGTGGGCATCCTGCTGGTCGTCTTCTTTGCCTATGGCGCAACATTGACAGACGGCATTCCATCGCGCCCCTTTGACATGCACGGCGGATTCAGCGCCTTGATCGTGAATCTCCTGATCACGATCGGCGGTTCACTCGCCGGCAAAACTGCTTCTTCCGATTCATGAGTACTAGATACGCACACACAAACATCATCGCAGCCGACTGGAAACGCCTCGCGGATTTCTACGTCGAGGTGTTCGACTGCGAACCTGTCAGCACCGAGCGGGATCATTCCGGTCCGCAATGCGATGCCTTGGTGGGAATGCAGAACGTCCACGTTCGCGGCCGCCACCTGCGCGTGCCCGGACACGGAGAGAACGGTCCAACCATTGAGATTTTCACCTACGACCAGCAGCTTGAGCCGACAGGACAGGAGATCAATCGACCGGGGTTTGCGCATCTCGCCTTCGAGGTGGATGATATTCCCGGCAAGCGCACTCAGATCAAGGAATGGGGCGGGAGGGATTACGGTGAACTGGTGACAATCGACATCGAGGGCGCTGGGAAGCTCACGCTCATCTACATGACCGATCCGGAGGGAAACATCGTTGAACTTCAACAATGGCACTGACCCATAAATCGGTTCGTCGATGAAACCCCAATCCGTTTACCAGGTATCCGCAGTTGTTGCTCCTGTAGCGGAAGACGCGGTTACCGAATTGCTGTTCACGGTATTCGAAGAACCCAGCTCCGCTTACGTGGATCTGAAGAAGAAGCTGGCCATTGTCTCCGTTTATTTGCCGGGGCGTCGCAGACCCACGAACAAACAGATCAAGCAACTGGAAGAGGGCCTTGTCTTCATCCGCGAGTGCGGCCTCGATGTCGGGTCTGGCGAGATCCACGAACGCTTCGTGAAGAAGGCAGAATGGCTGGAGAACTGGAAGAAACACTTCACGCCCCTGGACATCGGCGGCCGTTTGTTGATCAAGCCGAGTTGGGAAAAACGGAAAGCGGCCAAGGGAGCGCATGAGATCGTTCTTGATCCCGGTGTGAGTTTTGGAACCGGACACCATGCAACCACAGGCTTCTGTCTCGAACAATTGGTCGCGCTCCGAGATGACGGCTCCAAACAGTCCGTCCTGGATATCGGCACGGGTTCTGGAATCCTCGCCATTGGCGCGGCCAAACTGGGTTACGGTCCAATCGTCGCCTACGATTTCAACGCGGACTCAGTCCGATCCGCACGGGAGAACTGCGAGCGAAACAAGGTTGCCGATTCCGTTCGTCCGACACGGAAAGATCTCACCCGGCAGAGTGTGGATTCGGTGCGCAAGTATCATGTGGTCTGCGCCAACTTGATTTATGATCTCCTGATCGCGGAACGCGAACGCATCACCAATCGTGTTCGACCGGGCGGCATGCTCGTTCTCGCAGGCATCCTCGAAACGCAATTCAACAAAGTGCGCCGCGCGTTCGCGGACAAGGGAATGAAGCTCATCGACAGCAAGGTCGAGGGCGAATGGAAATCCGCTTCGTTTCGCTGGAAGTAAAGACGGTTCTCGTCCGCAACTAGCGTTGCGTCATTCGTGAATTGACGGGTTGCTCTTAATCTTTGTCACCCTCTCCCTCCGATGCCGAGGGTGAGGGTGAGGACATACGGTTTCAGTTGAGGCCTCTGTTGCCATTGGCAGGACCTCTAATCAACCACCCAAGCCGCGCTACTTGGGAACAGGAAGGGTAAAACAAAAGGTCGCTCCATCGCCGGGATTGGAGTCGGCCCAGATGCGGCCGCCGTGGTCTTCCACAATTCTCTGACAAATGGAGAGGCCGAGGCCGGTTCCATGCGCCTTGCCGTGGGTGGCGAAGGGTTCTTCGAAGAGTTTGTCCATGATCTCCGGCGCAATGCCAGGTCCGGTATCCTTCACCCGGGTGACGATTTCCTGGTCGTCGGCGCGGAAGCTGAGCGTGATGGATCCACCCTTGCGCATCTCGTCGGCCGCGTTGTTCACGAGGTTGTAGAAGAGATGATTGAGGCGTTGCGGGTCGACCTGAATTTCCATGTCAGGGGCTTCGCCGTCGATCTTCAGTTCGATGTTCTTGTCTGATACATCCACGCGGATTTCGGAGACCAGCTCACGGACGTACTTGCGGTAGTTTTGACCGACCAGGATGAGTTGCTCAGATTTGCCACGGCTGAATTCCAAAAGCTCGTTCAGCATGTTGCTCATCCGCCGGATCTGGCGTTCGATGCGTTCGACCGAGGTTTTCCGGGTCTCCGATGTTGCCCATTCGGCGGAAGCCATCTCAGTAGTGAGGCTGATGACGTTCAGCGGGTTCTTGAAATCATGAACAATCGTGCGCGCGAACCGGCCGACGGCCGCGAGTTTTTCTGCCTGCACCACTTCTTCCAAATACTGGCTGTTGGTGTTGCGGATGCGTTGGCTGAAGAAGCGTACCAGGCGGATCATCGCTTCCGGATTGTTCTGGAGAATTCGAAACAGCTCTTCGCGGCCGATGAAGTATGCCTTGGTGGCCGGGCCGGCAATGGCGGTCGCGGATCGGGGGCCGTCGTCCAGAACGGCCATTTCACCGAAAATCTCACCCGGGCCGACCTTTGCGAATACCTTGCGTTCCCCGTCTGTCAGATCAGCCGAAATCTCAACGTCTCCGCTTTCGACGCAAAAGAAACCGTCCCCGCGCTCGCCTTGGGAGAAGATCACCTGGCTGGGGTTGTAGGAACGCAGCTCGGCCGTCTTCTGGAGGTCTTGAAACTCCTGTGCGAAGAAGTGGCCCAACGTGACTGTTTGTTCCAAGTCGGCCATGAAGAAATCACTCTACGAGGAATTGGTGCAAGGTAAAGTCCGGAAAGCTCATTAACCAGCGCGGTGCAAATGGTTAGGGATGGAGTCGAATGCGAGGCATGCGATTTGGGTCTGACCGACGTCTGATGTACAAATTTCATGCCACCCATGATTAATTCGAATTGTACAACGGGCTGCTGTTCGGATTAGAAGCTGCGGCATGTCAACGCAAGTGAAGGTTCGTCGCCAAGGAGATCGGATCAATGACAGTCTCCAACTCGAGTTCGCTCCCGGCCAATCAATGATGGAATGCGAGGAGCAAATCCAACAGGCGATCAACAGTTCTGGTCCAAAATCTCTCAAT
>PBAL01000062.1 GCA_002715965.1 Verrucomicrobiales bacterium | reverse complement strand
AAGTGGATTCAGAAAGAAACCCAAACGTCCCAACTCGGTAGCGAAGGGCTCCGAGCCGAAGGCGAGGAGTCCGTAGCGGACGAGTTGGGGCGTTTGCGCCGCCAGAATGGAACCGTCCGCCGGTTCGAAGCCGAACAGCATCAGCAACCGGGCGCACATGGCCGGGAATCTCCTCAGACCTCGCCAGGCAGACGCCTCCCCTGCGCAACGATCTCATCCGACGTCTCACGAAACCGCTGATCGACCGTCTGATTGAGGTCGTAGTGAACCGTTGGACATCTTACCCATGGAACTTTCTTCTCCATCCTAAGTAATTCGTCATCCAACCGGGCAGTTCGTTCAAGAATAACGCCCGGACAGTTCGAACAACGCATTAGTTCAACATCCGTCGCAGGAATTGCGCCGTCTGACTTCCCTCCGCTTTCGCCACTTTTTCTGGCGGACCTTGCGCGACGATCTCACCGCCATCGATACCGCCTTCCGGTCCCATGTCGATGATCCAGTCCGCGCATTTCACCACGTCGAGGTTGTGTTCGATGATCAGCAACGTATTGCCGGGATCACGCAAACGGAACAGAACATCCAACAATTTGGATACATCATGGAAATGCAATCCGGTCGTCGGTTCATCGAGGATATAAAGCGTCTTGCCGGTTGCCTTCCGGCTCAATTCGGCGGCCAACTTCACGCGTTGCGCTTCACCACCACTGAGGGTCGTGGCTTGTTGCCCCAGACGCACATAACCTAGGCCCACTTCGGCCAAGGTACGGCAGATATCCTGGATCTTGGGAATGGCACGAAAGAAATTCACCGCTTCATCAACGGTCATGTCCAGGACGTCGGCGATGTTTACGCCCTTGTAATTAATCTCCAAGGTTTCGCGATTGTAGCGCCGGCCATCGCAGGCTTCGCAACGCACATAAACTGGCGGCAGGAACTGCATCTCGATCTTCAACACACCGTCACCTGTGCACTTCTCGCAGCGACCACCTTTCACGTTGAATGAAAATCGACCGGGCCCGTAGCCGCGGATTTTTGCCGCGGGTAACTTCGCGAAAAGATCACGGATCTCGTTGAATATGCCGGTGTAGGTCGCCGGATTGCTGCGCGGCGTTCGGCCGATCGGGGATTGATCGATCACCACGATTTTGTCGAACTGGTCGTCTCCCTTGATCGCACGATGTGCGCCCGGCTTTTCTTTTGAGCCATACCATTTTCGAAACAACGCGCGCCTCAGAATATCATCCACCAGAGTGCTCTTCCCTGAGCCGCTAACCCCGGTGATGCAGGTCATCAATCCGATCGGAAAACGTGCATGCACATCGCGCAGGTTGTTCTCCTCCGCGCCTTTGACTTCCAACCATCCACGAAATGGATCCGGTTTCTTGCGCTTCACGGGGACCGGAATCTCCAGTTCGCCTGAGAGATACTTGCCAGTCAATGAACGCTTGGTTTGCATCACCTCGTCACAGGTTCCCTCACCTACGACCTCTCCACCGCGCACACCGGCGCCCGGCCCCATGTCGATCACGTAGTCGGCGCGACGAATGGTGTCTTCGTCATGCTCGACAACGACGACGGAGTTTCCGATATCGCGCAGTCCCTCAAGCGTTTTCAGCAAGCGCTCATTGTCGCGCTGATGCAAGCCGATACTGGGCTCATCCAGGATGTAAACGACCCCAACCAAGCCTGCGCCGATTTGCGTCGCCAATCGAATCCGCTGCGCTTCTCCACCACTGAGCGTTCCGCTTTCACGATTGAGCGTCAGATAACCGAGACCAACGTTGCGAAGGAAACCCAATCGGGAGCGAATTTCCTTGATCAGTTCTTCGGCGATTTGGAGCTGAACTTCGCTGAGTTGCAGGTCGCGCAGAAAGTCATCCGCGGTCGCCACCGACATGCCGCACAGATCCATGATCGAGATGCCGGGCACTACCCGCTTCTCGGCATCGCGTTCATCCACCTGCGCCACCACATCGTTCCCCAAACGCACAGCAAGGATCTCCGGCCGGAGTCGTTGACCCGCACAGGCGTCGCAAGGAGTCGGAGCCATGAATCCCTTCAGGCGTTTCTTGGTGAACTCGCTCTCACTCTCCTGCAGGAGGCGTTCGAGATTCGGAATGACTCCCTCAAACGGTTTCTTGCTTTTCGATGCCTTGCCCGCACGCCAAAAAGTAAACTCGATCTCCTCTTCGCCGGAACCGTTGAGGATCACATCGCGAATGCGTTCCGGCAGCAATCGCCACTTTTTCTCCAAGGGAATATCGTAATGCGAAGCGAGGCCTTTGATCAGCGAGTTGTAGTACGTGACCATCCGCTTGCCTCCACGCTTCCACGGCAGGACTGCCCCCTTCTCCAATGACTTCTCGGGGTCGGGAACAACGAGTCCGGAATCAAACACCATCTTCTGCCCGAGTCCGTGACAAACCCGGCAGGCACCGAATGGTGAGTTGAAGGAAAAATGCTTCGGCGTCGGTGGATCAAAACTCTTGCCCGTCGCGGGCGAATACATGCGGTTGGAATGAAGTGACTCCTGCCATTCCGTTCCGGGTGGTGAACCAGGGGGGAGTTCCATCAAGGTCACCTTGCCGTGCCCCCACTTCAATGCCGTCTCCACGGAATCCCCCAGGCGCACTCGAATCTTGTCACTGACCACCAAGCGATCGACCACAGCCTCAATGGTGTGCTTCGTCTTGGGATCGAGCTTTACGCGAACGTTGGCTTCCAACTCAATCAACTTCCCATCGACACGAGCGCGAACAAAACCATCCCGCGCCAGGCGTTCGATCACGTCGCGGAATTCACCCTTCTCATTCTCCACCACCGGAGCAAGCAGCATGACCTTCGTCTTCTCCGGTCGGTTCAGAATCTTGTCGACGATGTCCGTGGTGGTTTGCTGCGTGATCGGGATCGTCGTATCCGGGCAATGCGGCTGCCCCACATGCGCGAATAAGAGCCTCAGGTAATCGTAGATCTCCGTCGTCGTCGCGATAATCGAACGGGGATTGGAAGCCGAACCTCGCTGCTCAATCGCAATCGTCGGGGACAGCCCCTCGATGTAATCCACATCCGGCTTCTGCAACTGATCGAGAAATTGCCGCGCGTAGGAGGAAAGACTCTCAACATACTTCCGCTGTCCCTCGGCATAGAGTGTATCAAACGCCAGCGATGATTTCCCCGAACCGCTCAACCCGGTCACGACCACCAGCTTGTCTCGCGGAATCTCCAGCGTGACGTTCTTCAGGTTGTGCTCACGAGCACCCCCGATCCGGATGAATTGCTTACCCATCGGTTCTCAGTTCCAACCCGCGAAACGTGAATTTCGAATGCGGGCGAGTCGGGCAGAATAGAGAACGCGGAGGGTGAGGGAAAGGTTTTCAGCTTCAGAACCTGCAACCGCTGGATCTGGATAGAGTGAAATGGTGGGGCGAAGCTCCTGCCGAGCCGGGGGTGCAGACAGAAGATAGTGAATCTAGATCTGCTGTGCCCAGCCAAAGTATCAAAGTTACCACCCAAGCAAGCGGCTCAGGAGCTTCGCCCCACCGATGCCGTCAGCCATAACTCAAACGTTATTCAGGCGAGCCAGGCTCAAGCCTTCGTATAGACCTCAGCACCGGCTTTCCGGAATTCTTCCGACTTCGCGGCCATTCCTTCATCGATGACCTCCTGCTCGGTAATCCCCTTCTCTTCCGCAAATTTGCGAACATCCTCGGTGATCTTCATTGAGCAGAAATTGGGCCCACACATGGAACAGAAGTGCGCGGTTTTCGCTCCCTCCTGCGGAAGAGTTTCGTCGTGGAATTCACGAGCGCGTTCGGGATCGAGTCCCAGATTGAACTGATCTTCCCAGCGGAATTCGAAGCGGGCCTTGGACAGCGCATTGTCACGGTATTGAGCTCCAGGATGTCCTTTGGCGAGGTCGGCAGCGTGGGCTGCGATCTTGTAGGTGATCACACCTTCCTTCACGTCCGCCTTGTTGGGTAGGCCAAGATGTTCCTTCGGCGTCACGTAGCAAAGCATCGCGCAGCCATACCAGCCGATCATTGCAGCTCCAATGCCGCTGGTGATATGGTCATAACCTGGAGCCACGTCGGTGGTGAGGGGGCCGAGCGTGTAGAACGGCGCCTCACCGCACCATTCGAGTTGTTTGGTCATGTTCTCCTGAATCATGTGCATGGGCACGTGACCGGGTCCTTCGTTCATCACCTGAACGCCATGTTCCCAGGCGCGCTTGGTGAGTTCGCCTTGGACTTGAAGCTCGCCAAACTGAGGTTCGTCGTTGGCATCGGCAATACTCCCTGGTCGAAGACCATCACCAATGGAGAAGCTGATGTCGTAGGCGGCCATGATCTCGCAGATCTCGTCCCAGTGCGTGTAGAGGAAATTCTCCTTGTGATGCGCAAGGCACCACTTGGCGAGAATGGAACCACCTCGGCTGACGATACCGGTCATGCGATTCGCGGTCAGCGGAATGAAGCGAAGCAGCACACCGGCGTGAATGGTGAAATAGTCGACGCCCTGTTCAGCCTGTTCGATCAGGGTATCGCGATAAACTTCCCAGCTCAGGTCTTCCGCTTTCCCGTTTACCTTTTCGAGAGCCTGGTAGATCGGAACCGTTCCAATCGGCACGGGGCTGTTGCGAATGATCCATTCGCGGGTCGCGTGGATGTTTCGTCCGGTGGAAAGATCCATCACCGTGTCCGCGCCCCACTTGGTGGACCAGCGCATCTTCTCAACTTCTTCGTCGATGCTCGATGCGACAGCAGAGTTGCCGATGTTCGCGTTGATCTTCACCAGGAAGTTCCGACCGATGATCATCGGCTCAAGTTCCGGGTGGTTGATATTGCTCGGGATGATCGCCCGCCCCTTGGCTACCTCATCACGCACAAATTCAGGTGTGATCACCTTCGGCATATTCTGCGGGAACTGACTGAAGACCTGGGGTGCGTCCTTTTGTGCTTCAATGCCGGGATGTTCGTGCATCAGCGAACGGCGCGATTGCTGCGCCGACATCTTTTCGCGCATGGCCTCCAGCCCCTGATTCTCGCGAATGGCGATGTATTCCATCTCCGGTGTCACGATCCCCTGGCGGGCATACCAAAGTTGCGTGACCGGATGACCTTTGCTGGCGCGAAGCGGCTTGCGTCTCAAGCCGGGAAATTCGATGAGTTGGTTCCGACGGGATCCTTTTGCGCTGTCCGCGTGGACGCGGCTCAGGTAACCGTTATCCTCCGGCTTGACCTCGCGTCCGTCGTATTCTTCCACGTCTTGACGCGCCTTGATCCACCCGGCACGCAAGGCTGGCAGACCTTCCTTCACGTCCCCGCGAAAATCCGGGTCGCCCCATGGCCCACTGCAATCGTACACGCGCACGGGCTCGTTCTGCTCAATCGAGCCATCCAGCTTCTTCGTGTCATTGAGCTGGATCTCGCGCATCGGAACGCGGATTTCAGAATGCTGTTTGCCCTTGAGGTAAACGCGCTTGCTGTTGGGCAGTTGCTCGCTGCTGTGAGGTTCGAAGGATTCTTTGCTGGCGATCATGATTCTTGAGCGGCCGCTGGATTGATGGAATCTGAAGAGGAACGCGTTCCGCAATCATTCCTACACCGGCATTAACCGGATCAGGTTCCGCGGGTCGGAAACGCTTTCGCATTCCCCTCTCAGCCGCGTCCCGAAAGACAGGTGGCTCCCCGTGATCCAAGTAGTGTAGGGAGAGAGGGGGGGAGCTTCAAGCTCCAAGCCTCGAACTCCAGAAAGCTATTGTGAAGTGAAACGACGAGCCGGTGATTCTGAGCGAAACAAATCTCGAGAATGGATGGATTCCACCACATGACTCTTGGACATGAACCTTGGATTCGTTCTTCGACCTGACTCATCGATCGGAGTTGGGCTGGTAGTCACAAGCTCATGCCTGGACCAGCAACTCCACCCGTGTTGCAATTCCCGTTACGCTAAAGCTCTCCAGCGCCGACCACGCGCAATCTTCACACACCGAAAAAAAGTTTTTACGCAAACCACTGAAATCAAGTGGCTTACAAAAGCTTGTGGAAAACTTTTTTGAGAAAAACATCCGTCCAAAGTAGGACGATTATCGCATTCTTTATCGTTAGTATGTCTCCCATGTTGCAAATACCATGTTCGCACTAAGGGTTTCGCTGCAGGTGGGTGCAGCCGGTGGCAGGTGTTCTGCTGGGAGATACGCATACGTTGCATCCCTTGACCGTTGTGGGAGAGGGGTTTATACGAAAAGTCCGAAACCCAGTTCTGCCATCAAAACACAAAGCTGATATGCCCAAACACATCACCAAAAGAGACCTCGTAGTCCGCATCAGCAATGAGACAGGCCTCGTTCAGCAACAGGTGCTTGATGTAGTCCAAAAGACCCTCGATTACATCAGTGAATCCGTTGCCAAAGGCGAGACTGTTGAACTCCGAAACTTCGGAGTGTTCGAAGTGAAGCTGCGCAAGGCGCGTGTCGGACGGAATCCCAACTCTCCGGAAACCGACGTACCCATCCCTCCGCGCGCCGTGGTCAAGTTCAAGCCCGGGAAGGAGATGCGGGAAGCCGTCCTCGTTACCGAAGCTGAACCCCAAACTAAGACGGTCAATGGACATGAGCAGGCGCGTCGTCCAGAAATCCCGGCGATGCCTCCGGCTCATACCATTGTGCCTCCCAGCGATCGCATTCAGGTTTCTGCCTGAACCTGATCGCCACACACATCCCCGTCCCCAACCCGGGAGCGCCCCTTTAAACGCCGGCGAAAGTCGGCGTTTTTTGTTCTTTCACGCCTATTTTGCCACTGATACAAATCGCGGCTTTTGCAAATGGACCGGCTACCAGGATTTAGAGACTTCCTTCCCGAACCAGTGCCAACATCCAAAGAGGACTTGTGGAGCATGGATCTCCGCAATCATATCTTTGACGCTTGGCGGCAGGTGGCTGAGTCCTATGGATTTCGCGAATACGACGGCCCCCCGCTGGAAGCACTGGAACTTTATACGGTCAAGAGTGGGGATGAGATCGTCGAGCAACTCTTCAATTTTACGGACAAAGGCAATCGGGAAGTCGCCCTTCGTCCGGAAATGACCCCGACACTCGCCCGCCTGATTGCAGCGAACGAACGCGGCTACAAGAAGCCGATCAAGTGGTTCTCCATGCCGCAGCTGTTCCGCTACGAACGGCAATCCAAAGGCAGAAAACGGGAACACTTTCAGCTGAATTGCGACATTGTCGGCGAAACCGATCGCGCTGCGGACGCGGAAATGGTGGCCTTGATAATTGATGTGTTGCGTGCGTTGGGGCTGACTTCGGAGGATTTCGTGGTTCGGCTCAGCAGTCGTGACGCCTGGCAAAAGTATTTCGAAGAAAGATCCTCCGATTCCGAAAAAGCCACCGACTTCTATCAGATCGTCGATAAGCTCGAACGCGAAGATCCAGAAGTATCAGACAAGAAACTCAAGGAACTCGGCTTTGAACTCGCTGCTGTTCAAGACTTTATCAAGCAGGGCAATCCCACCGATGAACTCAAGATCATCATCGACAACCTGACCGCTCGCGGCTTGGGCGATTTCGTGAAAATCGATTACGGCGTCATTCGCGGTCTCGCCTACTACACCGGTCCGGTTTTCGAGGCCTTTGACAAAAAAGGAGCCTTTCGCGCCATTTGCGGTGGAGGCCGATACGATCACCTGGTGAACCTTGTCTCGGGCGGAAAAGTTGATCTGCCTGCCTTGGGTTTTGGTATGGGCGATGTCGTACTTGCGGAACTGCTGAAAGCGCGCGACCTTGTGCCTGAATTTGGGGACGACCTCGACGTGTTTGTTTTGATAGAAGAAGAATCCGAACGCCCCGCTTCCCTAGGTCTCATTCAACAACTCCGCGAACGCAGCCTCAATGTCGATTACTCGCTCACGCCCATGAAGGGCAACAAGCAGTTCAAACGCGCGCAGGAACTCGGCGCCGAATACACAGTTCGACTTGATCGCGGACTCGCCGTCCTCAAACATCTTTCTTCCCGCGAAGAACTGCGATTGGCACCCGAAGAAATTGCCGATCACATTATCGAACGCGCCCTGAGCCAGGCTGAAGCCGAACAAAACTGACATGCGAAATCTTTTCATCGGAATTGATTCCGGCACCCAATCCACCAAGGTTCTCGTCGTCAACGCAGCCAATGGAAAAGTCCTTGGCGAAGCCTCTCAAGCCTACAACCTGCTCCCCGACCTCCCACCCGGAGCAAAAGAGCAGAATCCCGAAACCTGGCGTGGCGCAACAAGCAAGTGCATCCGCAAGGCACTCAAAGCTGCCAAGGCAAAGTCCTCAGAAGTTCGCGCCATTGGTATCAGCGGGCAACAACACGGCTTCGTTGCGCTGGACAAGAAAGGCGAAGTCATTCGCCCTGCAAAACTCTGGTGCGACACCGCGACTATCGCGGAATGCGAACAAATCACAGACGCCCTC
The DNA here is from genome assembly GCA_002715965.1 of Verrucomicrobiales bacterium. Classification (GTDB taxonomy): domain Bacteria; phylum Verrucomicrobiota; class Verrucomicrobiia; order Limisphaerales; family JAYPXF01. Next base: position 9,884 of record PBAL01000062.1, on the reverse strand, counting down.
GGCGGTAAAAAGAAAACCATCAAGGCACTCGGCAATGCGGTCCTCCCCGGATTCACCGCTTCAAAGATCCTCTGGCTCAAGAACAATGAGCCCAAGAATTTCAAGAAGCTCGCCACCGTTCTCCTTCCGCACGACTACCTGAATTTTTGGCTCACTGGGCGCGCCGTCATGGAATACGGCGATGCCAGCGGAACCGCGTTGATGGATGTCCGCAAACGCAAGTGGTGCGACAAAGCCATCAAGGCAATCGACGCCGACCTCGGCGACAAGCTTCCTGACCTGATGTCCAGCGATCAACCCGTTGGCAATCTTAGCGCGGCAGCTGCGAAGGAACTTGGACTTTCCACCGACGTCATCGTCAGTGCCGGCGGGGGTGACAACATGATGGGCGCCATCGGAACCGGTAACACTGAGGAAGGCGTCATCACCGCGAGCTTCGGAACCAGCGGAACCATCTACGCTTGCGCCGAAAAGCCCGTCGTCGATCCGCTCGGCGAAATCGCAGCCTTCTGCGACTCCACCAATCGCTGGCTTCCGCTTCTCTGCACCATGAACGTCACCGTGGCCACCGAGATGTGCCGCAATGAATTTGGTTGGGACCACAAGAAGTTCATGAAGGAAATCGCCAAGGTTCCCGCCGGCAGCGATGGACTTATCATGATTCCCTACCTCGAGGGCGAACGCACCCCCAACGTTCCAGACGGAACTGGCGTTTACTTCGGAGTCAACAATCGCACCTTCGGGCCCACCCACTACGCGCGCGCCGCAATGGAAGGCGTCACGCTCGGAATGAACTACGGCTTGCGACGCCTCGCCGATCTCGGCGTCCGCGCAACGCAGGTCCGCGCAACCGGCGGAGGTGCGAAATCAAAACTTTGGCGACAAGTCATGGCCGACGTCTTCAACGCGGAACTCGTCACGCTCAAGGTAAGCGAAGGCGCGGCCTACGGAGGCGCACTCCAGGCACTCTGGTGTTGGCGCAATCAGCAGGGTGAGAAAGTGTCCATCACTGACATCACCAATGAATACGTGCAACTCAACCACCGTGAAACCACGGAACCCATCGAAGACAACGTCGAGATCTACGACGAACTTCAACTGCTGCAAACCGAGGTGTCCGAGTCCCTTCGCGGCGCCTTCAAACGTCACCGCGCCATCGTCGCGGGCTGAACCAAGAACAACTTTCGAAAGGAACGAAACATGAAACTCATCATATCGACGCACAACATCAGCCTCACCCCGTCAATCGAACAGCACATCCTCGATCGCATTGACAAACTTGAGCATCTCGATCGCTGGACCATCGATGCCCGCGTCATCATCGAACACGACCAGACCCGCGATCCCGCCAAGGAATTCCGTTGCTCCATCCGCCTCGGCGTCCGCGGTCCCGATCTCTTCGCTGAAGATTACGAGAACGATCTCCATGCCGCAATCGACAAGGTCGCCAAGAAGATCGAGCAACAGATCCGCAAGATGCACAGCAAGGCCAAGGCCAAGAAAAGCGCCGCCTCCCGCAGCAAGAAGAAGCGCCAGGAAGGCAAGCTGTAGTCAAGGTAGGATGGGCAATCTGCCCGTCCAGTTAAGCGGGATTTTGGGATTTAGGCATCCGGACAAGTAAACACGTCCCGATTACGGACTCAAAAAGTAAGACACACCTCAGGACGGGCAGGTTGCCCATCCTGCGAGCAAGAGACGAAATCATTCTTAAAGCTCTGACGCCTCATCAACACACATGCTCCTAAGAGCCCGCGTCATTCTCCCCATCACGGCACCGCCCATCGAGGACGGTGCCGTTCGCATTGAAGGAGAAAGAATCGTCGAAGTCGGTCGATACAAAGACCTCACCAACTCCGACTCGCACGAGCATGACCTCGGCGAAGTCATCCTCATGCCCGGGCTCATCAACGCCCACTGCCATCTCGACTACACCAACATGGGCGGAGTCATCTCCCCGCCCAGCTCTTTCGTCGATTGGATTCAAACCATCATCGCCTTGAAAGCAGATTGGACCTACTCCGACTACGCCAACTCCTGGATCGCCGGCGCCAATCAACTCCTCGAATCCGGCTGCACCACCGTCGCGGACATAGAATGCGTCCCCGAACTCATCCCCGAAGTCTGGCGCAGCACGCCCATGCGCGTGCACACCTTCCACGAACTCATCAGTGTTCGAGGACGGCAAACACCCCGTGCCCAAGTCGCCGAAGCCGTCGCCAATTTCACCAACAACCCAAATCCCAACGGGGGCGTCGGACTCTCTCCGCACGCGCCATACTCCACCTCCTCCGAACTCCGGGACGAGGCCACCCGCGCTGCAAATGAGAACAGCTGGTGCCTGTGCATGCACATTGCCGAGTCCGAAGCCGAGGATCAGATGTTCCGCAACTCTTCCGGCGAAATGTTCGACTGGCTGGCACGCAACAACCGCAGCATGGCTGACTGCGGACAATCTCCGGTCAAACTCCTGCACAAGTCAGGGATGCTCTCCGACCACACGATCGCGGTTCACTGCAACGAATTGGATTCCGAGGACATTGAACTGATCGCCCGAACCAAGACCCACGTCGTTCATTGCCCTCAAAGCCACGCCTACTTCGGACACAATCCATTCCCCCTCAAAGAACTTCAAAACGCTGGAGTCAACATCTCGCTCGGCACCGACAGCCTCGCCTCCACCAAAGCACCCACCTCGGGTCTCAAACCCAGGCTCAATCTGTTCGACGAGGTCAAGCAGTTCGCAAAAGCAAACCCGAACACCCCCCCTCAACAGATTTCCGAGATGGTCACCATCAACAGCGCCACGGCACTCGGACACGGAGACGAACTTGGCCAAGTGGTCACGAACGCACACGCTGATTTCATCACCATTCCGCATTCAACCAACGGAGATCCTTACGAAGCCCTCCTTGAACACGAAGGTCTGGGATCGTCCGTCATGATCAATGGACGTTGGATCTACGCTCCGTTGATTGGGTAAATCCTCGTAGAATCGGACGCGAGTCAGATCAAACCTTGACTTCGCGTGCGTGGTGGATCCCGCGATTCCTCCGGCAGTTAAATAAGCGTCGGTGGAAACGTTCTCCCTCACGCCGGCCATCACCCAGCGGGCTGTCCGTTGCCCACAAATTCATTATCAGCGGATTATCGGGCCTCGCGAACGCTTCAGAATCGTGGGTGATAGACAGGCCAGAGGGAGAGGGATTGAGGGTGGGAAGACAAACGATTCCTGTTGAGGCATCTCTTGCCGTCACCATTGATCACCCACCTACAACTCCGTAGCAAAGGTCACATCCTTGCACAACAAACGCACGATTCGCGGAATGTCCTTCGCATCCAGACGAACAATCACCTTGTGCTTACCGGCCGACACATTCGCGGTAAACGTATTGTCCGCTCCATCTACCTTCTTCCCATCGATAAACAGCGCACAACCAAGCGGACCAGCCACCGAGAATGTCACCTCTCCTGCTTCTGCAAGTTCAAACCCGGTTCGCAGGTAAACGTGGATTAGGCCGATGTGTTTTGGCTGCTGCGTCAGTTGACGGAGGTTATGACCAAACAACATACCGTTCACGCGTCCCATCAACGGTTTCCAGCCCTTGGTGATTTCTCCTTTGGTTATGCGCTCGGCACCTTGCTGTTCGATGCGATGCGTCCCCGCAAACACTTCAAACACGCGCCCGGCTCCACCTTGGCTCGCGTCGTAAGTTCCCGGTTTGCCCAGAGCCGAGAGGAACCGAATGAGATCGAGCGTATCCTGTTCGGTCAGCGCCTCCATCAGACCTGCGGGCATGATCGACAAACCATTGCGTTTCTTCGAGATGGTGTTCTTGGGAATGTTCACCAGTTGATTGGCCGCATTGCGAAGCACCAGCACACCATCCGAATCGCTAACCTGAATGCCGCTGTATTCAAACTCCGACGTCGTTTCAACCACCACCGAGTGGTAGCCTTCCTTGATCTTGGCATTCGGCTTGTAGAGCGATTCCACGATGTAATCCAGAGGCGCGCTCGCTCCAATGCTGGTCATGTCCGGTCCGACCTTGCCACCAACACCACCAATGGAGTGGCAGAGCACACATCCTAGTTCCTGCCGCATGTAGACCGCTTCGCCACGTCCGGGATGTCCGTTGTGGTTGGCCTTGTCGATCAATGCCAACATGCGCTCCGCGGTCATCTCCTCGGGCTTGATGGTCAACCCGGAATGAGGCGTCAGAGCCGCAACCAGCTTCTTATCATCGCGACCACCTTCACGGGCAGCGCGCATCCCGGCACGGGCAGCAATCGCCGTCACTTTGCCCGGGACGCGTTCAGCGAGAACGTTGCCCGCGTTTCGCATCGGAAGAACACCGCGCCAAAGTTGCAATGCGGATTCCTCCGTCTTCGACTCATTGAGAATCTGGTAAAAGGGATTGACCGCCTGGTGGATGCCCAAGGCAGCCAACGCCTGGACCGAGTGACGGCGAACTCCCATGTCGACTTCCGGTTTGGTCAATGATGCCAAAGCCTGCGCGGCACCTCCTCCACCGATCTCGCGAAGTGCGTTGATTGCCGTGCCACGCATCGTGCCACTGGTCTTCATGTCGCGCGCGGCCTGGTTCAGGAACGCGATCTGACCGCCGAGCTTCCAAGTGCCCGCCAATTTAATGGCGGCCGTCTTGATTCCGGCATTGGACGAGTTGAGGAGTTTACCGACGCCCACCGTGCTTCCAGCAGGTCGCAGTCGACGAACACGTTGTGCATGATCGAGTGCGGCCACGGAACGAGCCAACGCGGCAGCCGTCATCTTCCCACCGATTGCCTTTTGGAAAAGAGCCTTCAGTTCTTCACGCCCGCCCGCTTTGCCGATGAGCTCAATCCACGGACCGTCTCCGTCGTTGGCGATGCCATCCGTCTTTAGCCGTTCGGAAAGGTATCGGCTGGTTCTCGTCGGTTCGATCGATGCGAGTGCGAACTCAAGTTGTTTGTCGGATCCGTTGAACTTCCCGGCCTGCAATGCGCTCATGAAAGGCCCGGCCAGTTCATTCATGGCCAACCAAAGGCCGTAATCCAGAAAGCGATCCATTTCCTTGTCCAAGGCCTTCAGCGCGATTTCCGCGGCTTTGGTGTTTCCGATCTTCGCCACACCGCGAACGGCTTCCAGGCGCACGCGAGGATGGCTATCCGCGACGAGCTTCTCGAATTTGGTCAAGGCTTGGTTGGCCATGATCCCGCGTTTCAGATCCGTGCGGGGATCTGCCCAATCGCTCAAGACTCGAACAGCGGCCGCGCGAATCTTCGGTTCCTTGGCAGCAAGCAGTTCGTTCAGGAGATTCTCGTTGTGCTTGTTCAAGGCTTGCGACAACCACAAGCCCTGCAACCGAGCCGCTTCGGTCTTTTGTTTACCAATCCAGCCGTTCAACGCTTTGCTTGTCTTGTCTGCCTGGTCGATCAACACGCGGCGGGCCTGATCGCGGACGAATCGATCGTCCGACTTCAGGGAGTTCAGAAGTTGCCCGGTCTTCAAGCTGGCGAGGTTGCGGATCTTCTTGCCCTTCGCACCCTTCCATGAGACGCGCCAGATACGTCCATGCCAGCGATCACGACGCGCATCACGAAAATCAACTTCGCCGTGATTGATGACGGGGTTGGACCAGTCGGCAATGTAAAGCGCGCCGTCTGGACCTTGCTTCACGTCAATCGGCCGGAAGGTGCTGGCAGACGTTCGGAGCAAGTCGCCTTCCTGCTTGGTAACAAAGCCACTCCCCTGCTCGATCAAGCTGAAGCGCGTGACGCGATTCGCACGGAAATCACAGGTCACGATCGATCCCTGCCAGTCTTTCGGGAAGGTGTTGCCGTAAACGATCTCCTTGGAGGCAAACTTCGGATAACTCCCCGGGCTGATGAGGTTCAGGTCACGGCGTGAACCGGGAGTTGGACGGAAGCTCGCGCCGGGGAAAGTGTAAGCAATCCCCTGGAAGCCCGCGCCATCGGTCAGGAATGATTGGCCGAACTCATCGAATTGATGTCCCCAGGAATTCACCAGACCACGGAAGAAGATCTCCATGCGCATGGTCTTGGTGTTGTAGCGGAAACCACCGCCAGCTTTCAGACGGACCACTCCACGAGGAGTTTCCGCATCCGTGCGCGTGTAGATGGACTGGTTCATGTAGAGACGCCCATCCGGCCCCCATCGCAGGGTGTGCAGATTGTGATGCGTATCCTCCGTGCCAAAACCATTCAGCACGCGACGCTTCGTATCGGCGCGTCCATCACCATCCGTATCCTTCAAGAATAGCAGGTCCGTGCTTTGCGCCACGTAGACACCTCCATCGCCCGGCTCAACGCCGGTGGGAATCAACAGCCCATCAGCGAACACGGTCGACTTGTCACTCTTCCCATCGCCGTCGGTGTCTTCGAGCATGAGAATCTTGTCCGGTGCCGCCTGGCCGACCTCGATCATCGGGTAGGCCTCAGAACTCGCGACGAAGAGCCGTCCCTGCGGATCGAAATTCATCTGGATCGGCTTGTTCAACATCGGGTTCTCCGCCCAAAGCGTTACTTCGAGATCCTTGCCAACGGTGAACTCCGGTGTCGGTTGCTTGATGAATTTTGCGTACTTGGATTCCAACTGCGGCTTCTTCGGCTGGATGCGAATCGACTTCAGCGATCGCAATGAAGCAATGTCCGCTTCCTCCTGCGCGATCAGCTCGTCGAACTTCGGAATCTCGACCGCGTTCTGTCCCTGCTCGTGTTTTCGGAAGCCAAACACGTAAGCCATGTTCGCCGGGCGTGAACGATGGAACCACCACTCGTTCTTCCTTAAGATAACGGTGCGCAACCACTCAACCACCGTTCCTTCCATGCGCTTCTTGACGTCCTTCCCACCTCCAAGCGCCTTGTCGATCAGGATGGCAACCGACTTGTAACCGCTCTCGTTCAGATGAATTCCATCCACGCTGTAGCCGCTCTCGTCTTTCAACCAATCGAAGAGCGGAACGAACAACGCATGCTCCGCACCAGCGATTTTCTTCAAGCGCGCATTGTATTTTGCGAGCACTTGATTGTGCGCAGCGGGGTTTCCAAGTGGAGCATCCAGACTCTCGTGACGGATCGTCCCCAACACAACAAAGCGCGGAATTGCACCTGTCTGTCGAATGCGGGCGATGAGTCGCTTCATGTCCGCTTCGAACTTGTCCAAGCCAAACTCTCCACCCTCCAATGAACTCGCCATGCCGTAACCGAGAATCGCGACAGTCGGCTTCACCAAATCAATCTGCTTTTGAAACTGCTTCCAACCTTCATCAGTCGGTTCGCGTCCCGCCTGCATAAGGCTCAGGCCAAAGCGCGAATCACCAGCCGGCGTATCGGCGCTCCAACCGAGGTTGCGGAACTTCAGGTCCTTCTTCGGATGACTCGTCGTCAGCAACAACTCGATCCAGCCTCCATACTGCTCCTGCTCCATGAAGGCATCACCGATGAACGCCACCGTGTCGCCTTCCTTGAATTGAAATCCCTTCAAGGAACCAACTGTGTTCTTCAGCGCTGCGAAGACCGTCTTCGCCATAATCGTGGCACCGGCTGCATTTGGATGAATCTTGTCCGGGAAAGCCGCCTCGTTGTCGCTAAGCGCGGTGTGCAGATCGATCAGGTTAAGCCCCCGATCCTTGGCCACGCGCTTGATGATCGGCCCAATCTTCCCACCTGACACCGGTTCATTGATCCCCCATTTCGTCGCGTAGACCGGCACCGGCAGACAAAGATGAACCGTCGGCTTGGAGGGCAGCTTCTCAAAGTGATCAACCAGCGCGCGCAAATCGCCTTCGAACTCCTTCCCATGATTCCAATTCTGCGGCTTGGAATCATTCGTCCCCAACTTGATCACCACCACATCCGGCTTGAACTCCGTCGCGCCTCTGAACTGAGATGTCTTCCAATACGGCAAATCCCCCTTCTTCAGCAGCGTCGCTCCGCTACGCCCAAAGTTTCGCACCTCATACCCATCGCCCAGCAGACCCTGCAACTGCTTGGGATACGCCTTGTTCGCCCGACCCTTGATCCCGGATCCAAAGGTGATGCCGTCCCCCACGCACGCCACACGAATCTTCTTCGCGAACGCTTCCGGGGCAAACAACAGACAGGCCGAAGCCAACGAGAGAACGGTGGTTCTTAGTGCTTTTCTCATGGAACGCCCGAATGACAGCCGCAGCCCGGCGGATATTCAAGCCAGATGTGAGCGCACTGGGTGGCAGTCCAACTCCAGAACCCAGCGTAGCGAAGCGCACACTGGGTAATCGCGAGATTGCCCAGCAACCCTGAAGGCGGTTGCACAATTTGGCGAACGCCTCAGACTGATGCTCGGAGCTTGAAACCTATTTGAAGCTTGGAATTGGAGGTCCCGCTCACATCACCCCTACTGAACTCGCACGTGCTTACCGTTCAACCCTCAATCGCCAGATCATCCACCAACTCCGCCCGCAGATCCAAGGGACTACGCCGTTCCTTCAGGGTGCGGCTTTTCACCGTGTGGGTGTAGATCATCGTGGTCGTCACGCTGCTGTGTCCCAGCATTTCCTGAATTGTCCGGATGTCGTAATTCGCCCTTAGCAGATGACTCGCAAAACTGTGCCGGAAGGTGTGGCAGGTGACACGTTTGGCAACTCCCGACTTGCGCACGGCCACCCGCAGCGCGGTGCTCAGCGACGTCTCATGCATGTGGTAACGCCGATGGCCTCCCTCCTCCGGAACAAAGGTCAGATTGCGCGCCGGGAAGAACCACTGCCAGATCAATTCCTTGGCCGCGTGCTTTCCCTTCCGATCCAGTGCCTCCGGCATGAACGCCCCGTAATAATCCGCCGCCAGATCTTCTTCATGCAACCGGCGCAGGCCCGCCAACTGCCGTTTCAAATCCGCCAACAACGTCTCCGGCAACGGCACCGCGCGATCTTTCCGCCCCCTTGCCCTGGCGAACGGTCAGGATGCCCGCGTCAAAATTGAAATGTTGCACCCGCAGGTTCAAACACTCCGCCAGGCGCAACCCGCAGCCATAAAGCAGCTTCACCGCCAGCGCCTTCGCCCCGTGCATCCGACCCGTGATTGCGTCCACCTCCGCCCGCGACAGCACCACCGGCACGTAACGACTGCGCCGCGCCCGCACAACCTTGTCCTTCAGGTCGTATTCGCGCTCCAGCACATGCCGGAACAGGAAGAGCAGTGCGTTGAACGCCTGGTTCTGCGTCGATGCCGCCACCTTCTTGCGCACCGCCAGGTCCGTCAGGAAACCGCGCACATCCTCGCTGTCCACCTGACCCGGCTCCTTGCCGTCCAGAAAGCCGCGAAACGTATTTGCCCAAGTCCGATAGGTTTGCAGTGTCTTCGGCGAATACTGCCTCAGGCGCACCTCCTCCCGGAGCCGTTCCAGACAAGCTTCCCAGCCAGTATCCCCGCCCGCCACCAAGCCGCCCTTGAGGAGCTCATGATAAATCTGAACGCTCGCGACCGCCGTCTGCTGGCGTTCCAAGCTCTGCCCCTTGGAACTCAATTTGCGCAGGAATTCTGGCAGCGAATCCCGATCTGCGGGGGGATGTCGATACCTGGTGCAGAAATCGAGATAATACCGCAGCCATTTCCGATAGTCGACCTGCACGGGCGGGCTCAGCCCCCGGGCCCCAAGGCGCTGGTCAAAGGCAATCGCCACATTCTGAGGTATCTGTTGCACAAAAGATTTTGTTGATATCATATCGATCAGTTAGGAACACAAGAAGAAAATAAACCAATCCACTTGACAATTACCAAGTAAACCCCGCCAATCCTAAGGGTCTTACCAATAACTTGTTATACAGAAAAATGAGATTGTGGTCACTGCATCCGAAGTATTTAGACTCTAAGGGAATTGTAGCTTT
>PBAL01000061.1 GCA_002715965.1 Verrucomicrobiales bacterium | reverse complement strand
TCGACTCCGTTCCAACGAAGCTGGTAGGTTTCGGTGGGAGTTCCGGAGTTCAAGATGCTTTCCACCATGAAAAAGGCGGTTGGAAAATCCGAATGCCGCTTGATGTGATCGGCCGCGGTCTTGGCATTCATGTAACCCCAGCCGTAGGAATAATCCGGTCCGGCGTTCCCGACATCATCCGCCGTGTGAATGATCAAGCCCTTGAGCGTGCTCGCGCGCATGGCGCCGTTTGAGAACAGATCGGAATAATATTCGGTGAGCAGCAGGGCCGAACCGCAGGCGTTCGGACTGGACATGCTGGTTCCACTGCTGCCGCTGTAAGCCGTGTTGCTGGAATCATGAGCCGAGGTGAGCCCGACGCCATTGGCCACGATGTCCGGCTTGATGCGTCCATCATCGGCCGGTCCCCAGCCGCTGAAACTCGACATCGTTCCGGCGGCCACGGATCGCAGACCACCGGCGACTGCATCATTTGCCGCGCCGATTGTCATGATGTTCTTGGCGACACCCTCGGTGGAAATCGTGTCGAACCCCCCGTTGTCAAATCCGTCGTTGAACGGACCGGTTGCAGCATTGTACGTGGCTGTCTGCCAGCCGCCGTTCAGGAAGTAATAAGTTGCTCCAGCGGCCGGTGCAGCATCGTTGCGATCGTTCCCGGCCGACTTGAAGATCAGGTAGTATTGCGAGCTGAAAGCCAGGCTGTCCCACGACGCGGCACCCGAATTGTATCTTCCGAACTTGTTGTCCTCCCGCTCGCCGCTCGCACCCCAATAATGTGGCCCTTGATTGCCGGACCAGTTACCGGTCGACCAACCGTTGATCGAACCGTAGGAATGATTGGACAGGTAAATTCTCGAGACTTGGCCGGGAGATGAAGCAGCAATGCCCGTCATTTCGGAGGTATCGCTCGTCCAGTCCCATGAACTGATCGAAACGCTCGGTGCCATTCCCAACGCGTCGGAGTTTACACCACTGGCGCCAATCGTCCCGCCCACGTGGGTGGCGTGCCAGTGCGATGCCGAACCGTCTCCGATATTGACCCGCCCGGTGACCTCCTGGTGAGTGCTCAACACGGACCCTCCGTCCCACACCCCAACCAAGATCCCCGCACCATTCACGTTGTAGGGCGAAATATTTCGGATGAGATCAACGCCGGTTGAAATCGCAGCGTTCACGTTGTGCGTTGTGTAGTAGATCGGGTGACCGTTCTCCAGGCGGACCAGCTCGAACACCCCGCCGTCGATGGTCGTTCCACGAATGGGCCAGTTGTTCTGGCGGGCCACGGCTTCGGCTGCCTGTTTTTCACCGATGGCAATTTGCCGGAGGGCTTCGGCTGATGCGAGCCGGGCTTCACGGGTCCTCAAGTCGATCACCACTTCTTCTTGCGCCTTCGCCACTGTACCGAAGGCAAGGAGGATAGCCGTGGCGAGCCGCGTCCCTTTAACTGAAAAAATCATTCGCATCATTGCTGCAATGCCACATGCGACGCCCTCACAAACCTGCGTTTGCTGGCCGAAGAATCTCGGTATACGAATGCGCTCTCGGAGAGGTGTGCTCGCAGGAATTGGTTCGGCGATTGGAACTCGATATGGCTTCGGAGCGTAGCGTTGAGGGACACCACCAGATTTGCAAGATCAATCTCGGCGGATCTTGATGAAAACCGCTTAAAAATGTCTGTTTTAAATAAGATTTAGCCTTTCGGCGGGTGATATAGGTGGTTTCCTTTACGGGCCGCATCAATCGCCTTTTTCGTATCCTGCGGCACGCCAGGATCGCCCTGTCGTTTCATCCAGGCGTTGAGTTCCGCCCGCAACTCATTGAGCACCTTCGCATGCTTCGGGTCGTCGACCAGATTCATGAGTTCGTATCGGTCATCTGTGGTGAGGTAGAGCTGCTCCGCTGGACGGGACATGTACCGCTTCACCAAGGCGTAAGTCCCAGGCTTGTTCCAGGTTTCAAAGACCCAGGTGGACCAGTAAGGATTGTTGAGTGCGCCCGTGCCGCGCGTGCCCATCAGGTGCTTCTCGATGTAGAGTTCGTCGGGAAGCAGATTCCGAATATAGCGATAGCGGCCGTTGGTCACCGTGCGGATCGGATATGGCGGACCCTCCGGAACATTGTTGTGAATCCCGTAAGCGTAGTCGCGATGCGTTCCACGTTCGCCCGTGAGGACAGGAAGAAAGCTGCTGCCATCAAATGTGTTTCGTTTGGGCGTTAGTCCTGCAAGCTCGAGCAATGTCGGTGCAATATCCGCGTATTGGACGATCGCGTCGGTACGCTTGCCAGGCGCAATCTTGCCCGGCCAACGCGCGACCAGGGCGGTGTGAACGCCGGTGTCCCAGTTCGTCCATTTGCAGCCCGGGAATTGCGATCCCTGCTCAGAAGTGAACATCACGAGGGTGTCATCGGCTTTCCCACTCTTGTCCAACACAGCGAGGATCTCGCCGACCTGACCGTCCATGTACGTGATCTCTGCGAGATACTTGCCGAAGTCCGATCTCGTTCGCACGGTGTCGGCGATGTTTGGTGGCAGCTTGATTCTCTGTGGCGGATACTGTGAGGCGTCACCCATGACCCAGGGCACATGGGGTTCGACCAACGCGATGACCAGGCAAAAGGGTTTGTCACCGGACATGTAGTCACGGATGTCGGTCAGGTCGTGTGACTGCGTCGGATTGCGAACGCAGTTGGGATCAAAGCCACCAACGCGATCGAAGGGAAACGCAGCTGCTGGTTTTACGTGAACCTTGCCAGCGAGCCCGACGCGGTATCCAGTCTGGCGCAGGTAATGCGGGAGGCTCTTGGTTTGCGGCCGGCTGGCGGAATGGTTCCAGGCGCAGCCGTTTCGAAGCGGGAATTGTCCGGTGTAGAGTTCGGCGCGGCATGGCTGACACATCGCCTCGCTGAGATAAGCGCGATTGAAGGTCAAACCTTCCGAGGCGAGGCGATCGATGTTCGGTGTCTTCGCGTTCTGTCCGCCATACAAAGGGAGGTCATTGTACGTGCAGTCGTCTGCGACGATGATCAGGACGTTCGGTTTCTTTGCCGCGAAGGTCTGCGACAGGGAAACTGCGAGGAGGAGTGAGAAGAGGAGGTTGAACTTGTTCATCACCGGTGGAAATTCTCGCGGACCGAGCGGGGGGTGGCGAGGTCAAAGCTTCAACTTCAAACTCCAGACAAGCTCCAAGCATCAATGTCCAATTATGAGATGCATAGGAATTGACCGTCCAAGGTCGCGTGTAGCCGCTTCTCAGATTGAAGCTTGGATTTTGGAGATTGAAGCTTCCACCGTCCGTTCAAGCCAACGCATTCTCCAAGTACGGCGCCGTCCGATAATTCTCCAAGATCACCGTCGTCTGTCCGTCCCGCCTCATGCGCACCTGAGGGATGTTGATCTCCGGCGTCTTGTGGGGGGCGAAGAGGATGTCGTCGTGTGTAGCGTTGTTCTTTTTGGAAAAACGATCGGGTGTCAGATTGCCACCAAGATGATCGCTGCGTCCGGTGGCGACGTGGATGGTGCCGCGAATCTTTTCATCCTGAATATCGCGTCCGCTGACCGGGAGTTCCTGGGTACCGAATCCCAGTTCGCCGAGTTCCCCGGTGACGGGATCATCTTTCAGTTTCTCGTTGTGGGCCTGGACGGTTTCGTCGCTACCGGAAATCAACTCGGCTTCGTGGATACGTCCCTCGCGAACGTTCATCACGCCGAGTGTGCCGTCGGAATACTTCATCGGGAATTGGCCCTCGGCTCCGGTTGGAACGAAATACACTTCGCCTGCAGGAAGGTTGGCAACGTCGGGCTCATCCGGCGGGCAAAGTCCGTGACTCTTCTGCGCTTCCTGTTGGCCGCATAGCAGCTTGAGCGTGAGCCAACGCCCGTCCACTTCGTAATCGATCTCGAACTCATCTGCGCGCGTCAATGCGCTGCGCAGCTTCTCGGCTTCCTTGCTGATCTCGTTGTAATCCACGGCCAATCCGCTGCTGAGGATGATGTCATTCAATCCATGAAGCGTTGCGCCGCGGAAGCCGATCTGCTTGGCCCAGGCGGTCAGGGGCGCGGTCGCAGAGTAGGTCGAGATGCAGAGGATGATGTCGTACTTGCGATAGACGTCATGCTCCAGGCTGATTTGATTGCCCTGCGGATCGAAGGCGACGTCGTCCATGTCGAGATTGCTTCCTCCGGTCACTTCGTACGCGAACATCTCCCCGCCGGTCCAACCCAACTCTTGAAGTACGCCCTCTTGAAAGGCCCGGTAAAATTTCTCATGTCCGTGCCGCTGAATCGAGTAGCGGTCGTCGTTCAAAAACGCAAAGTCCTTGATGTCGCGCGGATCATCCAGGTCGATCAGAATGCACACGCGTTGTTCGCCTGCGGATCCGAACACGGTCGACATGAGACGCTTGAGGTCAAATGGAGGAAAGGTCTTGTCCATGTGGGAATCTGGTTGGCGCGCAAGGTAACCGAACCGGTGTTTCGCGCAACGGGATAAGTGAAATTTCTGAGTTCGATCTGACGGGAGCCGTTGATGTGAGTTGCCCTCAGATTCCCCCACCGTCATCAATGGGTGGGTTGTCTTCCAGTGCGTTGATGATCTTCACTTCCTGGTTGCCCAATCGGGGCAGTGAGAACCAGAAAGTTGCACCGCCATCGGCTTCACCCATCGCCCATACTCTTCCACCGTGACGTGCGATGATGCGCCGGACGTTGGCGAGTCCGATGCCCGTGCCTTCAAATTCCCCCTGGCGGTGCAGACGCTGAAACACGCCGAACAGCCGGTCGACATACTTCATGTCGAAGCCCACACCATTGTCCTTCACGTAGAACACGTATTCCTTGGGATTGTCGTTGTTGCAGCCCACCTCGATCTCTGCGGATTCGCTGCGGCGTGGGTTCTTGAGTCAGTACTGGCTGCCGGGGGGGTAACGTTAACCTGCTGGGACCCGCACGCCAAATCGAATGACAAATTCATCACACCTCCCGGGTTGTCTACGTCATCCGGCTCGCTACACTCCCGCGCATCTTTCTGCACGAATGAAAAAGCTGATAATCATCTTCGTCCTCTGCCTGTTTGGCTTGAGCACAACAATCCCAGTCGCAACCGCCGCGGACAACAAGAGGAAGCCACGCCGTGAAGGAAAGGTTCAGCAATCCAAGAAGCCGCCTCCCGTCTTCACCCAGAAGGGCGGGAAGTCCGGACTGCGCAAAGTCAAGGACGCCAAGAACACCAACACCGGCAAGGCCGAGCCGTTCAAGGATCCCGAGCTGGAGAAACACGCGATCTTCGAACAGAGCGCTCCCTATCCCAAGCTCACCAAGCCCGTCCACACCCGGCTTCCGCTGAAACTGAAGAAGGGCAATCGAATCTGTCTGGTCGGCAACACGCTCTTTGACCGCGACGGTCAGTTCGCTCACTTCGAAACACTTCTGCAGCAGGCCCATCCGGGAATGGAAATCCGCGTCCGAAACATTTCCTGGTCCGCCGATGAAGTGGATCTCCAGCCCCGTCCCGACAACTTCGGTTCGATGGACCAACACCTCACCGTTCAAAAGGCCGACGTGATCTTTGCCGCTTTCGGCTACAACGAATCCTTCGCCGGCCCGGACGGTATTGGGGACTTCAAGGACCGCCTTTCCAAGATGGTCACCGCCATGAAAGGAAGCGCCTACAACGGCAAGACCGGTCCAAAGATCATCCTCGTGTCCCCCATCGCGAACGAAAACGTTCCCGGTGTAAAAGCTGCCGATCTCAACAACGCCAACATTGCCGCCTACACCAAGGCCATGGCCCAGGTCGCGCGCAAATTGAAGGTCGGATTCGTAAATGTTTTCAACGCAACCAAGGCATCCATGGCCGATCCACATTCGAACATCACCTTCAACGGCGCGCACATGGATGAGGAAGGGTATCGTGTGTTTGGGGAAACGCTTTTCAAGGGTGCGTTCAAGAAGACCTTGCCCGAACTCGACGAGAGAGTCCGCCAAACCCTCATCGACAAGAACCGGCAGTGGTTTTACCGCTACCGTCCGCTCAACACCTTCTACTACACGGGCGGTCGTAACAAACGTTACGGCTACCTCGACTTCCTCCCCGCCATGCGCAACTTCGACATCATGGTCGAAAACCGCGAGCAGCGTGCCTGGGCCATGGCCAGGGGTGAAGCGGTCTCCGAAGACGTTGACGACTCCAACGTTCCACCTCTCCCGCCAACCGCCCAGAGTCGTGGCGCAAACGAGTGGCTCACCCCTGCCGGCGAACGCAAAGCCTTCGAAGTTGATCCGCGCTTAGATGTGACTCTGTTCGCCTCCGAAGAAGAGTTTCCCGAAATCGCCTGCCCGATACAAATTCGCTGGGATTCACGCGGTCGCATGTGGGTCGCCTGTTCCACCACTTATCCGCACGTCTATCCCGGCAACGAACCCAACGACAAGATTGTCATTCTCGAAGATACTGATGGTGACGGCAAAGCCGACAAGAGTTCCATTTTCGCCGATGACGTTCACATTCCGCTCAGCATCGAATTGGGCAATGGCGGCCTCTACGTTTCCGAAGAACCACACATCACTTTCCTCAAGGACACCGATGGCGATGGCAAAGCGGACTTCCGTCGCAAGGTCTACACCGGCTTCGGAACGGAAGACTCACATCACGCTCTGCACGATTTCGTCTGGACACCCGACGGTGATTTGCTCTTCCGCGAATCGATCTTCCACAACAGCCAGGTCGAAACGCCTTACGGTCCGATTCGTGCGAAGAACAGCGCGTGGTTCCGCTATCGGCCTTCAACCCATCGCCTTGTCACCTTCGGCGCTTACCCGAACACCAATCCCTGGGGCGTGACCTACGATGACTGGGGCAACCACGTTGCCAGCCACCCGATCTTTGCATCTGCCTTCCACGCGACGAATCCCGCCTATCCCAAGCAACACCCGCGCGCATCGGGAATTCCCGCTTACTCCGGAACGGCCGGACATGAATTTGTGGACTTTCCCAATTGGCCCAAGGAAATGCAGGGCGGCTTCGTGAAGGTTCGCTACAAACCGAACAACCGCGTGGAGTTCCACCAATGGGTCGAGAACGACGATCACTTCGCCGAGAAATACGTCACCGACATCATCTTCTCCAAGAACCTCAGCTTCATTCCCGTCGATCTTCGCTTCGGTCCGCGCGGCGCGATGTATGTCTGTGACTGGTACAATCCCATCAAGGGACACGCGCAATACTCCCTGCGCGACGAACGACGCGATCGCAAGTCCGGCCGCATTTGGCGCATCTTCCCGAAAGGCGCGGAACTGCAAGACCCTCCCAAGTTCCACGGCGCCTCAACCGCGTCATTGGTAAACGTTTTCAAGCGCCCCGAATACCGCTACCGCTACTGGGCCAAACGCGAACTTCGCCAACGCGCACCTGCCGAGGTGAAGAAGGCCGTCGATCAGATGGTGAAGAAGCTCAACCCCAATGATCCCCGCTTTCGCCATCACCAGATCGAGGCCATCTGGGCGTACCGCAATGTCGATGCGGTAAACACCAAGTTGCTGCTCGAAGTCCTGAACTGCGATAATCACCTCGCCCGCGCAGCTGCCACGCGGCAACTCCGCTACTGGCACAGCGATCTCAAGAACCCCGTCGCCGAACTTAAGAAACGCGCAAACGACAAGGATGGCAAAGTCCGCCTCGAAGCCGCCATCGCGGCTACCTACATTGGCACCAAGGATGCATTGGACGCCGTCCTGGACGTCACCAGGCACCCTACCGACACCCATTTGAAATACGCCATGGCCACCAGCCTCGGCGCCGAGAGTCTCGCCCGCCACTGGCGCGGCAACGACGAATACCTGGCTGAACACCCTGAGATCGATCAGTTCATGAAAGCCTTCGTGAAGCAGAGCAAACGCAAAGCCGGATCAACCACCCGCAATGCGGCCGACGCTGCCTTCGACAACCAGAAGAACCTCAAGACCGTCACGGTCTCCTGTGTTCCCGAACGCATGCTGTTCACACTGAAACGCTTCGAAGTCAAAGCGGGCCAGGCCGTCAAACTGATCTTTGAAAACCCTGACGTCACCCAACACAACCTCGTCATCGTCGAACCCGGATCCGCCATGCAGGTCGGTATGGCCGGCAATCTGATGGCCGCGCAAAAGGACGGCGTGAAAAAGCACTTCATTCCCGAGTCCGACAAGATTCTCCACCACACCAAGCTGTTGAAGCAGGACACCTCCGAGGTACTTCGCTTCAAGGCTCCATCCAAACCGGGCACCTATCCCTACCTCTGCACCTACCCCGGACATTGGGTGATCATGCAGGGCGTGATGGTAGTGAAGTAGTCGGACCCGTCCGACTTGTCAGACAAGTCCGACATGAAAACTCTCCTCCCAACGCTTCTGCTCACAGCCCTCATCGCCAGAGCAGCGGACTACGCCGAAAACTGGCCCCAATGGCGCGGCCCAAACGCCGATGGTGTCGCCCCTCACGCCGATCCCCCCATTCACTGGAGTGAGGAGAAGAACGTCCGCTGGAAATTCACCCTTCCCGGCAAGGGCCACTCCACCCCGATCATCTGGGACAACCAGATCTTCGTCACCGCAGCCGTTCCCTTTGGCAACAAGAAGCCAGAGGTCTACAGCAAGGCCGAAGGCGCACATGACAACTACCCCGTCTCTCAAGACCACAAGTTCGTCGTTCTCGCCATTGATCGCACGACCGGCAGGCAACTCTGGCAAACCTCGGTCAAAACGGAGTTCCCCCACGAAGGTGGACATTACACGGGCAGCCTGGCCTCCAACTCACCGATCACTGACGGCGAACACCTCTACGCCCACTTTGGCTCCCGAGGTCTCTTTTGCCTCACGCTCGACGGCAGAATCGAATGGAGTAAATCCTTCGGCCGCATGGACACGCGTCACGCCCACGGCGAAGGCAGTTCACCGGCCCTTCATGGAAACATTGTTGTCATCAATTGGGATCACTCCGGCCAATCCTTCGTCACGGCGCTCGACAAACGGACCGGCAAGGAACTCTGGCGCGCCGAACGCGATGAGATGACCTCCTGGTCCACTCCGCTCATCGTCACCCACGAAGGGCGCCAACAGGTCATCGTCAGCGCGACCGGCGCTGTTCGCGGTTACGACCTCAAGACCGGCAAGGTCATCTGGAGTTGCACCGGTCTTTCCCGAAACGTCGTCGCCTCACCCGTCGCCGGAAATGGAATGGTCTTCGTTTCCAACAGCTACGACTGGCAGGCCATGATGGGAATCATCCTCAAGGGGGCCAAAGGCGATATCACCGAAACCCAGAATATCGCCTGGAAAATCAACCGCCTCACCCCCTACGTTCCGTCCCCGCTCCTCTACAAGAACAACCTCTACTTCCTCCGGCACAACCACAACATCCTCTCCTGCCTCAATCCCAAGACCGGCCAGGACCGCGTCGGCCCCTTCCGCCTCCCCGGCCTCCGTGAAATCTTCGCCTCCCCGATTGCCGCCAGTGACCGCGTTTACATCCCCGACCGCAGTGGAGTCACTCTCGTATTCAGCCACGGCGAAGATCCCAAACCCATCCGCCTCAATCGCCTGCAAGATAAATTCAGCGCGTCGCCCGCGACCGTGGGCAAAGAGCTGATCCTCCGCGGGGAAAGCTTCCTCTACTGCATAGCGGAAGATTGAGTTGAACCTGCACACGCCCGACCGACCTCAGCCTGACGACACCAGGCATATAACATATGGGACATGTTCGCGGTTTTATGAATTGGTAAATCTTTATGTCACACATGTTACAGTGTTTTGTTTGGGCTCGATTCGATGCCCATCAGTCGTTAGTTGGCACCAAGCGCTGGTGCCGCATGCGTCAGTGCTGAGAGCGCCCCGCACCATTGCGAGCTTGAACGCTTTTCATCCGCCGGGCACCCTCCGCCCGTCGAAATGGCTTCGAAGATTGCGATTATTGGAACCGGATACGTCGGATTAGTGACGGGCACTTGCTTTGCGGAGGTCGGGCACCAGGTCACCTGCGTGGACAACAACGCAGACAAGGTGAAGATGCTTCAGGACGGGGGCATTCCCATCTACGAACCCGGCCTTGAGGATTTGGTGAAGAAAAATACCGCTGAAGGCCGGCTTCGATTCACCGCCAGCACAAAGGAAGGTGTTGATGAATCCGACATCATCTTCATTGCCGTTCCCACCCCCCCGCAGGATGACGGATCGGTTGACCTGAGTTTCATCGAGAAGGTCGCGCGCGAAATTGCATCGTCGATGACCAGTTACAAGATCATCGTCGACAAGAGCACCGTGCCCGTAAACACCGGCGAAAATGTTGCCGAGACGATCAAGCGCTACAACCAGGCCAACGTGGATTTCGATGTGGTCTCCAATCCGGAATTCCTCCGCGAAGGCTTTGCGGTCGGCGATCTGATGGAACCGGACCGCGTTGTCGTAGGAACGACTTCACAACGACCCGTTGCGGCAATGCGTGAAGTCTACGAGCCTTTCAAAGCGCCGATCATCTTCACCGACATCAATTCTGCGGAGCTGATCAAGCACGCGGCCAACTCGTTCCTCGCGCTCAAGATTTCTTACATCAATGCGGTGTCGATCATCTGCGAAGCATCGGGAGCGAACATTGAGGAAGTTGCCAACGGCATCGGGCTGGACGAACGAATCGGGCGCCGTTTCCTGAATGCCGGCCTGGGCTTCGGTGGGAGTTGTTTTCCCAAGGATCTCAGCGCGTTCATCGCGATCGCCGAGCAACTCGGCTACAAGTTTGATCTATTGAAGGAAGTCCAACACATCAACGCCGGCCAGATGGAACGCTTCATCAAGAAGATCGAGGAAACGCTTTGGGTGTTGAAGGAAAAGAAATTGGGCGTGCTCGGTCTGGCCTTCAAACAGAACACGGACGACGTTCGCATGTCACCCGCGATCGATCTTTGCCAGCGACTGGTCAAGGAAGGCGCGGAGCTGCGTGTCTACGATCCGAAGGCGATGGAGAAGGCGAAGGAGATTCTTCCTGAAGGCGAGGGCATCACCTACGTCGACGATATGAATTCGATTGGAGAAGGTTGCGATGCCATCCTGATTGCGACTGAATGGCCGGAGTTCACCGAACTCGACCTGGAGAAGGCGCGCAAGGATCTCTCTCATCCCATTCTCTTCGACGGGCGCAATCTTTTCGAGCCGGCGAAGATGGAGGAACTGGGCTTCATCTACAAAAGCATCGGCCGTTGATCCACGATTGTGTCTGAGCCGGAAGCCAATTTGCCCCGGCGCATCAACGTGGCCGCGGGCCTGGTCTTCCGCGATGGCCGGCTTCTCATCACGCAGCGCAAACCCGATTCACATCTGGGTGGATTGTGGGAATTTCCGGGCGGAAAACTTGAACCCGGTGAATCATTCAATGAAGCCCTCGCCCGTGAGCTGCGTGAAGAACTCGGCATTGAGGTAGAGCCCGGCGAAGTCGTTGAATCCATCTCTCACGATTACCCGGACAAGTCCGTGCACTTGGAATTCATCCGCTGCGATTGGCTGGCCAACGAACCAGAACCCCACGACTGCCATGACCTCGCGTGGGTGACGCGGAGTGGCCTGGATGATTACGAATTCCCAGCTGCGGACGCCCGCCTGTTGAAGATGCTGAAGTCAGAAAGCTTCAGCTGGGACGGTTGATTGGTGGGAGATTACGATCGAGTTCCCCTAATCCAACGGCCCAAGATCCACACCATCGCGGGTGATCACCGCCATGGTTCTTGTTCCGCCAAAGTTCATTTTTCCTTCCGCCTTCTGCTTCTTGATCGCCACTGCATAGAGGCGTTTCACCAATTCCATCGAATACTCAACCGGTTTGTTCCACAATTCGCGCGCGTCGTATTCCTCATCGACCGGTTTCTTGAAAAACTCGCGGAGATACTCCAATCCGGATCCACCGACGACCAAGTTGCCGAATGGCTGCGCCGCAATTCGAACCGCATTGGCCGAGCGTTGTGACCAGACCAGTTCGGTGATCTCGGGCATACCCGAACACGGCCAGAATCCGGCGAACCACATTCCAAAGATGCCGCGGTGCTTCGAACTCTTCAGGGTCTGGGAAACCACCGAATCCAATCGCTCAATGGTCCTGCCCATCGCGACGTTTAGTCCTCGATTCCAGCTGCGGGTGTGCATCCGTTGGAAGCCATCTGACTTGAAAACGGATTCCACCCGGACCTGTCCAAGCTCGTTTTGTCCGTGATGCGCCACCACGCATGGGAGTTCGCCCAGCTTGAAAATCTTCGGCGCGTCCGTTCGTTCGACGGAGGTGTCCTCGGCCGTGACGCGGAGCGAATACCCATCGGCAATCACAACCACGAAATCCTTTCCACGAGCGCCTATCAGGAGTGACATGGGTGTATCATTAAACAGAGATTGCAAAAACGAAAACGGAATCGCCCTCGCCGCGCAGTTATGGGCGCATCCCGCATTATTGCAGCGAGTGCCGGCGCGTACCGGCCTGACGCGCTGATACGAAGCCGGGCCCGGTCCGCGCTTCTGTAACAAGCGCGCCAAGAAATCGATTTGAACCGATGCTGCGGATGGTACGGATCAGTGCCATAGAGAGACAAAGTTCGTTGACGCGTCCTCCCTCACCCAACCCTTCTCTCACGCTGGGAGAGGGACTGAGGGTGAGGGAGAAAACTCTCGATTTGAGTTTCGGCTTCTTTTGTCCAGCGCATTTACGCAAACACTCGTGGCAATTTCCCCAGCATACCAAGCCATTGCAAGAAACTGGAATGCGCCCTGTCCTGGGTTTGAAGACGACACTCTAATCTACTTCTCCCGGCGGACGATCGTGTTCTTCTGTGCCCACTCTTCATTCCGTTCAGGGTAATCCAGAGTATAGTGCAGTCCCCGACTTTCCGGACGCTGAAGCGCGCAACTGACGATCAGGTCGGCCACGGTGGCGATGTTGCGCAGTTCCAGCAGGTCGGAGGTCACGGTGAAATCCCAGTAGTATTGCTGAATCTCTTCCCGAAGCAGCGCGATGCGAGTCTTCGCGCGTTGCAGTCGCTTGGTCGTTCGCACAATGCCGACGTAGTCCCACATGGTGCGACGGAGTTCATCCCAGTTGTGCGAAACGACGACGAGTTCGTCCGCATCATGGGCGTTGCCCGTCTGCCATGGCGGGATTTCGACATCCGGATGGTCTCCGATTTTCTCAACCACTTCCATCGCCGCTTGATGGGCACAGACGACGGCCTCGAGCAGAGAATTGCTGGCCAGGCGATTCGCACCATGCAATCCAGTGCAAGCGACCTCACCCACGGCGCGCAGGCCGGCGAGGTCCGTTCGCCCACTGGTGTCGGTAAGCACCCCACCGCATTGATAGTGAGCCGCGGGCACAATCGGAATGGGTTCCCGGGTGATATCGATTCCGAACTTCAGGCAGGTCTGGTGAATGTTCGGGAATCGATCGGCAATGAACTTCGCGGGCTTGTCCGTGATGTCGAGATGCACGCTGTCCGATCCGGTCTTCTTCATCTCGGCGTCTATCGCCCGCGCAACCACATCTCGAGGGGCGAGCGACGCGAGCTTGTGATAGCGATCCATGAACGCTTCGCCATCGATGCCCTTGATGATTCCTCCTTCTCCACGCACTGCTTCAGTCACTAGAAACGTCTTCGCCTTGGAATGATAAAGGCAGGTCGGGTGGAACTGGATAAACTCCATGTTCGCGACCGGAACGCCGGCGCGATACGCCATCGCCACGCCATCACCGGTCGCAATGTCTGGATTGGTCGTATACAGATAAACCTTTCCGCAGCCACCGGTCGCCAACAGAACCGTCTTCGCAGAGAAGGTCTCCACCTCGCCGTTCAACTGGTTCAGTACGTAAACCCCGACGCAGCGATTCTCGCCTTCCACTCCCAGCTTCTCCGTCGTGATGAGATCGATCGCAAAATGATCCTCGAACCACTCCACGCTGTCGTGCGCGTTGATGGCATTGAGCAGAGCCGCCTCGATCGCGCGGCCGGTCGCGTCCTTGGCGTGGAGAATCCGGCGTTTGCTGTGTCCGCCTTCCTTGCCGAGATCAAACTCACGCTCGCCGTCCGCACCGGGCACTTCGCGTTCCGAAAACTCCATTCCCATCTGCATCAGTTCGCCAACGCGCTCCGGACCTTCCTCGACGATCGTGCGGACAACCGCTTCGTTGCACAGACCCGCTCCCGCCTGGAGCGTGTCCTTGAGATGCATCTCCACGGAATCTTCCTTGCTGGTAACCGCTGCGATCCCGCCCTGCGCGTAATTGGTGTTCGATTCCGCGCGATGCTTCTTGGTCACGATGCCTACGCTTCCGTGGGGCGCAACCTTCATCGCGTAAAACAGTCCGGCAATGCCACTGCCGAGAATCAGGAAATCAAAATGTCGTTCTGTTGCCATTGATGAGTCTGGTCAAAGTCGCCCGTTGTCGATCAACCGGGCTTTGTTGAAGAAGACGGCGAGAGCCATGTGTGTTCCGCGTTTGATCTGCCTCGAAATCTCCAGCGTCTCCGGATCAAAAAACTCCACGTAGTCCAATCGCCCCAATGGATGGCTCTTCATCAGCGCCTCGATCTTTCGTTTCAAGCGGGACGCGGGAATTGCCGTTTCACTGTCCCGGACTGTTTCCCGCGCAAGCTTTATGGATTTCCAGAGGACATTCGCCTGCGGTCGCTCTTCCGCACTGAGGTAGGCATTGCGCGAACTCATTGCGAGGCCGTCCTTCTCGCGGACGGTTGGGTTCACAATCACCCGCACGGGGAAATTCAAATCCTTCACCATGCGTTTCACGATGGCAGCCTGCTGCCAGTCCTTGGCACCAAATACCGCGATGTCGGGCAATACGATGTTGAAGAGCTTCGCGACCACGGTGGTGACTCCGCGAAAATGAACCGGGCGAGATTTACCCTCCATCGATCGGCCGAGCTGTTCCTCTGTCACGAAGGTGGAATAGCAGCTCGATTCCCGACCCGCATACATCACCTCATCCCTCGGAACAAAAACCTGGTCTGCTCCGTATTCGCGGCAGCGTTTCAGATCGTTCTTCAGGTCTCGCGGATAGGCGCTCAGATCCTCGGTGGGACTGAACTGTGTGGGATTCACGTAGATGCTGACCACCACCCGGCCATCCGAACCGACGGCCTTGCGGGCACGCCTCACGAGCGACAGGTGCCCGTCGTGGAGGTAGCCCATCGTTGGCACGAGACCGATGCGACGGCCTTCTCTGCGCCAGGACATCGCCCGCCGTTGCATGGTGGATGGTTTTTCGATCGTCCGCACGCGAGCTTATTTAGAGCCGAACCTGCCCAAGGGGGGAATGATGAAATGCAAACCGTAACAGCGGGTTATCCAGTCCATTAGAGGGAATAAATTGAAAGGACAGCCGTCTTGCGTTTTGTTGTGGCTGGATTCTGCGATCCAGCACCCACAGCAGCCCAACAACGAAGCAACTGGTCACATTCGCGGCGTTTCTCCTCGTCGCTTCTCCCGTGCCTGCCGGAACCAACGAAACGCCGGTGACGATTACGCGGATCACCGTGAATGCAAACCAGACAGAACTGGAATGGCACGGCGGAATCGCGCCGTATCGAATCCCATGGCGAACGGATCTTGCGTCCGGATCCTGGGCGGATGTCGGCGGGGCAACGAGCGATACCAATCGGCTTACGATCGTGAATGAATCGAAGGATTTCTTCCGCGTCGTCGCAGATGGTGCGGCCGCGGAGACGGCGCGTTACGAAGTCATTTTCAATTCGACGTGGAGCCGCAGTACCCACCCGATTCAATTTCCAAGCGGTGCGCATTACTCCGGCCTGATCGGCGGGACGCACAATACACAGTTCAGCATGTGGATGCCCGGCGCACTGGCAACGGCCGGAATCGAACAGGTGGCCGAGATCGCGGGCTTTCCCTTTGCGGGTTCGGGACCGGTTCCGCCCCTCGGCACGGCCACCTTTCGCCGCATCGACAATTGATTGCCTGCGCAGCGGTGCGTCCTCTGCACTGGAAAGGGAGATCTGATTCGTTTTGAAGCGTTCTCCCACACCCTAACCCTCCCCCGCTGGGAGAGGGATTGAGGGTGAGGGAGAAGAAGTCAGGGCAATTTTCTGTTCCAATGTCAGTCAAGTGCTTCGTTCGGGATTAGTCCATAGAACGGTCCCGAGAAACTGCTTGGCTGAGGTTTCTGGCGAACACACAGTCGGCGCAGATGTATCTGACAATCGTGCCGTCCATTGATCCTCTGACGCGGATTGGATGTTGACTTGCCGAAGCGGAACAATGAGCAGGAACGATTCGAATAGTTCACCAAATCGCGAACTGAAGCATGAGAATCTTGCGATGCTTTGTCTTCGACTGGGAGCGTTCCTCTGTTTTGTCGGTTGGACCTGGGTTCATTTCTATTGGGAGGGTCCGTATGGAATTCTCCTCTGGCAGGAATCTACCTACGAATTGGCCGAGCGATTCGGAATCAGCTGGGACGAGTTCGTTGGCACTGGGGTAAACGATGGGTTGGTTCAAGCGTGGATTAGTCGGGTAGCCTGGCTGTACCTGGCCTGCACCATTCTTACGCTGACGGTTCGGAAGAATTCGTCGATGCAGATGATTGCGCTGGTTGGCGGGAGCGGGTTGCTGATTGTTCTGAGCTACGCCAAGTATGTGGGCGCACAGCGGCAGTTGCCGATGTTCGTGGAACATGGCGGGCAGATGTTGATGCCGATAATTCTCGTACTGGCGCTACGTTACGGAATTCGCCATCGCGTCCCGACGGGCGTGGCCATGCTTGCCGTGATTGCGACCTTTGTTGGTCATGGCAGCTATGCACTCGGGTTTTGGCCCACACCGGCAAACTTCTTCGGGATGACCACCGTCATCCTTGGTTTCGAATATGAGGCAGCGAAGACATTCCTTTGGGTTGCGGGCGTGCTGGATTTTCTAATTTGCGTTGGTCTCTTCGTTCCCGCATTGCGCCGACCTTGTGCGTTGTATGCCGTGGTCTGGGGGCTCCTGACCGCAATCGCACGCCCTGTCGCGGGAATGTCTTGGAGCCTTATCTACTTCGGCGCGGATCAGTTCCTACACGAAGCTGTTCTGCGCGCTCCGCACTTTCTGATTCCCATTTATCTATACGTGATCTGGCGTCGGCCGCCCGATGAAGTTTCGGAGACGTCCGATGATTCAATCGAGCTTCTCCCGCTTCCCCAACTCTACGAAATCCCACTTGCACCTTTTGACTGACAAAACCCTTCCCTGACGATAAGCAAAGCCCATGAAGTTTCAGACACTCATCACGATCTGTTGCGCCGCAGTTCTGGCGATCAATGTCGATGCTCAAAACAAGTCCAAAGCGAAAGCCAAGCAAAAGAAGCGCAGGGGTCGTGCGGTCCTGACAATTCCAGAAGTCGCGAAGAAGGACATCATCTGTTTCGCGCTTTGGACGGTTCACGACAAGACTCTGAAACTCACCGCGCAGCTCTATCCAACTTCCGACGGCGATACGAAAGTCGTCCGGCTTGAAATCATGAAGGGCGGCAAATGGGTCGAAGTCGCCAAGACCACCGTAATCGAGCCCGGCTGGACGGCTCCATTCCGCGTGAAGAACTGGGACGATTCCAAGGCGCACAAATACCGCGTGCGCCACGGGGAGCTGGCCAAGTATGAGGGCACGATTCAGAAGAACCCCGTGCACAAGGACCAGATCGTGATTGCCGGATTCACGGGCAATTCAATTCATCCTGGGCATGGAGGCGATATCTCCCGGCAGGACATCATCGATAACATCAAGCGAGTCGATGCCGACGTGTTGTTCTTCTCTGGCGACCAGGTCTACGACCATTTCAAGCACCTCGCCGGCTGGCTCAAGTTCGGCCGCGATTTCGGAGAGATCATCAAAGATCGCCCCACGCTTTGCCTGCCCGACGATCATGATGCCGGCCAGCCGAATCTCTGGGGTGAAAGCGGCAAGGTCTCGACCTTGAGAGGTGCGTCCGACGGCGGTTACTCCCGACCGGGCGTTTATGTCCAGGAAGTGGAGCGCGCCCAGACCAGTCACTTTCCCGATCCTGTGGATCCGCACACGATCGGTCAGGGCATCGGTGTCTGGTTCACCCGCATGACCTGGGGAAACGTTGACTTTGCAATTCTCGAAGACCGTAAGTTCAAGACGGGTCCGGCTGGCCGCGTTCCAAAGCAGGGTCCGCGTCCCGATCACATTCGCAATCCCGAATACGATCCCGCCAGCGTCGATGTCGACGGCGCCATTCTCCTTGGCAAACGTCAGCTCAAGTTCCTCGACAGCTGGGCGCAGGATTGGCGGAACACCGACATGAAAATTGCCTTGTCCGCGACCATCTTCTGCGGTGGCGCACACATCCACGGCAACGCCAATGGCCGCCTTCATGCGGACATGGATTCCAATGGCTGGCCGCAGTCCGGCCGTAATCGCGCCATTGCCGCACTGCGCAAGGGATTCGCGATGCATTATGCCGGGGACCAGCATCTCGCGACCATCTTCCACCACGGCATCGACGAACACCGCGACGGTATCTGGTCCTTCTGTGTGCCCTCCATTGCCAACCTCTATCTCCGTTGGTGGGAACCGCTCAAGCCCGGCAAGAATCGCGAACCCGGAGCGCCTGCCTACACCGGCGATCACCTCGACGGCTTCGACAACAAGGTCAGCAACTACGCAGCCGCCAATCCGGAAAAGCAACCCGCCGGCAATCTCCTGAACACGCGTTCGGCCGGCTTCGGAATAGTGCGGATGAACACCAAGACCCGTAAGATCACCATGGAATGCTGGCCGCGCAACGTGGACATCACCAACCCGGCGACGAAGCAATACAAGGGATGGCCGCGCACCATCTCCCAGTTCGACAACTACAACCCGCCGTCCTGGGGCAAACTCGGCAAGCTCACCTTCAATGTCGAAGACCCCGTAGTTCAACTCGTCGATGCCAAGAGCAAGGAAATCCTCTACACTGTCCGCGCCAACGGAAAGTCCTTTACACCGGGGGCGCCCAAGGGGAAGGCATTCATCGTCAAGGCCGGCAAGGACGCACCGAACAAGGTAATCTCGCGGAATGCCAAGGTTGGCAGCAAGGCACAGAAGGTAACGCTGAATTAAATTCGTCCGAGTGGCTCGGGTGGGGCTCGGCGGACGCTGCAGCTTCCTCCACGCACTTCTGCACAGACACCCTCGGCTCAGCGGGAGCTTCGCGCCACAACTAACCCAGGCAGTCCTGTGTGTGCTGGCATTTCGGATAGGACGTGCATCCCAAAAACCTGTTCCCGGCCCGTGAACCGCGTCTGGCCGTGCGCACGATGAGTTCCGCTCCACAGACCGGGCAGATCATTTCGGCGGATGCCTTGGGTGGAGGAGAGCAATCGAATGTGGTTCGCTCGGATTGCACATTGCGGATGAACTCTGCCAACTGACTTCCCTCGACCAGGTCGATCGGTTTTCCGTTGGCGAAGTTCCTGGCTTCCTGGGTGAACATACCCGATGTCACAATGATCACACCGGTCGCGTTCTGGTGGTGCATCACCCCGAACATTTCGCGAACGATTGAGACTCCGACTTTCGCGTCCCTCCATTGTTTGCATTGAACCACGTAAGTGTTGCCCGACTTCTTGAGCAACAGATCAACGCCCCCGTCTGGGCCGACATGGTCGTTCTCGACCACGGAATACCCATCACGTCGATAAGCCTCGCCCAGCAGTTCTTCGAATTCCTTCCAACCCAGACTGCGAATCGACTCGATACCACTCTGGCGTTCCAGCCTCTGACTTTTGCCATAGGATAGGAGCGCCGAGACCACGGCCGGCAGGAGGAAGAAGCCAGCGAACCAGGCCATTTGCCGAGCAGCCAAAGCAAAGCCTTTGAACAATGGATTTTCGAATTCGATATTTGGGACAACAAACCTCAATAACGTGAACACCAAGGTCGCCAAACAAACACTCACCCACCACGGCAATCGCGCGAGGATCCACATCAAATATCCGTCTCTCCTTGGCATATCCATCCCAACGCTACGACCAGCATCCATTCTGGTAAAGCGAACGGTTCTGCGATCTCAACTAGTGCAGTCCGTCAGCAATGAAATGACAGTTTGCCTGATTCTTAATCGTTGTCTCAACTCCTTGTCTTGATCTCGGATTCGGAGGGAGATTGAGACAAGGATTGAAGAATTGGCCGCATCATAAGTTACGCCCGACGGTCGAAGGACTCAAGCCGGTGGCCGCGGCCATCGAAGCCCGACTCCAGTGGGTGGCTGCCGGAGGCTTTTGCTGCAAGGTCTTGCGAACCACGGTGGCATTGCGTTGGCCCATATCTCTCACATCCTCCCGTGCCGGATGATGGAGATCAACAAGCCAAATGCCATGAACGCTGCGAGGATGAACCCGATCCAACCCGCCATGGATTTGGGATCTGAGTGCACGATCAACGCCGAACCCACGATCAACGAGGCCAGCACCAGCGAATAAGAAATTCGATTGCTGATGCGTTCCGCCGACTGTATTGCGGGTTCCAAGCCGCGATGTTCGAAGTTGATCTTCGCATCGCCGGTCTTCACTTGCGAAATGATGCGCCGCATTTCCGCGGGCAGGTCGCGCGCAAATTCCGACAAGTCCCGGCTGAACTCCAGCATGGTGCCGGCAAAGCGCTTGGGCTTCAGGCGATCCATCCGCGCCTTGCGCATGAACGGCTCCGCTTGCTGCACGAGGTTGTGATCGGGATTGAGACGGCGCACCAGTTCCTCCGTGAGGCTCAGAGCCTTAAGCATGATGAACAGATCGGGTGGAAGCCGAAGGTGATTCTTCGCGGTCAACTCGAACAGCTCGGTGATCAATTTCCCAAACTGCATTTCACCGACGGGCCGGTAGAAATGCTGGTGCATGAAATCGGCCACGTCGGATTCCAAGCCTTCGCGGGAAGGTTCCGAATCGCTGTCGGCGAGTTTCAACAACGCGCTGGTGACACTGATTTCATTGCGCCGTGAAATGCCCCAGACGAGATCCACAAAGGTCTCGCGCGTGCGAATGTCAACAAAACCCATCAAGCCAAAGTCGAGGAAGCAGATCTTGTTGCCGCCCATGATGTGGATGTTCCCCGGGTGAGGATCCGCATGGAAGAATCCATGCTCGAAGATCTGTTTCATCACCAGGTCCGCGATGTTTGACGCGATCGCCGTTCGATCGAGCTTGGCTTCATCCAGCTTCTCCAAGTCCGAGGCCTTGATCGCGTCGATGAACTCCATCGTCAGCACGCGCGACGTGGAAGCCGCGTAATAAACCTTCGGAATGTGAATATTCGTCTCTTCCTGGAACTGCCAGGCAAAGCGTTCCAGGTGAGCGGCTTCGCGCGTAAAATCGATTTCCTTCTCCAGGCTCTTCGCGAGTTCGTCGACGATTGCGGCCGGTTGATGAATGGCCCAGCCTTCGATGTGGCGCTCCATCAAGGTCGCAATCTGCTGCATGATCTCCAGATCCAAGGCCGCGTTGGATGCGATGTTTGGACGCTGGACCTTTACGACCACCGGCTCCCCCGTTCGGAGGACGGCGCGATGGACCTGGGCGATCGAAGCCGCGCCGAGCGGGTATTTTTCGATGGAGTCGAAGATCAATTCCACCGGGGAATCGAGTTCGGATTCGATGACCGTGCGCAATTCCTCGAAGCCAAACGGTTCCACCTCATCCTGCAGTTTGGTGAGCTCGTCGGTGATGCCCTTTGGCAGCAATTGGGTGCGGGCGGCGAACAGCTGCCCGAGCTTGATAAAGGTCGGACCAAGTTCCTCGCACACCCGGCGAATGCGTTCAGCGAGCGACATCTCCCGAATGGCCGCCTGCTCCTCGCGATCCTGCAGAAAAGGAATCCGGTGCACCCGCGGCAGGCCAAGCTGCGTCGTGAGATCGTTGAATCCGTATTTCAGAAAGACCGCGACGATGTGGCGGAAGCGCTGGGCGTGTTGAAGCGTGCGGCCAAGTTTTCTGAAACGGCTGAAGAACATTTGATCTGCGGACAGGTTCTCCCGCCCGGCGACGCGATCTTGGTTTGGGGCGATGAACCCCGCAAGTGAATTTGGGATCCACAACGCCCTCCGGCTGTCGGAGATCAAACCTTCAGGGGGGCAGCCAGTATCATGTCACGTATCTTGCATGTTCTATCCGAACCGGATCATTCTCTAGCCGAAGGGGATTCCCAATTGACCCGCATCCACACCACACACATCCTCGGCGCATGAACCGAAGACAATTCCTCAAAAACAGTGCTGCCCTCGCGGCGGGTACGAGTCTGGCCGGCCTCGGCGGATGTGCGACGACTCCGGTGGCGGATCAGGAATGGTTTCAGATCTCACTGGCCGAGTGGTCCCTTCACGTGGCGATCCGGAACGAGAAGTCGATGACCAATCTTGATTTCCCCAAGCTCGCCCGCCGCGAGTTCAACATCGGAGCGGTTGAGTACGTGAACCAACTGTTCATGGATAAGGCAAAGGACCAGAAATACCTGAACACCCTCAAGGATATCTGCGACGGCGAAGGCGTGAAGAGCCTGATGATCATGTGCGACAGCGAAGGCGCCTTGGGCGATCCGGACACGAACAAGCGCAACACGGCGGTCGAGAACCACAAGAAGTGGGCGGACGCGGCCAAATTCCTCGGCTGTCATTCCATCCGTGTAAACGCCCAGACGCAGAATGTGGGGGACTACGAAGAGCAGCAGAAACGGGCTGCTGATGGCCTGACCAAACTCTCCGAATACTGCCAGCCGCTCGGATTAAATGTCATTGTTGAAAACCATGGAGGACTTTCTTCGCACGGAAAATGGCTCGCCGGAGTGATGAAGATGGTCGGCCGAGATTCTGTAGGGACGCTTCCGGATTTCGGAAACTTCAAGATCGATCGGAAGGCTGGAACGGAATACGACCGCTATCAAGGCGTGGAAGACCTGATGCCTTTCGCGAAAGGAGTTTCCGCAAAATCCGAAGATTTCGACGAAAAAGGCAATGAAATCCACACAGATTACCGGAGGATGCTTAAAATTGTCAAAAACGCCAATTATCGTGGATATGTGGGAATAGAGTATTCCGGCAAGAAACTCAGCGAGAAGGATGGGATCCGAGCGACCATGAGGTTGCTGGAGAGGGTGAGGAAAGAGGTTTAATGTTCATTATTGACAATTAAAAACCACATACGCGAACTCGGCAAGCTTGTGAGACCCTGTGGTGTGGTGGCCCGCAGAATGGACTGAAACTGTTTGCAGGTGGGGCGATGTCGGACGTTCCCGCGGAACTTCTGATTTGGCGAGTACGAAGCAAACTCTCTGAACACCTAAGCACACCTGCTCAGCAGGTCCTTTGCCCCAGCGAGCGGATCATCCATTCGGATATCAATTCAAGCGTTTGCGGTGGATCTCGCAAACTCATCCCTCCGCTGCTTGTGCGCGCCGACGGCAGCCCTGTGCATCAAGACATTCGTTTCTGATTAGAAGTGGTGGCAGTAGCAAAAGATGCCTCCCATCAAGCCGTATGTCTTCTCCCTCACCCTCAATCCCTCTCCCGCTGGAAGAGGGAAGTTGTGCTGTCGCCAAACATGAAACCGACTTGCCAAATGAGAGCGTCCTCTATTGGTCCCCTTCTCCCAGCGGGAGAGACGGGTGAGGGAGAACGCATCAAGAACCAGCTGATCTGACTGAGGTCAATCGCGGGTCTCATATAGCGGGCCCCCAGTTGCCGCCACTCTCAATCACACAAGATATTCACCGATTCACGTTTCCGCTCGCAATCGCGCCCCGGACTCTGCCTACACTACTCCTTTTCCGATGAGCGAACAGATCGTTATTCTCGATTTCGGTTCCCAATACACCCAGGTCATCGCGCGGCGCATTCGGGAGGGACAGGTTTACTCCAGCATCCTGCCGTTCGACACGCCCTTCTCCAAGATCAAGGCCCTGAATCCGAAGGGCATCATCCTCAGCGGGGGGCCCTCAAGCGTCTTTGCCAAGGATGCCCCGTTGCCGGACAAGAAGATCTTCACCCTCGGCGTGCCGGTCTTGGGAATCTGCTACGGCGTCCAGTTGCTGGCGCACTTTCTCGGCGGAAAGGTGGAACGCAGTGAGGAGCGTGAGTATGGGAAGGGCACCTTGAAGATCGGAGACAACAAATGTGCGTTGCTCAAGGGGCTACCAAAGTCGATCCGCGTCTGGAACTCGCATGGGGACAAGATGACCAAGCTGCCGAAAAAGTTCAAAGCGGTCGGCAGCACGGAGAATTCGAACTATGCCGTGATTGAGCACCGAGCCAAGCGGATGTTCGGAATCCAGTTTCACCCTGAGGTGGCGCATACGCCGAAGGGGATGACGATCATCTCCAACTTCGTTCACAAGATCTGCGGCTGCGGGAAGAACTGGACGATGCGCAGCTACATCGATCAGTCCGTGGAAGATATCCGCGCACAGATCGGGGATGAGCATGTGATCCTTGGATTGAGCGGAGGTGTGGATTCGAGCGTGGCAGCTGCACTGATTCATAAAGCCGTAGGAGACCAGCTAACCTGTATCTTCGTGAACAATGGGTTGCTTCGAGCTAACGAAGCGGAATCCGTCCAGCAGTTGTACGGCCGCAATTTCAAGATCAAGCTGCAGTATGAGAACGCGACGGCCGAGTTTCTTCGACGACTGAAAGGGGTCACCAATCCCGAACGCAAGCGCAAGATCATCGGCAATCATTTCATCCGTGTCTTCCAGCAGGCCACCAAACGGGCGGGCAAGGCACGTTTCCTCGCCCAAGGAACGCTTTATCCCGACGTGATCGAATCCGTGCCGATTGCCGGCAATCCGGCCGCGCTGATCAAGAGTCATCACAACGTCGGCGGTCTGCCCAAGAACATGAAATTCGAGCTGGTTGAGCCGCTTCGTTGCCTGTTCAAAGACGAGGTCCGCGTGCTCGGACGCGAATTGGGTCTGCCGAAGGAAGTCGTCGATCGCCAACCCTTTCCTGGTCCCGGACTCGCCGTTCGCGTGATGGGCGAAGTCACCAGCAAACGATTGCGTGTTCTGCGCGAGTCCGATGCGATTGTAATCGAGGAGATGCGGAAGAGCGGCTGGTACTACAAGGTATGGCAGAGCTTTGCGGTGCTGCTGCCGGTGAAGAGCGTGGGCGTGATGGGTGATGAACGTACCTACGAGGATTCCATTGCTGTGCGCGTCGTGGAATCACGGGACGGCATGACCGCCGACTGGGTCAAGCTGCCTTATGAATTGCTGGAGACCATTTCCAATCGTATCATCAATGAAGTGAACGGCGTGAATCGTTGCGTGTTCGACATCACCAGCAAGCCGCCGGGCACCATTGAATGGGAATAGCCGAAACGCGAACGCACATCGGCCATGAGTGAAGCCACAGCCAATTCTCTTACTGATCCGGATTCGGACGCTCGATTGAAGAGTTCCACCGAAGGTCTGGAGATCAAGGACGCGCGCCTGATTTTTAACGCGGTCTGGGATCAGTTGGAACTCGACTACGGCCATGAGCAACTGAGGTTTCCGAAGGAAATTATTTTGCTCGGCGGTGCGCCTGGTTCGGGCAAAGGGACGAACACCACCTTCATCATGAACGCCCGCGGGTTCACCTGCCAGCCGATCGTTGTCAGCGAGTTGCTCAACAGCAAGGAGGCCAAGGCAATCAAGGATACCGGCGGGATGGTGGGTGATCGCGAGGTGATCGGGATTCTACTGCGGAAGATGTTGCAAGAGGAGTTTCGGGACGGCGCGATCCTGGATGGTTTTCCACGCACGCGCGTGCAGGTCGAGTGTCTGAAGCTCCTGGTCGAGAAGATCAACGCACTGCACCGCGAGTTTCACGAGACGCCGTTGGCCGTGCATTTCCGCAAGCCGACCATTCACGCGATGGTTCTCTTCGTGGAGGAAAGCACGAGCATCATGCGCCAGATGATGCGCGGAAAACAGATCGCCGAACACAATGAAAAGGTGAAAGAAACCGGCGTCGGCGAGCTGCGTGAACTTCGTACCACCGATCGCGATCCAGATGCCGCGCAACACCGCTATCGCGTCTTCAAGGAAAAGACCTGGGGCGCGCTGCAGTCGTTGCGCGAACATTTCTTTTACCACTTCATCAACGCGGAGGGCTCGTTCAGAGAGGTCGAGCAGAACATCCTCAATGAGCTCAAGTATCAGAGTTCACTTGAACTCGATGGCGCGACCTTTGACCGGCTGCGCAGATTGCCTCTCGCGAGTGAAATCGTCGTTCATGCCCGACAAGATCTGGTGCGGCGCCTGGACAGCTATGAGTTGGAACATACCGACCTGTTCGCGCGCGTTGCCGATCTCATACAGGAACGCTTCATGCCGATCATCATCCGACACGCGATCTCCGGACAGGCGGCCGTGAACACGAGCGACGAGGTTTTCGATGACCCGATGGCACTGGCGATGTTGATCGATATCTTTTCTGAGCGCGGATACCACGCCCGTGTCGACAAACGACTGGAGTTGATTCCCGAGAGCGTTGATCTGGAGACTGGTCAGATCTTGAACAAGGAACTGGTCGTTTACCGAATCCACATCCACTTCAAGGGATCAGAGATTCGGCGCGGCTAGAGCAAATGGCCGAGACGTTTGCGCGAGACCGACGGTCAAATGGGTGCGAATTTGAAATCGACAGTCTTCTCCCGCTGGGAGAGGAAAGCGAATTGCAGCCGCTAGGCTGAATCGACATTCATCGCATCCAAATAATGGCTGAAGCAAGGTGCAGGAAGGCCATGTAGTGGACATCGAGGCGATCAAACCGGGTTGCGAT
>PBAL01000060.1 GCA_002715965.1 Verrucomicrobiales bacterium | reverse complement strand
CGTCCACCAGATCTTGTTGAAAGATATTGCGCCGGGTGGTGTTCGAACGCGGTTCGAACACCGCGTGGATCTTCCGCCCGCCATACTTGATGCGAAGCGCCTTCAAGGTCTCGCGAATCGCTGTCGGGTGATGGCCGAAGTCATCAATTACGGTGATCCCTCCGGATTCACCCCGGATATCCATGCGTCGCTTGATCCCGACGAACGAGTCGAACGCAGACTGGATTTGCTCTCGCGTCAGGCCGCAATGACGGGCACAAGCTGCGACGGCGAGGGCGTTGCGGACGTTGAGTTCTCCGACCATCGGCACGGTGTAGTGTTCGCCTCCCAACTCGAATGAACTGTCGTCCGCGCGCAGTTCCAGCTGGCCGGCGCGAAGGTCGTTTCCTTCGCCGATTCCAAAACGACTGACCGGACAGGGTGCGTTCTCGATGAGGGGAGCCAGATTGGGCTCATCGCCATTGGCGAGCAGCAAACCGTTTCGCGGGACGAGTCGAATCAGGTGACTGAAGGATTTCTGAATTGCCGCTAGGTTTTCGAAGATGTCCGCGTGGTCGAACTCGAGGTTGTTCAGGATACAGACCTCGGGCAGGTAGTGAACGAACTTGCTGCGCTTGTCGAAGAAGGCCGTGTCGTATTCGTCGCCCTCGATGATGAACCAGTCGCTGTCATTAAAGCGCGCGCCCTGGCCTAGGTTGCCGGGAATCCCGCCGATGAGAAAACTGGGCGAGTGGCCGTTGTGCTCGAAGACCCACGCAAGCAGGGAAGTCGTGGTGGTCTTTCCGTGTGTGCCGGCAACGACGAGTGAACGTTTGCCGCGGATGAAAAACTCCTTCAACAGCTCGGCCATCGAACAGTAACGCATTCTCTGGTCGAGGACTTCTTCCGCTTCTTCGTTCCCGCGAGAGATTGCATTGCCGATCACCACCAGATCGGGATTGTGAGCCACGTTTTCGGCGCGATAGCCGGACATCACCTCGATTCCCTGTTGCTCGAGGAAGGTCGACATCGGCGGATAGACGTTTTGGTCCGAACCCGTGATGACAAACCCACGCTCCTTCATCGCAGCGGCCGCCGACGCCATGGCGGTCCCGCAGATCCCGGTAAAATGCACTGACTTGATGTCCGTGGAGAGCATGGCGGAGCATGACGATGGGCTGGCGTGCGGTCAAGCGGGTGGGAGGAGTCAAGGAGAGTTCGCAATCGGCTATCCAATCACGGTCACAACGATCGTGCGTTGCCGGGGCTTCACGTCGCATTCGAGATGGAAAATCTGTTGCCAGGTTCCGAGGTTCAGCCGGTTCCTGGTGACAGGCACGGTCACGGAAGGTCCGAGCGTGCTGGCTTGGAGATGAGAGTGGCCGTTGCCGTCGTGCCAGGCTTGCTCGTGTCCGTAGTCGCGGCTTCGAGGAAAAAGCTGGTCGAGGATCTCCGGCAGGTCGCGCTCGAGGCCGGGCTCGAATTCGATCGTTCCCACCACTCCGGTGCTTCCGATATTGAAAACGTGAACGATGCCGGTCTGCACGCCGGACTCATGCACGATTTCCGCAACCTGCCGGGTCACGTCATGCATATGACGATGTCCAGTGGTGGAGATTTCAAACTGCGATTGAAAAGCCATGGCGAAATCGTAAGGGAATCTCTCGGAGGTGTTCCTCTGTGATCATTGCGCTCTCTGCACTTGATCCCTAACCCAACACCGACGACACAATCTCCTTCGCCTCATCCTGGATCTGCTTCAGGTGATCGGCGCCGTTAAAGCTCTCGGAGTAGATCTTGTAAACGTCTTCTGTTCCGGAGGGACGCGCTGCAAACCAACCGTTCTCGGTCGTCACCTTCAACCCGCCAATTGCAGCATCGTTGCCCGGTGCGTTGGTGAGTTTTGCGGTGATGGCTTCACCAGCCAGTTCGGATGCCTTGACCTGTTCGGGGGAGAGATTCTTCAGCACGGCCTTTTGTTCGGCGTTTGCCGGCGCGTCGATGCGTTCATATACCGGGCTGCCGAATTTCTCCTCCAGATTCCGATAACGTTCACCCGGATCGAACTGTGTCTTGGCGGTGATCTCCGCGGCCAGCAGATCGAGGATGATACCGTCCTTATCCGTGGTCCAAACCGTGCCATCTTTGCGGAGGAACGATGCGCCCGCGCTTTCTTCACCGCCGAAACCGAATGAGCCATCCACCAGGCCGTCCACGAACCATTTGAAACCCACGGGAACTTCCACGAGCCTGCGCCCCAGGGCATTGGCGACCCGATCAATCATGGAACTGGACACCAAGGTCTTGCCCACGGCAGCGTTCGAGCCCCATCCCTCGCGGCTCTGAAAAAGGTAATCGATCGCCACGGCGAGATAGTGATTCGGATTCAGCAGGCCGCCGGTCTTCGTCACGATGCCGTGTCGGTCAAAATCCGGATCGTTTCCAAAGGCAATGTCGAAGCCGTCCTTCAACTTGATCAAGCCGGCCATCGCATAAGGCGAAGAGCAGTCCATCCGGATCTTCCCGTCCTTGTCGATTGTCATGAAACCGAAGGTCGCATCCACGCGCCGATTCACGACGGTGAGATCCAGCCCATACTTCTCCGCGATCGGATCCCAGAAGTTGATACCTGCTCCGCCCATCGGATCGACTCCGATATTCAGCTTTGCCTGCGCAATCGCCTCCATATCGACCACGGTTTCGAGGTCGTTCACATAGGGCGTGATGTAATCGTGCGCGTTCGTGGTGGGCAGCACGAGCGCACGCTCAAAGGGAATGCATTTCACATCCTTCGAGCCATTGCGAAGAATCTCATTCGCACGGTCCTGAATCAGCGTGGTAGTCGCCGAATCAGCCGGACCGCCATCCGTGCCATTGTATTTGAATCCGCCATCTTCCGGGGGATTGTGGGAGGGCGTGATCACCACACCGTCCGCAAGGCCGAAACCTCCGCGATTGTGGGTGAGGATCGCGTGCGAAACGACTGGTGTAGGCGTGTAGCCAAATCCTTCCTGAATGCGCAGTTCCACTCCGTTTGCGGCAAAGACTTCCACCGCACTTCGAAATGCGGCTTCCGAAAGCGCATGAGTATCCATGCCCAAGAACAACGGACCCTTCACGCCTTTGCTGGCTCGGTGTTCGGCAATCGCCTGCGAGATCGCGAGAATGTGGCCTTCGGTGAACTTGCCGGACAGGGACGAACCGCGGTGGCCGGACGTACCGAACGCGACCGGCGCCGTCTCCGGATCAGCCTCAGTCGTGTAATAAGCCGACATGAGCCGCGGAATGTTGACGAGGCGTTCGGCAGGAGCCGGTTTCCCGGCGAGTTCATGAAGACCCATGCGCAAATCGTTCTGACATCGTAGGGGTGAGGTCAACCAACTAATCCGTTGATTAGGGGACTGTTGTTGAGAAACGGCTCATCCACGCAAATTGACTCCGTGATTCGGTATCACCAGCAAGGCGTATACTGACACTGCCCGGTGCGCCGAGCGTTGCTCGGCACAATTGCCCTTGCCATTGGTGCTCGCTCAGTTCTTTTCAGGATCTTTTGGAAGCTCCCCACTAACCTCAAGGACCAGAGTTCTTGAAAACTCCTGAGCAAGCACCATCGGATTATAGTGGCATGCCGACCAGTGATCGGCACTTCAGATCGCTGACAGAACACAGCGACTATTATCGTTCAAATCAACCCGGCGCGGATCACGACTTCTTCTTTCCCTTTTTCTTCGGAGCCTTCTCGCCGTATTGCGGTTTCCAGATCCAAGGCAGGACGTTCGCACGCTTGGCGTAGGCTTCCCACTTGGTAATGAGTTCCTTCAGCTGGGCGGGGTTTTTCTCTGCGAGATTCTTCAGTTCCGTGCGGTCGGCTTCGATGTCGTAGAGCTCCCAGGCACCGCGTGATCCCTTGGCCACGGCCTTCCACTTGCCATCGCGAACTGCGCGATTGCCTTCGTGTTCCCAGAAGATCGGATTCTGGCGTTTCAGCGAGCCGCCATTAAACGCGGGCTTCAAGGACACGCCTTCCATCGGCTTGATGTCCACACCGTTCACCTGCTTCGGATATTTGGCCTTGGCAAGGTCAACACAGGTGGCCATGAGATCCACGAGGTGGCCGGGTTGCCATTCAAACTTGTTGTGGCGCTTCTCTTTAATGCCCGCGGGCCAATGCACGATCAGCGGTGAACTGATGCCGCCTTCGTGAACCCAGTGTTTGTATTCGCGGAAGGGAGTGTTGGATGCGTTGGCCCAGGCGAGTCCATAACCCAGGTAAGTATCCGCCGGGCCGGCCATGACTCCGCGTCCCTGGCGAAGCGCACGTCCGTCGCGCGTGCGTTTGGGGATCATGTCGAACTGCAACTCGCCGGGCTTCATGGGTTTGAGGACAAGCGGTTGATCCTTGTCCTTGTACGTGGTGACGCGATTCCTGTTTCGGCCACCGCGCCCCATGCCTTCGGCGCAACCGCCGTTGTCCGCCAGGAACATGATGACCGTGTTCTCATAACGGCCGGTATCCTTGAGCGTCTGCACGATTCGGCCAATGCCCTGGTCCAGACTGTCCACCATGGCCGCGTATACCTCCATCAAGCGCAGTTCCCAATCCTTGTCTGGTGCATCCTTCCAGGCCGGCGCCTTGGGATCGCGCGGTGAAAGCGGCCATTGTTTCTTGATCAGACCCATCTTCACCATGCGTTCGTAGCGCTGTTTGCGCATCCAGTCCCAGCC
This sequence comes from Verrucomicrobiales bacterium, assembly GCA_002715965.1. Taxonomy (GTDB): domain Bacteria; phylum Verrucomicrobiota; class Verrucomicrobiia; order Limisphaerales; family JAYPXF01. The sequence continues at coordinate 56,284 of PBAL01000060.1, read as the reverse complement.
CTTGTCATATTTGCCCTTGTACTTGGCCATGTCAGAGGGTTTGGCGTGCATCGGCCAGTGCGGAGCGGTGTGCGCGACGTACATGAACAGCGGCTTGTCCGGCGTTTTCGAATCGTGATCGCGAATGAACCGGCAGGCGGTGTCGTTGATCTTGTCGGTGTAATAGAAGTCATCGCCGGGCGGAATCTGAGTATTGTCGCGGGTGAGGCTGTTCGGATCGAAGAAGCTTCCCGCCCCGTGAATCGTTCCGAAGAACCGGTCGAATCCCCGTTGGCGCGGCCAGTTGAATTTCGGGCCCTCGGGCGCGACATGACGCGTCACATGCCATTTGCCGGAGAGATAGGTGGAATAGCCGGCGGGACGCAGGACCTCGGCAATGGTCTGGCATTGGTTGTTCAGGTTGCCCCGATACCCATCCAGGCCGCGATCGTTCATCATGTGTCCGATACCGGCCTGATGCGGATACAAGCCGGTCAACAACGCGGCACGCGTCGGACAACAACGTGCCGTGTTGTAAAACTGTGTAAAGCGCACCCCTTTGCGAGCCAGATTGGCGAGATTTGGTGTATCGATCTCACCGCCGTAGGGGCTGACGTCGCTGTAGCCCATGTCGTCCGCCATGATAAGAATGATGTCCGGACGCTTGGCACCGATGACCGGCAGGGCGAGAAGTGCGATCAGAAGGAACGCGAAGAGGGATTTCATGATTTTTCGGGAGGGTCGTTTGTTCTTTTGCGATTGAAGTCCTGCTGCCATTGATCCCGGCGGGTCTTAGCCGTCTTGAAGAATTCGATAACGGCGTTCATGTCGTTCCGCTCCAAGGCCAGATAAAACTCTTGGAGGTCTTCAATAAAGACGTTGAGTACGCGCAAGAGGTGCTTGCGATTGCTGGCAACGATGTCGTGCCACATTTCGGGAGAACCGGATGCGATCCGCGTGGTGTCGCGGAAACCCGTGGCACACAGCGCGGCCTGCTCAACCGGATGCACCGGACTGAGGACGTAGTTAGCCAGTTCTGCCGCGACAATGTGAGGAAGATGACTGCAACGGCTGGTCAGGTCATCGTGAAGATCCGGCGCCAGGCACAAGGTGCGGGCGCCGACGGATTGCCAGAACGTTTCGATCGCAGTGAGTGCTTCGGCGTCAGTGTCCGGCGTGTGCGTCACGATGCACATCGCCTTCTCATAGAGGTCTTCCATCGCGGCCGCCGGACCACTTTGCTCGGAACCGGCCATTGGATGCGATCCGACAAACCGCGCGCCGGCCGAGCTGAAGAGCGGTTCGAGTTCCGCGACCACTCCGCCCTTTACACTTCCTACATCCGTGACAATCGCACCGGGTTTGAGATGCGGGAGGATTTGCCCCGCCAATACCTTCATTTGTCCCAGCGGAGTGCAGAGGACGATCAGATCCGCGTCCCTCACCGCTTCCTCCAGATCCATCGTCACCTCGTCCACGAGCGTGTGTTCGCGACAAGCCACCAGCGATGCCTCGCGGCGCACGTAGCCGGCGGTCTTCTCCGCCAGTTTACGGCGCGCAATGGCCAGGCCCAACGACCCGCCGAGCAGGCCGACGCCCAGTATGGCTACCTTCTGGAATTGCACGCAGGGGATGATGGTTGGCGCGCCGGAAGTTCCAAGGAAAAGTTTGGTTCCCGCAATTGGAAACGGTTCAGTAATGCTTCTCGTCAATTGCCGAATTTCGCAGGCATGCTGACTGCCGGCTGATAACGCATCTCGTCATGACAATGGTCGATGTAGAATTGCAAATCATTGAGAAGCTCCGTCTGATCCTTCTTGAGATGCCGCGCAGCGATTGCACGGGAGTAACGGATGGAGTGTCGTCCGGGACTGGCATTCAGAATTCGATTTGCCAATGACCAAACCGCCTCCCAGTTTTCTTCCAACTCTGCAATGCGGAGCGAAAAAATCGGCAGTGCGGATATCAAATCACGGGCCTTCATGGTCTTCAGGTAGTGTGCCGGAAACAGGTTTACGACATCGCGAGAACTGCCCGTCGCAAGTTTGGCGAGATTCGGAATGTCCCAAGTTTGTCTGAACCCAAGCACGCCAACCCAGGAAAGCGCTATTTCACGATACATTTGCTCTTCCAATGAATCCCGCAGCACCTGTATTTCATTCTGGGCGTTGATGTACTCGAAGGCTCTCAAGGCAGGTCCGAGCAGAGGAGGTTTCTGCATGCTGGTGGAGATATGTCCGGAAGTTGTGGATGAGAGTGTGACGGGATTCGACTCCAGTGCGGCCATATGGATGGCGGCCTCGATCATGGCCTTGATTCGAACCTGGAAACCGAATTTGGATTCGTTCGCAACAAGCAGCTGTTCCTTGACTCGTTCGATCATCACGAGGGGCTTGTCGTCGCGGAATGGCGCGCTCCATCTGGACGGGATCAAGACTTCCTCTGGCCGCCCGATTGGGAAGGCCTACCACGGTAACGCGGCCAGACCGATCCAACGCCTTCTTCGAGCGCATGGCGCTTACGATCCCCCCCTACGACATGAGTGCTGCGCAATTGAAGCGATCCATCCGTGATCGTCACAAAGTCACCCAGCATGATGAATTCCCAGGAAACGTGATACACAAGAACAATGCCAGTCTGATCGAGGCGTAGATTGACATGTACCCTTCCGCGCTGAGGCAGATGCATCAGTGGGGCAGCGATGTTCTGCCCAAGTCGCGTGACCTCGTCCCCCGATTAATCAAGCGCGGGCTGGACATCAAGCAGACGGATTGGCTGGGCGCCACTTTCCTGCACTCGGCCGCGCGGGATTTTGACACCGGGATCGCGTCAGTGTTGATTGACCATGGGGCTGATATTGATGCGGTTGATTTTTCCAATCGTGAGACTCCGCTGACTGCGGCAATCCGATCGGAGCCTTGGTGCGCGAACGATTCGGATCGCGTCCTCGCAAAGCGGAAGCGAGTTGCGATGGTGAAGTTCCTCCTGCGCCGCGGCGTGTCAAGGTATCCAGGTGTTCCTACTTGGGCCCTACCCCTGGCGGTTGCCCGCAATCTTGGCCGAACTGAGCTGGAGGAATTGCTGGAGCCGTAGCGTCAACGCACTTCGAGCAATTCCACCTCAAAGATGAGTGTCGATCCACCGGGAATGCCCGCTGGATGCCCCTGTTCGCCATAGGCCTTCTCAGGGGGAATGGTGAGCTTGACCTTCTCGCCGGTTTTCATTTGTGCGACTCCCTCGTCCCAACCCTTGATCACGCTTCCGGTCCCCAAAACGAAATTGAAGGGCTGGGCTCGGTCCACGGAGCTGTCGAATTTGGTGCCATCCGTCAACCAGCCGGTGTAATGGACGATAACCGTTTGTCCTGCTTGCGGTGTCTGCGCGTCAGGCGCGTCGTTCTTGCTTAGATATTCGATCTGCATGTGTCTGGGAATGAACGGTTTGTGCTTTGTTCCTGTCAGTTAAGCCCGTTGGAAGAATCTGAGTCGACGAAATTCTCGATTCTGGGATCACCCGTTTCTCAATTCTGCAATCGGAGCGATTCTGGGCGCAACTCATCACGGAGAGCGGTTTGATACTCCGAGACAACATTACCTGAGATTCAATGAAACCGGTGTTTTGATAAGTTTTTTTTATTCAACAATGTCTTTACGGTAACGAAATAGTTGGATTTTTAACGACTTTTTACCGTTAAACTAACGAGAGTAAATCTAAACAAAAATGCCACTCATATTTGACATTGGTATCACCAGTGCTAATTGTTGACTCCCGCGGACGCAGAAGGCAAACAGTGGACGCAACAGCAATAATACATAAACCCGCCTTCTGCAGTGTCCACTCCGCACATCAGAAGGTAACAACATGAAACTGCGAACAAACAAAACCCGGAGCGGCTTCACCCTCGTCGAAATCATGATCGTTGTGGCCATCATCGGCCTCCTCGCTGCGATCGCGATCCCGAACTTCGTGAAGGCCCGCGCAACTGCCCAGAAGAACGCCTGTATCGCCAACCTCAAGCAGCTTGATGGTGCGGTTCAGCAATGGGCGCTGGAAAACAAGAAGACCGCGTCTGACACCTACACTTGGGCCACCGCCGGTCTGCTCGACTACATGAAGGGCAGCCGTCTCCCCGAGTGCCCGGGCTCTGGTTCCTACACCCCTGGTGCCAATGTCTCAGCTTCGCCGGTGTGCAGTCTCTCCGGTCAAGGACACACCCTGTAAGCGTAGGGATCTTACCAAGGCCCGGAGCCATGTGCTCCGGGCCTTTTTGTTGTCTGGTGACGGCGAGCACGGCACACGCTCAGGTACCTGAATGCAAGTTCGTCAGTATAGTGGGAAGAGGTGGGGATTCTCGTTGATTGAGATCATGATTGTGATGGCAAGAGATATGTCCGAGTGCCCTGGAGATGGGGTCTATTCACCCGGTGTGAACATCGCAGGTGAACCCGCCTGCTCGCTGGCTAGCATCGGTCACACTCTCTGATCAGTCTGATTCGATCCGTTCCGCCTTCACGCGCAGCAATTCTTCCCGTTCCTGCAGCAACGCAACCTGTTCGTCGTCCCCGACGTCCGGATTTCCCAAGCGCTGTTTGATTCCTCCGAGCTGCCGATCAATCTGTTGGCTTCTCAGGCGGTTGAGCACATCCCAGAACTGATCCTCGGCATTGGGCAGTTCCCTGCCGTCGGCAACGAGGCGTGATATCAGAGACTGCGCGAAGGGATCATCCTCGAAGCAACTGAACAACGGCATCGTGCCGTTCCAAGTTTCCTCTCGCAGCTGCCGGAGATGTTGGTCCAGAATGGATCGGGCAGAGGGGTTGGAAATCCAATCGAGGTTAATAGTCTGAATGATCTCCGGTGCCGTGCTGGCAAGTTGAAAGAACAGTCGAAGAAGATGTTCCTCCAGCATGGATGGCGGTTCGATGACTGCGATTGGTTCTTCGACCGGAATTTCAGATTCGTACCCAGTTTCGTAGACCGGCTGTGAACGTTTTCCTCGCTGGATCTTCCGGAATTCCAGCTGCACCGACTCGACCGAAACGCCGAACCGAGCTGCAATTCGTCGAATCCAGGAGTCAGACAAAACGGCGTCGTGAGTTTTCGCCAGGGCCAGGGCCATTTCGCGAAGGATGACCTTGCGGCCACGATCGCTTTCGGGGTCATTGGCAGCGCAGAGCCGATCGAGGTAAAATGCAAAGTATTCGCTGGCTGTCGCAACGCTTTCGCGGAAGGAGTCCGGTCCGAATTCACGAATGAAACTGTCAGGATCATGCGGGCTGGGCAGCGCCAGCACGCGGACAGACAAACCGGACGGCGTTAGCGCTTCCAGTGATCGCACGGCTGCCTTTTGTCCCGCCTCATCCGAATCGAAGCACATGACGACCTCATCCGCGTAGCGTTTGAGGATTCGACCGTGATCCGTAGTGAGAGCAGTGCCCTGCGGGGCGACGACGTTTTCGATTCCGGACACATGGCACCTGATCAAATCCAGTTGCCCCTCACACACGATCGCCAAGCCGGCATCCGCGATGGGACGACGTGCCTTGTCCAGGCCGTAGATCACGCGGCTCTTCGTAAAGAGCGGTGTTTCCGGTGAGTTGACATATTTGGCGGCCTTCGCCTCGTCGTCGAGTATTCGGCCGCTGAATCCGATCACACGCCCCTGCTCATCACAGATGGGAAACATCAATCGTCCGCGAAATCGGTCGTAATGGCGATTGCTCTCCTCTTTCTTCACCACGACGCCACCCTTGACGACGAGTTCCATGTCGTACTTGGCAGCGCTTGCCCAGTTGACCGTGTCATCCCAGGCATCGGGCGCAAAGCCAAGTCGGAACCTTTCGATTGCCTCACCTGAAACCCCTCTCCGCTCGAGGTAATCGCGCGCGACTTGTCCTCCGGCCGCTTCACGAAGAGCGGATTGCCAATGCTTGGTCAGTTTCTCGTGAATCTCAAACAGGCTGTCCTTCACCGCGCGGCGCTTGCGTGCCTGGGGGTCATTGTCGAACTCAAGTGGAATACTCGCCCGATCCGCCAGTCGTTTGAGGGCTTCCATGAACGTGATGTTTTCGTACTGCATCACGAACTTGAAAACATCACCGCCGGCATTGCAGCCGAAGCAGTGGAAGGACTGCCGGACCGGGTTGACGTTGAAGCTGGGGGTCTTCTCTTTGTGGAATGGGCAGAGCGCGAGGAAGTTTGCCCCGGCCGGTTTCAGGGGACCGATATAGGAGGTGATGACGTCCTGGATAGAATTCGCGGCGCGAATCTGTTCTTTCGTGTCGTCAGTGATCAGGCCCGCCATGGCAACGGGTTTAGAATGTCGTGCGCGGTGCGGGGGCCGCGCTGATCGGTTCCAGAAGCACCCACTTCCAACCCTTCTTCAGATAGGGACCGACAAACGAATAAACAAAAACATTGTGATTCACCACCGGAAACGTGGGGAACAAGGCCGACCCCAGTTCCTTGATCTGCTTCTCGCGGGACGCCGTGACCATTGCCGCTGTGACCGGCTTCGCGTTCAGCAGTGCGAGGAAGAAGAGAAGGACGCAGAAGTGTTTCATCATGCAGAGGATGACTCCCAGCGAGTAGTCACCACGACCGAACCAATCAGAGTCGCGAAGAGAGGATTTTCCCCGGCTCTCCAGGAACTTGAAGAACAGGAACACGAGAAAGGCAAGAAAGAGATAGGCGATCAACTGACCCCAATACTTGCTCATGCCAATGCTGGAAAACAGTCCCCCCAGTGGCGGACCGCCAAAGCCGCCGAGCCCGACCAGCAGGCTCAGGTGCGAGATCATGATCCAGAGCTTCTCATCCGAACTGTACCGGGAAGTGCGCATGAGGCTGTGCATCCACTGATCACTCAACAACTGCAGCCTTGGTTTCAGGAGATTGAGGACCGGTGGATTCCTTCGAGGGCGGTGGACTTCGGAACAATCCGATGAAGATCAGCATCACGATGCCCGCAAAGATCGCGGGTTTGCCCCAAAGTTGTTTCCATTCGATTGCCGCAAGTTCCGACCGGCGAGCAGCACCTTTCTCCTCGGTCAGTTTCGTTATCTGTTCCTCGTTTCCACCCGCTTCCTGCAACTCGGCGATCTGAGTGCCAAGCGCGGCTTGCCTCTCAGCGAAGCCTTTGGATTCGGCGGTGGTGTGCTGCGCTTCAATTTTGCCCGCAACCTGGGCACCGATGAACATGCCCAATCCCAGCGTGAACAGGACCAACATTCCCTGCGCCTGCGCACGGAGGTTTTTCGGCGCGACCTGGTCGGTGTAAATCTGGCCGGTGACGAAGAAGAAATCGTAACAAATACCGTGGAGAACGATCCCGATGAGAATCATCCAGCGCACCTGATCGGGCGCACCAAGCGCGAACAACGCGTAACGCGCAACCCATGCAAGCATGCCAACGGTGAGCATCCACTTCACACCGAGACGCGCGAAGAAGAAGGGCATAACCAGCATGAAGAAGATTTCGGACATCTGCCCGTAGGACATGGTTTGTCCGATCGGCAGCCCTGCCATCTCCACCACGCGACTGGCGATCTGATAATAGAAAGCCAAGGGGATGCAGATAAGCATCGAGGACACCATGAACACGAGGTAGGACTTGTTCTTCAACAGAGCCAGGGCGTCCAGACCCAGCAATTGTCCGGCAGACACTGGTCCCGATGATTCGGGCGGGGTGTCGGGCAACATGAAACTGAAGATGCCCATCACAATCGCCGCACCAGCAGTCAGGTGGAACATCTGGATCTTTGTATCCCACGCCAACCAAGTGAGAGACAGTCCAGCTGCAATCCAGCCGATCGTGCCCAACACGCGGATTCCCGGGAAATCCTTCTCCGGGTTGCTCATGTGGCGCATTGCCACGGTGTTGGTCAGCGCCAGCGTGGGATAATAGGTCAACATATACCCGAAGAAAGCCCAGTTGATCGCACCGGGCGCCTGGCCGGTGGCCATCATGTTCGCAGCCATAAACATGATCCCGCCTCCCAGTAGATGCATCACGCCTAACACCCGTTGCGCGGCAAAGAAACGATCCGCCACCATACCGACGAAGAAAGGAGAAATAAGTCCAGCAATTGGACCCGCAGAATACATGTTGCCGAAATCGGCCGCACCAAAACCAATGCCGCTGAGGTAGTTCGGCCCGGTGACGTACCATGCCCCCCAGATGAAGAACTGGAGGAACATCATGATAGACAAGAGAACGCGCGTGTTGGCTTTCATAGTAACCCGCGGACGTTAGGGGATGGGCTCCGGTGTGGCAACAGAGCAATTCGAGAGATCGATTGTGAATGCGTGGGGTGGACGAACTCGCGAGTCCGAGGGTGTGGAAATCCTGGCACGCAGTCGGATTAGGATCAGCTGTGAATAGAAGTCGGACGAACGGATGACACCGATCGGAGAACATTACGCTTACGGACTCGCAATCTCGTCCCTCCACATCAGCGATTGAACGCGACCAACTGACTTCTAGTGTAGGCCGCCAAACAGACTGTAACTTATCATGCGGCCAATTCTTTAATCGTTGTCCTCATCTTTGTCTTAATCTCGGGAAGTTTTGGGTGAGGCAAAGACGAAGAAACTTAAGTCACGCCAATTGTGACGGACTACACTAGCGCAATTGGCCGCGGGCGATCTCGTCCTGCACGTCCCGGCAGGTCTTCAGGAAGGCGTCGTTTTCGTTGACCGTCTTGCTGACGATCTGGCCGAGGCTGCTGAGATCGTTGCGGGCGACGACCGCGTGGACGCTGTTCTGCCATGCGACGAGGGGATTCATCGTGGGGTAGTTGTCACCCACCAGAACGAAGACGCAATGGCGTCGCTTGTTCATCGGCATGACCTGGATGGAACAGAGAACTGCGTTGCTCTCAATGGCGGCAACGGCGAAGAGTTCTTCCACGATGACGAGTTCGTAGTTGATGGCGTTGAAGCGCTTGAACCAGTCCTTGTGGTTGCTGGCGACGTGAACCTTGTAGCCGAGTTCCAGACAGATGGTCTGCACGTTTGCCAGCGTCTCCATGCTGCTCACCGCCATCAAGGCGGGTTTGTCGGCGGGGCTGATGTATTCGTATTCCTCGAATTCGCTCATGGTCGGAAAGTTGGAAATGGTTGGTTGGGGCGATTACTTCAGCTTCAGTCCACCGCCCACGCCGGGTGAAGAGGAGCGTGGCTTGCGCCGGGGCGCGCCTTGGCCGTCCTGCACGGAAAGCCGCTCGACCGGGCCGGAAACTTCTCCGCGCTTCTTCTTCACATTGTCGAGACCGCGCGAGCAGTTGCCTCGTTTGCTGCAGTGGGCGAGGGCAGATTCCTCGCTCATCTGTTGTTTCTCAAAGGGCTCGATGCAGGCAGGGTCAAAATTGCGCCAGCCGAAGTCGACGTCGCCCGTTTCTTCATAGACCTTGATCTTCACGTCGGGCGCGATCTCGTAGAGCATCTCCTTCAACTCGTCACTCTGGAGCGGAGGATAATCCACGCGTCGTAACTCGCCGCTGATGCGGAGCATAGGGTTGTTGCCGGAAGCGAGTTGCAGATCGGGAGCCTTCTGCTGCATCATGAGATTGAAGAACGCGTCAATTTTGGCCATACCTCAAACCGTGTTGCGGAGCCGTGGCATGGACCACCGTGGTGAGCGAACTCCAGCAAATTATCCGGAATGAAATCGACGCGTCCGGACCGATGTCATTCCGGCGATTCATGGAGCTGGCGCTCTATCATCCAAAGCTGGGTTATTACGAAAAATCGCTGACTCAAACGGGCAGAGAGGGAGACTTTTTCACGAGCGTTTCGGTGGGCGCGTTGTTTGGGAAACTGCTTGCCAGCCGTTTTGCCGAGTGGCTTGCCGAAGACGAATCATTGACTCGCATCGTAGAGGCCGGCGCGCACGATGGGACACTGGCAAGGGACGTATTGGAAACTCTGCCCAAGGAGATTCGAGACCGGATCGTTTACTGCATCATCGAACCGTCTGTGACTCGACGAGCACGACAGCAGGCGATGTTGATGAAACTTTTCAATAACGTAAGTTGGTTCGCGTCTTGGGAAGAGCTTCAAAGCGAGTGTGGACGCGTTCGAGGCATCATCCATTCCAACGAGTTGCTGGATGCGTTTCCTGTTGAGGCATATGAGTGGAGTCGAAGCGAAGGGGCCTGGCGGGAGCGGGGAGTTTGCAAGGGCGAGAACGGACTTGTTGAGTGCCTGCTTCAGGGAGCTGCGAACCCGTTCGGGAATTCGATCCCGGAAAAACTGCTCGGGCTTCTCCCCAATGGATTTCGAGTCGAGAAATCCGCGATGGCTTCAGAATGGCATTCGAAAGCAGCCAAGGCATTGGAGCGAGGCAGGCTGGTTTCAATCGATTATGGCGACCGACTTGAAGAGCAGCTCGATCCCGGCCGAGCCCAAGGAACATTGCGCGGCTATCGGAAACATCGGCTCGCTGTAGACGTGCTGGCTGATCCCGGCGAGCAGGACATCACCGCGCACGTGGATTGGTCGGAGATTGAGGCTGCGGGCGAATCTGCCGGGCTGCGGCCGATCGAACTGGAAAAGCAGGGGCTATTTCTCACTCGCGCTTTCAAGGACGCATTTGAGCGCTCACCGGAGGAGTGGAATTTGAATCCAAAAGAAGTGCGGATGTTTCAGACCTTGACGCAGCCCGACCAACTGGGCTCGCGATTTCAAGTGTTGGTGCAGGAACGGCGCTAACTGGCCGCCGTCGAAGGTGGGGCGGATGAGATCTGGGTGATCACCGCCGAACTTCGGCAGGACTTGGGCAGTCCCTTGCTGCGCGAGGTGGTGGAGGATAATCTCCGGTCGGGAAAGACTTATCGTTACTTTGTTCCGGAATCGGCGGATCTGGCTGCCCACAACGTGGCGACACTGAAATCGGAGTTCGGAGAATGGAGCCCTCAGATTTCAATCACGACGCTCCCCTCGGACACCTCGGTGTTTTTCTTTGGGGAGATTGTCCTCTACGATCCCCTGAACGCTGAGACCATGGGCTTCACTTATCTGCACGGCGATGAACGCGGGTTACTCGTTCAACTGCCATTGGCATTTATTGAAGCACACGTGGAACTAGAAAGAAGATTAGCGACATTTGATTGATAAACTGTAGGTATAGAACAACTATAATTTCTAAAAAAACTCGAATGAAATCCGTTACAGAACGACCGAACGCAAGTCGTTTATTACCGAAAATTATTCGATCTATTCTACACGAAACACACCACGCATGAGGAGGTGGTGGCCGGGGAAGGTGCAGACGTAGGGGTAGTCGCCGGGTTTTTTGGGGGCGGTGAATTCGATGGTTTCTTCTTTGCCGTGGTCGAGGAGCTTGCTGGCCCAGAGGATTTCTTTACTTTCGAGGACGAAGCCTACGGCGAAGCCGTTGGCGCCGAGGGTCGTGGCTTGAATGGCGATGGCGTCGAGCTTGCCCGGGTTTACGAGGACGATGTTATGGGGCATGAACTCGGGGTTGGCGAAGATGAGCTTGATCTTCTTGCCGGCTTTGACTGTCAGCTCGGGGGTGTCGTATTTCATTTTTTCGACAACCGTTGCAATGCGGATGGTGGTGAGGTCTTTGGTGTCGGAGAGGATGCCGCTCTTTTGGGTTTTGTCTTGGTGAACGATTTCGGGGCCGATGGCGGCTACGGCCGGGTCGGCGTTGAACCAGTGGTGCTGGACGGCTTGGGCGGCGATTCTCGCGTGGGGTTCGGGGCTCTTTAGGAGCAGGTTGAGGAGTTTGATGTCTCGGACGTTGTGTTGTTGGTGGAGCCACAATGCCTCCAGGAGGTGGTGGGCATCCTTCTTACTTTTTGGGTCGAATTGTTTTAGCCATTTCTTGGTGGCGGTGATGACTTGTTCGCTGTTGCGTTCGCTGAGTTCGACGCGGGTTGGGCACGGATATTCTTCGTCACTGCGGACACAGAGGCACAGAGATTGGAAGGGGCGGTTTTTTCCCCCACGGATTCGAGAAAACCACGAACTGTTCTTTTCGCTTAGATCCGTGGACGCGGCTCAACGTTCAATCGATCGCTATTCCTGAATCGGCACGAGCTTGATTCGGCGAACGTCCATCACCGCGTTCTTCGCCTTCGCCAGCGGCTTCAATTTGAGGGTGTGATCCCCTGGGACGATGGTGATGGTACCGATTTCCCGTTGTTTGAAGTTCTGGAAATGGCCGGTATCTTCGACGGTGGAGTCGAGGTGATCGCGGCCGATGGACAGGCGGACTTTGCTGCCGCCCTGACCCGTGCCACAACCCTGCCAGATGTGGACCTTGTATTTCTGGCTGTCTTGACCGGCGCGGCTGACGTGCCATTCGCACCAGTCTTTGGCGTCGGCCCAATAGCCGACGGTGTTCTTGTGTGGTTGGGGTTCGAAGCGCAGGAGACGACCGTGGGTAACGGCGTCGCGGGCGTATAGTTCGATGACGCCGTCGGGATTGGGTTGGACTGTGCGGGGACCAGAGATTGCGGGGTCGTAGGGTGCGTCGTCTTTGATTTCCACGACAGCGGTGAGCGGGGTTTTCGCGTTTTTTGGGAGGGTGACTACCCAGTGGCGGATATCGGGCGAGAAGCGGATCGCTTTCCGGGTCTTGTCTGCGGCGAGGTAGACCGCGCCGATTCGGTTGTTCAGGCGCGGGATATCGATCTTTCGATTTTTGGGCAGCTTCTCGACCATCAGTTCGAGTTGCCCAAGGCCAAGCTTGATCGTTCCCCATGGTTTCTTGATGGGGAATTGCTTTGGAGCCTTGATGTGGAAGTCGAGGGCCGTGGTCTTGGCGGTAATCTCAGCGCTGAGATCCGTGAGGGTGCGGGTGGATTCGATGGTTGGGACGAGCGCGCGCTCTTGGGACATCACGGTGATGTCCACGGAGTATTTACCGGGAACGGGTCCGTCGGTTGGTGAGATTTTAAATTTGCTGTTTCGCAAGTAACCGGAGATGACCGGTGCATTGCGGTCATCAAGCGGAGTGAATGTCACCCAGCCGCGGGCGATGGGATCGCCATAGACGGAGACTTCGCCTGTTAGCGGGAGGCGTTTTTTTCCGGTAAGCCAGCCGTTGTTTCGCAGCCAGTCTTTCAAGCGGCCGTTCCAAGACGAAAGCGTCGGGTCACCGGCGGCCAAGCCGAGACCGTGTTGGCCCTTTTGGTAGACGTGTATTTCTGCAGGGACGCCGGCTTTGCGAAGAGCGAGGTAAAAGAGCACGCTGTTCTCGGGCGGTACGCCTTTGTCCTCACCGGTGTGGAACATGAACGTGGGTGGGGTCTCGGCATTGACCTGCTTTTCGTTGGACATGAGTTCCACGAGCTTGGGATCCGCCTTGTCGCCCAGCAGGTTTCGCTTGGATCCGGCGTGCATGTGTTCGGTCGCCGTGAAGGTCACCACCGGGTAACCGAGTATGGCGAAGTCCGGTCGGCAACTCTGGCGTGCAACGGGATCTGCCGAATCTGCCATACCTCGATGCCAGTGCGTGGCAAGCGAGGAGGCAAGGTGCCCACCCGCAGAAAAGCCCATGATGCCTACCCGCTTGGGATCGATCCCATATTCCGCAGCCCTGGCGCGAACGTGTTGGACCGCGCGTTGAGCATCGTTGAGCATGGTGGGGTGCTTGTAACCGGGAGCGAGCCGATAGCGCAGGACGAAGGCTGTGACACCGAACTCGTTGAAGAACTGCGCGACCTGTTGTCCCTCATGATCAATCGCCAATCCGTGATAGCCTCCGCCTGGGCAAATGACCACCGCAGCGCCATTTGCCTCGTCCTGATCTGGAAGGTATGCCCTCACAGTAGGATTGTGTGCTTCTCCGTCGCCCTTCGAACCGGGCGCTCCGTCGGGATACAAAGGCGTGGGAAGCGGACCGTAGTTGACGGCTTTCTTCGGTTGCGCGACGAGCGTGGCGGTTGTAAGGCAAAGGGCGATGGCAAAGGCTGATTTCATAAACGGAAAACGTCGTAATAGGAGATTGTGAAGACTTTGGGAAGCCGCTCTTCCGCGAGTGATGTTCTCTGGTCTGCCGTCAGCACAGGGTCTTGTGAGTTTAACTTCAGATGCCGTATTGAGAAGTTTTGGACCAGAACTGTTGCCAGCGTTGGTTCGAGAGCAAGAGACTGCGCAGCCGAAGCACTTCCCCGGCACCATCGCTTTTCCATTTCATCCCCGAACCGCACATCCGTTCCTTGACCAGGCGTTTACAGGCCGCTTCGGTGATGCCCGAGCCAGTCGGCAGGCTCTCTTTCCGATAAGCCGCATAGTCCATCTTGGCGCGATGGTTCTCGAAATGGCCGGCGCGTTTTCCAGATCCGTAGGCACCTGGGCGCTCAAGGAACTGCCTTCCATGGCCGTTTGCATTTCGACGATGATCTGTCCCACGGCTCCCGGTTCGTGCTTGAGTTTATGGGCCCGTTCGTCCGGCCAGTCTTGGCGGCAGGTCTTGCGAAAGGCGTTCAGGTATTCCTTCGTGTCCTGGTTGAGCAGTTCCACCACATCGGCGCCGATCGCCTGAGCGGCCGGCAAGTCGTAAATCTTTGCCGCGCCCTGGTTCCAGAACTGGATCTTCCCTTCGAGATCGCTCACGACAATCGCATCATCGACCATATTCAACAAGTTGGCCTGCCGATAAACGGCCTCCTCATCGCGCCGGGATTTGGTGACGTCCCAGAACACACCCTGCATTCCCAGCGAGCGTCCATCGGGATCCTCAGGGGGAACCTTGACGACATGAACGAATCTCGTTTCACCGGCACGTCGGGAAACGACTGGCTCGCAAATTCGGCCATGTCCGTGCCCGAACAATTTGGTCCGGCACTGTCGGTGAGAATGACCTCGGGATGCCCCGGCGCGAGCAGCTTGCCGTCTGCGTCAAGCTGGCGCTCAATGAGCCGATACTCCTGGCTGGAATTCTCGAGAAGAAGAATATCCAATGGCTGTTTCATGCTGTGGAGCCGAATCGGAACAGGACTGTCACAATCAAGCTTCCATCTGAAGAGCGGTATGTCTACCAGCGTCGGTGCCCGAAAATCCGATAATTTGCGTAGTAAATTCCCCTAGGAATGGTCAGATTTCGCGCTCACGAAAGAAGCATGCTGCAATATTCGAGAGTCATATTTTCCCTGGTCCTCGCAATGACTGCGTTGCGCCTTTCTGCGCACACGACTTCCGTCACATCGATCGAGTCGCGTCTGACCACGAAGTTCATTTCATTGAGAATTGATCTGCAGCAACCGGACCTCTTGCAGATCGCCCAAGAGAACGATCCGGAGAAACGCCAGTATGAATCCACCGCGGAATTTCAGACCAACGCGGCGTGGGTCTTGAACTATGTGACGAATCGACTCGTCGTTTCCATGGACGAAACCCGGGTGGCGGGTGTGGTGACCAACTGGCCCCCGAAGCTGGACAAACTGACGATCGAGATACGTCCTGATCAATTGGAGCCGGTGCCGATTCCGTTTGAGATCTACTGGCCCATCCCGAAAGGAGCCAGGGAATTGAAGATGGTCTTCAACCTCTATGACACGCCGGGCTTTTCGGCTCTGTTTCAAATCCTGTTCGATCTGGGTGAAGACGCTTTGCCGGTCATGCACGTGGTTCCGCAAGGCAAGGAAACGGTCATTGATCTGATAGCGTTTGCTGAAGACACCGGGGAACCAGAGCCAATGCCTGAAACGACAAACGCTCCGGCATCCACGAACATATCAACCACCAACGTCACGCTGACAAATGTTGCGGCCACGAACTCAATGTCAACCAATGCTGCCGCAACAAACATCACATCCACCAATGTTGCTTCCACGAACTTGGCCTCAACGAACGTCCTTTCAACAAATAGTGCGCCAGAACCTCAACCGGCGCTCCCAACCGCGCCGAATGTGGATCGTTCGAAGGTCCAGGTCAGTCTCGGCGAGTTCGTTGTGGTGGGCTTCGAACACATTCTTCCCAAAGGGCTGGACCATATCTTGTTTGTGCTTGGTTTGTTTCTGCTCAGCACGAACTGGAAGCCGCTCCTCCTACAGGTCACGGCCTTCACCATCGCGCACTCCCTGACGCTGGCTCTGGCGATGATGGACATCTTTACCGTGTCGCCACGCATCGTCGAACCGCTCATTGCGCTTTCGATTGCCGCGGTCGCGCTGGAGAACCTGTATCGGGAAGACGTGAGCAAGGCGCGATGGGGAGGTGTGTTTGCTTTTGGCCTTATCCACGGGCTTGGCTTTGCGGGAATTCTCGGGGAGATGCAGATCCCTGATGGCCAGTTCGTGGGTGCGTTGGTCTGCTTCAACATCGGGGTGGAGCTCGGACAGATCGCGGTCATCGCGTTCGCCTTCTTGGTGGTATGCACGGTTCACAAGGCCGAGTGGTACAACGATCGCGTTCGCAAGCCCGCGTGCTGGGGACTGGCTGCCATCGGGCTTTACTGGTGTGTCGAACGGGCCTTCTTTGGCGGTTGAAACTTTTTCTCAGGAGATGAATCAACAACAGGTCATCTGAGAATTCATGTCGCTTGAGGAAATAACCGGGCTTGTGATCGTCGGACTGGTGATGCTGATCGGGTTGGTGGGCAGCCTCATTCCTGCGCTGCCCAGCACGACGCTCGTGTTGGGCAGCGCCTTGTTGCACAAGCTGTACTTCGAGGAAGCCAGTGCGAGTTGGGCGGTCATGATTTTTCTCGGCATTGCCACCACGCTTTCGCTCGTTCTCGAAAACGCCGCCTCCATGATCGGCGCCAAGAAGCTGGGCGCGACCTGGCGCGGGATTGTCGGATCATGCATAGGCTGTTTCATCGGCGCATTCACACCGTTCATCTTCATCGGGATGTTCGTTGGTACTTTCGTCGGCGCTTTGCTTTTCGAGCTGATGGGCGGACGTGAATTCAAGGAGGCCACCCGTGCCGGACTGGGCGCGATGGTGGGCTTGCTTGCCGGTGCATTTGGCAAACTCGTTTTCTCCATCGCGATGATCGGCGCATTCTCGGTGAGTGCCGTGATGAACACGATCAGCGATGGTGGGGATGCGCCCGATCCTCCTCCCATCATCAGCGCGGCAGCAACGAATGCGGTGGGAGTGGAGACCAACTTGGTTGAGACGAAGGGGACTGAAGGCTCCACGCTCCGAACCTCGAATCTCAATTAACCGGTTGAGGTTTGAAGATTGCAGCGTCGAGAATTTCTCATCGCCATTTATCCGAGCGCTCACTATCACTTCCGTATGAGCGAAGTTTCTCCCATCCCCGAAGGTTATCACAGCATCACGCCCTACTTCATCGTCAAGGGCGCGGCCAAAGCCATCGACTGGTACAAGGAATCATTCGGGGCGGAGGAGCTCATGCGCATGCCGATGGGCGACAAGCTCGGGCACGCCGAAATGCAGATCGGCACATCCCGAATCATGCTGGCTGATGAAATGGATGAGATGAATTTCAAGAGCCCGGAATCGTACGGAGGCACTCCGGTGGGCATCTGTTTCTACACTGAGGATTGCAATGCGGTGTTCAACAAGGCCGTCGCCAATGGCGCCAAGGTGGTCCGCCCGCTTGCCGATCAATTCTATGGCGATCGCTCCGGCACGGTGTTCGATCCCTTCGGTCATCAATGGACCATTTCAACCCACATCGAGGATCTTACGCCCGAGGAAATGGACAAACGCATGCAGAAGGTGGGAACTGAGTGCGGCAATCCCCGGGAATGAAAATCACGGAGGCACTTCAGTCGGAACATTTCGTGTTCCACAACATCTTCGACTACCTGGAGCAGACCGTCCCCAACCTCCAGAACCTGGTCGAGATCAAGTGTCTTGCCAACCTGCTGGAATCCATCCACGAGTCCCACTCGCGGGTGGAAGATTCACTGATCATTGAACCGCTCACGCACTGCCTCGACAACATCGCGCAGGCGGAAAACTTCGAGGCCGAGCACAAGGAAATCGACGAGAGCCTTGCCGGCGTTGCCGAAGCAACGACCGTTGAAGAAGCGCGTCATCTTCTCCTGCGAACCGTGCATTGGTGTCGCAAACACTTCGACCGGGAGGAACGCATCATTTTCCCGCTGGCCGAAGAGTGGTTGAAGGACAAGAACCTCACCGACCTGGGCGAAGCGTGGCAGCGCCAGCGAAAGACATCGTAGCGTCATCGCCCGATTCGAATCGGCAATCTCTTCCGTCCCCAATCCCCCTTCGCCGTGCCAAAGCGACCAGCGACCTCCGTCCCACAATGGCCGCAATGATCGCCGTCGAGGTGGTAAGCTCCCAACTCATACCAGTCCCTTTCGATCAACTGCCCGCCACAGTCCGGACACCACGTGCTCCCGCTCTTCGAATCGTGGATGTTACCGGTGTAGACATGTCGGATTCCCTTCTCCTTCGCAACTGAACGCGCCCGCTTCAGCGTGGCCGGAGGTGTGTTTCGTTTCTCGCGCATCTTGAAGTCCGGATGGAACGCGGAGAAATGCCAAGGGACGTCAGGCCCGAGTTTTTCCCGGAACCACTCGGCCGCTGAATGCAGTTCGTGGTCGCCGTCATTTTCACCAGGGATCAACAGCGTGGTGACCTCGAACCAGACGTCTGTTTCGTGGCGCAGAAACTCCAACGTCTCCAGCACGGTTTCCAGCCGGGCGAAACATATCTTGCGGTAGAAACTATCGGTGAACGCCTTGAGGTCGATGTTCGCTGCGTCCATGTGCCGGTAGAATTCGGAACGCGCAACATCCGTGATATAACCCGCACTGACCGCGACTGTCTTCACGCCGACCTCATGACAGGCCTGCGCGATGTCGATGGCGTATTCCGCAAAGATCACCGGATCGTTGTAGGTGAACGCAACCGAATGGCATCCGTGATCCTGCGCTGCCCGCGCGATGTCTTCGGGTGAGGCCTGATCCATCAGGCGATCCATCTCACGCGACTTGCTGATGTCCCAGTTCTGGCAGAAGCGGCAACCCAGGTTACAGCCCGCCGTGCCGAAGGACAGGATGCTGGTGCCGGGATAAAAATGATTTAGCGGCTTCTTCTCTATCGGATCGATGCAGAAACCACTGCTGCGCCCGTAAGTCGTGAGGACCATTTGTCCGCCTTCATTCTGCCGGACATAGCAGAAACCGCGTTGTCCCTCACCCAGTTTGCAATCGCGCGGACACAGCTCGCACTGGATCCGGCCGTCGTCCAGCGGCTTCCACCATCGCCCAGGATGCGAGATCGCTTTCACGATTCCTCTTCGATGAACTTGTCGACTTGAAATCGTTCCAGATGGACTTCTCCCTCGGGATCAATCCCTCCCTTCTGGCAGGTCGCGCGGTATTGCCTGTCGACGGTGTCGAGGCCCTCCACATTGGGCAGCATCAGAGCGCGCTTTCCAGAGCCGGTGTAGACGATGATTCCAAACTTCGAGGGATCAAACTGGTCCAGGGAAACCACCGGCTCGGGCTCGTAAAGCACGGATACTTCGTACGTCAGATCCACCAACTGCGCGGGACGCACCGGTTCGAATCGGGTGTCGTGAAGGGCCGAGGAAACGGCAAGCCGGCGGGTCTCCTCCAGCACGTTCTCATATTGCGCCTGAATCGTGCCTCGGCATCCGCGCAGATCGCCTGAGCGATTCCGAATGGTGACGAAGACGCCCGCCCGATGAGCCAGATATCCGTCCGGCGATACCGCCATCAACGGCCGATCCAGCAGCTGGGCTTCTACTGTATCACGAGCCACCGCCGGGAGGATTTGACCGCCGTCATTCATGAGTCGATGAATCGAACAATATACCCACGGAATACCCAACGCCAAATGGTCCTTCGTAGCTGAGGAATTCCGCGCCGGTGTTGCGCCATCCGGCAGCCGCACAGGCGATGATCGTGGAATCCACCACGTCTTCCGCTGCAACCTGCAACAATTCCTCCTCGATTCCACAAAGCGCGTGGTAGTCCCTCGCCTTCACCAGATCAACAAACCGCCGATCGAACTGCGCCCCTCGTGGATGATACCCAGCCGGCGCACCTTCAATCAGCGCGTGGCTCATATCACCGCTGGCAATCACCACCGTCTTTCCTGGCAAATCCTTGACGCACTGCGCAATCGCCTCACCAAGCTCAAGCAACATGCCTTCACCCGGATAATTCAAACTGACCAACGTGGTCAGACCATCCCAACCCGCGCGGGTAAGGAAATACATCGGCACACTTGCCCCATGATCCAACGCTTCCCCGGCGATCTTCCAAGTCGGAACATCCCGTGCGTTCAGCATGGTTCCCAGTTCCTGGTCATTTGGCAGATCGATTCGAACCTCCAGCGTTCCAAAGCGCGACAAATCGCCCCGGATGCGTGAGTCCGTCCAGACGCCAAAGGCGCCCCGTCGTCGCGCGGTGTGCGGAGAAATGAGCAGCAGCCGATCGGGCTTCAGTGCCACGACCCGTTCGCCCAACAGCCGCATGGCGTCTACTGTTGCCCGTGCCTCCCGTTCCCTGCCCTGACCCACTTCCGGTATCAAGACCGGCGCATGAGGCATGAGCCCGGCAAAAATGATTCCGTTCTCCGAACTTGGCTGCACAACCAAAAGCGTATCAGTGGCCTTTCATGAATGAACGAGAAACTCAAGATGGAACCGGCAATTGCTGCGCTCCACACTGCATCACTTCAAGGACCACATACATGTAGCATATGTTACATGTTTATGGTCGTAACCATTTTATTCTGTGATCCAATTCCGCGGCGCGATTCCCTTCAATTCCAACCCGGACGAGCGGTCAAAAATCCTCATGACAATTCTTCTCCAAAATCGTTGCGCTCCAATTCCGGTGTGCTAATACTCCGCCTCGCAAATTCACAGAATATACCAATATGAGCGATAAATACGTCCCCATGATCAGTTCCGGTGTTGCCGGTCCTCTCGGAGTCCTGCACCTGCCTCGCTTGTGGCAGAAAGTTTCCCTCGAAGCCGCCGGCAAGCTCGCCGATGGCTATCCGGGAATCGGTGCCGGCTATGATGCCATGGTGCTCGACGCCCTCGGTGTCGACCACGAAGCCACCAAGACTTTCGTCAAGGATAACAAGCCGACCTATGTTGCCTTCGAAAAATGGATCCGCGGACAGGCCGGTTCCAAGGTCAACAAGCAGAACATCCACAAGTTGAATGTTTCCATCCTCGGCTACATCCACGACGACGAAACCCGCAAGGGCATCCTCTCCGCTGCCGGAGTGGACGACGAGACGACCGTCTGCCCCGATGCCGTGAACCTGAACAATCTCGACGATTGGCAGGAGTTCCACGCTGCGGTTCTCGCCTGAGGCAGATCACATACAGATTCGAAAGCAGGGCTGCGGCCCTGCTTTTTTGTGCCCGAAATTCGCGCGACAACGTGGACGTTCTGGTGTTAATTCGATTTTATGGAGTCTGAGGGTGAGAAGGATGAAGCGTTGCCGGCGGTGATAAAACGTCCCGCGACGGCTGCCAAGATAGTCTCGATTGTGAGCACGATAGCCGCGGTAGGACTGGGCTATCAATGCGTGAAATTGAACGGAGAAATAACGGACACGCGTAGCAAGCTGGATCACGTGAGATATGACCAGAAGTTGTGGATGAGAGTGTGACGGGCATGTCAACTTGGGTTTGCAAAAACAACCTAATGAAAGGCTCCCAAATGAACACACCCGCCACGAGACAAACATCCGAATCCATCGACTTCTGGTCATATCTCCCCGCAACGTCGTTCAGATGCTTGTTCGAATCATCGCCGTTGTGAGCCTGATCGGATTTGGTTCCGTCGAATTCCTGCACGCTCAATTGAAAGACAAACACTCAAGCACCCTCAAGGAATTGGCCAAGGAGCGTGGGAAGGCGGACACCCTGGAAATTGAGTTGAAAGGCACCCGAGCTGATCACGACGCCGTAATCTTGGATAAGTCCAACTTGGAAATGTCTCTGTACGATGAGAAAAGGAAACTGCTGGAAGCCAGGCGACGACTTGCGGCCTTGGAAAATGCAGCGAAATAGCGCACTGCAAACGCACATTTGTGTTGTTGGAAGCACTTCCCCCCTTCAGTCATTTCCGCTAAAACCGCGCGCATGATTTATCTGAAACTGCACTCGGGCGATGAGTTGCCCGCGGTTGGTCTTGGCATGTGGAAGGTCGCGAACGAAGAAGCCCCCCGCGTGGCACAGGAAGCCATCGAACTGGGCTATCGCCATTTTGATCTCGCCTGCGACTACGGAAACGAAGTCGAGACCGGACAGGGAATTCGCGCAGCCATCGATGCCGGCAGCTGCAAGCGTGAGGACCTCTGGATCACCTCCAAACTTTGGAACACCTACCATGCCAAGGAACATGTCCGGCCCGCCTGTGAGAAAACCTTGAGCGATCTTGGGCTCGATTACCTCGACCTCTATCTGATTCATTTTCCTATCGCGCAGAAGTTCGTTCCGTTCGAAGAACGCTACCCACCGGCGTGGTTCACCGAGCCTGATGCGGACAACCCGGTTGTCGAAAGCGTGCCCGTTCCCATCAGCGAGACGTGGAGCGCCATGGAAGAACTCGTCGATGCCGGTCTCGTGAAGAACATCGGCATCTGCAACTTCGGCACTTCGTTGATTCGCGATCTCCTTTCCCACGCGCGCATCAAGCCCTCCGTTCTGCAGGTCGAATCACATCCCTACCTCACGCAGGACAAGCTGCTGCGATATTGCCAGCAGGAAGGCATCGCCTACACGGCCTTCTCACCGCTCGGTGCGCTCTCTTATTTCCAACTCAACATGGCTGAGCAAAGCGAATCCGTGATCGAGGAGCCCTTGGTCAAGGAAATTGCCGGTCGCGTGAATCGCACTCCCGCCCAGGTGCTACTGCGCTGGGGTGTTCAACGTGGAACGGCCATCGTCCCCAAATCCTCCAAGCGCGACCGTCTGGCCGAAAACCTTGCCTTGTTCGATTTCGAATTGAGCGAGGACGACATGAAGGGAATTTCCGCATTGAATCGCAATCGTCGTTTCAACGATCCCGGCGACTTTTGCGAAGCCGCGTTCAACACCTTCTTCCCCATCTACGAGTAAGCACGCCTCCGACACTGATTGCCAACTGTCGCCCACCCGCTTACCTTTTGTGTCTTGAACGAGAAGTGGAACAAGTATGTGCCGGCCGCGCTGATCATTGTGTTCTTGATCAGCCGCATCCCCGGCCTGATGCCACTGAACTTCTCGATGGCTTACGGGCTGGCCTTCTGTGCCGGGGCGTTTCCGAAGTTGCTACGTTGGTGGTGGCTCGCGCTCGCGGTACTGACCTCAGATGTCCTGCTCAATCACTACTGGGGCTACTTCACGATCTACGACTACCAGATGCTGAACTACGCGGCCTACGCGATGATCTACGGCATCGGTCGCCTGTTCCGCAAACGGCGCGCGATGTGGCAGATGGTCGGGGGAGGCTTGTTGGGTGCAATCGTGTTTTATCTCGTCACCAACACTGCCGCCTGGATGCAGAATCCATTCTACGCAAAGAACCTCATGGGCTGGATACAGGCACTCACCACCGGCGAAACCGGTTGGCCTCAGACCTGGATGTTCTTTCGCAACACCCTGCTCAGTGGTGGTCTCTTCAGCGGCTTGATTGCAGCCGCCCTTCGCTCCATCGAACCGGCTGAACCGGAACCGGAAGAGGCGGAGGAAGCCGAAGAGGCCGGCGAAGGCGAAGAGGAAAAGGCCAAGGCCTGAATGAAGCTCGGCCTCATCTCCGACACCCACGGATATTTCGATCCCGCTCTGCCCAAGATCTTCGAAGGCGTCGAACACATTCTCCACGCGGGCGACATCTGCGGAAACGACGTCATCCTCAAGCTCGAGCAGATCGCACCCGTGACGGCCGTGCTCGGGAACAACGACTACGATCCACAATATCGCGAACTCGAAGCCGTTGAATTCGAAGGCACCAGGTTTCTCATCCACCACATCGTTCCCCTCGGCCAACCCCATGCGAACATCTTCGATTCCGTACAACGCGTTCGCCCGGACATCGTCCTCTTTGGTCACACCCACAAGACGCATGACAGCGTCGTGGACGGCGTCCGCTACCTGAATCCGGGTTACGCCGGCAGGCAGCGCTTCAATCTGGGGCGTTCAGTGGCATTGCTCAAACTCAAGTCCGGTGAAGCACCGGTGGAGTTTATCAGGCTTTGAGAGCCCTGCCCACCAAACACACGAAATACACCAAAGAATTGAACAAACGACGATTCGAATAATGCCGGTGATTTTGAGTGCTTCGTGAGCAGGCGTCTCCAGTGGACAATCACAGTGACGAGTTGATTTTTCGAACGGCATCAGCAGACTCCCCGCATGAAATTCCTTGCGCCATTTGTTGCCTTGGCCATCGGAACGCTCGCCACCCATGCGGGACCGGGATTCTCAATGGTCAATTCGAATGATGAATTCATCCTCGTATCCCACGCGTCTCGTCCGCTGGTGAAACTTATGATCAAGAACGATCGCTCCACCAAGGAGGCCGCGCATGAGACTTACAAGGTCTATCTCCACGTCATCGATCCGCTCGATAAGTCAAAGACAATCACCAAGGGAGCCGGGGACAAGTTCACGCATCACCGTGGCATCTATATCGGATGGTCGAAATTGAAAACGGGCGGAAAGAGTTACGACACCTGGCACATGAAGGGCAACGTGATGCAGGTATATCGTGATCTGGTCTCGAAAGACCTGCGCACGGACCGTGCGACGTTCTCTGTATCAATTGACTGGGTGGATGGGGACGAGGTCCTGTTGAGCGAAGTGCGCACTTTCATTGTTCATAAACCAGAGGCAAACGGTGCCTTCATCCTCGACAAGAAATCCAGGATCACGGCAGTGAAGGCAGATGCCGAGCTGAACGGCGATCCCGAACACGCCGGCTGCCAATTCCGTGCTTCTGCGGAAGTCGTGAAGAACAAATCCGCCAGGTATTTCTTCCCCGGAGGTGAGATGACCCAGAAGGAAGTGCAGGCTTCACGAGACATGGATTGGGCGGCCATGACCTTCAAGGCCAACGGAAACGACTACCACGTTCATCACATGAGCCACCCGTCTCTGCCAACAGGCCTTCGCTACAGCGCCTATCGCGACTACGGTCGCTTTGGTTCCTTCTGGGTGGCCACAATCAAGAAGGGCAAATCGAAAACGTTCCCAATTCGGTTCCATATCAGCCCCGGAGCGTTCCCCGATTCTATCGCGAAAGACTGCGAGGCGCGCTACGAAGCGTTTGCAAAGTAACGCAGGTGCGAGTCGTCCCTCCACCAACCGTGGCTCATTTCACAGGACCGAACCCAGAATCCACGGCGCGAATTCCTCATCCCCCACACCGGCAAGCTCGCTCTTCGTGCGCTCACCATTGGCCACGGACACGATTTTCTCGAAGATTCGCCGACCAACTTCATCCACGGTTTCCGTCCCGTCGAGGATCGTGCCGGCATTGATATCCATATCGTCCTCCATCCAGTTGTAGAGAGGCGTATTGGTGGCCACCTTGATGCATGGGGTGGGCTTGCAACCGTAGACGCTCCCCCGACCTGTTGTGAAAACACCGACATTACAACCGCCAGACACCAGACCAGTCATGCTGATCGGATCAAAACCCGGCGTGTCCATGAAACAGAAGCCCGGCGTATCAATCTGATCCGCATATCGATAAACCGCCTTCAAGGGCGCCCGCCCGCCCTTGGCAACCGCGCCAAGGCTCTTCTCATAAATCGTCGTCAAGCCGCCCGCCTTGTTACCTGTACTCGGGTTGTTGTTGATGGAAACACCATGCTGCTCTGCGTAGTCCTCCCACCACTTCACGTACTCGATGAGCTTCTCCCCGACTTCCCTCGTAACCGCGCGCCGAGTCAGCAGATGTTCGGCCCCATATATCTCCGTGGTCTCAGCGAGTACGGTTGAAGCCCCGTGACGCACAAGTTCATCTGAGGCAAAGCCGAGCGCCGGATTGGCCGTGATTCCGCTGTTGCCATCCGATCCTCCGCAGTTCATTGCAAGCGCGAGATGCGAAATCGATCGCGGTGTGCGCTCAGCCGCGTTTACCCGCGGCAGCATGTTCTCAACGGCTTCAACAGCAGCTGCAATCGTCTTGCGAATTCCACCGAGGGATTGAATCTCCATCGCGATCGGTTCGTCGTCGCTGCTTTGCCGGCCCAATCCCTGGTTCCTGATCACCGATTGCACCTGGTTGACCTCACAACCCAGGCCGATGAGCAGATAGCCGCCAACATTGGGGTGCCGCGCAATGCCGGCCATGACCCGCTGCAGGACATCCGTCGGCTCGCCCGGATCGTTTGCGCAACCACTCGTGTGCTTGAACGCGATCACCCCATCGACATTTGGAAACCGTTCTCGGAATTCATCGTTCGCGAAGGCCTCAGCGACATACTTCGACACCGAGGAAGAGCAGTTCACACTCGATATTACCGCCACGTAGTTGCGCGTTCCCACACGTCCATCCGTGCGCAGGTAGCCATTGAAGGTCTGCTGCTTATCCGCACCGTAGAGTTCCAATTCCTCAACACTTTCCCCGAACGCATAGTCCCGTCCGAAACTGCCCAGTTCCACGTTGTGGGTGTGGACGTGATCGCCCGCGGCAATTTTCCTCGCTGCAAACCCGACTGTCTGTCCGTACTTGAGGATCGGCGCTCCGTCTTCGATGTCGCAGAGCGCAAACTTATGCCCGGGAGGGATTGTTTGATTGATTGTCCACCGCAGTTCTCCATCCACCACAACTTTACCCTGCTTCAGCGGCCGCTTGACCACCGCCACTGAATCATCCGCGTGCATGCGGAGAGCGCAGTCGCCGAATTGCAGGGTGTTGTTGTTTGCTTCGCTGGACACGCCGGTGGTCTATCTCATCAGAGTACAGAAGTCGCGTGGGAAATCACGTGCCCAGGATCTACAGCGAGCGTGGTCGGGCAGCCTTGCGCATTCAACCTGCTCGCTCACACCTGCTGCCACGGCACTCGCCCTGGTGAAGCGTCATCGCCTCCAGTTGCTCCTTTACCGGTTGCCGAATATCTTCTTTCCCCCCGATAGGGCCGTCCCTATTCTCGCCCGCCACATGAGTTCGCAGAGTTTCAAAATTGCCGCACTGGCGGGTGACGGAATTGGCCCGGAGGTCATGGCCGAAGCCATCAAGGTGCTTCGTGCCGTGGAAAAAAAATTTGACGTCGGTTTCACCATCGATGAGGCGCCGGTCGGCTGGGCCGGGATCGACGCGGCTGGAAAAGCACTGCCCGATGACACCTTCGAACTTTGCAAAGGCAGTGATGCGATCCTGTTCGGTTCGGTCGGTCTGCCGGATCGCGATCCCACGATTCCGAAGGAAGAGCGTCCCGAGCGCGCCGCGCTGCTGCACATCCGCAAGGAGTTCAGTCTCTTCGCCAATCTTCGTCCGGTCAAACTCCCGGCGGCCCTCGCGCATGCGTGTCCGCTCAAGCCGGAACGCCAGGGCGATGGGATCGACATGCTGGTCGTCCGCGAACTAACCGGCGGGATGTATTTCGGGCAACCCAAGACCACCGAGGTCGTCGCCCAGAAGGAAAATGTCAATCCGCAGGACAAGAAAAAGACCCGACGCATCCTCCGCATCGAACGCGCGATCGACACCATGGTCTACACCGAGCCTGAGATTGAACGCATCGCACACGTTGCATTCAAGGCGGCCGCGCTCCGTCGCAAGAAGGTCTGCAGTATCGACAAAGCCAATGTTCTTGAGAACGGCGTGCTCTGGCGCAAGGTGGTGGAACGCGTCGCGAAGGAGTATCCCGATGTCGAGGTGGATCACATGTTCGTCGATAACGGCGCCATGCAGCTGATGCTCAACCCGACGCAGTTCGACGTGATGCTTTGCGAAAACATGTTCGGGGACATACTGAGCGATGAGGCAGCTGCACTTGCCGGTTCTCTGGGGATGCTTCCGAGCGCGAGCCTGGGTTCGACCGAGGGAGAGGTCACATTCGGTTTCTACGAACCGGCTGGAGGAACAGCTCCCGACATTGCCGGAAAGAATCTCGCCAATCCGATCGCGCAGATCCTCTCGAGTGCGATGATGTTACGATACAGCTTCGGTTTGAACGACGCGGCTTTGGCGATCGAAGCTGCCGTTGGCACCGCGATTGAGAGCGGCTTGCGCACGGGAGATATCTTCAGCGAGTCCGATCCAAAAGCAAAACGCACCGGCACCAGTGAGATGGGCGACGCGATTGCCGGGGCTGTTTGAGCCCGCGGGAGCTGAGGTAACACTTCGGAACAGATTCGTTTGATTCAAAGGAGAGGTATCTCCGTCTCCTGGTCTTCGATTAAAGCAGTCCGCCGGCCGCGATGTTGAACGTGCTGGTTAGTCGGCTGCTGGGGTGCGGCCGGCGGAGTAAAGTCTATCTCAACGATACCTTCCACGCGGCATTCCGGTGGCAATTGGCGATTCTGATCACAGCTGCCCAAGCCTCATGCGTACCTTCATGGAGACAGCAGCAGCGACCTTCGCCGTTGCAATCCGGGCAAGGAGTTCCCGCATGCGCTTCGTCTTCTGCGCGGAATTCCCGAATGAGATCATTGGACAGGAATTGATCTTTGGTCTTCATGCTGGGTGGGATGTGGTTAAGCGGACAGGGAGATCTCCTCGTGTTCAGAATCGGTTTGAATCTGAGTGATTCGATGCGCCGTGTGCTGCCCCCCGCAGCATTCCGGCAAGGATTGGTTCTGGTTGCCGGCGCAAGCCACTCCTTTGCACGGGATTCGAACGCGAATCCCGAGCACTACGGTTGATTGCGGAGTCGGGGGCTGACCGAAGTGAACGAGCTTGCTGACTCCGAGACAGAGCATGCAGCAGATCCACAAGGTGCGCGCCGCCCGTTTGGTGGAACGGACGGCACGCGTTTTTGTGGGGCCGTGGTGTCGATCGGCTACCAGGCGGCCTTCCGTCGAGCATGAACTTGATGAAATCCGTTTCGAAGATCGACGGTTTCTACTCGTTGGAGTTCCCCGAAATGATCGAGGTGACCTCACGGGCGTTTGACAGTCCCAATTCACTTCGACGGGGCTTGGCCGATTTTCTCGGCAGCTCACAATATCTTGCTGACAGCGACGGCTTGACCTGGCTGGAAAACACGAACGCACAGCCGCTGGTCACAGCGGGCCAATCTCCCGTCTTTGTGGAGGAGGGCGAATTACCCACCATGCTCACTGCGGAAGACTATGATCCCCGCAAGTATGTCCTCCTCCTGCCAAGTGAGATTGACCGATTGTGAATGCCCTTCAGGTGGAGTTTGCCATCGAGGCAAGCGAAGACTCGATGGCGGTGATCGCACAGGCATATCACCCCGCCTGGCAGGCGACAATTGACGGTAAAGCGACGCGTGTCATCCGGGCCAATGGAGTCTTTCAAGCGGTCACAATTCCGGCCGGCCAACACCACGTCGTGCTCCGTTACCGTGACCAGCGCTTTCGAATCGGCCTTGCCATAACCTTGACCACATTGGCGTGCCTGATCGTCTTTCTCTGGCGCGATGCGAGCTGATTGAGGAGGGACGAGTTTAGGAGCCCGTACTCAAGCTGCAACCCTTTGAACCTAGGCGACAGAGTTTGAGGTCTGCTCGCAGTGGCACGGGTCAATTAGACTCGCCTCGGATTTTCGCGCCCACGGACTCGTATACTCGTCCTCCGCCACCCACCGGCAATCGCGCCCGCCCGCAGCCGGATTGGAAGAAATCCTTGTCAAAAGAATCAACTGTGTCAGTTTACGTGGACTACTTTCGAAAGTAAGAACTTATGGAAAAGCCACAGATTATCGCTTACCTGAAACCACACTGCGGATGGAGCATGGGTGTTCGCGCCATCATGAAGAAATACGATCTGGCCTTTGAAGATCGTGACATCATCAACGATCCCGCCCAGCGCGCGGAGATGATGGAAAAAAGCGGCCAGCCTCTCAGCCCCTGTGTTGAAGTCAATGGGACGATGCTTGCGGACGTCAGCGGTGAAGAGGTCGAGGCATATATGCTCGCGAACAGCTTGATCGCGCCGAATGCCGAAAAGCCGGAAGCGCCGATCGATCAGCCTTGCGCGCACGAGATGGAGGAACAACCTATCGCGTTTCGCCGGTAATCCCCCAACAAGACCTTGGCAACGCACGCCGTATGGCGTGCGTTTTTTTGCGCTTCGAGCGATCTCGTGTGATCTGTCGGTTCCGGCTACTTTTTTGAGTCATCGATTAGCTGATTTCAGTCCCGTTCACCGAGCCTTCAATCTTCGGTTTCAAACCGGCGACATCAGCTCGTGGGGTAAGATCAGGATCGAACAGGAGTTGGCGTTGGAGTCTGCGAAGCGGTCGACAGGGTTGCGTGGTCGTCACCATCGCCGTCGGGGAATTCGAAAAGGCTCAGGAATCGGTCAATTGCCATGCCGCCCATCGCTTGAGGGTTTTCGCAAAGCCCGCAGATTTGCGACGAGCGGCTGTCAGAATAGATTCGTCTGAGGTTCGAAGAAAACTTGCTCATCAATTTGGGGATTCCCTCAGAACGGCGACGCTCATGTCCGATCGGAAACAGGACTTCGACCCGATCTATCTTGCTGCCATCGAGGAATTGAATCTGAAGCGCATTGGCAATCGACCGCGCTGAAGGGGCTAGATTGGAGCGGGTGTAGTCCACGTTTTCGGTCACCTCCATTTTGGCGCGGAGTTGATCGATGTGCGGATTGGCGGCGGTTTCATCCTCGTAGTCCTTGGCGGTGAGATCGCCTTTGAGAAGTCCGATTGCGACCATGTATTACAGGCAATGATCGCGGTCGGCCGGGTTGTGGAGCGGGCCGGCCTTGTCGATGATTCGGATGGCACTCTCGTGGGTCTCGATGTGGATGCGCTCGATCTCGTCAAGACGACCCTCGACTTGAGTATGGAGTTGGATCACGGCTTCAACGGCCGTTTGAGCGTGGAACTCAGCGGGGAATGAGATTTTGAAAAGCACTTTCTCCATCACGTAGCTGCCGAGCGGCTGAGCCAAGGTGATTGGCTGTTTGCCAAAGAGGACGTCCTGAAATCCCCAACCCTCGGCGCTGAGTGCGGATGGGTGGCCCCATTGGGCGGCCAGCCAGGTGTCGTTGTAATCGAGCCACCGGATCATCACGTGGAGATTCGGACCGATCTTCGTGATGGTTTCGCCTTCGCAATAAACGTCCGCCTACGTGCGGTCGGTCGCGGTGACAATTTCGCCGTTCTTGATGAGGAGACTCATGATAGGGTAAGTGCGTCAGTCGTCCTTGTGCCAGACATCGCCCTCGCCGGGAGCGAACCAGCGTTCCGTGAAGACCTTGGCACGGGTATAAAACATGACCGACTCGCGTCCTTGCAAATGCAGGTCACCAAAGAAGGAATAGTCCCAGCCGGAAAAGGGAAAGTAGGCAAGGGGCGCCGGAACTCCGACGTTGACGCCGACCATGCCGGCTTTGACGCGATGGCGAAACTCGCGGGCGATGCGACCGTTCTGTGTGTAGATGCAGGCGCCATTTCCATAGGCGACCCGGCCCGCCATTTCGATGGCGGTCTCGACGTCGTCCATCCGCATGACGTTGAGAACCGGTCCGAAAACTTCTTCGTCGAACACGCGCATTCCTTCCTGCACGCGATCGAGCACGCTCGCGCCGAGGTAGAAGCCATTGGGAAATTCTTCGACTTTCACTCCGCGTCCGTCGACGAGCAAATCGCAGCCTTCATCAACCCCCGCCTGGATCAAACCGGCGACCCGATCGCGCTGTGCCGCAGTGGTCATCCCGCCGAGTTTCGCCGTGGTCGATTGGTGCGTAGGTCCAACCGGCAGACTGCGCGCGGAATCGACGATCGCGGGGATAAAAGTATCCGCAGCCGCGCCGACTGTGACGGCGGTTGAACCGGCCATGCAGCGTTGGCCCGAACAACCGAAGGCTGCGTCGGTCAGGCCTTCGACCGCTTGTCCCACGTCGGCGTCGGGCATGACGACGACGAAGTTCTTCGCCCCGCCGGCGGCTTGAACGCGTTTCCCGTTTGCCGTCCCTTTGCGATGTATCTGCTCGGCAACCGCGGAAGATCCGACGAAGGAAATCGCGGCAACTTTCGGATGCTCCAGCAATGCATCCACGCATTCCTTCCCGCCATGAACCACGGAGAAAACCCCCGGCGGCAGTCCCGCTTCTTCGAACAATTCGATCAGGCGGATTCCGGTGAGCGGCACCTTCTCGCTTGGCTTCAGGATGAAACTGTTACCACAGGCGATCGCCATCGGATACATCCACATGGGAACGAGCGCGGGAAAGTTGTAGGGACAAATCCCGACGCACACACCGATCGGCTGTCGCACCATCGAACAGTCGATACCGCGCGCGACATTCTCCAACACCTCGCCCTTGAGCATGTCGGTGATGCCGCAGGCGTATTCGGCGACTTCAATCCCGCGCCGCAAATCACCTCGCGCCTCCGTTATCGTCTTGCCGTGTTCCACGACGATCATCGCCGCGAGGCTCTCGAAATTTTCCTCCAGCAAGGCGCAGTAGCGCATCAGGACGCGCACGCGTCCGATCGGCGGTGTCTGCCACCAGCCTTCGAAGGCGTCGGCGGCAGCATTGACCGCGGCATCGACCACGTCCGCGCCGCAATGCGGGACTTCGGCGATGACTTCGCCGGTCGAGGGATTGTGAACCGGGCTGGTCTCCGCGGTTTCAGGCACGGACCAGTTTCCGTTGATAAGAATGGGGCAGGGTTTCAGGCTCATAAGTTGGTCAGGGGTGAGGCGGGATCGATTCCATCGTTCCGTCGGCGAGGGCCGTCTGGTAATTTGTCCAGGTCATGGGGTCTTTCCCGGCATAGATGCCTTCGATCGAGTGGCTCCCGTCACCGCATTCGTGAGAATCCGGCCGTTGTTTCCGAACTCCAAGCCGGGCAGCCAGGATCGAAGCAACTCAGTCATCTTGGTCTGGCCCAGCGCCTGCACAACCATGTCAAAAGGCTCGACGAACTCGCTGTCCGCGATCGGCTTGCCGCTTTCATCCGTCCGCGCGAGGCGAACGCCCGTGACGTGACCATCCATCGCTTCAATCGCGACGGGCGAAACGTTGAACATGAATTCGCAACGCTCGGATTTGGCAAGAGCATACTCAAAGCCATAAGCCGACATCGTCGTTTCGTCCCGGCGGTAGAGAATGATCGCTTCTTCGGCGCCGAGGCGTTTGGCCTGGGAGACCGCGTCGATAGCCGTGTTGCCGAGAATATTCGCCGAGAGAATCGTGTGCGCCGCTCCCGCGGTGTTCTTCGCGGCGATCTTCTGGATGAAGCCGGGAGTATCAATGCCGGTCGGGCAGGCCATGATGCAGGGGGCGTCAAAACAATAGAGACAACGGTCCGCCTCGACCACCGCTTCCTGACAGGTAAACGCGGGTTTGATTCCCGCCATGTTCCTGACGGCTTCTCCGGGGGGACAATTGCGGTTTCAGGCGATTCCCGTTCATCAGTCAATCAGATCGTCTGCAGGGCTTCGTCGAGCACATCGACCATAAAATCCGCGTCCTCCATCGTCACACACATCGGCGGCTTGATGCGGAGGGTATTTCCGAAAAGCCCGCCTTTGCCAACCAGAAGACCGAGTTCCTTCGCTTTGTTCCAAACTGCGGCACATTCCGCGGTGGCTGGATCTTTGCTCCGACGATCAGTCACCAGCTCAACCCCGATCATCAGGCCTTTTCCGCGAACGTGGCCGATCAGATCGTGTTTGTCGGCGAGGGCGTCGAGTTTCTCCAGCAGATAGCCGCCGACTTTCGCAGAGTTCGCCTGGAGGCCGTCGGCGTCGATCGCCTCAAGCACGGCGCGCCCCACACGGGAGATGAACGGATTTCCGCCGAAGGTGTTGAAGTGGATTGCCGACGTGAGAGAGCTCGCGATTTCCGGAGTCGTCACGACAGCGGCCAGGGGAAACCCGTTTCCGATGCCCTTGGCCATCACGACGATGTCGGGTTGAACACCCTGGGTTTCGAAGCCCCAATAATGCGAACCGGTTCGTCCAAAACCCGCCTGGACTTCGTCCGCGATGCAGAGTCCGCCGTGCTCGCGGACGATCTCATAAACCTGCTTCAGATATCCGTCCGGAAAAACGACCGCACCACCGACGCCCTGGATCGATTCCGCAATAAAACCGGCCACTCTTCCTGGCGTCGCAAATTCAATGAGCTGTTTCACGTCTTGCGCATAGTCCGAGGCCGGGTCGGCATGATCGGCAAAGGGGCCGCGGTACGGATCAGGATTGAGCGCGTGATGAATACCGAAGCCCTGCGGTGTCCCGAATTTCCACGTGCCATGCGCGGTCAGCCCCATCGTCGTTTGCGAGCCGCCGTGGTAAGCATTGCGCAGCGCGATCAGATCGTAATTGCCGGTATGGAGACGCGCCATGAGCAGCGCGAGGTCGTTTGCTTCCGAACCGGAATTGACGAAATAGCAGACGCTCAGATCGCCCGGCATCTTTTCCGCCAACGCCTGGCCGTAGAGTGAAACTTCCTGGTTCGCATAAATCGTCGTCGCGTGCACCAGCGTCTCGAGTTGCTCCTTCGCGGCTGCCGTGATCGCGGGATGTCCATGGCCGCAACCGACCGTCACGATTCCAGCGAAGCCGTCCAGATAACGCCGTCCGCTGTCGTCATAGACATATTGCATGTGTCCCTCGACCAGCATGAGCGGCTTTTCATGGTAGGTGATCAGCGCCGGCGTCAGATGCGCATGACGCAGCCGGATCACCTCGTCGAACGGGAGCCCGGTGTAGGGCTTTGGCTGATGGCTGGTTTTCGGAAGAGTGGCCATTTCATTGATTACTGAACTGAGGGCGCAACCAGATCGCCATAGCTTTCCGGCCGCCGATCGCGAAAGAATTGCCAAGTGTCACGCACCTCGCGGATTTCTTCGAGATTGAGATTGGCGACGAGGAGTGCGTCCTGGTCACGGGAAGCTTCGGCGATGAGTTGACCACGCGGATTGCAAAAGCAGGACTGCCCGTAGAATTCGCCGATGCCCCGCGGTTGTTCCATTCCGACCCGGTTGATCGCGCCGATAAAGACGCCGTTGGCGACACAGTGGGCCGGTTGTTCGAGCTCCAAAGATACTCGCTCAAACCGACGACCGTCGCCGAGGGATTGAAGATGGCTTCGGCGCCATTGAGGGCGAGGGCGCGCGCGCCTTCGGGAAAATGTCGATCGTAACAGATATAAACGCCGATCACCATCTCCACCACCGCTCCGCAGATGATCGCCCCTTGAACGTGCTGCATCCGAACGTCGAAGCCGGCGTCTTTGAGCGACGCCATTCCGCAAATCGTGATCGCGGGTGCAATGAAGGAAAAAGTGCCACCCTGCACGATGGGAAGCCGCGAACCAAAGGTGGTCTGCAAGAGCATGCAAATGCCGCTGACAAAGAACATCGTGCTGATGAGGAGAACCAGCTCCGCGTTCGATGCTTTCAAGTGTTCCTGCAAGATCAACGGTATCGCCACCGTCG
The DNA here is from genome assembly GCA_002715965.1 of Verrucomicrobiales bacterium. Taxonomy (GTDB): domain Bacteria; phylum Verrucomicrobiota; class Verrucomicrobiia; order Limisphaerales; family JAYPXF01. Next base: position 20,798 of record PBAL01000060.1, on the reverse strand, counting down.
AGCCAAACATCGTGAAGTAATGCTGAAACCCAAGGAGCGCGGAAATCCGCAGGAGGGGAGTGTCCTCAATGGTATATCGCATCGTTTGGCTCATGGGTTTCGGGGGATTGCCCAGTAAATCGCATCGGGCAGTGAGAGGGAAAGTAAAATTGGGGATGCATATATACCTCGAAGTGCGATTCCAGCCGGGTGGCGACAAGCGGGATTGATGTGGGGCGCATCCCAGTTTCTTGCATGGCTTATTAAGGCGGGGGCAATAGTTTGCGTGAATCTACGCGACAAAAGACGCAGAATCAGAAATCGTGAGTTTTCCCCTCTCCCGCTGGGCTGTCCGTTACCCAAAAACCCGTTACCTCCGATGTTCGGGCGTTGCGAACGGGTCAACGTTTTGGAGTACGGCAGTCCTCCGCCGTTTTCCGTCGTGCCAACGCATCAAGATTGCCGTGCTTTGAGAAGGAGTTGTTGTTCGAGGACAGTCGATACAGCGGGATTCTATTCATAACCGCAAAAACGAGAATTGAAGCGCGAGTCACGAGGATGGAGAGCTTACCGCGAGATCGGAAACGAACGATGACATGGTCGCGCTCACCCTGCATGACGCGGACGTAGATTCAGTTTCTGTAGACCCTGCCGCTCCAGTGGGCGATCCGGCAGAGATCCTCGGGCTCACCCTCTGCAGGAGGATCATGGAGCTTCACGGAGACGAATTCGACCACGCAACGACCGGCGGCCAGCCCATGTATTGGTTGGCGTTTCCGGACGTATCCTCGGCGTAAGCGGAAGGAAGATTCCAAACGTCAATCAGTTGCAGCTGGTTCTTCCGGGCCGAAAAACGATTCTCAACCTTGAGTGACACCTGCCTGGTGGGGATAATCCGAGTATGCCGCCCATACGGTTTTTCACTTACGCCTCACCCCGTCCTCCGAATTGAAAACTGGCGTTCCATCTGCTTGCCTATAAATGGTGATCGCACGATGGACATTCACGCGACTTTTCCGGCAGGCGCTGCTCTTGCTGGCAATGGCCCTTGCCGGGCCGGCTGCATTTGGACAGTTCAATCTTCGCGTCGACAGTTTTGATCCGACCTTCGGTCCCGCCGGCACGACCGTGATGATTACCGGCGCGGATTTCAGCGGAGCCACAAGCGTGCGTTTCGGGACAGCGCAGGCCGATTTTCAAATCCTCTCTTCCACACAAATCCAGGCGACCGTTCCGCCAGATGGTGAGACCGGGCCGATTTCGGTGGTGAATGTCTTTACCACGAGCAGCGCAGCGCATTTTACCATTGGTCCGCGCATCACCGGATTCGATAAACCCATTGCGGGAGTCGGCGATACGCTGCGCATCGACGGTGCGAACTTCATCAACGCACAGACGACCGTGAAGTTTGGCAACGTATCGGCGAACGTCGTCAACGTGACGGCGGCCAACCAGATGTTTGTGACCGTTCCGATTGGCGCGGTGACCGGTCCGATCTCCGTATCGACATTCGCCGGCGCGACCGTCACGTCGACGAACTACATCATCGCAAACACGGCGGTCATTCTCGACTTCACTCCGGTGTTGGGCACGCCCGGGACGCAGGTGGTTTTGAATGGCGGTGATTTTTCGAACGCGAGCGCAATACGGTTCGGCGGGGTCAATGCGACGTTCAATGTCACCGCCATCAGCCAGATCATTGCCACTGTGCCTCAGGGCGCGGTCAGCGGTTTGATTGAAGTGGTGACGCCCAGTGGCACGGGGTCTAGCCTGACGAATTTCACGGTCCTGACACCGGGACCAACATTTCTCACAGTCACCCCGCCGGCGGGCAAACCGGGGGATCCCATCGTGCTTGGCGGGGTGAATCTTACTTCGGTGAATCAGGTCACGTTCAACGGAGTGATTGCTCACTTTGGGGTGACGGCTGACACGCAAATTTCGGCAGTGGTGCCGACCGGGGCGGTGACGGGTCCGATTGTCATGCACAGCCCGTTCGGCAATGCGACGAGCCCCAGTCCTTTCCTGGTCGAATCGGTGATCACCGGGTTTCAACCTGTCGGCGGGGTGGTCGGTTCGCAGATTGTGATCGATGGATTCAACCTGGATTCCGCGACCTACGTGCACTTCAACGGCGTCCCCGCAGCCATCGCGGTTGTCGCACCCAATCAAGTGCACGCGACGGTACCGGGTGGAGCGACGACCGGACCGATCACGGTCGGATTCGCCACCGGATCAAACACCACGTCCAACAACTTCGTGGTCTCCACCGGCGACCCCATCATCATCGATTTCACGCCGACGAACGGTTTCGCAGGCAACGAAATAGTGTTGTCCGGAGTGCAGTTCTTTGGTGCAACGGCCGTGCTCTTCAATGGCGCTGCGGCAAGCTTTGGTGTCACCGCCCATAATCAAATCCTCGCCACCGTGCCACCAGACGCGACCTCAGGCCCGTTGACGATCGTCGGTCCCGGGGGCACCAACACCACCCCCGAGGCCTTTTACGTTCCTCCGCGGCTCACGAGCATTTCACCTTTGAACGGAGTGGTGGGTTCGGAAATCACCATCATGGGAACCAACTTCCTCGATACAGTTCAGGTAGGGTTTTCCGGCAGCAATGGCGCACAAATCTCTGCGGTGTTCACCGTGGATAACAACACCCTCATGCGAGCGACAGTCCCGACCAACGCCCAAAACGGACCGATCACCATCACCGCGCCAGGCGGAATCGTGGTGGGAACACAGAGCTTCGGCATGGTTCCACGAATCGATCTGGTCGCGCCATTGTGGGGCCCCGTCGGTTCGCAGGTCACTCTCAGCGGGATCAGTTTTGAACACGCCATCCGGGTGGAGATTAACGGTGTCACCGCGCCGATCGTCTCGAACTCCGACTCCCACGTAACCGCGACTGTTCCCAATCTCGCGCAGACCGGTCCGTTGCGCGTCTTCACCTCGACCACAAACGCGGCTGCACCGGCGGACTTCGTGGTAACGCGGATCGGAGACCTCGCCCTCAGCCTCAGCAATCCGCGAATCGTTCCCAACGGGCAACCCGTCCCGATCGACCTCGTCATCACCAATCACGGCCCAACGGTTGCCACCGGCGTGCGGCTCGCGCTGACCATGCCGAACCATTTCAGTTTTCTTTCCGCAACCGGCGCCTTGGCCACCTGCTCGGTCGAGGGAAACCAGGTCATCTGCACCTGGCCGTCGGTAACGAACAACGTTCCCGCGGTTCCGGTTCGAATTGTGATGACTCCGAATGTCAGCGGAGGCGTTCATCTCGGCACGATTCTGCTCACGAAGATCGAGCCGGAGGATATTCCTCTCAACAACTCGACGAACTACATCTTCTCCCTGGCCACCATTGCCGATCGAAACCTCGTCGCCCTCGGTACCAACACGAACGAAGTGCGCGTCCATTGGCAGTTCTCCGGCTCACCGTTCATTCTCCAAAGCAGCACGAACGAGCTGGCTCCCGCCATGATCTGGAACGACGTACCGACAAATCTGATCACCCTGTTCACCAACTTCGACTCGCAGGCGATATCGAATCTGTTCAAGGAAACCGCCGTGGGACCCAGGCGCTTTTATCGGCTTCGCTCGCCGTAAGGGGCTGTTGAAATAGCCGATAAGGACCCCAAAGGAAATTGCTTCATCGAACTACCCGAGCGCGCCCTCGAGCATCTTGTGATACGCGTTCGCAGTGTTCTCCCAACTGAACTGCCTTGCATGCGAGGCAATGGGTTCGCGGCCCTGTGGAGTGCTGAGGACACGGGTCAAAGCTTCTGCCATGGCCTGCTGGTCGCCTTTCTGAACCAGTTCTCCGATGAAGAGTTCCGGGATTCCGCCCACCTTGGTGGCAACGATCGGGAGGCCACAGCCCATTGCTTCAAAGGCGACATTGGGCACGCCTTCGTTGTCACTCGGAATGCAGAGGACATCAGCAGCCCGTATGTATTGTGCAACTTCCGCCGATGATTTTGCCCCACCAAGCGCAAGTGCTCACCTGAGCCTTGCGCCTCCGAGCGTGCCCGGACGGCGTCTTCCTGGCTGCCCGTACCGATCCTGACCAGATGAGGTTTCGTATCCATTGCCTTGGCAAGCAGTCCCTGAGCGCGGGCAAGTAGCAGCGAGTTCTTGATCGGCAGGAAATTGCCGACGTAAAGGATGATCTTGCCTTCGTCCGGCAGACCCAGCGCCCGGCTTGCGGCCAGTCGTTCGCCCGACTTGAACACGCCTGTGTTCACACCGTTTTAGTTGGCGTGGATCTTCTCCTCAGGCACGCCCGCCGAGGTCAGTTTCGTTTTCAGATCTTTGGAGCGCGTGATGGTGGCCGCCTTGTAGCTCTTCTCCACGAATCGCGTGACGAGCGGATTGAAATCCCCGTTCGGATAGCAAAAGAAATCCACCGGCTTGAGCAGATGCTTCTCAATCAGGGGACCGCAATCGACGATTTCATGAATCAGTTCCTCGGAGGTGCAGTTGGCGAGGATCGGATGATTCGTGCTATGGGCGCCGATCGTGATGAGCTTGGGATTCAAAATCTTCCGCGCGTCCCAGCTCATCAGGTCGTTGGCAATTTCCTGTGCGCGGGTAGGCCGCCACTGTGGTGTCGCGTCGCGAATGACCTGTTCGACATGAATGCGCGAGCGGGTCGGAAGCAACTTCATCCGTTCCACGATCTGCAGGTAATTTGAACCCGGCCGGCCAAGGCTTTCCGCCAGTTCGGACAAGGCGCCCGAGCGCATCCAATGCAAGCGCGCCCGGGACTCCTGGTTCCAAAGCCAGGCGCCGCGATTCACCAATCCGGGACAGATGAAGAAGGTTCCCGGGGCATTGTATTTCTTGAGAATCGGATAGGCCGTAGGTGAGGTTTTCGGTGATGACCGAGATCGAGACGGCGTCGTAATGCTGCTTGCAAAAGGCAACCGTTTTCTCAAAGACCTCGGATGTAGACTCAGGCGTGCTCAACGCGTGAAAGGTGATGATCCTTGCCCCGGGCACGTTTCGCATCCATCCAACCGATTTGCCAGATTTCAATCCAGCCCAATGGACGAACGGAGCGATTTTCCTTTTTATCCACGTATTGGCTGTGTGTTCCGGCAGTGAAGCCGCTCGACTGGTGCGCGTCGAGCGGTGTTGTGGCAAGGGGGCTGCGAGTGCCAAAATGGGCGTTGTTCAATGATTTCGATTGCCTTGTTGCGGACGTGCGGGGGTAATCCCGCAAGCATGATCACCACCAAAATTCTCAACCCACATCTGGTTCACCTCCTGAGCCGAATCCGCCACACCAACACCCTGGTCATTGCCGATTACGCATTCCCCTTCTGGACGGAGATCGAGACGGTGGATTTGACACTGCTAAAGGGCATTCCGACGATTCCGCAGGTGCTGGACTCTTTCGTGGCGGAATTTGTGGTCGGTCCGGTGTTCATGGCGAAAGAGTTCGTTGAGAGCAATTCCGATGAAAAGCAGGCCGAGTTCAGGAACGCCCTGGGCGGAGCTGAAATCACCTTCGAACCCCACATCGAATTCAAGAAACGCGTGCCAAAATCGATCGGCCTGGTTCGGACCGCCGACACGACACCGTACGGCAATCTGATCATCGAGTCGGCGTGAGTGGAGAGAGCGGAATTGTTCTTGATCCGGCGGCTTCGTTTTCCCGCTTGCCCGTCGGAACGAAATCCCCAGACTCTCGCGGCATTCAGCAATGAGCAGCAAATCGAACAGCGCCCGCATGTGGGTTTGGATCGCCATCCTGGCATTGTTTGTCCTGCATCAGGATTTCTGGTTCTGGGACAGGTATGAACCGCTGGTGTTCGGATTCATGCCGATCGGCATGGCTTGGCACGTGTTGCTTTCAATCCTCACCTCCATCGTCTGTTTCTTCGCCACAAAACACTGCTTTCCGGAGGAAGACACTGACGGCACGTCGCATACCGGCGGGGAGGAATCGAAGTCATGACCACTACCGTAATCATCTGCTGCTATCTCGGATTGCTGCTCCTCCTCGGTCTGGTGAGCAATCGGTTCTTCCGCGGAACCACGGCGGACTACTTTGTGGCGTCGCGGGGGATCGGCCCATTCCTGCTCCTGATGTCGCTGTTTGGCACGACCATGACCGCTTTCGCATTGCTGGGTTCCACCGGCGCCTCGTTCAAGGACGGCATTGGAATTTACGGCAAGCTCGCGTCGTCATCGGGAATCGTGCACGCCCTTTGTTTCTTTCTGATCGGTGTGAAGCTGTGGTCGCTCGGCGCAAAGCACGGCTACCTGACGCAGATCCAGTTCTTCCGCGACCGCTTTCAGTCGGACTTCATCGGTCTCTTGCTGTTCCCGATTCTCGTTGGCTTGGTGATCCCATATCTGCTGGTTGGATTGATCGGCGCGGGTTCGACTTTTTCGAGTGCATCGGATGGGAAGGTCTCCTTCGAGGCAGGCGCGGCGATCATCTGCATTGTGGTATTGATCTACATCTTCTTCGGCGGCGCACGGGGCACGGCCTGGGCGAATTGTTTTCAAACCATCGTGTTCATCGCACTGGGAATGGTGGCGTTTGCAATCATCTCTTCGAAGCTGGGCGGACCGGTCGCTGCGACTGCGGCTGTTGCGGAACGCAATCCGAGCAAGCTTCAACGCAGCGCGCATCAGAAGGACTTGGAGAAATTCCAGGCTGCTTTGAAGGCATACGAAGCCGCGCAGGCGAATGCAGCAACGAACACGAATTCGACCACAGGCACTCCTCCAGAAACCGCCACGCTGACTCCGCCGAAAGAACCGAAGGGACTTCCCCAGCTTGTGTTCCTTTCCTACATGCTGATTCCTTTGAGCGTGGGAATGTTTCCGCACATCTTCCAGCACTGGCTAACCGCGAAGAGTGCCAGTTCGTTCAAACTGCCGGTGATTGCGCATCCGTTGCTCATACTCCTCGTCTGGGTCCCCACCGTCTTGCTGGGGACTTGGGCCACGTCGGCCATGGTGAACGGGCAGCCGTTGATCCCGCCCGGCTCGTCACCGAATGCCGTGCTCAGCATCATGGTCAATGAATTGACAACTCCGGTGTTGGGCGGATTCCTCACTGCCGGAATCATGGCGGCCATCATGTCCAGTCTCGATTCGCAGTTTCTCTGTCTGGGAAGCATCTTCACCAACGACATTTACCTGCACTACAAGCGCGACAAGGAAATTGGAGAGCAACAAAAGGTGCTGGCCAGCCGCATCTTCGTCGTCGGCGTGGTCGTGGTGGCATACCTCATTGCGTGCTACCTGAAGAATACCCGGGAGATTTTCTTCCTCGGCATCTGGTGTTTCTCAGGGTTCGCAGCACTGGTTCCGCTGGTGGTGGCCGCGTTGTATTGGCGCCGGGTGACTCCAGCAGGTGCGTATGCCTCGATCCTCACCACGGCCGTGGCGTGGATCTGGCTGTTCGTTCAATCGGATTTCGGTGCGAATCGCGGTTTCCTGTTCCTGGGCATGATGCCGGTCGCCAGCCTGGTCATCGCATCGACGATCGCCTTGGTGGTGGTTTCTCTGGCCACGCCACGGATGGACGACAAGGTGTTGGAGAAGTTTTTTCCGTCGAAGTAAAGGCGCGCAACGCCTGCTGACATTTTTCTTACAATTCCCTGACTGGGGACTGACCATGGCGGTCGTGGCGTGCGCAGGCTTAGCGTCATGAATGATTCCAGAAGATTTCTTCACAGCACGATCCGCAGTCTGATTGCCTGCGGATGTCTCGCATGGTCCACCGGGCAGGCGGCTGCTTCCCAGGTCAAACTCAGCGTTCAATTGGCCAAGCCCTTGTTGGTTGCGAACAAGAAGCAGACAACGTTTCTGAAAGCCGGCCTCACCGGTTTTGAACTGAAGAAGGAAACCGATCGCGCGCCAGTAAACGTGTCGATCGTGTTGGACAAGTCGGGGTCCATGAGAGGCAACAAGATCCGGCACGCCCGCGAGGCCGCCAAGATGGCGATCGGAAGATTGAACAACGACGACATTGTCTCCGTCGTGACCTACGATTCCGTGGTGCGGGTGCTCGTGCCCGCAACAAAGGTCTCGGACAAGGACACGATCTTCGCACAAATCGATCGGATACCTGCCAATGGAAGCACGGCCTTGTTTGCCGGTGTGAGCAAGGGTGCCAAGGAACTCCGCAAGTTCATGACCAAGGACCGGGTGAATCGAATCTTCCTCCTGTCTGACGGGCAGGCAAATGTCGGCCCGAAGACCCCGGGGGAATTGGGAGAACTGGGCGCATCACTGGCGAAGGAAGGGATCTCCGTCACCACGCTCGGTCTGGGACTTGGTTACAACGAGGATCTCATGTCGCAGCTCGCATTGAAGAGTGATGGCCGCCATAGCTTCATCGAGGACGCGACACAGCTGGCGCAAATCTTCAATGAGGACTTTGGCGAGATGCTCACAGTGGTCGCCCAGGAAGTGGAGGTGAAGATCAGTTGCGAACCCGGCGTTCGTCCCGTGCGGTTGCTGGGCCGTGAAGGAGACATTTCCGGACAGACCGTGGTGACGGATTTGAACCAGATCTACAGCAAGCAGGAGCAATATATCCTGCTGGAGGTTGAGATCCCCGCCACCAGTGCGGACCAACAGCGTTCCATCGCGAAGGTGGACCTGAAATACTCCAACCTGGAAACCAAGACCACCGATCGATTGAGCAGCTCGGTTGAGGCGCGCTTCACCCAATCAGAGAAACTCGTCGCCCAGAGTGAGAGCAAGGAAGTGATGATCACCTGCATTTCGCAGATCGCCTTGGAAAACAATGAGAAGGCAACCGCGCTCCGGGACCTCGGCCGCATCAGCGAAGCCCGCAGACTTCTCATCAGCAACGGCGCTTTCCTCGATCTCAACGCCGACAAATACGATTCCTCATTCCTGCGCAACTACGGTCTGCTGAATTCGTTCTCAGCGCAGAATCTCGACGCGGAAAACTGGGGCGCCCAACGCAAGCAGATGCGTTATGAGCAGAGCCGCCTTTCCCAGGGCGCCCAGAGCTTCCGCAACCGCGCGGGTGTGAAATCGCAGGAACAACTGAATCGGATCGTACAGAAGCAACAGCAACAACCGCTGCTGCAGAAGACCGTCCCGCCGAAGCAGAAAAAGTGAGACCGAAACTCATCGCGATCTTTCTGATCATCGTTTTCGTGCCGCTCGGATTCCTGGCCTGGCTGGGGTTCGAGCTGGCGCGCGATGAGGAGCATCGCATCCGGATGAAGTTTCATGCGCTCTTCGACAACACGCTGCAGACGCGTAATGAGGCCATCGCCGGCGTGGTTCAGGATCTGGAACGCGAGTTGTTGCAGGTGTTGGAATTGCCCCCGCTTGAAGTTCAGCAAATGAGCAAGATCACGATGTCGCGGCTCCAGGCACAGCAGGGTGCCGGCAAGAGCCCTTACGTGAGTCGAAAGCTGACCGATCCGGACATCGCCACGCTCCGGGCTCGTGTTCGAGGTGGACGCCTGGTGAAGCAGATGTTCGTGATGAAGTCCGATGGCGCTTTGCTCTTTCCCACCACCGATGGCACCGAAACCCGGGACGAGCGGGACTTCCTCGATCGGACGCGCTCGGTCTGGGAGACGGGAATCATCTTCGGAAGAAACACCGACAATCCCTCCAACTCAACGCAGGCACTCAACGTACAATCCTCCGCCCAATTCTTCAACCGAAGCTCCGATCATGGGTGGCACCCGTGGTTCTGGGGCAACGGCGTGAACCTGATCTTCTGGCGCAAGCAGGCAAACGGGCTGGTCGCCGGCGTGGAAGTCGACCGCATGGCTTTCCTTTCCCGCATCATCGCCGAACTGCCGAACACGCACCCGGCCAACATGCAAACCGGTGAACGCGGGACAAATCTTGTCGAGCAACCGGGACGAATCGTCCTCAAAGACGCACAGAACAACGCCATCTACCAATGGGGTGCCATGGAAGGAAACACCAACCACGTGGCCGCTATTTCCGTCGTCGCACCGCTCAGCATGTGGTCACTGAACTACTTTCGTGGAGATGGATTCGGATCCATCCGTACCGGCGCATGGGTGAATGTCTCCGTCGCCCTCGTCGCGGGAACGCTGTTGATGATCGTTCTGGCACTTTACTTTTATCGCGAAAACACGAGGGACATCCGGGAAGCCAGCCAGCGCGTGAGTTTCGTCAATCAGGTTTCGCACGAACTCAAGACGCCACTGACGAACATCCGCATGTATGCGGAACTCGTGCAGACCGAATTCGATGGCCTGGAGAATCCCTCACAATCCTCCAGGGAGGGCCTTGGCATCATCGTCAACGAAAGCCATCGCCTCAGCCGCATGATCAGCAACGTGTTGACATTCGCCAAACGCAGGCGCGGGGGAGTGAAGATGAATCCGCGCGAGCAGTCACCAGATGAAATCGTCCGCGCCACGTTGGAACACTTCCGGCCGGCCCTGGACGCCAAGGACGTGGAAATCGAATTCGAACCTGATGCATCGGATTCCTTGGCCATCGACGGAGATTTTCTCGAACAGATCCTGGGCAACCTCTTTGGCAACGTGGAGAAATACGCGTCTGACGGCGGGCTGTTGCGTGTGACCAGCAACCACAGCAACGGCCAACTCAGCATCGACGTCTCGGACCACGGCCCGGGCATTCCGCCCCATCAACAGGAACAGGTCTTTGAGCCCTTCGCCCGTCTGAGCAACCGGCTTTCGGACGGCGTCACCGGCACGGGAATCGGGTTGACCATTTCACGTGAACTTGCCCGACGACACGGTGGCGACTTGAAGATCGTGCCATCGGAAAGCGGGGCAACGTTCCGGCTGACGATCAAGGGAGCCTCCGCATGAGTTCCTGTCGTCCGCATCTGTTGGCTGAAGAAAGGCAGTAATCGCATTATGAAAGTCCTGATCGCCGAAGATGATCCCAACACCCGCAAGGGACTCGCACAAATCCTGGAGGGGGAAGGTTACCAGACCCATCCGGCCGCAAACGGAACCCAGGCGCTGGAAGTCTTCGAACGCGAGAAACCGGGCGTCGTTTGCCTGGATATCATGATGCCGGGTGACGACGGATACGCGGTGTGCCAGAAGATCCGCAAGCTCGATGAGACTGTGCCCATCCTCTTCATCAGCGCGAAGTCCGAAGAGATCGACAAGGTGGTCGGGCTCGAACTCGGTGCGGACGATTTCATAGTGAAACCATTTGGCGTGAAGGAAGTCGTGGCCCGAATCCGCGCGGTGACTCGTCGTTGCCTTGCCTCCCGTGATCGGCGCTCGGAGGCACAGAACGAATTCGAAATGGGTGATCTAAAGGTTGTGCCTGCAGAACTGCGCGTCTACCGCGGCCAAAGCGCCATCGAAGTCAGCCTGCGCGACATCAAGATCCTCACGCTCCTGCATACCCAAACCGGCAAGGCCGTTTCCCGAGACCTCCTGCTCAACGAATGCTGGGGGCTGGAGTATTATCCCAACAGCCGTTGTCTCGACCAACACATCTCCCAACTCCGTAAACGAGTGGAAAAGAACGCCGCAAAACCCGCCATCATCCGTACCGTGCATGGCGTCGGTTATCGGTATGATGAGTGAACTTCCGCACGTTGTCCCAGCCCCGGTCTGAATCTTGTCAAGCCGGTGCGTGAACCGTCGCCCACCCCAGGGGGCTGTCCGTTGCTCACAAATCCATTCCCTCCGATCATTCGGGAGTCGCGATCGCCTCAGCGTCTTGGACTGCGGCAGTCCTCTGTGGTTTCAGTGAAGCATCTCTCGCTGTGCACCTCTTTTGTCCACATACCCGAAACAGATTCCGCTCCATTCGTGATTCCTCCCGCCCGCGCTTGCGTCTAACATGCGAGCAATGAACCGTCTGTTTCAGTTCCTCACATTGACGATTCTCATGCTCGCAGCCGGTGGGCTGAAGGCCGCCAAGCGCATTGATTTCAATCGCGACGTCCGGCCCATCCTGTCCGACAAGTGTTTCGCCTGCCACGGCCCGGACAAGGAACATCGCAAGGCCAAGTTGCGGCTGGATGTCGAGGAGGGTGCGAAGAAGGAAGTCATCGTGGCGGGCAAGCCGGGTAAAAGCGAATTCATGGCGCGAGTAATCTCCGAAGATGCGGACAAACTCATGCCCCCGCCAGAGACGGAGAAAACCCTCACCCCATCGGAAAAGGATTTACTGATGCGCTGGATCGAACAGGGCGCGGACTACGATGAATATTGGGCCTACGTAAAGCCGAAGAAGCATCCCGTGCCGGAGGTTCGCGAGGAATGGCGGCCGATCAACTGGATCGATCGATTCGTGTTCAAGCGCGTGGCCGATGAAGGGCTGTCGCCGTCCCCGGATGCGGACAAGATCACGCTCATTCGACGCCTGAGTTTTGACCTGACCGGATTGCCGCCAACTCCGGCCGAAGTGGATGCCTTTGCAAACAGCATGAATTCGAAGGCCTACGAAGCCACGGTCGATCGCATGCTCGCGAGCCGTCATTTCGGCGAGCGCCTGGCGATGTATTGGCTCGACCTGGTGCGTTATGCCGACTCGGTGGGTTACCATGGTGACCAGACACACGCGATCTCGCCGTATCGCGATTACGTCATTGATGCCTTCCATCGAAACAAGCCATTCGACGTGTTTACACGAGAACAGTTGGCCGGTGACCTGTTGGAGAAACCGTCGATGGAGCAGAAAATTGCCACCGGCTACAACCGGCTGATGCAGACAACGCATGAGGGCGGAGCGCAGGAGAAGGAATATCTGGCCATCTACATGGCCGACCGGATCCGCAATCTGTCTTCTGTCTGGATGGGAGCCACAGTCGGTTGCGCGCAGTGCCACGACCACAAGTACGACCCTTACACCGCCAAGGACTTCTATTCGCTCGCCGCCTATTTCGCCGACGTAGACGAGAATCGGCCGTTGAGTCTTACGCTGCGCCGCGGATTGAATTTCAACACCTTGCCATCACCTCGCCCGCCGGAACTCCTGACCGGCCCGCCGGCCAAGCGGAAGCGTTGGGGGGAAATCGAATCGCAGGTCAAGTCGCTGGTGGCGGCCACGAAAAAGGAAAAGGACGCGAAGAAGAAGGCAGCCATGACCGGGGAATTGAAGAATTTGCAAGCGGAGCAGGCATCTCTGCGCGACTTCGTCCGGCGCACGATGGTGACGGCCTCCGTGAAGCCACGTCCCATTCGTCTCCTGCCGCGCGGCGATTGGCTGGACGACAGCGGTCCGCTGATGAAACCGGCCATCCCGGAATTCATGGGCCGGGCAAAAGGCACGAGCCGCCTCGACCTCGCGAATTGGCTGCTGGATCCAAAGGACGGCACGGGCGGACTTACCGCGCGTGTGATGGTGAATCGCCTCTGGTATCTCTGCTTCGGGGTTGGCATTGCCAGGGACCTCGATGACTTTGGCGGACAGGGCGAACCACCCGTGCATCCGGAGTTGCTCGACAATCTCGCGGTCGATTTCTACGAGAACGGCTGGGGCATCAAACGCGTCATCAAGCAGATTGTGATGAGCCGCGCGTATCGCCAGTCTTCACTGGTCTCTCCGCGACTGCTGGAAAGGGATCCGCTGAACCGTCTGTACGCCCGCCAGTCGCGTTACCGGCTCGACGCGGAGATGGTCCGGGACACGGCGCTGCGTGTCAGCGGCCTCATGGTGGACAAGTTCGGCGGTCGTCCGGCCAAGCCCTATCAACCCGCCGGTTACTATCGCCATCTGAATTTCCCGGCGCGCAAATACCGGCACGACAACAACGAAAACCAGTGGCGACGCGGGGTGTACATGCATTGGCAGCGCCAGTATCTGCACCCGATGCTCAAGGCCATGGACGCGCCGTCACGGGAAGAATGCACGGCCCAGCGTCCGCGTTCGAACACACCCACTGCCGCGCTCACTTTGTTGAACGATCCTACCTTCGTCGAAGCCGCCCGTGCCTTTGCCGCGCGAATACTCACGGAGGCTGGTGACTCGGTGTTCAGCAGGATCGACTTTCTTTTTCGCAACGCGCTCAGCCGCCCGCCGGATGCTTTCGAGCGGGAACAGGTCACGGAACTGCTGATTCAGAGCCGGCGGGAATACCGCCAATCCACAGAACGGGCGGAAGACCTGGTGCAGGTCGGGCTGACAAAAAACAATGATCACGATCCCGTGGACCTGGCCGCGTGGACAACCGTGACCCGCACCATTTTGAATTTGCACGAAACCATTGCGCGCAACTGATGAACTCATTCGACTTCTCAAATTCCGTGAACCGCCGGACCTTCCTTGGTCAGGCGGGTTTGTCCATCGGCTCAGCCGCCCTCGCCGGAATTGCGAGCGAGGGACACGCCACTGGCATCGCACCGGGGCGCAGGGACACACCGCATCTCTTCGGCCGGGCCAAGCGCGTCATATTCCTTTGCATGGCCGGCGGTCCCTCACATCTCGAGACCTTCGACTACAAGCCTGAACTCAATCGCATGAACGGCAGCCCGATGCCGGAATCATACACGAAAGGCCAGCCGATCGCGCAATTGCAGGGCGCAAAGCTGAAAGTGCAGGGGCATCTCACGAAGTTTGGGCGTTATGGACAGGGAGGCCAATACATTGCCGACTTCCTGCCCTGGCATCGTGAGATCGCGGACGACATCGCGGTTATCAGGTCGATGGTCACCGAACAGATCAACCACGATCCCGCCCACACCTTCATGAATACCGGGACGGCAATCAGCGGCCGTCCTTCGATGGGTTCGTGGATCAATTACGGTCTCGGCAGCGAAAGCTCTGACCTCCCCGGGTTTGTCGTCCTGTCCAGCACCGGCGGCCGAAATCCCCAGCCGATCTCCCAGCGTCAGTGGGGTTCCGGTTTCCTGCCCAGCCGTTACCAGGGCGTTCAGTTCAACTCCAGCGGAGATCCGGTTTACTACGTCCGGAATCCCAGAGGCGTCAGCACCGGCGAACAGCGCCGCGTGGTCGATGCCGTGAACGCGCTCAATCGCCACCGAAACAAGATCGTGCTCGATCCTGAGATTGACACCCGCATCTCCGCGTATGAAATGGCCTTCCGCATGCAGATGTCCGTGCCGGAGTTGATGGATGTTTCCGACGAACCCAAACACATCCTTGACATGTACGGCGCCAAGCCGGGAGACGGCTCCTTCGCTTCAAACTGCCTGCTTGCCCGTCGCTTGGCCGAACGCGGTTCGCGCTTCATTCATCTTTACCACCGCGGTTGGGATCATCATGGCGGACTCATCGGCTACATGCGGACCTGTTGCGGCCTGACCGATCAGCCGGCGGCCGCCCTCATCAAGGACCTCAAGCAACGCGGCATGCTCGATGAAACCCTGATTATCTGGGGTGGTGAATTCGGACGGACGCCGATGTTCCAGGGCAAAGGCGGAGCGGGCCGCGATCATCATATCAAGGGCTTTTCCATGTGGATGGCCGGAGGCGGGATCAAGGGCGGACACAGCTACGGAAACACCGACGACCTCGGCTACCACTCAGTGGAGAATGTCGTCCACGTCCGCGACCTGCACGCGACGATGCTTCACCTCCTCGGCCTCGATCACAAGAAGTTCTCGGTCAAATACCAGGGACTCAACATGAGGCTGACCGGGGTGGAGAAGGCTCGGGTGATCAAAGACATCCTCGCATAGAGACAGATCAATACCTGCAAGGTCTGTTCGGGAACTGGAGAAGAACGCATCGGAACAGTTTGATCTGCTCCCGGTCAAACGCGGAGCGTCTTGTCGCCTGGCGCCCAGTTGCCCGCACAGCTTGTCACACACAATCCTCACACACCCAAAAGACAGGTTGCAGCACCGTCAGCGCTTCGGTAGGTTCTCCCGCCCTTTGTTATGACATTGACCGAGAAATTACTCGCCCGCGGAACCGGCAAGGACAAGGTGTCCGCCGGGGACAATGTGTGGGTGAACGTGGATGTGCTGATGACGCACGACGTTTGTGGACCCGGCACGATCGGTGTCTTCAAACGTGAATTTGGCGAAGACGCAAAAGTTTGGGACCGCGACCGCATTGTCATCATTCCCGACCACTACATCTTTACCAAGGATTCCAAGTCCAACCGCAACGTCGACATCCTTCGTGAGTTCGTGAAGGAGCAGGATATCACCTACTTCTACGACGTGATCGATGATCCGGAGGGCAGCTGGAAGTTCGATCCCAGCCAGGGATTGATGAACCGGCAATACGGTTCGCACTACGCAGGTGTCTGCCACGCAGCGCTTCCGCAGAAGGGACACACCCGTCCGGGTGAAGTCCTGCTCGGCACGGACAGTCACACCTGCATGGCCGGTGCCTTCAACCAGTTTGCCACCGGCATCGGCAACACCGACGCGGGCTTTGTGATGGGCACGGGCAAGATCCTGCTGAAGGTTCCCGAGACGATGCACTTCCGCTTGGAAGGAAAACTCCAACCCGGCGTCATGGCCAAGGACGTCATCCTTCACTGCATCGGAGAAGTCGGCTTCGACGGCGCGACCTATCGCGCGATGCAGTTTGATGGTGAAGGCGCGAGCAACCTCTCGATGGATGATCGCATGACCATCACCAACATGGCGATCGAGGCCGGGGGCAAGAACGGCATCTTCGAATTTGATGCCAAGACCGAGGAGATCGTGAATCAGCGCACGAAGCTGAACAACACGCGATCCAGCTACGAACCGGTCGAGCGCGATGCGGATGAGGATTTCGTTTACGACACGGTTGTCGACCTCGACAAGCTGGAGCCGACCGTCGCCTGTCACCCGGATCCCGGTAACCGCAAGCTGGCCAAGGAAATGGACATGCAGCTGGACCGGGCCTATATCGGCTCCTGCACCGGTGGCAAGACCAGCGACTTCCTGGACTTTGCCCACGTCGTTCGCGGCAAGAGCGTGAAGATCGACACCTTTGGTGTTCCGGCAACACCCGAAATCGTGCGCGACCTCCAGTCCACCTACTGGGGCGGCAAGACGGTCTGGGATGTCCTCAAGGACGCCGGCGTACAGATGACCGAAAACGCGGGATGCTCTGCCTGTCTCGGCGGACCTGTCGATACATTCGGGCGCATGAACGCGCCGATGAAGTGCATCAGCGCGACCAATCGAAATTTCCCCGGTCGCATGGGCCACAAGGAAAGCCAGGTCTTCCTCGCCAGCCCGGCCACGGTTGCTGCGAGCGCATTGACCGGCAAGGTCACCGACCCGCGCGAATTCGTCAGCTGAGATTCGCGAACGACTCGAGGCAATCCAAGGTCTTGATGATGTCGGACTCGGTGCTCGATCTTTCGCGATCCGATCCCGTAGTGCTTGGGCGGAAAGCCGATGGTTGGGATCAGACGGCAGTTCGCGAATCATCCCATCGGAAAAACCGAGCAGCTTGAGCGCCCGACGAACGGACGAATGGGTCTGGTCGCAGAAATAAATCGTGGCTTTGCCCTGCTCGCCTTGAGCGCTCTCCCTGGCCGCGATTAGCGCCGTCAGATTCGCCATCGATCCGCCACTGGTGAACAAGCCGCTCCAGCCCTCGGCCAAGCCGAACATCTGTCGCAACCAATCCAGCGTGGTGAGTTCGATCTCTCCCGGGGCGGAAGCTTCCAACCATGTGCCGGCAAACACGTTGTGGCCGCTGGCCAGTAGATCACCCAACACGCTGATGTAATTGCCCGGGCTGGGGACGAACGCAAAGAAGCGTGGGTGATTCGTGTGCATCGCCCGGGGGAAGACATCGCGCTCCAGCAAATCGAGAAGTTCCCCGGAATCACCCGGTTGTTCCGGCACGGGCTCGCGCAGGAACTCCAGATCTTTTCGCGACGCCCGGCGGGTGGCCGGCTTATCCCGCAGCGAATCCAGATGATCCACCACCATATCGCTGGCGCGATATCCGAGCGCCCGCATTTGTTCTTTGTTGAATTCCATGATTCGAACGAAAGACCGGAACGCACCACGAACCGCGGTGCTAATTCAACAGGTCGAAGAATGTCACGTTGGTTTCACGTTGCTCCTCGATCCGCTGGTCGCACTCGGCCTCTCTTTTGTCGCGGAGCGCCTTTAGCTCCGCCAACTGCCGGTCGAGTTCTGCCTCTTCATCGGCGGTAAAACGCAACTCCTCGGGAATATGCGCCCCGCAATATCCACATTGCGAAGCTCGCCGATTATAGAGCACGCGTTCGCAGGATGGACAATGGACAGCGTTCATCGTGATGAACCTACTCTGCCATTTTCTCGCTGCCGCACAACTGCTGGAAGGAAACAGGGTAAACAATTTTCTTACCCAATTCTTGGCGATGCCTACACTCGTGGCATGGACAAGCCCGATCAACTTCGCGAGCTCTTTCGGATGCAGCAGTCGCTGAACGAGCGCATTGGCGTGCACACCTACGATATGTCCGATGAGGACAAGACCAAGTGGGTGTTGAACTACTGCCGCGCCATGTCGCAGGAGATGGCCGAACTCACCGACAGCGTGCCGTGGAAGTGGTGGGCCAAGTATCAGAAATTTGATGAACAAAACGCCCGGGTTGAAGTGGTGGACCTGTTCCATTTTCTGATCAGCCTGGCACAGGTGCTCGGCATGAGCGCGGACGATGTCTTCGAGGCGTATTGCAAGAAAAACGAGGTGAATTTTCAGCGCCAGGAAAGCGGATACACAAAGAAGGACGAAAACGACTCGAAGCACATCTGACGGCGAATCCGCAATCCGGACCTGAATCCCGGAGTCTGAAACTGGGCTCTCCGAGAACCAGGAACAAACTTCACCGCGATTCCGCCTCGCACGAAAAGTCGTTGGTCTCGGACAGGTCGTTGACGAGATTCAAGAGTTGGATTTCCCGGGTTCAGTGGGTGCGGATCAATTTGTAGTCATCCAGGAGCTGGCTACCTGCCCTTCCCGATACAGTACAGGGCCTCGTGAGTGCGGACGAAGATCTGGCCTTGGCTGATGGCGGGACTGGATGAAATGGGCTCATCGAGACTGTTTCTGGCGACCACTTCAAACTTGTCTCCTGGTCGAACGACGGTCGCCTCGCCTCGATTGGAGAAAAAATACACGATGCCATCCGCCACAACCGGCGATGCGCTTTGGCCGCGCCCGAGTCGCTCCTGCCAGAGTGATTCTCCCGACTTGGCATCAAAGCAATTGGCGATTCCGTTGTCGCCGACCACCAGCAGGTAATCGCCTGACAGGATCGGCGAAGGAACGTAGGCGGCCCCGCGATTGGTCCGCCAGACGACATGGGTCTTGGTCACATTGCCGGTCCCTTTGGGGTCGATCGCGAGGATGTGCCTTTCGGGATAGCCCCCGGTCACGAAGACGTGTTCCCCATTGTAAACCATCGAGGCAACGAATTGCTCGGTCGGTCCGTCGAGGATCCAATGCCGCTTGCCGGTGCGAGGATCGTAACTTGCGACCGATATGCTGCCCGACAGGATCATCTGCGTACGATCGCCGATCTTGCGGATGATCGGGGTGACGTAACTGCGGGTCTTGTTCTCCCTCGGAGTGCGCCAGCGTTCCTTGCCGGTCTTGCGATCGAGCGCCACGATATAGGCATCGCCATCGTGGTCGCCGTTGATGATTACGACATCTTCGAACAGCACCGGACAGGAGTTGAATCCATGCGCGCTGACGAAGTCGCCGACGTCGGTTTTCCATTTTTCATTCCCGGCGAAATCGTAGGCGGCCACCATGATTCGCCCGGGCGTGATCATGCGTTCGGCACCGACGTTTGGTGCAATTACCATCTCCCCTTTGGCCAACAAAAAGGTGGCGTAGACGTACTTTCCATCGGTGGCCGGCGTGCCAGAAGCCCGGCTGTTGAGGCGGTGAATCGTCTCGGGCGCGGACTTTAGGACAACGCGTTCCCAAACGGTCCTACCGTCGAGGCGACTCAAACACAGCAACCGGCGCTCGTTCTTTTCCGTAAGGCTCGTGGTCAGAAACACCCGGTTGCCCCAGACAATCGGTGAAGAGTGCCCTTCACCGGCGATCGGTTTTCTCCAGGCGATGTTCTCGGTCTTGCTCCAGCGAGTGGGAAGGTTCTTCTCGGCGCTGATCCCGTCACCGCTGGGTCCGCGCCATCCGGGCCAGTTCTCCGCCATCACGGATCCGGAGAGGAGAAGGAGTATTGCAAGAGTCCGTCTGAGTATTCGCACGCCGGGAGCCTATCCCGATTGGCCCGGTGCACAAGGAACGATCGTTCAACCCTGAGTATTGCCGGGTATCTATCTCCGCCGATATTTGAATTCGGATTTCACCGATCTGTGAATACCCAGGAGTTCAGGGGTCGCCTGGTTCTTGCGTTTGCTGCCAATGGCTACGTCCAGCGCGGATAGTTTCTTATGCTTGAAGTCGGCGACTGAAAGATGCGGCATGTTGACCACAATCAGATCCTCCAAGGCCGGCGCCTTGGCGATCAAGTTGAAGGTGCAGGTCACCTCCGTCCGCAACGCCACCGTCTCAACCGCAACACCCTCATCTCCAAAAGCACGACTCCAGCCGAGGACATTCGTGAAGACACTTGCCCCATGAGACCGCTGAACCGTCCTTCACCGGCAGGTCGAGCTGCGAGTTGCACCCGTTTGCTTCAACCAGTCAAAGGGCATGGCTCATGCCCCTCCGAGTACCGATTAGTCTCAAAATCCCTCCAACCACTCTTCCCAATCCGATTTCCCGTCACCGTCGGAATCGCGCGGGTCGTGATCGAAGAGAACTTTCAACCCGCCAGCGCAGCTATACACGCGGGAGCCGTGATGGTCGGCGTCGGACAAAACCTTGGCGTGCCGTTTCTTGATGCGTTCGCCGTAGACCTCGATCAGGTGTTTGTAGAAATAGTT
>PBAL01000059.1 GCA_002715965.1 Verrucomicrobiales bacterium | reverse complement strand
TCGTCTTCATGGTCGTTCCCACAATGGAGTGCCCCCATTCTTTGGTCCAAACGCTATGAGAGATTTTGTTTGGGTTCTTGTTGTTCATAGTTCGGTGGAGGGAGGGGCGGAGCCCCGACCGGAACCGAACTATGAATCGCATGGTTCGCCGGGCTTTGTCCGCCCAAGGAGGCCAAGCTCCCCGACACTAAACTCGGCTCAGCCGCACCTGGATTCAGGAAGGCTTGATCGAAAACCAAGGCGGCAATTCCCAGCTCCGAAAGATTGAGTTCAACGTGGCCGTGGGATCAGCCGACAAACCTGCCGGTGCTGGAGCGTTACCCAACTGGCCGGAGCGTCCTATCGCAAAGGCATCTGTCACCACCTTGGCCGCCAGCCCTTGGGCAAACTCGTCCTCTGGGACATGAAAGACGGCTGGGCTTCCAAGGTCATCGACGCCCACGTCTCGAAAATCAAAACTCGTTACTCACGAAAGACCGGGATTCTCGGGCTTGATTGGCACCGTGATGGCCGCTTGGTCACGGTCGGACGCGATCGAGATCAATCAGAAGAAACAAGCGCCAATTAACAAGCTGTTCATCTCTTCCGGAATCCACGAATTCAATGTCGGCGCACACTACGCGATCAAGATCTCAAACGAAGGAACGGACGGCTATGTCATTCTGGACGCGGTTCAAATTCTGCGTGCGAAGTGGTGGCAGTTTGCATCACCGCCTGGGCCAGTTGAGGTGCTTGTGAAGAAATTCGAACGTGCCTTCACCATTGATGCTGTGACCGCCCTGAAAGAACTCGATCTCAGTCTTGTCGACCATCCCAAGCTGGGCGTAGAGCCAACGAACTTTGGCGTATTCATGGGCGACCCAGTGGTCGCGGCCGACCCCGTCATGGTGTCCACGTTCAACCATAAACGGCCGGGGGATCATCAGGTAGGCCATCTCGGCGTAGTCAAAGGTATGGCCAAGATTCCAGTAGGGCATCTCCCACTCGATGGTTCGCATGAAGGAGAATGGCTGATCGGTCGCTGCAATCTTGCGGGTCCATTGGTTGAAGTCGCCCGAGCAGATGGAAAGACAGTAGCCTTCAAGAATGGTCGGAACGCGCACCGCCGTTTCACCACCGTAGCTAAGCCCGTAAAAGGCTATGCGGTTCGCGTCGACAAAGGGAAGCGATCCCAGCCATCTGAGGATCTGGTCGTGCTGCGCGATGATGAATGAGAAAAGCGTCGCCCCAATGGTGTTGGCCTTCCGATCCAACCAACGATAACGATCTTCACCGCGATATAGATTGTGCGGAGCGAATGTGATGAAGCCGCGCTCGGCGAGCCGCGCCGCGAAATCATTATAGGCGCTCAGGTTCCGATTGATGGTATCCAAGGGCACACCATTGCGTCCGTGTTGACAGACCACCACCGGCCTTTTCTCGCCCGGTTTCAAGTCCTTTGGCAGAACGAGAGCACCCCAGGCGATCAGTTCGGGATACACCTGCAGGACCACATCGTATGCCGTCCACTGATCGGTCTCGGCGATCTTGCGAGTGCGCGGGTTGGCCGGGAAAAACGGCTCATCGAAACTGCCCATCGCCTCGTCGTGAAACTTCCTGCGAAACTCTCTTGCACCTTCGATAAAGGTCTCTGCATTTTGCAGCTTGTGGGTCTTCAGCGTAGTCCAGCGCCAGTTTCTTAGTTCGGGAAGGACACGGACAGCAAAGAATTCGCTTCGCACATGTTCCGAGGCGCGAACAAGGCTTTGCACATGTGTCTCCATGCCTCTGAATACGCGTTCGTGCCTTGCTGCACGCACCGACTCTGGCAGTGGGATTCCAGGATGAACCATCCCCTTTCGAATGTGATCCCTCCCCAATGACATACCCAGTTCATCCAGAGACGCCAGCACATGATGACTCTCTTGCGATGGCGACACGGTGATGGTTGCTTTCGATCGTTTTGAGATTCGCTGAAATTCGGAAAGCATTTCGTTTGTGGATGGCTGCGTGGTTTCGCCTTTGTGCCCCCTGATGATCGGATGGTTCCCATGAGCGATATGAAGGCTGCGCGGATGAATGAGTGCTGCGATCAGGGCATCATCAAATTCCCTGAGCAGACTCCATATGTTTCGATAGATGGGTTCCTGCCAGACATTCTCGCGCGGACCGAAATAGCCGCTCACCGTCACCGAACTGATGCGCGTATCCACTGCAGCAGCATAGAACACGACCAAGCCGCCTTCACCGTGGCCAGCCACCCCGATTCTCAAATTGGGATGTTGGCTCCGAAACCAATCGACCCCGGCCATCACGCTTTGGACTTCGTATCCGATAACATGGCGCCCCATGTGAAAGGCCTGACGGTAGATCCACTCGCGACATGTCTGATCTGAGCGTTTCAAGCGCCGATCATTCGTATCCAACTTGGCCCGGGAAATTGGAGTTGGAATCAGAATCCTGAAACCGTTGGATGCCAATCTGCGAACACCCCGATATCGCTCAGGATTTCCAGCGCCGATCACCTCTTCAGGCGAATCATCTGCGTCGGGGAAAAGTATCAAGTTTGCAACTGCAGATCCTGCGGGTTCAACCAGCAATCCCTCAGCGGAGAATCCCGGCAGAACATTCCATCGAACCTGTTTCACGCTGTAATGCTCACCGCGGACAACCAGTGCAGCTCGCAGATCATCACCAAAGATTTCCAGGCGGGATGGAAGGCGTTCGTCCACCACACCGATTATGGTCTTCAGCCGATCGCGATTGGGATCCAAGGATCTCCGATAGGCTTCCGGCGAGGCGTCGTCGGCATTCCAGAACTTGGAACGACCGCCTCGAGATGCCGCAATTTTCCGTTCCACGAATTCATGCGCGCCATCCATCAACCATGTCGAGAGATCAGCTCCATCGAAATCGAGCACCTGAGTATTTGGAAGACGATCTGCCGCTTGAATGGGGAGAGCGAGAAGCAAGAGTAGAAGCATTGATCCGGTTAAGCGCATTCCCGTGTGTAACAGCACAGCGGGGTTGGCTCTAACCAAAACTAACCAGAAGCAGGGGAGCGACGACCGGCCGCGCTTCAGGGAATGAAGGCGCGATAATACCGGCGCGTGTGATTGGTGGAAGCGGTGTCTGTGAACTGTATGATTCCGTGGGGAGCGTGATGCATGCCCAAGGTGGTCCACTGGATCAAGTCTGACGACGCCTGGATCACGTACACCTGATTCGTCTGTCCTTCCAATCGCATTTGAAGTGTCCCATTGCCCAGCACCCGTGTTCCGTTGGTATTGAACGAAGTGGTCACATTCGTCAGCACCGTTGCACGTATCGGCAATTCCACGTTGTCGATGAACACAGAGTCATGGCCTGAACTGAATAGATCCTGATCTTTCGTATACACCCAACGGAATTCATTGGCACCTTCCGGAACGGTAAACTGATACGTCTGCCAGTCCGACTCACCGGAAACAGAGAGCAATTGAACGCCATTCAGGAAGAAGGTGAAGAGATCATCAAAATCTTCGCTGCTTACCTTGTAGAGAAATCGTGCGGGCCCTCCGCGCATATTGGCCGAAAGGGAGAGGTCACTGGTTTCACCGTGCTTAATCGCTCCCGAACGAGCCGTAAAACGTCCTCCAAGGGTGGCGTTTGTGATCACACCATTGGTGAGTTGAACCCGCCAAGGTGTGGCGCCGGCGACGTTTGTCCACGCAATATTTGTACTAAAGACGCCATCCTCAAAATCATCAGTGATCTGCGTGCGTGCGAAGACGGCATTGATGTTCAAGTTTGAATTCAGAGTGATGGTAAGCGGATTGTCCAACGTAAGTACAGAACCGTTCCAAGTAACAAATTCGAACCCGTTACCAGGTGTCGCCGTCGCCGTGATTTGTGTTCCTTCCAAATGTGAACCTGTTCCTGGCGATACCGTTCCTCCCATGCTGTTCGACACTGTGATGGTGAAGACCGAGCGGGGCGTAAACGTGTAGTGCAACTGCAGAATGCCACTCACGCCCCCCAGTCCGTCCACGGCAATCTTGTAGGACTGTCCCGCGACGACACCGACAGACACGGCACTGTGCACGAATCCGGAAACCTGATCATCATTGGATTGCAGCACGCTCAGCTCGTTGACCCGGCCACCGGAATAGACCGCCATCAGTGTATCGAACGTGGAGTTCGTGGTGGACAGATCGAGCACGCCATTGGCCGGAGCAATGAATTCAAACCACACAGATTTGCCGCCGATTTTGTTAGCATGAAGCGGTTCATTGAGTTCGACGGTGGCATTGTTGTTGTTCGCCGTCACGAAGCCGTTGGTGTTGGTCAGTAAGAGCGCACTGGCAAACACGTCGAACGCAGGATCAAACTCGCGGACATTCACCACAAAGTTCGTTGTCCCACGATTACGAGCGAGGTCGAAGGCAACAACTTCGAGCCGATTTGATCCCCGGTCGAGGTCAAAGACCAGAGCCCAGTCGTTGGTGGGGACGGCATTCGTGTCACTAATATTGGCGGTGATCGGCGTTCCGGAATTTCCGATGATTTGCACCAGATTCACCCCTGAGTCATCCGTTCCTGAGTCATAACCATAACCTGAAAGTACTGTGTCGGAATTCGTCACGATGAGACCGCTGGGCGGATTGGTCACCGAGACACCCCCCATGATCAGGTTGGTCCCGCCGATGATCAGGTTGGTCGGGCCGACCACGATGTTTGTTCCATTAAGGATGGGGATTTCCACCGCATTTAAGTTGGTGCCGACAATGTTCAGATTTGTTCCACCCAACTGAAGAACGCCACCGTTGATCTGGAGGATGCGGCCACCACTGATAATATTGGTGATCGCAATCTTTGGAATCGCGGTATCGGGTTGCCCGTTGAACGCCAATCGCATGCGAATATCGCCAAAGTCATTGGTGGTCGCCCCTGCCACCGCGATTCGATAGGTCACACCGGCCTGTGCGTTGAAATTGACGAACGCTTCTTCCCGTACAAACTGCCCGAATTGATCATTCACGTCGTTGTTCGAAACAACGTTCGAGAGCAGACTCAGTACATTACCCGTGTACACCGCCAATACAGTGTTGAACTTGCTTCCGAGTGTATCGATCAACACGGGTCCACTTTGCACCGGCGCCCACGTCCACCAAACCGATGCACCAAATGTGCCGACACCGGCATGAACTGGCTCTCCTGTTTCACGAGTGGCAAAGAAGTTACGGTTGGTGATGATCAGCGGCTGGCTGGAGTCCGGCAGCTTCTCCGATTTGACAAACGCATCATTCGGTGGTGGGGGCGCGATGATGTAAGTATTGGTGAAGAAGAGCGGAACCTTGCCGTCGGCACGAACCTCGAAGTGGAAGTTTGCAGCTGAGTTCGTCGAGGGCAAATCCAGTTCGAGGGTGTAGATGTTATCCTGCGCCAGTACGTCAGGGATTACACCGTCGTTCCTGAAGACCTGATTGGTGAAAAAACCAGGTGCCGTCACCTGGATCACCGCGTCGGTGACTGAGAAAGTATCGAAAACTTTGACTGAAAAAACCTGGTTATCTCCGGCCGGAATCAACGAACCGTTGGACGGCGTGACAACCACTTCCAGAATTCCATCCGGCAGCGCGGATAACAGAATTTTCGCCCACCACGTGCCCCACCGATCCAGGCTGCTCAAGGGTTGCTCCGCATACTGCTGGAGCGTCCACATGTCCTGGTCCGTGTTCGGGTCAATGACTGTGGAACTATACCTGCCCCAGAGATTGCGGCCGGTAAAATCTGGTTTGTAGTAGGGTGCACTGCCGTCCCGATACACCACCTCTGGCTGCAAGGTATTGGCGGGGTCAGAGCCAAACCTGAACGAATAGCTCGCGCTCGGGTGTGTCACGGGGGAAAAACTGGAGTATCCCAAGAGCACGTCGTTGTTACGGTTCACAGCGATCGAAGGGAACGCGTAAAAACGAAAACCGTTCGTATCATCCACCCGTCCCAATTGAATGACCGTCGAATTGGGATTGATCTCCCACCACTGCGCGGATGAACGAGTCGCCGCACCTGATGGAAGGAACACGGTTTGCGCGGCCCACAAAGACCCATTGCGCAGGACAACATTCTGAATCCTTGAGTCTCCGTTCCATACGCGATTCAGTGTGTTGGTCTGCGGTGCAAAATCAGCGTCGCCAGCATTGGGCGCATCACTCCACGGATTATCTATGGTGGGTGAAGGTAATTGCGACAGTGTAAATATATTAGAAACCTCCGTTAGTCTGAACATTCTCAGGAACCCGTTGTTGAGTCCGTCATTGCCTGCCCCATTGGCAAGAAAATATTCCACACCCGGGCTTGAGTCATGAGAGACGGCGGGCACAATGTTCGGGGTGGTGAACTCGTTGACCTCGGCGAACTCGTTCGTGCCGAGACCCAAGCCCTGATAGATGGCGCTTTTGTCGAAGATGTAGAGACGAGAAAAGCTGAAGCCGCCGAAGATTATGTTGCGAATATTCTTGGTGGCAACCACCCATTCGTCGTTGTAACCCAAGCCACTGGTCTCTCCCCAGAACTGCGCCTGAGCGTTCGTGTCCACATCAATGGAATATCTCACCCAAGACTGGGTCGGATCATCGCTCAAGGTTGCGGCGAGGAGAATTCGTGAATCGGGCGTGCCGGGATTGGCGCAGGTCGTCATCACCCATCGATTGGAGGAAGAGTCATAGAGTAGTTTCGGGCTGAACACCCGGCCATTCACCCCCACAAAACCCTGCCAGAAATCGATCAGGTTCACGGTCTGTATCGTATTGCCGCCCCGGTCCTGAATCACGATCTGGCTGTTGGCCGCAATCATGAGATGATTGGTCCCCACCGCGGCCGCAGCGTCGGGTGGAATGACCGAAAGGTCGTCTATAAGCCCAACGAAGTTGGTCTCCGGGTTTGGCGACGCGACCTGAAATGCACCTCCGGCCGTTCCGATTTCGGAGAGATTCACCACTGAGGGGGTGCCATCCGGCACGCTGAGGAGCTGCGCGCCCTGACTCGTGCACGGCAGCCCAAACAGCATGACGCAGACAATCGAGAGAATCGCCTTGGATAAGAACTGTGCTGTCGAGTTAGTTGACATGTCTGCCGTAATCAGTCCCGATCAAGGAACATAAGAAATCCGATAATAGCGTGCGGCCGGCCGGTTGGTGGCGCTGATGATTTCCTGGAGGCTAACGTCCCCACTGCTGGTGGCCGTGTTGGTGAAACTCGTCACAAATACCCAGTTCGTCGTGTTCAGGTTAGTGTTGGCTTCGATTCGATAGACGGTGTTGGCTGCAGCTTCCCAAGTGATGTTTACACCCAGATTCGTCGTCACCGTACTCAGTACGACGTTGGTTTTCACCACCACGCCCTCGAAGGGCCGCTGATCGACGGCGTTGGCTTGTCCGTCTCCGTCGGAATCTACCGTCCGGCTGTTGAATTTCTTCTCATTCACCAGGAACGTACGCCCATCGACATTCACGATGATACCGGAATTCAGTCCTGCGTAATCTTTCACCCACTGGATCTTGCCTCCCAGTGCGCCGTTCAGCAGATCGATATCGACATTGGAGTTCGCAAAGTAGATTCGCATGTTGTCCGCAATGCTGAGATGGCCTGCAAGGTCATTGGTGACTTGGCCGCGAAGTTCCAGGAAGTCGATATAAATGGCATTACTCACGCTCGCCCCCTCGAACCGGGTCAGGTCTGTTGACAAGAAGTTATTGGTGGTATCGATCACCAGCTTCCCGACAGCAAGGTTGTTGGTGAAGCCGCCGATGAACGGGCCCACATCAGCCGCAGGCCAGACATTGGTAACCTCATCGTTAAATCCGACGGTGATTTCAATGGTGGTCCCTCTCAAATCCCCCAATGGCGGCTTGACCCGCGATTCGAAGCCGAGTCCGGTAGAAATCAGATTGTTCCCCAATCCATCGCGGTCCTTGATCGAGTTCGTTGCATTCAGGAAGAATTTGCCGGGAGTTTCGATCCGCTGGTTTTGCAACTCGAAAACGTTGGCCCTGAAATCAATCGATCCGCCGGCGAAGAATCGACCCGGTGCGTTGGTGTTCGATTCCAGTTTTGCCGAATCAGCAACAAGCCGAAGCGGTCCACCTCCGGCAATGATCCCGGACGGCTGGACAATCGCCGTTCCGTTCGTTCCGGATGATTGGAACGAACTGGCCGTGATGTTCAGGGCATTTGCCAGAATCGTGCCGTCGGTGATCATTTTAGTCAGCCCACTGCTCCCGGCCGGCCCAACAAAATCCGCCAAACCGGGGACGGTGATGATCCCGCTGTTGGTGAAGTGAGTCATGGACGGGAAATTTGTCGGCAGCAGGTTGGGAATAGTGTTCAAGTTGAGCCTGAGTTCAGTGCCATCTTGAAACGTCACCGCAGGTGAATCGAAAACGAAGGAACGTCCCGCATTGAGGATGTTCTGCACCACCAGATTGGTTGCACTCAGATTGAGCGACGGCAGTCGCACGGCCTGTTCCACCGCCAAGTCCTTCACGTCAAGCATCAGGACGTGATAGGTAAAGGACTGAGGTCCGGATTGGTTCGTCCAACTGGCACTGAAGGCCTCTATGAAACCGTTGAACGCCGGCACCGAGGCGGGAACAAAGTTGGTAAGTGCCAACGTGTCATTCGCCTTTTTGACGTTGAATATTACGTTGGGAGCCTTGATGAGTGAGCGCGAACTGTCCTGCAAATTTTCGGTGTTGATGATGATGGTGTTCTCGGCTTCAAGCCGGCTTAATCGCATGTTCAGTGAATCGCTGAATATTTCAACGCGGCCCGGCAGGTTCGTCACGTCACTCAGCGCGAGATTCCCGCCATCCCCAAAGACGGTCATCGCGTTTGTGACCGGATCGCCAATTCGTGCCGCGTATGCGGAATAGCGATAGTTGGTGGTGAAGGTATTGGAGAAATCCTGCCGAAAGAAAGTGTCGTTGGTCTGAACGGAGTTGGCGACGACCGTTGAATTGCTGAAGTAGAAATCAAAATCCGAGCCGCGGGAAATCTGGTAATTGCGCGGACGAAACGTCACGTCATTCGTGTTGTCCGCAATGGTCAGCAACGCTGGTGTATTGGTCTGATCCAAGAGGTGATCGATGAAGTAGATCTTGTTGGTGACGATCGTGCCGTCGCGGAAGTTGGTATCCGTGTGCCCCAGCTGAATGACCGGCGCGGGCGCAAACAGATAAGAGGGATCGAAGCGCACGTCGATGGTCATATTGGTTGTCATCGGATTCGTGTTTATGATGACCACGGTCGTGCTGAGGTTCGACAGTGCGATCTGCTGCGTGTAGACGAAGCTCATGTGATTGGTGAATAAAAGATTGCTTAGCGTGCTGACAGCTCCCGACGCGGGATAGATGACTTCGTGTATTGGTGTGATGGCACTCGCCAGTCCGAACTGCGTGGGTTCTATGCTCAGGGAACTTGGGACAGAAAGGAGCTGATGTTGCCCGCCAATCCCACCGCCCCAATAAATATCCTCCACCCCACGAGGATTTGAAAAAAACAAGGGCTGAAACAACCGAACGTCAGTCGTGACGTTTGACTCGATCAAGGCGGAGAGGGCTCCACGCTCTACGCTTATATTGTTGCCCTCCAATCGAACGCGTCCACCGGTGGATGAGCTGATGTTACCGGAAGAAACGACGTTTCTGGACCTGGCGTCAAAGCGCCCAAGTCCACTCACCCGGATATCTCCAAAATTAACGAACGAATCCATGAAGACCCGGGTGTTGTTCGTGACCAGTTCCAGGATCACACCCGGCTGGAAGGACATCACGCCCCCCTGCTCGTTCGTAAAGAGGGAGGTATTGCGTGTCTGGTAGGGGAGCGCCCGAAACGAATTGTCGATGACAGTGAATTGTCCGCTGTTGATGAACACGCAGGCATCCACCTGGGCATTGTTGGTGGTACCCCGATTCTCAAACACACCGGTGGCGCAATTCGCCCCTTCGGGGAGCAGCCCCAGGCATATCGCAACCATCAGATATTGCTGAAGCGTTCGGAGTGTCATGGAAAGTGAATGCCCTGCTCGATATCTCGTATCGATTGCCCGTCCGGAAAAATTGCGTGGATGGTTGCCGTGTCAAAATGCCCCCATCGGGGCCCACGTGTCCCCGTGGCTTCTGTAAGGAAGTTTGGCGTGGTATTTACGATGTACGGCCCCAATCGACTGAATGTAATGATCACCGTCGGTTGAATTTGACCTGGTCCATCCAAACCACCGCCACCGCCACCGCCACCGCCACCGCCACCGCCACCCACCGCGGTGTTCAGGGCAGAGTTGTTGACAAATCCACCAGTCCCCCCGCCGGCACCGCCCCCCCCTCCGCCGCTACCGCTGGTTCGCTCGTAGAAGACCGGGACGCCGGCCACAGTTCCCAGATCTGACGCGGCAAAAACGATGTCGGGCAGGGTAATGGCCCTCTCTACGACTTGGTTCGAGGCAATCCCATTGGTAATGAAGGTGTCGGTAAAGGTGTTCGTAATGTCAATCGATGTTCCGAGCAGGGAATCAAACGACACCCTTTCGAAATCAACCTTCCCGATGCCAGGTCGAAGCGCCAGATCCACCAGCTCGTTGGTGAACAGGGCATTCGTAAAACCAAACGGTTGCCAAGGTCCACCCGCGTTGGTCGCCAGCTGGGCATTGGCAACTATGTTTTCAAAGTTTGAATTCCGTTCGCTGTAGATGTAGGCGAGGGCAGCCGCATCGTCACGCGTAATGCCGGTATAGTATTCGCCTGCAGCCAGATTGCCCCCTCGCAGAGGATCCGGATTCTCCGCACCCGCAACCGAGGTAAAGTCGAAATCCAACGGATCAGCCAACACTTCGATGGCGTCAGCAAAGTCAACGATGGGAACGGGAAATACCGGATCCTCGATGCGGTAGGTATACAAGGACCCGTTGACAAGTGCCGAAGGCAGCCAGGTGCCCGGGTCGAAGTTCCGCTGAATAACGGTGTAAATCCCGGTGGTGGTGTCCTCATCGCGCAAAGTCCATGTCCAACGCTCTGGGTTACCGACTCCCATCTGCGCAAACAGGATTCCCATCGTGAGAGACTTGATATCGAACACGCCCAGGGTCTCAGCGGCAAAATTCTTTGGTCCTTTCGATTGCAGAGGGAACGTCCCCAGAGTCTGATCGATGACAGTCGCACCGGGAATCTGATTCAAAATCGTGATGGCTTCCGTAACCGCTGCAATCCCCTGATTGCCGAAATAGGTGAGGAAGGTCGCATCGAACGCGTAGGTGAGTCCGCGATAGTTGATTCGATACTCCTCACCTATGTTCATCGGCCCACCGACATCCACCCCGTTCACCCCGGTGTTGTATCCCAAGTCGGTGGATTGGTACGCTGCGAATGGACCCAGCAAGGAAAACGCCTTCGCATCCCGCGTGAAGATGCCAAACAGGAGCACAAACAAGATTGTCTGGAGGATTCGCTTCATATCACCTGACTCGGATGATCCGGTAAATTGCGGCAGCTTGGTTTCCAATCAACAATGTGTCCGTGGCGTCCACGGCGAAGCGCGCGTTTCCGACATCCTGCCAATTGCGCATATCGGCGGACCTCTGCACCTGATAGAGGTTGCCCGGCATGGAATTCCAGTTGAGCCACAGCGAATTCCCGTTCCGGGAGATGTATAACTTCAGCACACTATCGGAATCCGTCGGGTCCGTGCCGGCAAGAAATTCGTCTACGTTAGATGCGCCGTCTCCATCGCTATCCAGAAAAACAGCAGGGTAAGACGAGGCGCTGCCGGTCCAATAACGGGCCTGCCAATCATCTGGCAATCCGTCAAAGTT
Organism: Verrucomicrobiales bacterium; assembly: GCA_002715965.1. Lineage (GTDB taxonomy): Bacteria > Verrucomicrobiota > Verrucomicrobiia > Limisphaerales > JAYPXF01. Next base: position 29,726 of record PBAL01000059.1, on the reverse strand, counting down.
CAAATCCTCTCCCCAGGTCGACAGCGTGGAAGGCAGCGAGAACGCACCCTGCCGGCCGTCATTCAAGCGATACCCTAATTTGATGGAATGAGAAGAGCCCGGAACCAGGCCAGTGACAGAGAGATGGCTGTCCGTCGTAGTCAGGGGAACGGCAGCATCATCGACGTAAACCTCGTAATGCTGAACGGTGAAGCCCGCAAGTGGCGCCCATGAAACGGAAATCCGGGTCTGGCTGAGAGCACTCAAGTACGGAGCGGGCAGTACAGGCAAGGGAGCTGCATTGGCCAACCTCTGCCCCTTGATATCCATTTGATCTCCCGTGCCGATCGTATAGCCGCTCCACGTCACAAGAAACCTACCCGTGTCATCTCCTTCAATATCCGGATGCTGCTGACGGCTGCGAGTTTCGGAATTGATCGCCAGCTCCTCACCGAACGCCGCACCGTTATCGGTCAGCACGGAACCAAACACACCCTCGTAGGAAGAGTCCTGCCCCATGCTCGACCAAACTGCGAGGAGGTTTGCACCGGACCGGGCAAGCTTTGGGGCATACTGATCACCAAAGGTATAAGTGTTAAGTCGCGATGGATCCGCGAGCCGGGTTCCCGACAAGTCGAAACCAGCGCCGTAGACATCCCAACCACCCCCTCTGCTCGCAACGTTTCGTTGCCCCCATACGACAACGAATCCGCGTTGAGAAGAACTCACCGAGGGGTTGGCACACAAGTGCTGGGAATTCTCGATCGAGATCTCGCCAGTCACTGGGGCGCCAGTATCATCCAGCAATCGTCCAAGCACATCGATGGCGTATTGCCCGCCACCGGTGTTATTCAATCCAAGATACTTCTCAGTGATCCAGACAACGGCGAATCTGCCATCGTCCAAAGCCGCAACATCAGGCGTGCGCTGGTTGAGGTGTGTGGTGACGTTGATCTGGAATTCATTGCCAGCAAAACTTTTGTCGGCAGCGATCACCCGACCAAACACGGATCGAAAATGACCATCCTGCCCTGAACTGGACCAGACGACCATGACCTTGCCGTCGCTCGCCACCGCAAGCTTTGGCCGAATCTGAAAATCAGTGTTGTATTGGTTCACTTGGATATCCGGCCCGGCAAAGGTGCCCGCTGCATCCATATAGCGAACATAAATGTTCTGCTGGCCCGGTTCTCCGCCTTCCCACGCAAAAACCGCACCTCCATCAGGCAACATTCGAACCTGCGGCTTACCTTGGTTGCCGGCGTCGATCGAGTTTACCTGGAACGCATTGTTCTCCCCTGACAAATTTGCATTCAAACGCTGTGCGCAGATGCCAGTGCCCGCGCCATCAACGGAATTATCCTGCCACACGATGATTCCGCCCTGCCCATTTATCGACACGTCCGGCAATACCTGATCGGCGCCCATCTGCCCGGAGATGTAGTACTCCCCCGCCTGTTTGGCGAAGGTATTCTGCGCCTCACAATGCCACGAAAAGCCAAGCCCAAGGATGAGCAAGACCAACAATGACAAGGGGTTGCGCAGGACGATCATATGGTCAACTAAGAGTTATCAGAGGCCCAATTTGTTGTCTACGGTTTCTTGGGTGAGGTGCGATACAGATTACTACGTAGAGGCTGAAAATCGTCTCTTTTGCTGGTTTTGCGGGGCAATTGAGAGTCACCTGCAAACCAAGCTATTCGAATCAACGACGGCGAATGAGCGCAGGTTGAGGAGGAGGCGCCTTGGCAAAGGGCATGTCTTCATCGGTGTGAACCCGATTGCCAGCAGGGTCGATGATGGTCGGCGTAACAAAAATCACCAGATTGGACTTTCGAGTCTGCTTGTGCTCCGACCGGAAGAGCTTGCCGAAGAGCGGAAGGTCACCGAGAACGGGAATTTTGTCCCGAGTGTTGGAAACGGTTTCGGAGATCAGCCCCCCCAACACGACGGTCTGGGCGTCCCAGACCACGCAACTGGTCACAACTTGGCGCACACGACTTCGGGGGAGCGGTAGTGTGGCCTGCAGAGGCAAACCGACCACGCCACCACCAACCGACTGTGCAACAACCGCGAAGGGGCCCGGATCATCATAACCTACGAATTCGGTGATTGAGGGGATCAAGGACATGTTGATTGAGTATCCGTCCGAGTTTACAGTTGGCAGTACGTCAAGGACGGGTCCGGTTGCGATCTGCTGGAGCGTGGGGGTCAGGGCAACGCTGACCGCACCCGCGCCACCGCCGATACCGCCACCGCCACCGCCCTGCTGCCCAACCTGCACGTCAGTCACAATGGTCGGAATATCCGTCACCTGGATCTGAGCCTGACGTCCGCTGATCGTGATAACCCGAGGTGCCGTCAAAACGTCAGTTCCGTCGCGTTGTTCCAACGCACGGATGATCGTGCGGAATTGGGGGTCGGTGAGAATTCCAGTGAGAGTGGCGAGGGAAGGTGCGGATTGCCGAATTGCAGAGGAGGTCAGATCGCCGTCTGATCCGCGGCTAAAAATCGGAGTGCCTGGAAACGGGAAGATGCCGCTGGGATTCGCAGCCGTCGGAGTCCCCAAGAATGAAGGCGCTGTGCCAGCCTGAATACCGAGCGTCTGGTCGAGCAGAAGCGAGTTGCCGATGTTCCAGTCGAATCCAAATCCCTTGTTGTCGTTCTGGGAAATCTCAGCGAACTTGGACTCAACCAAGACCTGAGGAGGTGTAACATTCAATAACTCGATTGCCTGCTGGATAATGTCCAGATCCTGTAGCGTGGCCCGGACCAGCAAGAGACCATTCCGGTCATTGAAAAACACCTGAGTTGCCTGTGCACCGGCAGCAACCGCAAGGTTTTGAACACCCGCAGCATTGAAGTAGGCCCGCACTTCGTCATTGACCACAGTCATGTCGTTCGGAGAGGTGATACCTCGTAATCCGGCACCCTGGCCTCCTGCCGCACCGCCACCGCCACCGCCACCGCCTTGCGCGCCACCACCACCACCGCCGCCGCCGATACCTCCAGCGACATTGACGCCCGCGAGCGAGAATCCACTCTGACCACCGCCTTGGCCGCCGCCACCGCCGCCGCCGATACCGCCGCCGCCACCGCCACCGCCACCGCCACCGCCGCCGCCACCGGCACCACCAGCGCTGGCAATAATGGGTGTGCGCCCGGCAACACCTTCCAGACCTTGCCGAAATGTGTCCGGGTTGACCTTGAAGATTCGGGTGTAAAGCGGCGCCTGATCCGCGAGCTTTGGTGTGAAGACGATGGCGTATTCCTCAATGATGTATTTGATCGGCTGATCCGCAGTCTTGACAATGACGTCAAGAACGTGTTCCAGCTTGAGATCGAAGAGGGGCAATTGAATGTCAATCAACACAGAGGCGAGGTCTGCCGCTGGCGGGCCCGCACCTGGCGCCAGCCCGGGACCACCGGCAATGGGGTTGCCCATGGCATCGAGAACAGGAACGGCAGCTGCGCCACCGCCGCCACCGCCGCCATCCAGTCCGCCATCAAGCCCAAGGTCGGCGCCGCCGCCCAATCCGCCGCCACCTTGCAACACGACGTCGGAAGCATGTGAGTTGATCAGGAAGTTCAAACCTTTGCCTTCGGGATCTTCCCTTTTGACTGAGTCGATCAGATCGGCAACCACTTCATCCAAGGTCAGTGAATCGTAGGCGACTTCTGGAATGGTGATTTCATGCAGCTTGCGACGAATATACTGCGCCCCTTTACTGGTGTGGGTCAGGAAGGGTATTTGGGAATTTGTACGGTAATACGGGTTGGGGGTTGGAAGGTCCGTTCGTGTTTCCTTGTTCCAAGCCTTTGAGACCTCCACGACGCGTTCTTGAAATTTGTGCTCCCGTTTTCTGGATTCTTCGTCGTACTCCGCTTCGAGGATGAGTCTCAGGTAGTAGTAGGCGAGGTCGCTATGCGGGTCGATATTTATGGCCTCCTTGAGTTTTGCCTCCGCTTCTTCGTATTGGCCGAGCTGATAGTATGCCCGTCCATCCCTGATCAGCTGCAAGACTTTTACTTTATTGTCTTGGATGTTTTGAAGGCTGTCCGCCACCTCTTGGCTCGGGATTCGACCTTGGTGTGCGGCTTCAATCGACGCGTTAAACTTGCGGAATTTCAGGAGTTTTGAGTTTTCGCCGACAACGGTAAGTGCCTTTGACGCCTCCTGATCGGCTTCGGTAAACTTCTTCTCGTCCTGAAACTCCCACGCTTTCTGCAAGCGGCTGTGAACCAATCCTTCGCGTGCTTCCTCTACAACTTCTTGGACAGCAGCCAGATTGCCGAGCTTTTGCGCCAAGCTGAGTACTTCCTCGTAGTATACGGAGGCAGAGGAGTAATCCTTAGCGTCTTTCAAATGCTCAGCCTTGGTGAGGTTGAGGTCCATGATCATCCTGGTCTCCGCGCGCCTCAGCGCTTCTTCCTCGGCTGCCGCTACCGGGTCAAATTGCGGAACGCCGCCTGTTTGTGCGCCCAAAAAGCCTGCCGAAAATAGGCAGACGGCAAATATGTAAGTATTTCTCATTGAACCGGTTGGCGGATTTTGCAGAAATCGCCGAAGAAATCAAGGGGTTGGTTTCTGATTGGCCGCCACTGGGGGAGTTTGGCGGTTTGCCGTGGCAGGCACCACACCTGCCCCAGGCGCTCCCGTGGACATCGCGGAAGGTGCGGTCGCAGCGGGTTTCTGCTGGACCGCGGCTGGCGCGATGGCTGCAACGGGGTTTTTCATCGTAACCGTCACACGCTTTTGATTGGAGAACGCCCGAACAGTGAATCCTTCCTCGTTGATCTGGATGACCTGATTGGTGTCTCCACCAAAGGTGAAAATATGCCCGACACGGGTCTTAAGAAAGTCTCTCTGCTCCGGCGGGTAATATAAGTCGGCTTCGAAATCCAAATCGCGGGTCCAAGTCTCCTTGGCTTTCACAGTGAACTGCTCTGGCGCGCCACCGAGCATACTGAACGTAAAGTCAACGGAAAGAGTGTCCGGATTCTCGGGATCTACATTGATCTTCTCCACGTTCACCACGATTTGGCGCTGCAGGGTGTAAGTGCGCCCGAAACGAACAGCCTTTCCTTCACGAATCGAAGTCTTCTTTTCAACAGCATATCGACCTTGTTCGTAGGCGGGCCGCATGTAGGCATAAACCGAAGTGCGGCTGCGGACCGTCCGCTGTTCGACCCGAATCGTAAGGGGAAGTGACCTGATTTCTTTTATTTCAAGGGATTTAGGACCAAGCTTATCGGCCGGGTATTTCACTTTGTCGAGCGTCCGTTCGAGAATCTTTTCGGCATTGAAGATCTTATGGTCCGCACCATCGAAATCCACTTGCTGAGGAGCTCGGCCGTTGGTCAATGCAGTCAGGAACACGTTGGTGACGGAGTTTGTATCGACCCGCACTTGCGGGGCAGCCATTTGCCCCAGACCTTCAATTTCTGTCCGCACCTGCACCGATTGCAAGGCCAACCACACGGCACCGGCGGTAACCAAAGCCAACGTGAGACTGAGAATGATCTTCTCGTAGTGATTCTTTAAGAATTCCATGAAAATTAATCAGGGGCCTGCCATCCCCGGACCTCCTGGCATGCCGGGACCTCCGGGACCATCTTCCTTCTTGTTTCGGATCAGTTTCACGATATCGACGACGATCGTGACGCGTAGCGGCCGTTCATCAACCACCGTGCGGAGGCTGGGCGCAGCACCGGCATTCTTCATGGCGGCCTGCTGTTGAGCGCGCTGCTGCATGAGACGCATGCGCTGCTGGAGTGTGAGGTTCTGCCCAGGTGCGGCGACCGGAGCGGGTGCTTCGCCCCCACCGTCCTCCCCTTCGCCGTCATCCATCATACCCATCCCGGCGACAGCTCGACGGCGTCCGGATGTTTGGGCCAATTCCACCTTGCGAACCACGTAGAACCGATCCGAGCTGGCCAGTCGGTTCAAAACCTGCGTGAGTTCGGAGGTGAATCCACGGAAGCTAAACACGTAGGGAATGCTTCGAAACACCGCGTCGGAGGTGGTGAGATTCGTCCGCGGCCAGTAGGTGTATGTGAGCGTGCCACGGCCAGGCTCTTTGACATAGGCGGGAACGCGCTCCAATCGCTCCAACGCATGCACCTTTGACTCATAGAGGATCTTGCAGATGTGCTGGACGTCATCCAGGCGCTCCTGAAGGTCTTCGATGCCATACGGCGGCAGGTTTGGCATTGGCACCAGATGCCCGAAAGTAAACTGATACTGGTTCGGAATCTGAACGTTGTTGTTGGTGGCTTCCTTCTGCAAATCCAACAAGGATTTCAAGAGATGAATCTTGAATTCCTGACCGTTCATGCGGACGGGCGGCTTGTATTCGAACAGTGCTTCAGCATTCTTGGCGAACGTTTGAATCACTTCGGTTTCGCTCTTGACCTTGTCAATCGTTCCCGAATTTGGAAACGGACGCGCACTCATGAGGGATTTCACCTGATTGGTGTAGGTGGAGAGACTGGCTACGGCATCTTCCTGTTTCTTTTTCGCGCCCTGGGCGAACATGACAGCACCAGCAAGGAGCGCCACCGCGACCACTCCACTGATTACAATAAATACGTTACGTTTGAGCCAGACCATTGGGTTTCCTTTCGATTGTCAGTTCACCACGAGCCCTTCAACCAAGCGGAGCACCATGTTGAAAGCAAAGGTGTCGTTGGTCATGCCTACCTGCTGGATGTTTCCAACGAGGCCGGTTTCATCCTGCGTGAACAGGCCGTTCGTCTGAAATGCTTCCTGGAGCGCAAAGCAGAATTCCGCGTTTGCCGAGGGCGAGAGACTCGACAGGTTCAATGCCCGGCATTTCAGGTTCAAGTAATCCACCCGTTCCGTTCCGGGCGGTGGCGCAGCCACGGTCTTGCCAACCGGCGCAGCCATGCCGATTTGGGAGGCAAAGCCCATCTCACCGCCCCCTTCGCCTTCGCCTCCGTCCATCTCCTCTTCCATGTCACCTTCGCCTTCCATTTCAAAACCGAAGCTGGCTTCAGGCGCCTTGCCACCGGTGAATTTCTCGATCCAGACCCGTGCCAGAATGTCATTGGTAACGATGGTGGGATCGAAGCTCTTCACTCCGTGATTTGTTTGCGACTGCTGAAGGATGCCCTGGATGGATCGGAACAGCTTGGCCCAGCGAGTCTTGGTGTTGATCAGGGTGACATATTGGTCCGCCTCGGACTTGGCTGCATTGAATTCACTCTGCCTTCCTTTCAGCGTGGTGGAGGCCGTTTGGAGGGGGCTGAATTTGCTCTTCAAGTCAGCCAGACTTTTCTCCTTGTTGGATGCCACCCATCCGTAATACCAACCGAACGAGAGGATGGTCAGGAGAACGCAGATGATCGAAGCCACGAAGTAAATCCGCTTGGCGTTGAACTGCTGCCGGCGAACGTGACTTACCGGCATGAGATTCAGGTCCACCGGACATTGAGCGAGATTGCGAATGCCGAGTCCGACAACCTCACCGAATGAGTGCGCGACTTTGGCGATTTCTTCGAGGTTGATTTCCTGATCAATCTGAATGTTGCGGAAGGGGTTGAAGTAATCGACGGGGATGTTCAGTTTTTCCGCGAAGAACTGGGCGGTGTAAGGAAGCAACGATGCACCACCAGCAAGGTAAAGCTTCTCGGGAGGTGAACCGCCTTGCTGACCACGATAGAACTGAATGGTCTGATTCATCTGGATGTGCAGACGAGTCATGACCTGACGCGCGATCTTTGAAATCAACGCCTGGTTTGGATTGTCCGGCTCTTCGTAGGCACCACCCAGACTCACAAAGCCTTCCTCGATCTTGAGCCGCTCGGCTTCGTCCCAATCCAGTTTTGATTCAGCCGCGAAGTCCTGCGTGATTGCATTGGCACCAATGTTGATACTTCGACTGAATACGCGACCGCCTTCGAAGAAGAGCAAGGTGCTGGACTTCGCGCCGATATCGAGAAGTATCACGCAACCTTCACTATCGCCGTAGTTGAAACGGTAGGCATTCGCAAGCGCAGCCGATGAAACATCAACCAGTTGCAGATCCAGACCGGCACCTTCACCGACCTTGAAAATACTTTCCACCACCTCGTTCTTGATGGCGACGAGAAGGATCTCCAGTTCTTCGTTCGGAGTTGTGCCAAGGATCTGATAATCCCACACCACTTCGTCCAGTGGAAAGGGCACATTCTGTTGCGCTTCAAACTGAATGATTTGATTGACCTTGGATGCTTCGACCGACGGCAGTTTGACGAACTTTGAAAAGACCTGAAACCCGGGCGCACAAACGTTGATCCCGGTCGCGGCAAACCCCGCGTCTTCAATCATCTCCTTGATCGCGCCGGTGACCATTTCGTCCCGGCCTTCTTCCTTGAAACCTTCCGGACCAAGCTCCTTGAGTGCGTAACGTTGGAGGCGGAGGGAACCCTGTTCGTTGGGTTCAAATTCGGCGCATTTGATCGTGAACGCACCGAAGTCCAGGCAGAGGAATGATTTGGGCATATGACGCTACGGGCTGATGATGTTTAACTGCTTGAGACACAACTACATTGGGCATTCCAACGCCGCCTCAACTGTGCTGCCGATCAAAGGGCTAGGTAAGTTTAAATCGGGTGACGGGTCAAATATAAAACAGGCCCAAACCCGCGTCATATGGGGGAATCCCCCTAAGACTCAATGCGCCTCTTGAAGTAGTCGATCGTCCGCTCCAAACCGTCCGCCAGTTTAACCTTGGGCCGCCACTTGAGAATAGACTTTGCCCGGGTGATGTCGGGCTTGCGTTGCTTGGGATCATCCGTGGGCAATGGCTTGCGAATGATCCGGCTTTTCGAGCTGGTCGCGCGGATGATCTCCTGGGCAAATTCAAGGATCGTCATCTCGTTCGGATTGCCAATGTTCACCGGCAGATCGTAGTCACTCATCATCAACCGATAGATCCCATCAATGAGATCCGAGCAATAGCAGAAACTTCGCGTCTGCGAACCATCACCGAACACCGTGATGGGTTTGCCCTCCAACGCTTGACTGACAAAGGCTGGAACAACCCGTCCATCCTTCAACCGCATGCGCGGACCGTAGGTGTTGAAAATCCGCACAATCCGCGTCTCAACCTTGTGTTCCCGGTGATAGGCCATCGCCAGCGCCTCAGCAAAACGCTTTGACTCGTCGTAGCAACCGCGGGGGCCAATCGTGCTCACATTCCCCCAATAATCCTCGTTTTGCGGGTGAATCAGCGGGTCGCCGTAGATCTCCGACGTCGAAGCCAGAAAGAACCGAGCGCCCTTCTCCTTTGCCAGCCCCAAGGCCTTGTGGGTGCCCAATGAACCCACCTTCAACGTCTGAATCGGCAAGTGCGCATAATCAATCGGGCTGGCCGGCGACGCGAAGTGCCAAACATGGTTCACATCACCTTGGAGAAACAAGAATTCGGTCACATCCTGCTGAATGAACCGAAAATCACCATTGCCAGCCAAATGATCGATGTTTTCCACCCTACCTGTCACAAAGTTATCGATACCGATTACTCTATGCCCCTTCTTTAACAGTAAATCTGCCAAATGAGACCCAAGAAAGCCCGCTGCGCCAGTGACGACGGAAACGGGTTTTTTTGACGTTTTTTTGGTTTTTTTCTTCTTTTTGGCTGCCATGGGATGATCGACCGCGATTTGCAGTCGGAATGCTCAAGACCTGAGCGGAAAGGCGAACTACTTCGCGCCTGTTCCGAGAACGACTACCGGAATCGTCTTGAGCAGGATCTTTAAGTCAAGCCACAACGACCAGTTGTCGATGTACTCGAGATCCAGGGTCACCCAGTCCTTGAAGCTGTTCACCTCGTTGCGGCCACTGATCTGCCAGAGACAGGTGAGACCGGGCTTCACGCTCAAGCGTCGACGATGACCCGGGTCATTGATGCGCTTGATTTCATCCACCGGAAGCGGTCGCGGACCAACCAGGCTCATTTCCCCTCTCAAGACATTCCACAACTGCGGCAGCTCATCGATGCTGTATTTCCTCAACCACCTTCCCAAGGCCGTCACGCGCGGATCGTTCGATACCTTGAAGACGGGGCCTTCCATCTCATTAAACGATTCCAGCTCCGCTTTTCGTTGCTCGGCATTCGTAACCATCGTACGGAATTTCAACATGGTGAATGGTTTACCATTCAGGCCGCTTCGTTCCTGCCGGAAGAGGATCGGACCCTTTGACGTGAGTTTCACCAGCAAGCCAAACAGCACGAGAAACGGGAACAATCCAATCACTGCCACAGCTGCGCCCACGACATCGATCACCTGCTTGGCAACGCCCTGCCACGAAGCTTCCGGAGCAGATCGAAAGACCAGCATCGGCCGCCCCATCATGTCATCCACCGTGGTTTGAGAGATTTGAGTGCGAAAGAAATCCGCCAGCAGCCAAACCTCAACACCTTCCAACTCGCAGATCTCAATCACACGTTCCACCTGATCAAACAACGCGTGGCCCGTGCTCAGAATCACGCCGTTCGCCGAACGTTCGTGAAGCAACTCACTCAGCTTCTGTGGTGAAGCCTCATCAATTCGCAGTTCAGCCAGCACTTCCAACGCACCACCCAGGCGTTTCCGATAATCCTCCCGCATCTTTTCAGTCTCGTCCGCATCACCAATCAGGACCACGCGCCGACGCATCTGTGCCTGACCAAATTCGCTGCCATGCCAGCGCAGCAACAGCTCTTCCTTGATCACCACCATGACGCTGCCAATAGCGCCAAAGAGAATGATCACCGATCGAGCCAGTTCCTCGCGCATGATGAACAGCACGGAAATCACACCGATTGCCAGCATTGTTCCCGTCTTCAATGCAACCCAGGCCGTTTCCCGCCGAGAGAACAGCATCGGCCGGTTGTAAAAGCCCTGAGCCTTCAACAGGAGCGGTGCTACCGGGATAATGAACAGCCACAACCAGACGTAGCCAGAGAAGTCGTAAATTGGAGAAAGATTGGGAAAATAAACAACCGCGTTGGAACGAAGCCAATGGGCCAGCCAAAATCCCAAGGCAAACAACCCCGCATCAACAAACTGCGAGAGGGATGTCTGGATCTGGCGTTGGCGACGTAACATCGACCGCCTAGCTACGCACAATGCGGGCCAACCGTAAATACAATCTACCCCCCGAATACCGACACTTTACGCAAGATTAACATTTACGGGAGTTCCACGAACTCCGGTGCGGCCTGGGAAAGAAACTGCAAAAGCCGCTCCGTCGTCGCGTCCTCCCTGCCCTCGTGACAGAGCGCGAAGCAGGCGACATAGGCCCAACGCTGCAGGACACCGGTTGTCAATTGTTCCACCGCCTGACGCCACATCCGTTCGTTGTGATCAGCCGTCCACTCCCCTTTCGTGACGAAGAAATACAGCATCACCACCGAAACGTTGCTGGCGGTTCCGTGCTTCGCCTCAAGCGCCTTTCGCGCGACGATTCGATTGACCGGCAACTTCCGCTTCCCAATGCGAAGCGAGTTCTCTTCATCCGCCACAATCTGCCAACCGCTCCCTGGCAGACAGTACTGAGGCTGATGAATGCTCGTGCGATCGGCGCCCATCAACACCACATTGCATTCCAGCCAGAATCCATCCCCGGCCTGGTAAACGCGACGGCCGTAGACCGTGTCCTTCGGCAACCACTCGTATACCACGGACTGAATCTCCATCGCCTTGGAATTGAAGCCATCCACCTCAGGCAGATAGACACTCGTGTCACCAACGCGATTACCCTCCTCATCCTCGATTGACACATCCGCGACGCGAACACCCGGTTCACCCAGGCGTTGATGATCCTTCATGTAAACCAACGCACCGCCCGCCAGCACAATCATCAGACCCGCGACAACGAACATCAACTGCCCCTTAGCCATGCGACCTCCTCGCCACGTATGGCCAACGGCCCTTCAGCTTCCTGCGTTTGCGTCGAAGGCGGACTTGCCGCTTGTCATCGCGTTGCTCACGCGGCTTCAAATCCAACAGCCAACCCAGCACGAACAAGCCGGCAAGCGCCGGCAGATAAGGAATCAAACTGAGGATCGCATTGTCGTGCACGAAGGTCCCCGCCTCCTGTCCGAATATATCCGCGGCAATGATGATCATCGTCAACCGCACCACGTTGCTCGCAACTGCGAGGGGAAAGGCCATCAACACCATGAAGCCGCGCTTCCACCATTGCTTGAACCAAAGGAACCCGAACACAAATGACAACGCCAACACTGCGGTCAAACTTCTCAACCCACTGCACGCCGCGGACACCTCATAAGAATACTTGCCGTCCGGATCCAGAATGCTCGTCCCCTCCTGAATCACCTGCAGACCCAACACGATCTTCGCAATCACCACTGTGACGTCGGTTGCCACAACTCGAAGTGGTTGACTGAAATTGTCACTCAGTGCGCCGAGCGGAACGGCGAACGCAAAGAGGAACCAGGGGAAGAAAGTCGCGCGCAACCAATGCGGTCCCCACACCACGCCCATCAATGCGTAGATCCCTGAGTAGAAGGCAACGATTGAAATGCGTGCCTGTTGCACTTGAAACCCGACCAGATGCAACGCAATGGCGATGAACAGCAGCAACAATCCTCCCACCCAGACACGCTTGGGCGTGCTCTCCAACTCATCTTTCTTCCACCAGAGAATCAGCAGAACCAACAGCGGAACGAAGTAGCCGTGTTCGTCATCCGCACGGTTGGAATACGAATAATCCATCCAACCAAAGAGGCTCGGCGTATCGACGTAACCCAGAGTCGAGTTGCCGAGGAAATGAAACAGCGCCACCCACATCAGCAGCAGAACACCAAACGCACACTTATCCGGCAAGCGTGAGAGAAACGCACTGATCTCAGCCATCAACGACTCGTTCGCAACGCCTTGGGAATCCGCACTCATCAACCGTTCAACGCTGCCCGATATGCCTTCAACAACTGGTCCACCGAACGCTCCCAGTTCAATTGCGTCGTCAATCGTTCACGCCCGATCATGCCCATCCGCTTTCTTTCTGCGGGATTGTCCAACAACGCAACCATGGCGTCGCCCAATTGGGCTGGATCATTCTCCCGCACGTATGCCGATGCTTCCCCCGCTGATGCCCGCCCTTCCGTCAGGTCAAACATCACCTGTGCTTTTCCAAAAGCCATATATTCCAACACCTTGTTCATCGTGCAGTGATCGTTGTAGCCATTGCGCGGATCGGAGGACACACCCAGATCCATGGTCTTCAACACCGAGAAAAGGAATTCGTCGGAAACCCGGCCCGGCATTTCCACGTGTTCTTCTAAATACAAATCGCGCCTCAGGCTCTGCAACTCATCGAACTCCGGCCCGGTTCCCATCAACATAAATTGAACATCGTCCCGTTTCAGCTCGTGCACGACATGCGCGATCGCCCGCAACAGCAGATCCACACCATCGGCGTTGCCCATCACGCCAACATAACCCACGAGATATTTCCTGCCTTTGCGTAGTGAAGGATCAGCAGTTGCATTCGCGGCAACGATCTTCGGTGAGGTCCGCACCACATAGACACATTCATCGCGCATCGCTCCACGCTCCATTGCTACGGCCTTGACCGATTCGTTTGTCGCCAAGGCGATGTTTGTGCAGAAGTAGGTGCAGCGTTCGAAGATCCTTACCGCCCAATACAACAAACCGCGCCGGCCGAACTTCGCCTCGAACATCTCCGGCCATACATCGTGAATGTCATAGATCACCTTCACGCCAAACAGCAGCTTGAACGGCAGGGCAACCATCCACAACAAGTCCGGCGGGTTGCAGAGATGAACCACCTCGAAGCGATGCCGTTGCCACACCTTCACCGCGAGCATCATTTCGCCAATCAATGCCGACCCGTATTCGCGGATGAAACCACCGATCCCACTCGCCTCGTCACTGATCCAGTGGCGATAAACATGGATGCCATCGATCACCTCTTCCGGCTCGGTATAGCCGCGCATTTGCGGACAAATCACCACCACTTCATAGCCCGCATCCCGCAACGCGCACGACTCCTGCCAGACCCGGCGATCCAACGGCACCGGCAGGTTTTCAACAACGGTCAGGATGGCAGGCTTGCTCGCCACGGGCGCGGGAGTCTAGGGGAAAGGGGGGATTGGTTAAACGGTGAAAAGGTAAATGGGTTGAATGGGTCCAGTTTCGAACGTGATGGGTCGCGCGCATCCTGCCCCTTCATCCCTTTAACCATTCACCAACTACCCTCCCTTCAATTCCTTCAGCTTACGAATCGCCAAGGTGTTCTTCTTGCGCGCCGCCGATTCCAGGAGCTTCATCCCCTTCGCCTTGTCCTTCGGGACACCTAGCCCATTCAAATAGCGCAGGCCAAGGCTGTACTCCGCGGATGAAGATCCCTGTTTGATCCTCCGTTCCAGCGACGCCACGGCACGTCGATCCTTGGCCATCTTCCGCTCCTCCGCTTCCTTGCGTTGCTTGTCGGCAGCCGCCTGCATCACCTTCGCCCGCTCGGCGCGGAGAGCTGCGTCGCGTTTCGTCGCTTCTTCCTGGGCGCGCGCGATCATCAGGTCCGAGGGAACGGTTCCGAAATCGTAGGCGTCCATCGTTGATACCGGTCCGACAGCCGCACCAGCCTGCACCTGATGACGCCCTCGCGCCTTTGCCAAGACACCAATGTCAGCCTCGAGTTGAAGGGATTCCAATCCGGGTGCGTTGGTCAGATAAACCAGGCGCGCCTCACCGTGATACTGGGGATCCAATCGGGCCACCAAAGCTCTCGTCTGTTTTGATTCTACTTTCGCGGCGAGGAAATTCCATCCGTCCGGAAAATTCATGACACCATGGCGCACAGCATAACTCAGCGAACGCAGATCCACCACCGTGTTGCCGAACAATCGATACGGCATCATGAAGCCCACTTGAACATACTCCTGATATCGCTGGTCCTGCAGCCTTGCCTGATTAGGTGCAACCGTCTCCGGCAATTGCGGAAACTCCACGTTCAATCGAGCAGGTGGCGCCGGTGCCGGGCGTTTGGCCGCGGGAACAACCGGCCTTCCGGGAGCGGGGCGAGCTTGCGTAGGTGGCGCTTGTTGAACCACCGATTCCTGCTGCGCGGGCTTTGCCTGCTGCGCCTTTCGTTCCCGCTTGGTCATCTCCTCAACGAAAATGTAAACGAAGAACGCTCCGACCAACATCAAGGTCATCGCAATCCCAATGATAAGACCACGATCATTCTTCGCGGGGGCCGCTGTCGATGCAACCGCAGCAGGTTCCTTGGCGGGCACATCCTCAGGCAGCGGACCGGGGAGCGGTGGCACGTCAGCGGATTTCCCCGCAGACTTGGGGAGCGGGGGGGGCATTACCTCCTCGACGTAAATTTCCTGTTCCAAGGGGAGTTCCGGCCGCTTGTAACTCTCCCCGCCGTCTACCGTCACCCCATCAAGGATCGTCACCCCCAAGCATTGCGGACACGTCGCTTCCTCGCCCTCCTGCTGATCGTCATACAGGATGGCATGCTCGCAATTTGGACAGTATTTCTTCGGCACGGTCTGGCAGTCGGATTCTGAGACTAATTCAACAAAACGAAACCTGTCGAATCCACAATCCCCTGTAGATCACTTTGGAGATTCAACCGCATCCGCAACCGCATCCATGACCCGCTCTTCAACCTCGGGTTTCAACGGACGCAACCACCCGTAGTAGAACTGCGAATTCCCCGCCTCGTAACCGCCTTTTTCCAACATACGCTTCGACACGATGTAGCCCGGAGTCGAATTCGCATACGCTATCGGCCATACGCCATCGCCAAACTTGCGTTTGATACGCAACTGGTAATCAATGCAAACCTCGCCACTCAGAAACAACATCACCGGCCCATTGAGAAACCGCCATGACTGAACCACGAACGGAACATCCGCCGGGGTCGCGGATGGTTGCGCCAGCCGCACTCGAGCCAGGAACGCCCGCGCCGCGACATTGGCGCTGGGTCGTTGATCGCCGGCAAATCTTTGCAGATCGTCTCGGGGCTGAAGTTCCTCCAGCGGAAGCTTGGCACGAACCATCTTCGTCTTGACCGGACTTGATACCGCCCGCCAATCGGATTTGTCCAACAAACGATCCACCTCGTCGGCAATCTCGTGGGCATGCTTCTCTGCCACTGCAACGCCACCACAAAACACCGGACGTTGATCGCCTCCGCAACCGATCGTGCAAATCGCCACGCAATCCGGATGTCGTTGCTCGATCTCCTCCTGCGCCAATCCCGCCCAGTCTCCGTGGATGGAATTGGTAAAGCCACTGATCGCAGTTGCCCCCGTCAAGGCGACGTTGTGACAGGCATAGGTAAAGTGAATCGCCGTCAACGCATGAGAGATCGCGTCGCGCACCATCAGCACTGGCAGGTCATGGTCCACCGGCCCGTTCGGATTCCACGTCACCATCAAGCCCTTTTCCTCATCCCGAATCAACTGGCCACCGGTTTCCAATCGTCGGTTCACCGCGAAACCGACTCGACCGATCGTCCAGCTTACATCCGACAGCCTGCGGTTCTCCAAGGCCCGGCGCGATACTTCCACCAACCGGTCCTTCAACCAATTGGTATAAGCATCGACTCGCTTCTGCTGCACCTTCGGCAATGGTCCTCCGTAGATGTTCGGCAACAAATCCGTCAGGTGAGGCGCCCAATGTGTGTGCGTGGCACAAACAGATACCTGCGCACGAGTCAACCCGTGTGAATCCTTCAATCGACGTGCAACATCATTGGCAAGCGAAGCTGGAACACCGATTCCATCGAAGCTCATCAACACGACTGCTTCCCTGCCCACACCCAACGCAAGCGCCCGGGCATAAAGTCTTTGACCGACGCCCTGGGATTGTTCCGGCGTCTTGACATTGACCAATTGGACCGACTGCCTGGGGGTAATGTCCACCTTTGCCGCCCCAGCAGGGGCCACCCCATCAACCCGCAAGGTGATGAGGAGCCAAACAACAGAAGCAAGACTGAAGGTCCGAGGGCACATGCAACGTGTGCGCAGAGACTTCACCGAAACGGAGGAAAATTGAAGCGTGGAGAAGAGGAAATGGAGCCAGCGACCAGACTCGAACTGGTGACCCGTTCATTACGAATGAACTGCTCTACCAACTGAGCTACGCTGGCTCCGAGCATCAGCCTCTCAGCCGAAGGGAGCGGTAACTTAAGTCCGGCCGATTGGGGCGACAAGTCTGAAAGCGCGAGTGATCCGCCCGATCGAACTGATCGGACCGTTTCCTCACTCCAAGCCATCCCCGTCCCGCTTCTTTGCAGGCATGATTGAACAAGCTTCGCCACAGCCAAACCACCGGCTCAGCAAGTGCCGATTCCGGCTAATCCATTGGTAAATCTTCTCCGCCACCCGGATCACGCCGGGAATCCACAAGAACAACCACACTGGAAACAGGACCGGCATCCGAAGACTCAGATAGCGAATACACCGCGCGCCGCGATGGATCTTGTTGGCAGGTGTCACCACATGGATCGCTTCCAACAAGTCTTCCCGCGTCAGGGTGGGAGCCACGACCTTTGCTTCCGGGTCCTTGATCGGCAGGAGACGGACTCGTTCCAACCAATCCAGCCACGTGAGCACCTTCATCTGAAAGGTGCAGAGCGAACAATCGCTGTCGTAAATCAGGATATTTTTCTCTTCCGCCATGGAGGTTTCATTTCTTCGTAAACCAGGCCGTGATCTTCCGCTGTATAGCTGCGTCCTGCTTCATCGCGTCTTCGAAGGGGATCTTCGAGTTCGGCCCGGGCCGTTTGTGACCCGCATGCGTCAACCAAGCCAGGTGCGCGACCTTGTGCCGCGCTTCGACCAACTTGAACAACCCGGCATCCGGCATCTTACCACCGATTCCCACACCGATTCCCAATGCCTTCATCACGGCCCGGGCAAAGAGTTCGTGTCCTCGCTTGTCTATGTGAACACCGTCCCCCGACAGGGTGAACTCCGGATCCTTCTTGCGCGCGTTCGCTACCGCGGCATCGATCGGCTTGCGCACATCAATCACCATCTCAACTTTCGAGGCCTGGCTCTTCAGCCACTCGGCGTATCGATCGAGAACGCCGTTGTATCCCTCGTAAATTTCGAACCAGGCATACTTCTTCTTCCCAGCGGGCAAGAGCTTCCCCTTCTTCTTCAGCGGCAAGGGATCGAAGGGAGGCGGGGTGATCAACACCAGCTTCGCGCCCGTCGCCTTCACCTTACGGATCAGTTTATGTATGCCCTCCTGGTACTTCGCGAAACGCTCCTCGCTGAACGGGTAATAGATCCCATCGTTCATTCCATAGCACGCAAACACCAAATCCGGCTTCGTCTTGGCCAACACCCGATCCAATCGCTCGTGCACCGTCGGTCGCGGAAAAGGATGATCCGGCTCGGACAACCCAGAGCAGGTCTCACTCGGCAATCCCATGTTGATGATCCGGGGAACCTTGTTGCCGTTCAACTCGCGCACCCTCGCCTCGACGAAGGAAACGTAGTGACCCGCGTGTGTGATGGAATCTCCAAGGAATACAACCGTCTCGGCATCGAACGTGCCAAACTTCGCTCCCTGTACAGGACTGCCCAACAAAACGGCACAACCCAAAACCAGAGGAACATGGAAGCGATTCATGTGGAAACGATGACGATTCCAACTCACCCGTCAAGTTCGCTCACCAATGTGTCGCAGGGTCAGCACGCCAACACTCGTACTCCCAGCCCCGCAGGAACTCGGGCGACGCGGGATGATCGCTCGGCATTCGCGAAATGATACTCTCCAAATCGAATTCCGCCTTCACAAACTCTACAGTCTCCTCATCGCTATCATACACCACCGCCACCGGACGGCGCTTGTTGATCGAACCACCGCTCACGCTCCCAATTCCACCCGGTGTTATTTGCACCCGAACTCCTTGTCTCAAATGGTGCAGTTCATCCAGGTCTCCCGTCGTCAGATCCTCACAAATAATACGACGTTCCAGATAAGAAGTGTGAAACACGACCTTGTGAGGCCATGCCGCGAACGCCTCTTTGACCCGCTCGTTGTCGTAGAGCGAGTGCGTTCGAAACTCGTTGATTGAAAGGAAGGCGACACCATCGAAGACTGCCTCAATGGACATTGCCTCGAAATATTCGTACCCAGCAGAAGACAGCGATTTCATCGCATACGTCACAGACTCTACGAGACGTGCCGTGGTATTTCCTATGAAGTGCCCCGCAGTGACGACCTCCCTGTCCACGTAATGTGCCATTGCCAAGCAGTTCTCCTCGCGTAGCAGAGCCACACATTCGTTCACCCACGGGTAAAGGCCAACGACCTGGCCCAGCGAATACCTCCGATCGCCCCCCATCTCCTTAAACTTCTGATCCACATCACGGAGCGCATCGATATTCCCGGCGATGCTTCTTACGACACCAAATCTCTCGGACGCAGATTCCAAACTTCCATCGCCGATATTGCAAGGAGCCGCGGAGAAGCACATCCCGGTTGGTGGGGCGAAGCTCCCGCTGAGCCGAACGTGTCTATTCTACAACGCACTCGGATTACGGTAATCGTCGCCAAGCCGCATGACAAAGGCGGACTAAAAGACCTTGCTGTGGACGGGGCTCCTGAGCCGTTCCACAACAGGGGAATTTCACAAACCCCGCTCTCAGAAGTTCCACCCCACCAACTCTTCTTCCGACGCGCGGACAAAACATAACCGCTTGACCGCTTCATATCCTTCCCAATGCTCTGCGCATGACGTTTCTCCGTTCCATCGCCCTTACGGTTTTACTCACGCTTCCCGCGGCCGCGGCCAAGCTGCCGAACATCATCTACATCATGGCGGATGATCTTGGTTACGCGGAATTGGGCTCTTACGGGCAAAAGAAGATTCGAACGCCACACTTGGATATGTTCGCCAACGAGGGAATGCGCTTCACACAGCACTACACCAGCGCACCAGTCTGTGCGCCGGCGCGATGCAGCCTCATGACTGGTAAACACGGTGGCCACGCCTACGTGCGAACCAACTACGAAATCGGCGCGTGGGAAACGCATCGTGGCCAATTGCCGATTCGGGACAAGGACGTGACGATCGCCGAGCTCTTGAAGGAGCGTGGATACGCGACGGGCGCGTTCGGGAAGTGGGGATTGGGTGAAGTTGGTTCGAGCGGTGATCCGTTGAAACAGGGCTTCGATCGATTCTTCGGCTACAATTGCCAACGCCATGCGCACAACCTGTTTCCGAAGTATCTCGTGGATGATTCGAAGAGACTCACGTTGAAGGGCAATACGCGGGGACTGACTGGCGAGACCTACGGTCCTCAAGCCATCGCTGACGAGATGCTGAAATTCGTGCACGCGAACAAGGACAAGCCCTTCTTCGTTTACTATCCGACGGTGATTCCCCACCTCGCGCTCCAAGCCCCTCAAAATGACATCGACGCCTACAAGGGCGAATGGCCCGAGACTCCCTACACCGGAAAGAGCTACCTCCCCCACCCCACTCCGCGCTCCGCCTATGCGGCCATGATCACGTTCATGGACAGACAGATCGGCCGACTCATGGCGTTGCTCAAGGAACTCAATCTGGATGACAACACGATCGTGTTCTTCACCTCCGATAATGGAACGACGTTCTTGAAGGGACAGGTGGATTTCGAATTCTTCAACAGCGTCAATGGCCTGCGCGGTTTGAAGGGTTCCGTGCACGAAGGTGGCATCCGCGTGCCGCTCCTCGTCCGATGGCCCGGCAAGATCAAGGCCGGATCAGTGAGCCATCACGCGAGCGCGCACTACGACGCGATGGCAACGATCTGCGATATCGTTGGAATCAAGCCGGCGAAGAACACAGATGGCATCAGCTACCTGCGAGCGCTGCTCGGCAAGAAGCAGAAGAAACATGATTACCTCTTCTGGGATTTTGCGGGATACGGCGGACAAGTCGCAATTCGCCAGGGCAATTGGAAAGCGGTGAAGAAAAACCTGCGAAAGAACCCCGATGCGAAACTGGAACTTTATAATCTGAAGAGCGACCATGCGGAATCGAAAGACCTTGCAACAGAGAAGCCGGATATCGCCAGGCGCATGGAGAGGATCATGCTGGACGCGCGGGTGACGCCGGTGATCAAACGCTTCCGGTTCGGCGCTTATGGGAAGTAGATTTTGTCACCTCAGAGGAGGGACGATCGCAGAGATTGACTTGATTCCTCTGCGTCCGTCTGTGCCCTGCGGTGATGAGAGTCAGCAGCCTGGGAATCCAACCGCAGCTACCGCTACTTTTTCTTTTTCTTTGCCTGCTTGGCCGCAGCTTTGGCCTTGGGATCTGTGTCGATGAGGTTGTAAATCTCATCCAACGTCTCGGCCGATACGGAGACACCGCTGAGATCCACGGAGTTACTGTCACCAGCACGCTGCGCCTTGCGTTCAGACATGTAGGTTTCGATCAATTTCTTCAGGTTGGCGAGCCCGCCGTTCACCGCGCCGATGCGTTTCACGAATTCCTGAATGTCTTTTCGGTCCTGAAGCTTCCACGCGCTCAATCCATCACGCACGTCTTTGCCCAAGGTCTCGATGATTCCGGTCATCTCGCTGAGATCGACTTTGATGTCGGGCTTCTCTTCCGGCTGTTCGACGGCTTTTTCGATCGTGGAGCGAATACCGTCCAGGCCTTCGCTGAAGGTGGTGAGTTGCGCCACCACGCGACCGACCGGATCGCTGGCATCTGTGCTGCCGAGAAGCTGGTTTCGCTTGTAGGTCTTCTTGATGTCGGTCCAGCGCGCTGCGTCTTCCTCACGCTGCACACCCATCAATTCCTTGAACTTGAGGACGTTGGCTTCCGCACCGGTGGTCAGCGTCTGTGATTCATTCTCGTAGTGATCGATCACGAGGTCGTGAACTTCCTGGTCGTTCATGATCGGCAGGACTTTTTCGGCCATGCGGTTCATGTTTCGATAGCTGCCCTGCAACTTGAATGCGGGTTCGGTTCGGTAATCGTCGGACTGCGCAGCAGAGGCGATGTACTCAAGATTCACATCGAGCACGGCGTCGCGGATGTGCAGGAGCTTCTGGATGACCGAAACGATCTCGTTGATTTCCTCGACCGAGTAATTTGCCTCAAAGTCCACATGATCCTTCGTGCCGGTCTCGGCGATACGGATGAAATTCTGGATGTCCTTCTGGCTCTTGTTGGAGAGTTGTTGGAGAACCGGATTGGAGGTCACGGCGTTCTCCAGATAGCTCATCTTGAAAGCGTCGGCATGGCCGCCAAGAATGTCGCCAAGGTTGTACGTGTCGGCACGGTTGGCCAACATGTCCGGGATGCGGAACTTGTCTCCACTCTCCGTGTAGGGATTGCCCGCCATCACCACGACAACCTTTCGACCGCGGAGGTCATAGGTCTGTGAACGCCCCTTGTAGACACCTTCGATCTTTCGTTGGGCATCGCAGAGGGAGATAAACTTCTGAAGGAACTCCGGATTGCAGTGCTGGATGTCATCCAGATAGAGCATCACGTTGTCACCCATTTCCAGCGCGAGGTTGAGTTTCTCGACCTCCTCGCGGGCAGCTGCGTTGTTCGCCTCGGTCGGATCAAGAGAGGTCACATGATGTCCAAGCGCCGGACCGTTGATCTTCATGAAGATGATGCCCAGGCGATTGGCAATGTATTCCATCAAGGTCGTCTTGCCGTAACCGGGAGGCGAAATGAGAAGGAGCAACCCCATCAGATCCGTGCGCTTCTTGTCGCCGGCCGCACCAACCTGCTTGGCGAGGTTGTCACCGATCATCGGCAGATAGACGTCGTCGATGAGGCGATTGCGCACAAAGGAGGTCAGCACGCGCGGCTGGAATTCTTCCAGGCGAAGATCGTCGCGGGCGTCGTCAATGACCTGCTTTTTCAGATCAATGTACTGCTCGTATTTCGGAACGACATCGTTGTCGTATCTCCGGAGACGGTCGCGGAACTCGAGGTAGTCGAAGGTGTAACCGCTCTCCGGAATCAACTGGTGAGCGCCCATCATCTTCTCGATGACGACCTTCGTTGGTGCGGAGACAACTCCGCGCGGATCGAAGTTGTCGCAGAACAAGAGTCCGGCAACTTCGTCCAGATGGGAATCGGATAGTGCGACGGGCACGACATCACCTTCTTCCCCACCACGCACCGTGCCGCCACACAAAAATCCACGCAACCAGTCACGAATGATTTCAAACTCGCTGGCCGGATGTTCGGCCAATGCCTGATGTGCCTGGTCAAATTCTTCGCGGATGTGTTTCTCAAGGAGATGCTCGGTGAACGCCTCGTGAAGATCCGCGGCTTCCTTGCTGATCACGAAGACCACGCCATCCGTCAATTGGAAGAAAAGGTATTCGGCAGCATCATCGATGGCACTGTCCGGGAAGAACGAATGCGTCTCATTGAAATCGCGCAACAACCCGGCGAGCTTCCCGATGTATGCGGCGTTCTTCTCATCTCCCGGGAACAAACGATTCTTCGCCCCAAATCCCTGGAGCTTGGCCGACCAGAGGGCCTTGGTTTCCTCGTCGCAAAAGCGATTCCAGAAGATATTCGCACAGGCCCGAGGTGTTGGCGCGTAGCCAGCGAGTCCCAACGCGAGATCGATGTTGATGAATTCCCGCAAAATCGCAGCGGCATCGTGATCGTGAATGCCCTTGGTGTACGCCTCCGCGTAGCGCGGGCCCATGAAAGTCTGCACCTGCTTGATGCGTTCCTCGTCAGAGAGTCCGTCCAGTTCACCCAACCGCTTCTCGGCGGAAGCGCTCTCATACATCTTCCATGCGAGATACTCAGCGCGGTAAACCGAGCCGTTCTCGGAAACAACTTCCTGTTTCCAGACGTCCCGCGTTCCCAGGAATCCCTCGTCGGTGATTCCGTCGAAGAACTTCGTGCCCGTAAGATGCATGCACATCTCGCCGTCGCGATTGACGATGGTGAGATCGAGCGGCTGGGTGTTGATGTTGAAGCGGTGTTTGCCGAGCGAAATGATGTTGTCGCCGTCGGCAAAGAGTTCGAGCTTGTCCTTCAGCTGACGGACGGCGTCCTGCTGAATCGCCTTCAGGCGGCCCTGCAGGTCGTCAGCCTTGACGGTATCCTCGAGTTCGACCAGTTCATCGATCGTTCCCCGCACCTTCTCGATCATCAGATCGCTAGCCATGTAGCCGTTGATGTCGTTGATGGATTTCATTCCATCGACGCGATGCTTGATGACCTTGAGGATGCGCTCGGCGGAAGTCATGAGCGCGTTGGCCTTCTTGTTGCGGGCCTCGACGAGATTCAGCTTGCGCGCTTCAAAAGCCTCGTAGACCTCGGTGCGTTTGTCGGCGAGTTGAACGACGTATTCGTCGAAGTCGGCAAAGCGGCCTTCCAGTTCCTCAAACTGGACCATCACCTTGTTCAGGTATTCCTCGCAACGAGCGGGCGCGTCGCAGAGATCGAGGTAATTAACCACCGACTGGTTGAGCAGCTTGATCTCCGCATTGAACTGCGCAGCGCCTTCAACCTGCATCAGGCTCTTGAACTTCTTGCGAACGGCGGCCTTGACTTGGTTCAGAGTCGTGTAGATCGAAGTGATTCCGTCGATGATGCGCGTTGTCTCCGTGGCGTCGTCGATCTTCAGATTGGTGACGATCTCGATGAGCATCTCCAATTCCTCACCGGACTTACCAATGGCTTCCTCAAGCTCACGGCCCTCAGCGACCTTCTGGATTTCGTCGACCGCCTTGGACTGCTCGTCCACACGAACGCGATACGGGTCGAGTGACTCGGGCAACAGGAGAAACTCAACGCATTGGCGGGATAGCTGCTCGGAGAAATCCGCGATGGTAATCTCCAATTTCTCAACCGCCGTGAGATCGATGTAGCGGAGATCCTTCAGAGAAATCGTTTCGCCTCGCAGGCGCCGGAGAGCGGCCAACTTCTCAACAAAACCATCGACGGTCTCAATGCGCTCCGTCCGTAGGGCATGAAATAATCCCTCGCCGTCTTTGCGGACGCGCTTGAGTTCTGAACCAGTCTCGGAACGGATGCGAAGGACCTTTTGAAATTCATCAACGGCCTTGCTGGCCGTTTCTTTGATCTGGCCGAGGACTTCCTTGAGATTGAAGGCCTCTTCCTTGTCGACCCAGAAGTAGGAATCGGAAATGTCGTTGGCGAGTTTGACGATGTCCACGTAGAGGCCGGCGTAGGATTCGTCCTTCTCCATCAGGTTCAGGATGTCCTGACACTCAGCCATACAACGAACGACATCGCGATTGCCGATCTTGTAGAGGAAGGAATCGGTGTTCTTGTGAAGTTCATGCCCGGCCGCGACGAAAGGTGTCTGCCAGAGCTGAAGGGTGTGGTGCTTTTGCGGTTCGCTCTGGGCCTTGAAGTAGACGAGCTGGCCATCGTCGTAGAGCGAGAAGCCGTGACACCAGATTGGGCTTTCCACCGCCTGGCTGATGAGGTTGTAGGAGAGCAGCACATAGTCGCCCGCCATCCGGTTGTAGAAGACGTACAGATAATCCTCACCGTTGCTCGACTGCGTGACTCGCTCGAACATCATGTCCGTCCGGTCGCTTTCGAACTGCTTCAGGACGCCGGTCTGGAGATAGTAACCATTGGAAAAGATGATCCCCTGATCTTCCGGCAGAAGAACGGCCGCATGGGCGATTCCGTCCACGCGATGCACGCTCTTGATCTTGTCATTGAAGATGAAGTAGCGGAATTCCTTCTCCTGGAAGGGCTTGATTTTGAGCAGGATCAGGTTGCCGCATAGCGCGAAGTAAATCTCCGCATCATCAAGGGTCTGGTCCTTGTGCTGGACCGGTTCCGAATAGATTCCCTCGCCACTCTCCGTGTTGTCCTCGACCTTGATGGTGAGGTCGCCATTGATGCACTCCACAAAGGCGCGATCGGCGATGGCGATATGGGGTGAAAGTCCGGACCGATGAAGTTCGCGATGGGTCCGTTTCCAATCGAATTCGTACTGCGCCGGATACCTGAATTCGTGATCCGAACGATTATCGACGTAGACCAGCTTGTCGCCATCGACGCTCCACTTGAAGGTCTTGACGTCATTCACTTCCGCGCCGACCCGGAAGACCATGAACAGGTAGGGTCCTATGAAGGAGAATTTAACGAACTTCGTGTTCTTGTAGTATTTGTAGAGGCTCTGAAAATCGTCGTTGAAGCGCTCATCACTGAGCAGATCCAGTCCGACCTGTTGAAACTGTTCCCCGGTGCTCTCATAAACCGCGAAGACGTCCTCTAGCTTAATCGTGGTCTTGAGGCCGAACTGGACGTTGTAACCGAACAGGAACAGGTTTTCCCCGACCGGCATCATGTCGCGAGGGATGCAGTTGTGCTCGGTCGTGATACGGTCGGCGCGGAGGAGAACGGTCTCGATCGAACCGAAGACTTCCTTGCGCAGATCATTCAGCTGGCCCAGGCGTCCACGGAGATCGGCTGAGCGATCCTGGAGGCGCTTGCGAATGATCTCGTAAGTCCCGCCCTCCAGAACCGGTTGATCGGGCTTGGGTTCTTCGATTGTGGCTTCGTCTTGAGGTTCTTCAGCCATGATTCAAAAAAGGGTTGTGCCGTTTTCCCCAAGCCTTCCCGCGGTCGGCCTGGGCTGAATATGGGGACGGGCCGTTGGCCCTTGCTACCTCCCGCCCAATGGCGGGAGGCTGCACGGACCTCAATTACTTCTTCCCTTTCGACGAAATCAACGCCTTGGCGGGTTTGTTCGCCAATCCGGCTTCCTCGGCAGCAGACAGGGCCTGTTCCAGCGTGGACTTGATTTCCGCGCCGTCGGCCTTGGCAATCATCTTACCAAGAACACCAGCGATGCTGAGGTTGCGGACGTCGTCGCTGCTGATTCCAAACTGCTTCACCCACTCGGAGAACTTCGCCTTGAAGTAATCCGGATCGCCGTTGAAGAAGGTCTCCTTCACGTCGGTGAGAGCCCTGCTGTTGTCGATCACACGATCGACGGACTTGCCCTGTGAGATCGCATTGATCATCTGGTCGAAGAACTGACCGTCACCGCCAACAATATCGATGTTCGCACTCTTGAGCGCTTCGCCCAGGACCTTGGCCTGTTCGGTTGCGATGTCTCCACGGATATTTATCTCGGCGAGTTCGATGTCGCGTTCCTTGTTGAGTTCCAGCTTGAACTCTTCGTGTTCGCGACCGGCTTCGTTGAAGATCTTCATGGCTTCGGCCTTCTCGGTGATACCGTTGGCTTCCGCCGTGAACTTCTGTTGAGCCACGTTGGCCTCGGCACTGCCCTTGTCGGTAATACCCTTGGCGTCGGCTTCGTATTGCAGGCGTGAGACGTTGGCCATGGCCGTGCCGTCCTTTTCCTTCGCATCGGCCTGGGCGGTGATCACCTGGGCTTCGGCCAATCCGCGGGCAGCCTCCATCGCCGTGACACCTTCGGCGTCGTGCTTCTTGGCCGTCGCGTTCTTGACGGCGGACTTCTCCGCCGCATCGGCAATGGTGAGCATCTCTTCAGCCTTGAGCAGGCTGGATTCCTTGCCGGCCTGGGCTTCCGTGACTTCCTTGTATTTGTCCTCTTCGGCCTTCAGCTCGGCAGCACGCTTGGCGGCTTCGGCAGCCTTGATGTCCTTGACCAAGGCTTCTTCGGCAGTCTGCTCGGCGCGGGTGATGATGACTTTCTTCTCACGTTCCGCAGCGGCAAACGCTTCGGTGTCCTTGATGCGCTCCTGTTCGGCGACAACGTTCTTTTCCAGTTCCACGCGTTGGCG
The DNA here is from genome assembly GCA_002715965.1 of Verrucomicrobiales bacterium. GTDB lineage: Bacteria > Verrucomicrobiota > Verrucomicrobiia > Limisphaerales > JAYPXF01. The sequence goes on along the minus strand of PBAL01000059.1, from coordinate 1,988 downwards.
AATGACTTCCTGGATGTTCTTTTGCTCAGTCTCGACGACCTTGGTCTTGTCGATCTCAGCCAGCGTCACGATCCGTTCACGCTCCGTGACCTCGAGCATGCGGTCCTTCTCAACACGCTCGGTCTCGATGGCTTCGGTGCGCTGCTTGTTCTTCTGGGCGACAATGATTTGCCGCTGCTTATTCTCGTCCGCAATGCCAATTTCCTGCTCAGCATTAATGCGGGCGGTCTCGGACTTGAGGCGTTCCTCCTCCTGAATCTTCTTCGCCTCGGCCTCCTCGCGGGCAGTGATAGACGCCACTTCGCGCTTCTGGCGTTCCTCACTCTCCGCCAATTGACGATCGAGTTCGAGAATGGCTTCGCGTGCTTCGACATCTTCCTTGCGGATGGTTTTTTCCTTGTCGCGCTCGGCCTTGTTGGTCTTCACCGCTTCGAGAGAGGTGATTTCCGTGATTTTCTTGATGCCCTCGGCATCTAGGATGTTTGTAGGATCGAGCTTGTCCTTGGGAGTTTGTTCCAGGTAGTCGATCGCTGCGTCCTCGAGGATGTAACCATTCAGGTCCGTGCCAATCACCTTCAGGATTTCAGATTTGAATTCCTCGCGTGAAGTAAACAGGGCTTCGAAGTCGAACTGTTTACCCGCGGTCTTCAATGCTTCGGAGAACTTCGCGTCGAAGAGTTCGAACAAGGCCTTAGGGTCTGAGGCACGGGCGCAGCCGACGGATTGTGCGACCTTGAGAACATCGTCCACCGTGCTATTTACGCGGATGTAGAATTTCACCTTGATGTCTGCCCGCATATTGTCCTTACAGACCAAGCCGTCGACACCATGGCGGTAAACCTCAATGGTCTTTACAGAGATGTCCATGTATTCGCCCCGTTCCACGACGGGAAATACCACGTCCCCCTTGAACGACACTTTCGTGCCTCGCATGCCCGTGGTAACGAGTGCAGTACCCTGCTCCACCTTCCGATAAAGCGTGACTGCCAAGATGAATCCCCCGACTAGCACGACGACGAGCCCGCCACCGGCTACCCAACCAACTGTTTCCCAAATTGCCAATATCATGATGATTTATTCCTATATGGATTTGATTACGTATGTTCCGTTGTCGTTCTTGCGGACGACGACCGCTTTTTGCCCCCTCGTCAAAACTTCGTTCGGATTGCTTGTCCGTGCATTGACCACAATTGGAGCCCCCTCTTGTGCCACTTCGGCCTGGCCGCTGTCATAATCAACTGTTTGACTGATGACTGTGCACATGTCCCCCAAAGCGTTCTTCTTAACATTCTCGCTGCCCGAGAGTTTCTTAAAAAACACGGCCACTGGGATGATTATGATACCGCTAAGCAGGACGCTCACGATAATGTTCGGGACCAAGAAGAGCAGCCCCAAAAAGAAGGAATCGTCGGAGTTGAAGTAGTGGTTCAGCAGCAACGAGAACGACCACATGAAAATGATCATTACGCTAAGAATCACGGTGAGTGGTGCGTCTCCCACATGCAGATAGCTTGAGATACCTCCGAGGATCCCGCCACCATGAGACCCATCGAAATCCGCCTGCAGATCACCTTCCACGTGAACATCGCCCCCATCCACGTGCAGATCCGCACTGCCATCCAGAATGTCGAAGTCCAAAAATCCAACCAGCGCCAGCAACCAATAGATAATGATGACAATCATCAGCAGGCTGAGGGGAAAGTTGATTACCCGAATGGATTCTTGAAACAGTTCAGTCATTTTGTGCCTCGTTCTCTCTCACTACGGGGCTGTCGGCGTCTAGAATAAGGGTTCCTTCCAACCCAGCCACTATTACCGGCGGGGTGCTTTGTAATCAATTGAATTTGGATTTGAGATCCTTCCTTTGCCCTCTGTTCCAACCGTTCGCCTTCACGGCGATGGCTCTTGATAAACTGATCTGGAGTGCTCCCCGAAAACTGGTCCATCTGCTATGAGAGTCGGCAACGCGAAGCGTTGCCCGACTGATC
>PBAL01000058.1 GCA_002715965.1 Verrucomicrobiales bacterium | reverse complement strand
GAAATTCGTTCTCGCCGACCGCATCGGGCATGTTGACTTCGGTTTGAACGTGCCGGATTCCGAGATCGCGGGCGTGTTGGCTATGGGCAAGTAACTATCGGCGTTACGCTTTAGTCGGCCATGGTCGCTGCTCTGGGCATGTGATTCGCAAAGCCAGCCTCGGTTCGTCGCAGTTCCGCGATCGTAGCGATTCGCAATCGCTGGAGAATGCGTTCCTTTGACCCGTCGCTCACGAGGTTTTTCTGTTCATCCGGATCCGCGTGAAGGTCGTATAGCTCCTCTGGTTCGCCTTCGATCAAGGTCCGGATGTATTTGTATTTTCCGTGAGCCAGCATCACGAACCACGGCACGCCCGGTCCGTGCAGCAATGCAGGATCTCCCTTCGCAGGAATCTCCGCCGTCGCAGACCCGTAGAGTTTGGCGGTATGAACAAGCATCGCGGGCGCGGTCCAGCCTGCTTCCTTGTTTTTTAACAGCGGACTCAGATCCCGGCCGTGCATTTCCCACGGAAGATCGACGCCGGCCTGCGAAAAGAAGGTGGGGGGGATGTCCACACCACTGACGGGCTCTTCCACGACGCGCCCCGCCGTTCGCTCCCGGTCTTTCGCCAGGGGACGGATGATAAACGGAGCGGCAACGGTTCCGTTGTAAGGCGCAACCTTCGATTTGAATCCATGCTGTCCCCAAGCGAATCCCTGATCGGAGGTGAACACGATGATCGTGTTCTCATCCTGCCCGCTGTCCTTCAGGGCCTTCAACAGTCTGCCCACGCCTTCATCGATCGCCAACACACCCTGGTGATATTGTCGGACCCAATCGCGCAATGAACGTCCCGGAAAATCCTTCATGCCCACGGGCGCTTTCTTGCGAACCTGGCGCTCGACCGGTTCGCCGTTCTTGCCGCGTTCCCAGAACTCCATCTTGTCCACATATTCCGGTTTCCCCGGACGCGGAGGGTAAACATCCTTCGGAGTTGGAACTTTGACTCCATGATAATCACCCAGGTGCCGCTTCGCCGGCGTGAACGGTCCATGCACCGCGCCATAGCAAAGCCACAAGTACCAGGGTTTCCTCTTATCGCGCCCCTTGCCGTTGATGAACTCGATGGCCCACTTCGTGTAGTTGTCGGTGGTGTAACCCTTCACCATCTTCGGCTTGCCTCCATTAAAGCTCGTCAGCTGATCGTAATAGTAATTCGGCGCGTTCTTCGGAAGTGCCGGGCGATTCCAGATGATCTGGTAATCCCAGTCGCGTCCGAAGCCTCCATCCACACCCGTATGCCACTTGCCGATTTGTGCGGTCGTGTAACCGTGCTCACGAAACACCTTGGGCCAGAACGGGCACTTGTCCGGATCGTATGCGCTTCCCGGGTACTGTCCTTCCATGCGCATTGATTCGATGCCGTGTTGATGATGTCCCGTGAGCATCGTCGCGCGCGAAGGCATGCACCACGAGCCGATGTAGGCCCGCGAAAATCGCACGCCGTTCTCAGCCAACGAATCGATATTCGGCGTGTTCACCCAGTCAAACGCCTCCGGATAACAACTCACCGTGCGGTGCGATTGGTCGTCGGTGTAGATGAAGAGAATGTTCGGTCGTGAATCGGCCGCCTGCGTGGCCAGGACCAGTGCCAGTGAAAGAAGGATTTGCTTCATGTCGACGAGTGGACGGATCATGGAAGCAGGTCCGCAGAATTGCATTCCCAGAAATCGCAAAATTCTTTGTGAGGTTTGGGCCTGCCCGGTAGTAGTAGGGCAGTGCCAGACCCGGAATCCCAACAATACGAGACATTCGTGGAGCTTTTTGCCAGATACGAGGGCGATTTGCGGGCATTTGTACGCTCCTTGCTGCCGACCTGGTATGACGCGGACGAGGTAGTTCAGCAGGTTGCCCTGGTCGCCTGGCGGAAATTCGACCAGTTCGATCCATCGACGAGCTTTATCAAATGGGCTTGTGTCATCGCTCGCTTCGAAGCCTTGGGATATCGGCGGAAATTGGCGCGAGACCGATTGGTTTTTCGCGAGGATTTGATGGCGAAGTTGGCTGAGGAAGCGGCCGAAGAAACTGAGGAGCGGAAGTCGGAGAATGCTGCGCTTGAAGGTTGTCTCAAGAAATTGCCGGCAGCGCAGCGTGAATTGGTGACCATGGCTTACACTCCGGGAACAACGACCAAGGAACTTGCGAATCGTGCCGGGGTGAAACCGGGTTCGTTCTACATGCGGCTCAATCGCATTCGAAAGGTATTGTTGGATTGCGTCGAAACCACGATGGCGCAGGAGGGCACGGCATGAATTCGAAACGCGAAGCAGCCGACGTGAGGAGGCTCAAATCAGATTTCAGCAGAAGGCACGAGCCGCCTCACGTCGGCTGCTACGATTGGACGCGCGCATGAAACTCACCGAACAGGAACAACGCTGGCTTGAAGATTACTGCAACGAGACGATCTCGGCAGATGAGTTCGAGAAGTTTCAAGATGCGATGGAGGCGAATGCAGAATTGCGTCGCGCGTTCCGGAAGTATCTTTCGATCGATGCAGGACTTCGACAGGGAAGCGAATCAGTTCAGGAGATTGGCTTGGCTTGGTCCAGTCCTGAACCTGGGAATGTTGTCGCGTTGCCTGGCGCCTGGAAGTGGGTGGCGATCGCGGCTGCGGGCGTGATGGGAATCTTTTTCGCCACACGTCCCTTGCCGGTGACGCCTGTGGCTGACGCTTCGGATAAGAAAGTGGAACCCAGCGCACAGGGCTTCGGTGTATTGACCGGCGTCGATGGCGCGGCCTGGGAAAGCCATCCCGAATTGGCCCAAGGCGATCTTCTCCCCGCCGGTGAAATCCGAATGACTGCAGGTGTGGCGCAGTTGGAACTTTTCAGTGGCGTGACGCTCGTCGTGGAAGGCGACGCTGCGTTTGAAATTCACTCGTCCATGGAGATGAGCGTCGTGCGCGGAAAGATACGCGCCAACGTGCCTGAGCCCGCTCATGGATTTCGCATCCGTTCGGCCGAAGGCGAAGTCGTCGATCTCGGGACGGAGTTTGCGGTCAATATCACGAACGGTAAATCCGAGGTCCACGTGCTGGATGGCGAAATTGAGTGGTACCCGAATGGTGCGCCGAACAAGAAGCTGATGAAGAAAGGCGAGGCGCTTCGTTGGACTCAAGACGGCGCCCTGGAAACCTTGGTGGCCAAGGCCGGAAGCTTTGTCGGCATGCGTGAATTGAACGAACGACTGAACAGCGGCCGTTCAAGCCGGCGTAACGTCTGGCTCGATCACAGTCGCCGGCTTGCCCGCGACGAGCGGGTTGTCGCGTACTACCCAATGTCGCAACCCGGGCAGTGGCATCGCGAGCTCTACAATGAGGCGCGCGAAACTGAGGCTGCCACCGATGGTGCGATCGTCGCTGCCAAACGCGCGGTTGATCGATTCGGACATGCGGACGGTGCGCTGGACTTCAGCGGCACAGGCAGCCGCGTGAAGGTGAATGTTGATGAGGAACTCTCTTCCCTGACCTTGATGGCCTGGGTGAAGATCGACAGCCTCGATCGTTGGTATAATTCCCTCTTCCTCACCGACGGACACGAACTCAATGAACCGCACTGGCAGATCATGGATGACGGACGTCTGTTTTTTTCTGTGAAGCGTCGTGAAGCCGATCGTGAGAAGAAGCTTTGGGATAAGCACATCGTCTACTCGAAGCCGTTTTGGACTCCCGCGATGAGTGGTAAGTGGACGCACATCGCCACGACCTACGACACCTCAACCTACACAGTCACCCATTACATCAACGGCAAGCAGTTCCACCAGGAAGTGCTTCCCGAAAATATGCAGGTCGATCGCGTGAAGATCGGTGCAGCCTCCATCGGAAACTGGAGCGAACCAACGCGTAACGACGCGAAATTCTCTGTCCGTAATCTCAATGGCAGTATGGATGAATTTGCCATATTCTCCGCAGCATTGAGCGCTGTCGAAATCGCCGAACTCTACGAGAGCGGCAAACCGTAAACAGAGGCAGGCTTTCAACCGGTCTCAGTTGCAATCGAATCGAAATGAAGAACCACATCATCGCAGCCAGCGCGCTGTTGATCACCGCTGGCGGAGTATTCGCCGATGACAGCAAGGCTGAATTCGAACGACTCTTCACGCTTCGCGTAAAACCGCTCCTCTCCGAGAAGTGCTTCGGTTGCCACGGTGGCGATCTGCACAAGAAGCCGAAGGGCAGTTTTGACCTGACCACGCGGTCCAGGTTTCTCAAGGGAGGCTCCGAGTTTTCCAATGCCCTCGTTCCCGGGTCTTCCGCGCAGAGCTACGTGATGAAGATGATCAAGTGGGAGGATGAAGACTACGAGATGCCGCCGAAGAAGAACGATCGTCTCAATGAGGAGCAGATCGCTGACTTCGCCAGATGGATCGACGCGGGCGCTCCGTGGCCGAGCGAAGAACGCCAAAAGGAAATTCACCTCGCCGAACAGAGCAAGAAACGAACGAAAGACGGTGTGATGGTGACAACGTCCGGTGGACTTGCTGACGAGTGGACCTTCCGGCGCTATCAGCCTGAAGACATATGGGCGTTCCAGCCAGTGAAGAAACCCAGGGTGAAATCGCAGATGAATCCCATCGATGCGCTGGTGCGTTCAAAACTCTCCAAAGCCGGGTTCAAGCCGGCTCCCAAGGCAGACGCCCGCACGTTGATTCGTCGTGCCACCTATGATTTGACCGGATTGCCGCCGACTCCGAACCAGGTCTACAAGTTCCACCAGGCCTACCAGAAAGATCCTGACCAGGCGTGGAGCGATCTGATCGATCGTCTGTTGGCAAGCAGGCACTACGGCGAGCGCTGGGCGCAGCACTGGCTCGATGTCGCCCGCTACGCCGATACCGGTGGATATTCGAACGACTACGAACGCTCCAACATGTGGCGCTATCGTGATTACGTCATCCGCGCCTTCAACTCGGACAAGCCCTACAATCAGTTCATCATCGAACAACTTGCCGGTGATGAGCTTGCCGATGCTTCGCTGAACAAACGGATCAAGGATTGGAACAAATTCCAGTCTGCCCGCCAGAACGGCAAACAATACAACGACAAGGAATCCCAGCTACTGGTGGCCAGTTCCTTCCTCCGCATGGGGCCATGGGATCCGGCCATGGTGAAGAAACCACAAGCGCGCCAGATTTATCTCGATGATGTGGTCAACGCGGTGGGCCAGACCTTCATGTCCACCACCATGCGTTGCCTGAAGTGTCACGATCACAAATTCGATCCGCTTCCGACCCGCGACTATTATCGCGTCTACGCAGCGTTTGAACCCACCCAGCTGGCGGAGCGTCCCGTGCCCTTCGCCAAGCACGAAAACCTCGAGCGCTTCGAGGAAGGCAAGGCGATGACCGAACGGCTGTGGAAGTTCGCCAGCGCCAAGGAACAGGAACTCATCGACAAGCGAGAAGCAACCGCGCGCAAATGGTATAAGGAGAACAATCGCGAGTACAAGACACAGGCTCAGCGGAAATCAGACCCCGATGACGAAAAGCCGCCCCGCCACGCGGGACTCGACTACATAGAACAGGGTCGCCTCAAGGTGCGCGCCCAGGATGAGTGGATATGGAATCGTCGCAAGGAACGCTATCAACCCTACGTCCAGACGGTTTACAACGGACCGGTTCCCGGCGGATTAAATGCCCGCAGGCTCCGCATGAACGCCAAGGCGAACAACAAGTGGCGTCCGGACAGCCGCATCCTGACCGGCGGTGCCTTGGAAGCTCCCGGAGACCAGGTCACGCCCGGGGTATTGAGTGCGCTTGCCGTGCCGGTTGAAGGTGCCCCGAAGAACGATCCTTATCAGATCGGGGACAAGCTGAACGGTCGACGCCTCGCATTGGCCAGATGGATCGCTGACGAACGCAACCCGCTTACAACCCGCTCCATTGTCAACCGGGTGTGGCAGTATCACTTTGGCAAAGCCATCGCCGGCAATCCGAACAACTTCGGCGTCAAAGGCTCGAAGCCGACCCACCCGCGCGTGCTCGATTACCTTGCTGCCGATTTTGTTGAGAACGGCTGGACCATCAAGCGCCTCCACAAGCTGATCATGACCTCCATGACCTACCAGCAATCCGGGAAACACCCGGACATGGAGAAGCTCCTCAACGAGGATCCGAAGAACAATCTCTTCGCCTATTTCCCATCACGCCGATTGTCCGCCGAGGAAATCCGCGACGGCATGTTGAAGATCACCGGCGAGTTGAACACCAAGGGAGGCGGAGTTCCCATCAAGCCCGAGATGAACATGGAAGTCGCGTTGCAGCCACGCATGATCCAGTTCTCCATCGCACCGGCTTACACACCGTCCCGCACACCGGACGAGCGCAATCGTCGCAGCATCTACGCCTATCGCGTTCGTGGCCTTGCCAATCCTTTCCTCGAGACCTTCAACCGTCCGAACCCGAACGACTCCTGCGAAGAACGCGATGCAGCATCCGTCTCACCCCAAGCCTTCACTCTTCTGAACAGCGATGTCACCACCGCACGTTCCATCGCCTTCGCCCTGCGGGTGGAGAAGGATGCCGACAACTTGACCGACCAGATCAAACGCGTCTTCCACCTCGCCTTCACCCGCCATCCGAGCGCGCAGGAATCGTCCAGGATGGCCGCCTATGTGAAGGAAATGCGCACCTATCACAAGAAAGTGAAGCCCGAGCGCAAAACCTACCCGACCAAGATCACCCGCTCCCTCGTGGAGGAATTCTCCGGCAAACCCTTCGAATACGAGGAAATCCTCCCCGTTTTCGAAAACTACATCCCCGACAAACAGGCCGCCGACGTCGGGCCCAACACCCGCGCCATGGCAGACCTCTGTCTCCTGTTGTTCAACTCACATGAGTTTATGTATCTATATTGATGAGAAGTGGACCCCATCGGGCTTGCCCCGGTGGGGTCTTCCTGGCCGTCGATTCATTTCCTGTTGGTTCATCCATCCAATTTCAACCCGCTTATGAAATCACCCATCTGCTCCCGCCCGATTTCGACTTCCGCCTCTCGCCGTCAATTCCTTTACGGCCTCGGTGCCTCCATGGGCTCTGTCGCTCTCACCGGCGTCATGGCCAAGGAAGCCGCCAAAGCTGCCGGCCCATTGGCTCCCCAGAAACCGATGCTGCCGGCCCGTGCCAAAAACGTGATCATGCTGTTCATGGAAGGTGGTCCCGGTCACATGGACACCTTTGATCCGAAGCCAAAACTCAACGAACTCCACAAGACCGAGTCCAAGAGCACCAAGAGTCTGGCCAGTGGCTTCAAATTCTTTGTTGGCAGCCCCTTCAAGTTCGACCGGGTGGGGCAGTCCGGAATCGAGATGTGCGATCAGTGGAAGTTTCTCCGCGATCCCGATGTGGCTGACGAACTCTGCAACTACCGCGGTTGCCAGGCCGAATCCCTGAATCACCCCGAAGCCCTGTTTCACATGAACACCGGAAGCCGGCTTGGAGCAGACCCGGCCATCGGCGCTTGGGCGACCTACGGACTCGGTACCGTGAACCAGGACCTCCCGGGATACATGGTCATGACCGAGCTCGCCATGCCTCAAGGTGGTTCACGCAACTGGTCCAACGGCTTCCTGCCCGCGCACTACCAAGGCACACGCCTCCGCCCGGAAGGCACTCCGATTCTCGACATCAACTCGCAGTCCTACAAATCCCGCGATCACCAGCGGATGGCACTCGACGCGCTGAACTTCCTCAACGCGAAACACTCGGCGAAACACCCCGAGCACAAGGACCTTGCCGCGCGCATGGAATCGTATGAACTCGCCTATCGCATGCAGATGGAAGTCCCCGGCGTCATCGATCTGCAAGGCGAACCCGAACACATCCGCGAGATGTATGGCATGAACGAAAAGGACACGGCTGCCTTCGGTAAACAATGCCTCATGGCCCGTCGCATGATCGAAAAGGGTGTTCGTTTCGTGCAAATCTTCTCCGGCGGCTGGGACAGTCACGATTATCTCGAGCGCGGCCACAGCTCCCGCATCAAGAGCGTCGACAAACCCGTTGCCGCCCTCATCAAGGATCTCAAGCAACGCGGCATGCTGAAAGACACGCTTGTCATCTGGACCGGCGAATTTGGCCGCACACCCGACAACAACCGTCGTGGCGGTGTCTATTCCCTTGGCCGCGGACATAACGCCGACGCCATGAGCATGCTGCTCGCCGGTGGCGGTGTGAAGGCCGGCTCCATCGTCGGCGCAACGGATGAAATCGGTTCCGAAGCCGTCGACGTCAAGCACCCCATCCGCGACTTCCACGTCACGCTCCTCCATCTCCTCGGCCTGGACGACAACAAGCTCACCTACTTCCACGCCGGCCGTTACAAACAGCTGAGCCAGTTTGGCGGGAAGGTGATCACGGAGCTGCTCGCTTAGGGCTGGCGGATTGGGGCAATGGATTCAGTCTTGAGCACTCAATCTTAAGCCTTAGATTAATGTCAGCCGCCGGCAGTTCCAACGCTCTTTGGCAGTCCACGTTCCATCCTTCTCCTCCACGTCGATCAGAATCGATCCCAACCCGTAACCGAGAGAAAGCAGTATCGATGAACCGTCCACGATTCCAGGCTGCGCCACGCAGATCTTCGGACTCGTGGTGAAGGCGTGATTCCAGAGCGGCTTACCGGATTCCGGATGGTGCGCATCGATCCCCACGCCATTGAAAATCAGGATCTGCTCTGTGCCAGCAACGGTCGAAAGTTGCGGAGAGCTACAGGAGGCGATCGCGTTGCCCGCCGACCACCCATCGCTTCATCGAAGCGAACCTTGTCTTCATTACACCAGACCTCAACACCCGACGCTGCTCTTAGACAAACAGTCACTTGAGATTCGTATTCTTGCCATTGCGTGAATGCCATCGGCCCCACCACGCAGAAGGAAGACCAGCCTTCACCAATCGGAATTCGCCACCGCAACTCCAGATCCAACCACGTCTCTGAATACTCAATGCCGCGCACAACTCCATCATGATTTGGACCACGAAATTCCGGCCAATCCGTTTCTGTGGATTGGTATGCCTCAGATAATGGTGGACTGACTCCGCTGTTCGCCACCGGCCGTTCAGCTTCGATGGGCTTCTGCCAGCCAAAGACCAAGGCCGGACCGAACCCGCCGGAGAATCCCTGGAGCCGGAACATCGACGCCACGGCAATTGCAGCGACAATGACTCCGATCCTGAGTTTCCATCGCGCGCGACTGAAGCCGAGCTACCAGATCGCAAGGCCCAGGCCACCGAATGGACAACATGCGGTGAGCGCCGTTCCAACGAATGTTTCGTCATCCGCAATCTTGCTGCCAACCCATACCAGCAGGAACAGGCAGACGAACACGCCGACGATTTTCCGGACTCCACTCCACCGAATGCCCGTGGGTTGCGGCTCCGGCGCAGCTGTCGGGGAGGTGTCAGGTTCACTCACGTTGAACGACGCCTTTTACACCGGTCAGTCCAATGCCTTCAGGATCTCAAGCGCCTTGTTCTCAAACAACGCCTGCCATTCCGCTGCGATAAGGCAGTCGCTGTCTTCCTGGGCTCCTCCGATATTCTTCAGTTGCTCCGCGGTTGGGCAGTAATAGATGTATCCATTGGAGTAGCCAGCGACGAAGGTCATATCGTGCGGGGCGCGCTTCTTGATGTTCAAACCGATCGGGACGGTGACCTCGCCGGGGAAGCTGACCATTCGAAAATCACCGATGCGCAGTCCGACTACTTCGACCTCCACGGGTTCCATGTTGGCTGCGCTGTTGCGCATCTGGTGTCGCTCGAGCAAGGCCTTGTTGATCAACAGGCGGATGAGCGCCTCCATGGTGTGGACGTTGTTTCGGTAGCGCTCCAGGTCGCGCAGGTTTCGTTCGTCGAGCGAGGTGAGATCTTTGCGCCCGATCTGCTCGTCTCGCATGTAGACATACGAGTCAATGGATGGAGCAGTCCCGTTCGCACTGTGTTTCATGTAGAGGGACATGAAGCTCTTCAGGTTGAGCGGTGTTCCGCGAAGCGACTTGGTGAGGCGTTCCTTTTCGGCCTCCATTTCCTCGATGCGCTTGGAATGATCGGCGCGCGGGATCTTCAGTTTGTGATTGGTGAACTTGAAGGAATTGACGGGCTTGGTCTTGATTTTCCTTGCGGCTCGAAGCGTGCTGAGCGCGAGGAGGTTGCCATGTGGTTCGGCGTCGCGCGGCACATTGACTTCCTTGTAGCGAATCGGATTGATATCACCTCCGCAACCTTGGATGAAAAAAGCCATCGCCCCGGCGGGAAGATTTTCTTCGATTGCTTTTGATGCGAAGCCCACGATGTCTGCGGTGTCTCCGGCGGTCGCTGGTGTCCCCTTTATCGGATGCATGGCGAAGTTGTAAAGCAGCGCGAGGGTGTCGCCGTTGGTGCGATCCAGACGCAAGATGCCGATCTCGGTATCCACCGGACCCACCGCGGCAACGGCGTCGTCGGGCGGAAGCGGATAAGCGTGCCGCACGTCGATGATCCGGCCGCTCTTCAGGATGAGCCGGCGGTTCTCCATAATGCGGTTTTCCGTTCCTGTTCCCACGCCGACGGTCACGGGAACCATGTTGGCAGCCGCCATCTTCACTGCCTGAACCGTGCGTGCCTCCACATCCTTGTGAACCGAGCCGTGACAATGGCTCGCGTTAATGAGGACGTGCTCGGGTTTGATTCCGAGTTCGGCGGAGAGTTGTTTGCGCACATTGGCGAGATAGGGATCTCGAATTGATCCGATTTCCGCAATCGCAACGGCGTCCACCGCGACGATGACCGCGGTCTTGGTGCCGTCGGAAATCACGAGGGCCTTGGCATACAGCGTATTGCCGGAGGGCTTGCTGGCGACACGGCTGATGTCGACTTTCGCCACACCAGCGCGAAGTTGGGCCTGCGTTCTGGCGCTGCCGAATGCGTATGCGACGATGACGAGGGCGGTCAGGTATCTCAGGAACATTCAACCGGCATAACTGAAGGAAGGCAGTCCGGCAACTCCTGGTTCTGCAACAAACAGCCGCCCGGCATCGGGTTCATCCTGGTTGGGGAAGCGGCCGGTCGTGATGTAAAGGGTCTTCAAGTCCGGGCCCCCAAAGGCGCATGCAGTCACTCCGGACACTGGAAGATCGACTCGCTCGAGCTCCTTGCCACTGTTCGGATCAAAGCAAACCACCGCGCTGCCGCGACAGAATGCGATCCAGAGATTCTCGTTTTCATCAATCGCCATGCCATCCGGACTGGAGTTGATGCGCTGGGTGTCGATCGCCGTGCGTTCGTTTGAGATTTCTCCGTTGGAGTTGTCGAAATCAAAGGCCCGCACTTTCTTCGATGGCGTGTCGATGTAGTAGAAGGTCCTGGTGTCCTTGGACCAGCAAAGACCATTGGAGTTGGTCACATTCGGGAACCTGAGATGCACGCCACCTTCCGCATCCAACATGTAAAGCGCAGCATCTCCGGTCTTCTTGACCGTGCTGATCGTGCCCGCCCAGAAACGCCCAGCTGGGTCGCACTTGCCGTCATTGAAACGATTGTCGGGTTTCTTGTCCGGCTCGGGATCTGCGATCGGGGAAACTGATCCGGTATTACTATCAAGAAAGGCAAAGCCGTTGTCGCCGGCAATCACCAGTCCGCCCCTGGCTCTTGGGACCACCGTGCCGACTCGTTCGCCAACGTCGATGATGTCCTCGCTCCCGCTTCCCGGATCGAACTGCACGACTTTGTGCCCCTCGATGTCCACATAAAGCAGACGATTGTCATGCCAGATAGGCCCTTCGCCCCACTGCGCTTCGTAAGTTCCGATCAGTTCAACGCCAATAGACATGGCGGGGCTTTAGCGGATTGAGGAAGGGAATTCGATCAAAGAGTTGCTGGTTCAAGATGCTGCGAGCGCGAGCTAACGGATCCATCGGGCTAAAGAACCGCATGGCAAGGAGGACGCGATTGCACCTGAGTGGTGGAGGGACGAGTTTACGAGTTCGTGGGCACAAAAATCCGAGGCAAGTATGATTTGCCCCGTACTGCTGCGAGTGGACCGCAAACCCCATCGCCCAAGTTCAGAGGGCTGTAGCTCCGCTACGGACTCGTAAACTCATCCCTCCACAAACAGCTCGCTCACCCCGCTCACGGGGCAAACGCAGATCGCGCGGAAGTCTAAAGAGTCTCGTTGAACGGCTTGCCGATGCAGACCAATTCACCGCTTTGCGTGGTGATGAAGAGACGTTCTTCGGCAATCGCCAATCCATCCCAGGCAGGCGTGGGGATGTTGGTTTCCTTCAGGACTTTTCCATCCTCGGCATTCAGGCATTTCAACCGTCCGTCTTCATGAGCGACGTAGAGGCGGCCATTGCCGGCGAGTGCCATGGCGTGAAGCTTGTTGTAGAGCTGCGTGTTGCGCGGGACTTTCTTTTCCTTCTCCTCCTTGGGAGTGAAGTGGTCGGTCACCCAGCTCGCTTTTTCGGCGATGCGATAGGTGCGATAGGGTTTGCCACCTTCGCGCCATTTGCCGACCGCGGCCCAGCCCGTAATCCACCTGCTGTTGAATTCTTCTCCATTCTCCAAATCAAAATCGCGTCGGAAGAGGTCGGTTGATCCGTTGAGGGAACCATACACGTGATTGTCGCGGAAAACGGTGAGCGGACGACGCCGGGCTTCACCGGCGAAGCGATGCTGATGGCGGGCGCCATAGGTCCATGAGCCGCGCGGGACGTAGCAGGCACCCGAACCGGTATCAACTTTCGCGAAGGCGTTCCACTTGTTCACCTTCATGTCCTTGCCGTCCTTGGTGATGAGCCAGCGCGAAAGCGTGATGTTGTCTCCCTCGGCATGGAGGATGTCGAAGGGATCAAAATCCAGGCCGGAGTTTTCGTAGTCGCCTTTCTGCGGAATCGTGTCAATGCGATGCACCCAGTGCTTGTTTGCGGTCAAGGGATCGATCGCGAAGACGAGAACACCACCATCTGCGAGCGGTTGTCTGCCGGCGGCAAAGTAGGCGATGTCATCGATGATCAACACGGCGCCGGGCACGGGCCATGGCGATTCGACCTGGCCGTAAGCCGCGATGCGTTCGTTGGTCGGTGCGGCCTGGAAGCGCCAAACCAGTTCTCCGGTATCCGCGCGCAGTGCATACACGTAACCGTAGCTGGTGCCAAAGAGCGCCAATCCCTTGTGAATGGCTGGAGGCGTATCGACGCGTCCATCCGCGGTAAAGCGCCATTTGGTCTTGCCGGTCTTCATATCGATGGCGAGAACCTCGTGCGCATTCGGTCGCGTGACGTAGACCAAGCCGTTCGCAATCGTGGGCGCGCTCAGAGGGCCCTTGATAGTGGGGTTCTGACGCCAATCATGCAGGATCGGTCCGCCCGGTTCAGCGCTCCAGGGGAGCAGGTCATTCGGGTTGGAAAGATTCACCTGCCACACCGTTCTCAACTCGCGCGGGCCGGGTGCCTTGGTGCTACCGCTGCGCCAACGGTCGTTTCGATAGAGCGGCCAGTCGGTGAGTCTTGGTTCCTTGGGATTGAGTTCGATCAATGCCGTGCCCAGTTCGAGCGGGAATTCAAGTTCTTCGACGGGGCGATTGACGCGCTCCTTGTCTCCGCCTTCGGGTGCCATGGAGACAAATCCACGAAGCATCGGCCAACACGTGCAGTGTTTCGGCGTGGTGTAAACCAATCCGTTCGCAGGGATCCAACCGTTCTCGCGCGAACAATTTGCCTTGGTGATGCGATTGACCACCACGTTGCCGGAGCGCAGATCAGTCATGTCCAGTGTTCCGGCAAACATGAAGTTCGGAGTTGCAACGGGCGGGAAGCAATGCGCGAGACCGGCATTGTGAGTGGCCAGAGTGCTGCCGGTGACGGGGTCCAGCGAGGAGACCTGCACGGGCAGGCGTTTCATGTTTGCGCGATCGGCGTAGTTCGTCTTGCCGCCGTGAAGGATCCAAAGCTTGTCATCGAGATACATCGCACGGGCCTGGCGCCGATGATTCATTCCCGGGGGATAAGCCTTGTTCCAAATCGGTTCACCGGTCGTGGCGGAGACGATCTTCAGTTCGTTGCCGATGTCGTTGTCGTTGAGTGAGGAAATCTCAAATGCCAGCTGATCTTTGTGCAGGACGGTGCGCGTGACCTTTCCGAGGAAATCGAACTTGGAATTACGCCACTTCACCTTGCCGCTGTTGAGATCCATGGCAATGGCCTCCAGCTTCTCACCACGTTTCGGGCGCCCGTGCGTGAAGGTCACGATTCCATAGCCGGCGACGAGATGCCTGATTTCTCCCGCCTTGAAGGTCCAGAGTTCCTTGCCCGATTCGGTGTCATAAACACGCAACGAACTGGCGTCGGCAGCGATAAGATGCGGTTCGCGATGAACGATTTCG
Organism: Verrucomicrobiales bacterium; assembly: GCA_002715965.1. Lineage (GTDB taxonomy): Bacteria > Verrucomicrobiota > Verrucomicrobiia > Limisphaerales > JAYPXF01. The sequence goes on along the minus strand of PBAL01000058.1, from coordinate 86,555 downwards.
CGCGGGCGATTCAAGCCGCCGTAAACCCGGACGGGAGCACCGGTCTTTGCATCCAGTGCGGTCAGCTTGGACTTCACGATCGTGAAGACGAGCTTGGGCGAGGCGATGGGTCGCGCCTGGCTGCTGGAGAGACGGGGCAGCATAAAGTCCCCGCTGTTGTGCTTGTCCTTGGAAAGATCGTAATGCCAGAGGCGCAGGCCGTTGAAACTGTCGCGGGCCAGGAGGCTGCCGTAGTAATTCCGACCGCCGGCGGTCACCATTCCTTCCACCTCGTGCATCGCGGCCGCGACCCAGCGAATGCGACGGGGCGGGCCGACAAGCGTATCGGTGGACACGGCATTTCCGTCTGATGCATGACGGGGATGCGACCAGGCATCCATGTTGAAAGGACGAGGTTTCATGGCACTGGTCAGCTTCGATCGGTCAGTGATCACATTGCTGAATCCGTTTTCGTCCAGTTCGCGGTATTTGGAATCGGCTTCGTCGATCAACAAAACACCTTCGGGCACGAGCACCCGCTTGATTTCGGAGAGCGGAACGATGCCCTGCTTTACGATGATCGCGTTCACAAGATTCTCCGAGTAGGGCAGCTTGTCCGCCTCGGGAAGGCGTTCCGCAGATACCATTCCATAATTGGCCGTTCCACGGAGCTGCTCCCTCACGGTGGCGACGCGATCGGCGTCCTTGTCCAAGACGTTGATGATGAACCGTCCGGACGCAGCCAGTTCTGCAGCGCCGGTGACATCGCCAGCGCCTAGTTGAACCACCAAGCCACCCTTGACGCCGAGCGATTCCAGCTTGGCTTGGAGATTCGGAGCAGCGTTTGTGGAATGGATGTGTGCGAGCGCCAGGAAAACAAGAAAAAGGCGGAGCAGGTTTTTCATGAGTGGTACGGGGGTAAGGGATGCCAGAACGATTGTCAACGGAGCTTGGGGGTTATTGATGTTGCGGCGCACACTTGTGCGGGTTTTTTCGACTCACACACTCCCACGACCGACGGTCTTCCATGAATCGGGAGACCTTCGGTCAGACGGGTGCAGCGGTCAGGAGACCCGCTCCACAACCGGCCTTTGGATTGTCCACATGATTGACTGAAGTGTCTTCTTCGGCACAATCCCCAGCCTGCATGAAAGCGCTCCTGCTCGAAGAATATAAAAAACTCCGTGTGGCCGACATGCCAGACCCCGAAGCTGCTGCGGATGAGGTCCGGATCAAGGTTGAAGCCTGTGGCATTTGTGGAAGCGACATCCACGGCTATGACGGTTCCAGCGGACGCCGGAAGCCGCCGATCATCATGGGCCACGAAGCGGCCGGTGTGGTTGAAAGCGTGGGCATAGATGCCAGCGATATCGCGCCCGGCACGCGCGTGACCTTCAACCCGATGTTGTCCTGCGGAGAGTGCGAATATTGCAAACGCGGCGAAACGAATCTTTGCAATTCGAGAATGGTGCTGGGCGTTTCGTGCGATGAATTTCACCGACATGGCGCCTTTGCAGAATACGTGACGGTTCCCGCACGCAATCTCTATCCCGTCCCGAACGAAGTTCCCTTCGAACACGCATGTATGACCGAGCCAGTCACGGTCGCCACTCACGCCATAAATCGCACGCCCGTGCAGGACGGTGATACGGCAGTGGTTGTGGGATCGGGAATGATCGGGCTGCTGACCGTGCAGGCATTGCTGGTCGCGGGTTGCTCAAAGGTGATCGCGGTCGATCTTTCGAATGACAAGCTGAAGGTGGCGAAGGAACTTGGCGCCGAACATACCTTGAATCCCAAAGACGACGATGTGGTTGCCAAGATCCTTGAAATGACCAACGGCAACGGCGCGGACATCGCGGTGGAAGTTGTCGGCGCAACACCGACATTGCAGACCGCGATTGAGGTCACGCGCCGGGGCGGTTCGGTGACTCTGGTCGGCAACCTTGCGCCCACGGTGGATTTTGCGATGCAGGCAGCCGTCACGCGTGAGCTGACGCTTTACGGTAGTTGCGCATCGAACAGCGAATTCCCATCCGCCCTGAAGTTGATGCAGGACGGCAAGATCAAGGTGGATCCGTTGATCACGGCGACGGCTTCGCTTGAAGAATGCCCGGGCTGGTTCGATCGCCTGTACTCGGGCGAAGACGGTTTGATGAAAGTGATCGTCAAGCCGGGAGAATAGACGTGGTGCACTGCAACGCGCCTTTCGGCCTTGAGTGATTCAATGTGGTGGGACGCTACAAGCACACCCACGTTGGGCATCAGCAGATCAATCTGTTCTCGGTGCGTTCTCCCTCACCCCGGCCCTCTCCCAGCGGGAGAGGGAGAAGACATACGGGTTCAAGTGAGGTCTCATTTGCTCTGATCACCACTTTTATCAGCCGACATTCTGCTGCGTGGACTGCGCGCCGCTTGACATCCCCACGCCCCTTGGAAACACTCCGCCCCTCATGGCTGAGCCGAAACAGACCGAGTTGATGGAGAAGATCGTTTCTCTCTGCAAACGCCGTGGCTTTGTATACCAGAGTTCCGAGATTTACGGCGGTATTGGCGGCTTTTGGGACTACGGCCCCCTGGGCGCGGAATTGAAGCGCAACGTCAAGGACGCCTGGTGGCGCGACATGGTGCAGCACCGCGAAGACATCGCCGGTCTCGATGCCACGATCATCACTCACCCGACAGTCTGGAAGGCGAGCGGTCACGTGGACACCTTCACCGATCCGATGGTGGATTGCCTGTTGACCCAGGCCCGCTTTCGGGCGGATCAGGTCGACCCACAAAGCGGAACGGCGCATCGATTCGCCGGCGCATTGGACGGTTCGATCGTGGCGGAAGATTCGGCTCTGCACCGCGCCTTCTCTGAATATGTAAGCGAGACGGGAAGCGCAGATTACAAGGGCGACAATCGAAAGAAGCTGCTCGAAAAACTGAGCGGCGCGTTGGAAGGCGACAATGCTGAAGACGAAGCGAATCGATTGATCGATTCCGATCTTAGAAAAGCGCTGAATTCCGATGAATTCGCTGTGCTCGTCCCGAAGGGCAAGCCGCCTGAGAAGGCGCACAAAACCGCGCGTCAGTTTTACGGCAACCGGAACGTGCAAAAACCATTGCTCCTTCCCGCCGGAACTTCCGAGGAAACGGACACGATCAAATACAACCCTGAGAACGGCGCACTGTTGACCGAGCCACGCGCCTTCAACCTGATGTTCACCACCCACGTCGGTCCGGTGAAGGACGATGCAAACATCGCCTATCTCCGTCCCGAGACGGCCCAGGCCATTTTCGTTCAGTTCAAGAACGTGCTCGATACTTCCCCGGTGAAAGTTCCCTTCGGCATCGCGCAGGTCGGCAAGGCCTTCCGCAATGAGGTGACGCCCCGCAATTTCACGTTCCGTTCCCGCGAGTTCGAACAGATGGAGATCGAGTACTTCATCAAACCCGACGAGGCGGTCGAAGCGATTTCCGGCCAGGTGGCTGAGCCCTCCGATGGCGAACCGCAGGCGGACTGGGGCTGGAACGCCTGGCACAAGTATTGGTTCGAATCCCGCATTCGCTGGTATGAAAGCGTCGGTTTGAACAAGGACAACCTGCACATCCGCTGGCAGGACGAAGATGAGCTGGCGCACTATGCGCGGGCCACGGTCGATATCGAATTTGACTTTCCTTTTGGCCAGCAGGAGTTGGAAGGCATTGCGGCGCGAAGCGACTTCGACCTTTCGCAACACCAGTTGGTTTCCGGCAAATCCCAGCTTGCGTTTGACGACGAGCTCAAGCAGGCGCTCAAGAACATGGGCGAGGAAAAGGCCAACGAGCTGGCCGACCGCTATCGTGCGGCCCGCCACAAATACCTGAGCCTTGCCATTGAGGATGAAGATCGGGAGCGGCAAGAAAAGAAGGTCAACAAGCTGGCCGATGCCGATCGCGCGGCCTTCCTGAAGGGCAACTACATCCCGCACGTCATCGAGCCTTCTGCCGGAGCCGACCGCCTCGTGCTCGCGCTGATCTGCACGGCCTATGCCGAGGAAGAGATCACCAACGAAAAGGGCAAGAAGGAGATGCGTACCGTGATGCGTTTCAATCCGCGAATCGCCCCGATCAAGGTCGGTGTCTTTCCGCTTCTGAAGAACAAGCCCGAACTCGTCGCCAAGGCGAAGGAGGTCAAGCGACTGCTCCAGGAATACATGACCGTCTTCTACGATGAGGGTGGAAACATCGGTCGCCGTTATCGCCGACAGGATGAAGCCGGAACGCCGTTTGGCGTGACCATTGATTTCGAAACACTGGGTGAGGCGGGCGATGACCTGAAGGACACCGTCACGCTTCGACATCGTGACTCAATGGAGCAGGAGCGCGTAAAGATCGGAGATCTGGTGGGCAAGTTGCTGCCGCAGGTTCGGTAGTGGTGGATCGTGAAGGGACCTGCCTTAAGACTCGGAGGTCCTCGGTTTCAACTGACAACTCAAACGGTGAGATATAGGAGAGCGCCTGTTTCATTTTCTACAGCCGGGCCTCGAGATCCGGTTTCAGCTTAACGAAATCTTCCGCGATGGTTTCCAGCAAGGTGCCGGCCTCTGCGCGACGCCCGTCGAAGGCGTGTTGCTCGGCAGCGCGGGAAAGTTCAACCAATGCGTTCAGGCAAAAGATGCCGTCTACCGCGGTTTTCAGAACCCAATGCTGGCCGAAGGCCTCGTGGATCTTGTCGGCGGGCAATTCCAGCACTTCGGTGGCAGCGCCGACGAGCTTGCAGGTGATGTCATCCGGATAGCTTTCATTGCTGATGAACATGTCAATATCCAGCCCTGCCTTTTCCTTGATTGCCTCCCACCTGTCTTCACCGAACTGAGAACAGACGAGATCCTCGACTGCTTTGTTGACCATTCCGTAGATAGGAATCCTCTGGTTAGTAAGTATTGAGCCGACGCAGCTCGAGTTTTTCTCTCTTTCGCAGCGGAATTGAAAGTCTCCTAGACCCGATTCGACATGCTATATCGCAACGACTGACCCGCAGCCAATGGCGATCGTCTACGTGCCGCAAAAGGTCGCCTGCACGATCTGCTCTGGCTTGGGTGGGAGTTCGTATTCGGAACAGTCTGCTCGTTCCTCGAAGGGATTTTTCAAAACATCGTTCAAACAATGGAAAGGCTTGAAGTCGCCCTCGTAGCCCGCTCGGATTGCTTCTTCGACCCGATGATTACGCGGGATAAAGATCGGATTGGCTGCCCGCATGAATTGCAACGTCCTCGACGGATCTTCCTCGCGCAGTCGTTCACACCAGGACTTCAACCACGCTGAGATTCCGTCGCGACAGGAAAAGAGCCCCGCGAATTCTTCATCCGCTCCACTATCGAGCGCGCAGGTCAGGCGTCGGAAGGCAAGTGTGAAATCCACCTTCTGTTCGGCCATCAGTTTGAGGAGGGATTGAAGCAAGGCCCAGTCGTCCGGAGCGCCGGCATCCAGGCCGATCTTGCGGGTGAATCGTATACGCAAGGCCTCCTGGTGTTGGCCGGCAAAGAGATCCAATTCACTCTCCGCGATCTTCACTGCCTGATCGGTGTCTTCATCGAGCAAGGTCAAAAGCGTTTCCGCAAACCGCGAGAGGTTCCAGAGCATGATCGAGCCCTGGTTGTTGAAGGCGTAGCGGCCATGATGATCGATGGAGCTGAATTTCTTCGACGGATGATACGCATCCATGAAGGCGCAGGGGCCGTAGTCGATCGTCTCGCCGGAGACGTTGGTGTTGTCCGTGTTCATCACACCGTGGATGAAGCCAAGCTGCATCCAATGCGCAACCAATCGCGCCTGGCGCGTGACGACGCCTCGCAACAAGGCACGATACGGTTCATCGTGGTCCATTGCTTCCGGGTAATGACGATTGATGACGTAATCCGCCAGCACGCGCAGATTCTCGTGATCTTTGCGCAGGGCAAACCATTCGAAGGTGCCCACGCGGATGTGGGAACGAGCCACGCGGGTGAAGACACCTCCCGGCTCGGCGCCGTCGCGAAACACTTGATCGCCACTGGCCACCGCAGCCAATGCGCGTGTGGTCGAAACGCCCAGCGCATGCATGGCCTCGGACACGATGTATTCACGAAGAACGGGGCCCAGTGCGGATCGTCCGTCCCCGCGTCTTGAGAATGGAGTCGGACCGGATCCTTTCAGCTGCACGTCGCGCCGGACCTTGTCCCTGCCGATCACTTCACCGAGCAACAAGGCTCGTCCATCGCCCAGTTGCGGAGCGAGTCCACCAAACTGATGACCTGAGTAGGCCATTGCGATGGGCTCGGATCCTTCCGCGATCTTGTTGCCGGAAAGAATATCCAGTCCTACCTCCGCACGCAGGCGCTCGACATCGATCCCAAGTTCTTCCGCGAGCAGGTCATTGACCGCGATGAGTTCCGGTGCGCGGACGGGACTCGGATCCACGCGTTCGAAGAACGGGGCGGGCAGTCGTGCGTAGGTGTTGTCCCAGTTGAATGGCATGGACGTAAACGTAAACGGCGGGCGATTAGATCGTACCAGCGATTGATTGTCAGACGGAGAATCTTCGCTGCAAGCCCAATGGTGCGTGATTAAGAGTGCTGGCAGTAGCAAGAGATGCTTCAACTGAAACCGTACGTCTTCTCCCTCTCCCTGCTGGAAGAGGGAAGTTGTGCTGTCGCCAGACTTGAAGCCCTTGCTCCGTGGGAGCGCCCGTAGCGACTAACGCGTTCCCCTCAAGTCTCCTAGGAACGCCAACAGATCCTTCATCTCTGCCTCGGTGAGTTTCTCATGCAGACGCTGCGGCATGAAGGACTTGGCGATCAGTCCCTGCTTGACGGCGTTCTTGATGGCGCGGCCAGCAATCCCACCGTCAGGAGGGACGCGGAAAGCTTGGAAAAGTTCATGTGAAATCAGTAGCGGGTCGGTTTCCAGCCCTTGCGGGGGATGAATTCGCGCGCGCCATAATCGGTTGATTTGCAGGCCGCGCCCAGAAGGGCGACAACAGCCACCAGGAGTAGAGCCAGCCGAATCATGGGCGCAGAATAAACTGGATTGTCAGGGCCGCAAGCCTGATGCACATTGCAGCCAAGGAAAGATGTCCGACGCGTTCAAATCCTTGAAGGGCCAGCTCTTGCTCGACGGTGGAAAACTGCGCGGGTCGTGGTTCCATCGGGCGGTCGTGCTGGTCTGCCAACACGACAAGAACGGAGCATTCGGGCTTGTGATCAATCGACCCAGCCCGACCAATCTCGGCGCTGCGGTGGTGGCCGATCTGCCCGATCTCTTGAAGGAAGAGGTCCTCTTTCTTGGCGGGCCGGTTCAGTCCACCGCGCTGAGTTTCCTCCAGAGCGATTCATTCATTCCCGATGCCAACGTCATTCCCGGTCTCAATCTCGAACACAACCTCGATGATCTGATCGAAGCCGGTGAATCTTTTTCCCCGACCCAGAAGCTGAAGATCTTCGCCGGTTATTCCGGTTGGGCGCCGGGACAACTGGATGACGAGATGGAACGCGGCGCTTGGCTGCTGCATCCGGCCTCAATCGAACACGTGTTCAACGAACAGCCCGAAGACCTCTGGAAGAAGATTCTGGTCAGCAAGGGTTGGGAGTACAAGCTCCTCTCCGAGGGGCCTGACGATCTCTCCTGGAATTGAAACGCGGGTGTCAACCAGTCATTAATCGGGATTCGGTTGCCAGGCGTGAGGCGCAACTGCTCTGTTCCCAAAGAAGTTCCAAGCTGCAAAATCCGATAAACCCCCACGTTCTTCCCCTGGCGGCTCAGATTGGAGCTTGGTGTTTGAAGTTTAATTGAGGCTTGGGTTTTGGAGTTTTCGCCCTCACAGAATCTGCTCGCCACAGTGCCAGTTGAGCGCATGATTCAGCCCCAACCATGTTGCGCACAACATCTCTTTTCACTGTCTTCACATGCGGACTCCTGACCCTATCCGCAGCAAACAAATCCCGCTTCACCATCACCGAATCCAAAGGGAGCGTGGATATCAAAGTTGATGGCGAACCCTTCGCCACCTACGTGCTCGATCAGGCGAACAAGCCTTACCTGTATCCGGTTTACGGACCCACCGGCAAACAGATGACCCGCGCCTATCCAATGAAGACGATCGAAGGCGAGCGCCACGATCATCCGCACCATCGCGGCATCAACTTCGGGCATGAAGGCATCAATGGCGTCGACACCTGGAGCGAACGTCTGACCTGGGAAGAACTCAAACAGCGTGGCGAACGCTGGGTGAAACGCTCCGAAGACCGAATGAAGGCCCTTGGCCGCATCAAACATCGCAAGTTCACCAAACTGAAGACCACCAAGGACTCCGCTGTCATCGAGCAGCTCTGTGATTACCTCGACGCGAAAGGCAAACGTGTCCTCACCGAAAAGCGCCGGCTTACCTTCCGCGCTGATGGTGGAACTCGAACGATCGACTTCGATCAAGACCTGATCGCCAGCGACGGAGATGCGCATTTTGAAGACAAGAAAGACTCCGGCCTTTCGATTCGCGTTCCAACCAGCATGGACGTGACGAGTGAAAAGGGAGGTACGATCGTCAACAGCAACGGCAACCGCGATCTGGACGCCTGGAGCAAGGCTGGCAAGTGGTGCGACTACAACGGCCCGATTGGAGGCGAACACCTCGGTGTGGCAATCTTGAACCACCCCTCCAGCTTCCGTCATGTCACCCGCTGGCACGTCCGCACTTACGGCTTGTTCACCGCCAATCCCTTCGCCTCGAAACAGTTCAACAAGAACGACCCGGACGTTTCATTCACGCTAAAGGCCGGCGACAAAATCAAACTGCGCCATCGCTTTCTGTTCCATCGCGGTGATGAAAAGGCCGCCGGAATTGAGAAGGCCTGGAAGGCCTACGCGAAACAGAAACGCTGATTCGGTGAAGCCATGCTTCAGCTGAGCGCGCGGTTGCGAAACGGTTTCCCATGACATCGAATCCCTGCGCCGACCCCACGCAATCTTTCGCCCCGTCACGAATCACAAGGCCAGCAGCAGTGGAACCAGGATCAGGCCAAAGAGTGCTGAGTTGAAATAGGAGCGGGCAAGCTCAGGGTTCGCAGGGGGAACGACGGGTTTCTTGGAATCAGCCCATCGCTTCAGAATGTCCCGATGCTTGACTACCCCCGGATGGTCCCGACCGCGCCAACTTCCTTCGATGCGGTATCCGTAGAAGCTGTCGCCTCCCGTCAGCCCCGTATACCGGTAGTCGGCGACGCGCATGCCTCGATGGAGAACACTTCCTCCACACCCAAAATCAGTTCAACCGAGTCCCAGCCCATCCGTGCTCACTTCTGCATGTCGTCGGCGTGATGATATTCGCGGACGGTGAAGAGGAGCATGGAGAGGACCAACGCTATTGCCCCGGCGCCGAGCGTGTAGGCGGCTGAGATTCCGAAGCCGGCCGCCTCCCAATGCAAGACGTCTCTGACCGGTTCGGAATGTGCGAGAATTCCCTTCATGTGATGGAACATCGAGAGCAGTTGAACATTTGTGGGGATACGCCCGAGGCTGAACTCGACGACGCCTCCGTAAATCATTCCCAGCACCATGTATTTTTTGCTGAACAACCCGAAGAGCGTGGCAATCCCGCCATATGCGAAAATGGCCACGGCTTGGCTGATGAAAAATGGAACGATCAGGCCTTCGACCATCACTCCACGGATGACACCCACCAAGAGAAGAATGGTTGCTGCCGCAAACGCGAGAATCTGCACTTTGACGAGCATCACGAGATACTTCAGCAGGACGAGCTTTGCTCGACTGATCGGTCGTGTGATCAGAAACCCGATGGTGTCGGACTGAACTTCATCACGTATCAACGGCCCAAAGATCGTCAGGCAATAGATCGGCAACAGAAACCGTTGATAGAATTCCAATACGAGATGGATGAACTGGGATTGGCTTCCAACATCGATCGTAATGGTCATCAGCGGGATCAACAGGAGAAATCCCAAGACAGTCCAACGGTTCATCCGCGTGAACATCCACATCGCGAGCCAGCCCTTGATGAAGCTCGGCGACATCTCCAAGTCCGACGCTCTTACGTTCTGCTCCGTGGCACTCATGACGTCACCTTCTCGAAGATCTGTTTGAGTGAACGGCTCTGCCCGCGCACTTCGTAGACGGTGACCCCACTTTGCAGGAGGAATCCGGTCCAGGCAGGGTAGAACTTCTCCGGTTCGCTCAAGCGGATTTTCAACGTGTCCGTCTGCTGGTTGATGTCGTATCCGGCCAGCACCTCGGCGTCGAACAATACCTTGGCCAGCCGTTGCGGATCGTCGCAGATAATTGCCAGTTCTTCCGACCAATTGCGAACGTCTGCCCGGATTTCCTGCTGGCTGCCAGAGGCAATGACGCGTCCCCAGTTCAGAATAATATTCGTTTCGCAAAGCGTTTCCAGTTCCGCCAGGATGTGACTGGAAATCAATATGCTGACGCCTTCCGCGGCCAGGGATTTCAGGATCTTGGCAACGTCCTGACGGCCCATCGGGTCGAGACCATTCATCGGCTCGTCGAGTACGACGAAATCGGGATTGTGAATCAAAGTTTGCCCGAGCTTCACCCGTTGGCGCATGCCCTTGGAGTACTCGCCCATTTTCTTCTGCCAATGCTCACGCGCCAAGCCTACCCGCTCGAGCATCTCGTCCGCTCGCATTCGTGCTGACGCAGCACTCATTCCAGAAAGCAGACCGAGCCCGGTCAACCAATCCGCGGGCCGCATTTCCACCGGCAGGGATTCCCTCTCCGGACAAAAACCGATGCGTTGGAGTACCTTCGGATTGTTGAAAGGCGCTTCACCGAAGAGACTCACCGATCCGGAGCTTGGCTTGAGTTGACCGGTGATGATGGAGATCAGCGTGCTCTTGCCTGCGCCATTGGGGCCGACCAATCCCGTCAAACCGGAGCCGATTGCGAAGCTCACGTTGTTCAGGCCCATGACCAGGCCATACCAACGGCTCATCTCTTTGACTTCTACGACGGCACTCATTCCGGTTTGACGCGTTTGTAGAGGATGGCGACTGACGCGAGTAAGAGCCCTCCCAGGGCCACGTAGACTCCCGTCCATTGCGGTTCCTGCAGGAACAAAACCATCCCACGCGGACGAGACTGAGCACGTGTTATCATGCGATCCAGCCACTGAAATAAAGTCGCGGCAAACTCAAGGTCTGCCCTCACATTGAAGATGGCATTCCCAATCTGGTCGAGGTTGTGCCAGATGCTGCAGTGGTTCAGCCAACGTTTGAGGGGCAGGATTTGGACGCCGAGTCCCAGCAACCAGAGAACGATCCAAGTCCCGGTGGTGGATCGTTCTTTCTTCGAGACTGCAGACACGCCAAGCGCCAGGACGCCCATGATGCTCATGCCAATGCCGGTGAAGCAAAGGACGTTCACCAGCACATGTCGGGAAAAGATAAAGTAGGTCCAGTCCGGGGAAAGCGCGTTACCGGCGACCCAAGCAACGATAATGGGACCGGTCCAGACCAGGCACATCACGCCGACGACACTGAGGAATTTTCCAATCATGTAGTCCACCCGGGTAAGCGCCTTGGAGGAGTAAACAAGAATGGCCCGGCTCTGAAGATCCAAGGTGATGAGATGTGGGATCGCGAAGGCAACCGCGATGAAGTTGAAAATGGAAAACCAGGTGGTGAATTGGTAGAAGAGGAAGTTGTGAACCGTGTGAACGGCGACGTCTGGATTTTCCTCCAGCCAGGAGCGAACGGACCCAACGATGAATCGCATTCTCGGTTCGAAGTTCTCTGCTATGGTGAGGATCATGCTGTCCGGCACGATTAATTGGCCAACGGCGAACAGCGCGGACACCATCAGGATGCAGGTTGCCCACGCCACCCAAAGGAACATGCGAAACCACTTGTTTCCCAGCACGGCGCCCAGACCATTGCCTGCGATCACCATGCGCCGATACCAGATGCCGCGAGCGGTGCCTTCCCAATGATTGTAACCGGAATCAAGCAGTGGCATCGCTGGTTCTTAATGCTTGCACGAACATCTCCTGCAGTGCGTTCGGGCTGGGAATGATTTCCAGCGGGGTGATTTTCAATTCGTCAATCAGGGCAATAAGTTCGTTCAGGTTCGCAGATTTATGATCGATCTTGATATTTCCGTTTGTCTCCATCCCGCTTTTCCAACCGCGCGATTCGCAGGCGGAAATCAACTCGTTGTGTCGGTCAGGAACCGCGACTTCGGCAGCGCCGGCACGCCGCGCCTTCAAATTCTCCAACGTGTCATGAACCAGCACCTTGCCTTTGCCGATGATGATGATCTGTTCGCAAATCCGATCGACGTCGTGCAGCAGGTGCGATGAAAGCACGACGGAGATGTTGTGCTCCTTCCAGAGGTTTTGAATCAAATCCAGAATCTGCGCTTGCCCATTCGGATCCAGGCCATTGGTGGGTTCATCCAAGAAGACAATCTGCGGATCGTGAACGATCGCCTGAGCAATCTTGATGCGCTGCTTCATGCCCGTGGAGTACGAATCAATCTTGCGGTAACGCTCCTGCCCCATTCCGACGAAATCCAGGATTTCATGCGCCCGCTGGCGCGCCGCCTGAAAGGGCAGGCCGCATAACTGCGCGCAGTAAGTCACGTATTCGCAGCCGACCATGCCGGGAATGTGACAATCCTGCTCCGGCGTATATCCAACCTCCGTGCGAATCTCGCGTCCTTCCCGGCCGACCTCACGGCCCAGCAGCTTCGCTGTTCCCGAGGTGATGTTCTGAAGCTGAAGCAGGCATTTGATGAACGTGCTCTTCCCCGCACCATTCGGCCCAAGCAAGCCTATCGCCCCGCGCGCCACACTCAGATCCACGCCACTCAAGGCATACTGGCTGCCAAATCGCTTCGTCAGTCTGGATGCTTCGATGACCGGATCGTCTGCCATGAAATGTGGGTCCGTTCAAGGACGCGGACAAGCCTAGCCGGTTGCAGAAAGAATGCGATGGAGAAACACGTCAGAACGCATGTGCCCTTTCTTTCAGTAGGACATGCGAATTCGGATTCCCTGCTCAGCTGGGCGAGTGGAGAAGTTTGACATTGCGGCTGTCATCGCGAGGGACCACTCGTCCGATTGCGGAGGCATCTGTGTATCCCGCTTCGCGCAGTTTGCGCAGGCAATTCTCTATCTGATTGTCAGATACCCCGGCCAGTAATCCACCGGCGGTCTGTGGGTCATGCAGGATACCGGCGTATTTGACAGGGATGTCCTCGGTTGCTGCGGCATTCTTCGGCGCCATGGTGCTGGCCAGTCCGGTCGCAAGCAGTTGATCAACGCCCGGTAGTCGCGGGACATTTTCAACGTGCACGTTTGCAGACAAGCTGTCGCCGAGCATTTCCTGCAGGTGAAGCAAGAAACCGAAACCGGTGACATCCGTGCAGGCCGAAGCTCGCGCATTGCCTAGAATATCGACCGCCCGGGCATTCGATTGATCCATGCAATCGAGCGCAGCGGAGATCCAACGACCTTGCGCGCGACCTTGCATGTCGGCGGCAAATAGCACGCCCGTGCCCAGCGGTTTGGTGAGGATAAGGTGATCGCCCTCGCGAATGCCCTTTTTCGACCAAGCCTTCTGCGCGACCAGCGAGCCGTTGACGGTCAATCCTATGGAAAGTTCTGCCCCTTCGGCACTGTGGCCGCCGATCAAGGCTGCACCGTGTTCCTGCAACACGTCCTTCACTCCGGACAACAGTTGGATGAGCGTGTGCTCAATGAAACTGTCCTTTCCATGCGGCACAACGACCGTGACCAACGCGCTATCTGGCCTAGCGCGCATGGCCAGGACATCGTTGATGGCGTGGTGTGCCGCGATGCGGCCGAATCGATACGGGTCACCCACAAACTCGCGAAAGAAATCGACGGTCTGCAGCAGTTGCTTGCGACCGTCCACGGAAACCAAGGCCGCATCATCGGTCCCTTCGATTCCAAGTTTATGCAAGACCTTCCGCAGTACCTTGCTTCCGATCTTCGCGCCACATCCTCCACAACGCAGTTCGGGTCGCGCTTGCGGCGGGCGCATCTTGGAACGCATTTTCAGGATTCGATCCACATCCTGATACTTCTCCATCCAGGTCCGATCGATCCGATCCTTCCACCGCCACACCCACTCGCCCTGAGCAGCCAGCGGCCCCCAGGAGGCAACCGCGTTCTGATCGCCCGTGCTGATCAGGCTGAGAAAACGTCTCTGTGGACTATACGCTTCAAGCGTCTCCAAGCGGACAGCTGCACGAAGGTTGTCGGCCAAGGGTGGTCCCTGGCGCACGGCGAACACACCGGACTTCGGACGGGGGGATTCCAACATCGCAGCACAATCCCCTGCCGCGAAGATCTCCGGGTGCGAGGTGGATTGGAGGAAGCGATTCACGGCGAGAAACCCCGCTTCATCCGTCGCCAATCCGCTTTCGCGAATCCATGCAGGCGGTGCTGCGTCCGTCACCCAGAAGAGTGCGTCGTAAGCCAAAGAAGAATCGTCATCGCAGCGCAGTTTGCGTTTGTTGACCGAAATCACGCTTGTGTTTGAAATGACCGTGATCTCCCGATCTGCGAGTACCGTGCGATAACGCCGACGAACGCCCGATGCATGGGTAGGCAGGATCTCAGCGCTCGCCGTGACGAGCGTGTATTCGACAGCCGGTGATTCCAGCGCGGTTTGTAACGAGAGCAGCAGTTCCACTCCACCGGCACCTCCGCCCACAACTGCGATGCGAAACGCACTGCTTCCTCTCCGTGCCTTGACCCGCTCGCGAATCTCATTCCAGCGCTCCAAGAGCCCGTCGATCGGTTTCACCGGAATGGCATGCTCGGCGGCTCCGGGAACGCTGGCCATTCGTGGCCGGGCTCCGGCATTGATGGAAAGGACATCGTATCGAATCGGAGGACGATCGGACAGGTGAAGCAGGCGTGCGTCCAGATCCATGCCGTTTACCGGCGCGTGGATGACCTGCGCTCCGGCAAGGCGGGCCAACGGGCGCAGATCAATGTGTGCCTCATCGAATTCGTAGTGACCGGCGACCAGACCGGGCAGCATGCCCGAGTAAGGGGTATGGATATCGCGCGTAACGAGGACGAGTTGCAGGCCCGGCTCTGTTCGGACCGCGAAGTTCCGCAAGACCTCTACATGCGCGTGCCCTCCCCCCAACAACACCAGCTGTTTCACGATCGGAATGTTGCCCGCGTTCACTGCGAAATGCTATGAGTCCGCCGACTCCGAGACCAATCCAAATCATTCGTGCTCGTCGATTCCAACAAACGATCCATCCCCGCCGTCGATACCCTGCTTAAGGCAGTCGGCGAATCGGAACTGCCCCGTCCGCTGCTGGTCGCCACAATCCGCCAGGAACTGAATCAGATTCGCACCGCCGACGAGATTCCCGATCGCGATTCGGTGATCGATCTCGTGAAGCAAGCGATTCAGCGGACGATTCGTTCCCGCATTCAACCCGTCATTAATGCGACCGGCATCATCGTTCACACGAATCTGGGCCGGGCGCCATTGGGCTCCGAAGTCGTTTCCGCGCTGGGCGCACTGGCCGGTCAATACAACAACCTCGAATACGACCTCACCACGGGTGAGCGTGGTGGGCGTGCCAATTACGTGGAAGCAGGTCTCGCAACGCTGTGCCAATCCGAAGCCGCGACCATCGTGAACAATTGCGCAGCGGCACTCGTCCTGATTCTCCGCGAACTGACGTCTGAGAAACGAGAAGTGATTGTCTCGCGGGGCGAGTTGATCCAGATCGGTGGTGGCTTTCGCATCCCGGACATTCTCGAAACCAGTGGCGCCACCTTGCGAGAAGTCGGCACCACCAACCGTACGAACCTAGCGGACTACGAGACGGCGATCGGACCAAACACCGGTCTCATTCTCAAGGTGCATCGGAGCAACTTCTTCATGGATGGTTTTGTGGAATCGCCTTTGCGCGATGAACTTTCCAAGTTGGCGCGAGAATCAGGTGTTCCCCTCGTTGAAGACCTGGGAAGCGGGGCATTGACCGATACCGAGAAGGCCGCCGGACTAACACGCGAGCCTACCCCGGCCGAAGCCATTCGTGCGGGCGTCGATCTGGTTTGTTTCAGCGGGGACAAACTGATGGGCGGCCCACAAGCCGGGATCATTGCCGGCAATGCCGCCCATGTCGGACGCATGAAGCGTAATCCGTTCTTCCGCGCACTGCGGTGCGATCGGCTGGTTTTGGGTGCGATGCAGGCCGTGGTCGATCACCTCCTGGCCGACAAACCGACGCCGGTCAGCGACATGATGAGCGCGAGCGTCGACGAACTGCGAAAGCGCGCGGAGACGATTCGACAAGCTCTCGCCGACGTCTCGGCACGAATTGAAATCGGCGAAGGCAAGGCCCAGGTTGGTGGCGGGACGCTTCCGCGCGATACGATCCCTTCGGTGACCCTGGACATTCATGCAACCAATCGATCCGCGACGCGTCTGGCTGCCGACCTCCGTCGAAGCGCGCCACCGGTAATTAGTTATCCGTCCCAAAAGATTCTCAAGCTCGACCTGCGCACAGTGTTTCCCGAGCAGGATGAAACCCTCACCAAGTGTCTTAGCGAGGTATTGCGGAATCAGGAGTGATCCGCGCGCCAAGCTGCTAATCGAACGTGGAACGCAGGAATTACATCGTTGCCACCGCCGGTCACGTCGATCACGGCAAGAGTTCACTCGTCAAGGCGCTCACCAACACCGACCCCGATCGCCTGCCTGAGGAAAAGCAGCGTGGAATCACGATCGATCTCGGCTTTGCGCATCTCGAGATCCCAATGGAAGACGCGATTGCTGACGTGGGCCTGGTCGATGTGCCCGGTCATGAAGATTTCGTGAAGAACATGGTCACCGGGGTGGGCGCGGCAGACGCAGCCCTCCTCGTCGTTGCGGCCGACGATGGCTGGATGCCTCAGACCGAGGAACATGTTCAAATCCTGAACTACCTAGCCGTCCCGAATCTGCTTGTGGCATTGACCAAGGTGGATCTTCCGGACGCGGATCCGGAGCTGGTCGAGGAGATCATTCGTGATGAACTGAGCGGAACACCGTACTCAGATGCCGATATCGTCAAAACATCGATCAACGATCTCGCCAGCATCGCGCAGGTACCGAACAAACTGTCGTCCCTGCTCACGAAGACTTCACGAAGGCAGGGACCACCACAGCTCTGGGTGGATCGAGCATTCAGCATGCGAGGGATTGGTACGGTGGTGACCGGGACGCTGGAGCACGGTTCGATGGAGACCGGTCAATCCGTCATCATCCAGCCACGCGGCACACCCGCGCGGATCCGTGGTGTTCAGACCTTCGGCGATGCAGTGGAGGTCGCTCAGCCCGGAAGTCGCGTCGCACTAAACCTGCCGGACATCGACCTCTCACCGCAGTCGGGAAAACCATACGTTCAACGTGGCGATGTGCTCACCGTCGGTGAATCAACGGACATCGTCGATGTCATTCTGACCAAGTCAGCGCGCCAGATCAGTCCGAAGTCGCCGGCAAACAAAGCACTCAAACATTCCGCGCGGGTCCGGATTCACATCGGCACGGGCAACTTTGTGGCGAAAGTCATTCTTCCGAAAGCGAAGGAACTTTGCCCGGGCGAAACTTCGATCGCGCAGCTGCGTTTCGAATCTCCTGTCTTCTGCCGTGATGGTGATCGTTTCACTGTTCGCGATTGGACCGAGAGCAGCACGTTGGCCGGAGGCAGAGTTCTTGAGTCAGTCGCCCGCACGGATCGGTTTCGCGAACCCGAACAGCAGTCTCTATTGCAGAAACTCTCGGGCGCGGAAGTCGAGTCAACCGAGTGGATTGCCGCGATACTCGAACGAGATGGTTTCAAACCACGTTGCGACAACGCAGCGGAGAAAGCACTGCTTGAACGTGACGAGGTGATTAAAATGGGATCCTGGATCATCAACGGCGACTGGTGGTCCGGTCATCAGGACTGGGCCGTTGCAGCAATCCGCGATCGTCTGGAATCCGATCCGGCGCTCCCGGGCTATCCCCTCAACGACCTGCGCCTCCAGCTAAGATCCCGCCTGCCGAATGAGGAGTTGGCGCAGCACCTGATCAACGCGCTCTGTGAGTCCGCTCTCAAAATTGAAGGCGAACTGATTGCGCCACCTGGACATGAGGCCCGCCTCCCCGACCGCCTTAAAGCGGGTTGTGAACGGATTCGTACACGGGTGGCCGAGAACCCGCGCGAAACGCCGAGCCGAACGCAACTGGCTGACTCGCCTGAGACCGAACGGGCATTGAGGTATCTCGTGGATATCAATGAGTTGGTTCAGCTGGATCCGAACACGTTTCTCCCAGCGGAGACCTGCCAGGAGATGATCAATGGTGTCGTTCATTTGCTGACCGAAAAAGGTTCCGGCACAATGAGCGACATTCGAACCACCCTGCAAACGTCCCGACGCATCGCACTGCCATTGATGGAGAAACTGGACCGCGACGGCATCACGCAACGTGTCGGTGATCAACGGCAACTGACCGAGAAAGGAAGGGGGTTCAACTAATTACGCTGTCGGAAACGGTCATGGAAGCCGCGGACGTGTTCTTCGGCAATACCACGAAGGTTAAACGGCGCTGACCAGAAACAGACCGGCAAACCGAGCCTCAACGCGTATACCTCGGAGCCGGTTTGTCGAATTTCACGCCCTTGGCCTTTGCGTGGTCATACATCTTTGCAATCTCGCGACGACGTTCATTCAGGGGCAGAAATTCACTCTGCCAGCTCCGGGTCGCAAAGGAGATCGCAGTCCTTCGTGGTCTGGGCCACGCCGTAGTGAACACAGGCCATCCCGCTGGTGATCGCGCAGGTGATGTCACGCTCCCGCGCACGGCGAACGAGATCGTGATAGAACGATTCCAGCTCGGCGTAAGTCATAGCGCATTCTCACGGAAGATCTGCTAGGGAACAACCACGGTCTGCCAAGCGATCCAATCCCAGGTGCGCAGTTTATTTCGGCAAAACATGAACCCACAGGTGACCGGTGGAAACAACGCCGAACTCGTTCGTGCGTTGAACGCGCACGATGTAGTCACCGGGCTTCGCGTAGCGATGAACGTGCTGAGCGTAACCGTCCGGCGCGAGTTTGACCGCGTTTCCGTCTGACTGGACTTTGACCGGCTGGCTGCCATCGCCAAAATTCCAGACCTCCTTGCCTTCACGTGATTGTCCCGAGATGAAGGAACGGACTTTGAAGGTGATGGGATCTCCCACTCGGATTCCAGTGGTGGGGTAATAGCTCGGGTGGATGGTAGTGATGTGACGGTCGGGATGCTTGCGGTCGTAAACGATCACCACGGCAAAGTCGTAGGAGACGTTTCCATCGGCATCGGTGATCTTGAGAATTTCGCTATGGCGACCGGGTTTCTGGTAGGAACGCTTCATGCGCATGGCGGTCGAAGTCGTGCCGTCGTCGCATATCCACTCGTAACTGGCAATCTTCCCGGCGGCCCATGATTTGGAGGCGTCGAGCGTGACGCCTTCACCTGTCCAACACAGATGATGCGGGCGTGCAACGGCAATGACCTTTGGTTTGTATTCGGCGAGATAGGCCTGCCAAAGAAACGCGTAGCCTTCCTGTGTTCCCCATTCACCGGAAGGCTGCATGCTCTTGATCTCGAAGTGGAGATGCGTCCAGCCACCACTGCCACCTTCCTTGCCGAGCGTGCCCAGCCGTTGGCCCTTCTTGACGCGGACGCCGGGCTTGATCGCGGGATCGATCGTTTTGAGATGGCTGTTCCGATAGTACCACCCACGTTCGTCGAACAGATAGACCACATCGTATCGCGGACCGACCGGGGTATTGAGCCGGTGTTCCGGCATGGTTTCGCCGGCGGAAGAAACGACGAGGCCATCGACGGCCGCAACGATCTCAACCAACCCTTCACTGCCGCCGATGTCCAATCCGCTGTGGTAGTAGACGCTTGATTTATTCGGACGCTCACCTCCATCGACATATACCGGGTCATTCGCCATCTGGGTGTCGGTGGCAAACCACTTCTGGTTCGCGGGATAGACGAAGGTGCCCGGACGAATCCAGGGCGAGCCCTTTGGCCACACGCGCAACCGGGCGTCCTTCTTCAGCCGCCACGCCGTGCCTCCCTTGTCCTGGTAGCCCCTGGTGATGGTGCAGTCGATCTGCACGCCACCCACCTTTCGGGGCAGGTTGTAGGTGGCGGAAACAAGCTTCGCCAGCTTGCCATTTACTTCCACGGTAACCACAGCGCGCCGAACGGCCTCGGTAACCGAATCGAGATTTTCTTTCAGATCGACAAGTTTGACCTTCGCCTCGCTGCCATCTGAAAGCTCGACGGTCGTTTCCTCTCCGACGTCAAGGTCGATTGTCCGTACGAGCGGGTCTATGGCGGCCATCAGGCGGGCCGAGGCGAGCGTGATTACGAACAGGCAGAGCAAAGCGGAACGCATGTCGCGATTATGCGGAGAACAGTGGGGATGTGAAGTTCGCCATTTTGATCGTCGCCAGATTTGCGAATACTCCACTGATGTCGATGCGCCTGGCCCTCATTGCCTTCGCCGTTGCTTTGATATCGTGGAGCAAAACGGGTTCCGCTCCGTGGCCTTTCCGTCAATCAGTATGGGCGCATATCGTTTCCCCATGCATGCCGCCTGCCGGATTGCCGTATCAGAAGCGCATGCCTTCCTTGGGGCAAACAATGTCTGCCGCTTGGTCACCTTCGTCTGTTTTGACGAGGAAGCGAGGAAGTCTTACGAACCAATGGTGAGCGGATTGTTCGGCGAGCCCGTAACCGCCTGATACGGATCTCCCAGACCGATCAGGAAGCGGGGATGATCTCGGCGCCGGTACCGGGGCGGACACAGAACAGGGACGATTCGATTTCCGTTCGGATTCGGTATTCGGCCGCAATCCGCCGGCACAATTCTTTCAGTCGAGCCACCTCAACGAGCGCGATGGCGCATCCGCCAAATCCTCCACCTGTCATGCGGGCTCCGTGAATTCCGCCATCTGTTCCGATGCATTGGCAGATCTCCACAATGGCATCCAGTTCGGCGCAGCTCACCTGGTAATCGTCGCGAAGGGAGGCGTGGCTGGCGTACATGAGCTCGCCGACGGTTCCCCACGCCTGGTGTTCGGTTTCACCGGCTGCGGATTGTGTGCGCTGATTCTCGGTAAAGATGTGCCGGACGCGTTTCACCTCAAGATCGTCGAGGTCCGGATGATTGAGCGATTCGAGGCCGGCGTCGCGGAGCGATTGCAGACCGAGCTTACTCGACGCGGATTCGCATTGGGACTTTCGGACGGCGTATTCACTCTCCGCGAGTTGGTGGCGGACGTTGGAGTTGATCACCAGCAGCGCCACCGAAGGGTCCGCCATTGATACGTAGCGGCATTCGTTGTCGCGGCAGTCCAGCAGCATCAACTGATCGGTCCGGCCGAAGACGCTGGCATACTGATCCATCAACCCACAGGGAACGCCGACGAATTGATGTTCGGCCTTTTGACAGAGCAAGGCTTTGTCCATTGGGGATACCCTATGTTCCGTCAATTCCTCCAGCAACGTCGCCGTCGCCACCTCGAGCGCCGCGCTGCTGCTGAGTCCAGAACCCAGTGGGATGTCCGAATCAACCACCGCATCGAATCCCGTCACGCTCACACCGCGTTCGCAAAAACCTGCGACAACACCACGAACGTAGTCGGAGAAAAGCCCTTTCGGCTCGGGTTTCAGATCACAAAGGGAGAACGTCTGTTCCTCATCGCTGGCCAGCGAGCGGATGGTGATATGATTGGATTCGTTCGAACGCGCAGCGATGGTGCAAGCGCGATCGATGGCCATCGGCAGCACAAATCCCTGATTGTAATCGGTGTGCTCGCCGATCAGGTTGACGCGTCCCGGCGCCCTCGCGAAAACCTGCGGCTGGCCGTCAAATCGCTCGCGAAACGCATCGCGGAGAAGATCCGTGGCAGTGACTTGTGCGCTCGTTGTCAAAGCGCGGACCATACGAGAAGCGGTCCGTGGCTCAAATGATGAAAGGGGTTTTTGCGTGAATGAATCCGGTCAGTGACAGCACGCCAAATCCAGAATTCCGTTGACGCAAAAGAAGCCGCCCAACACTGCCTCGCCAACCCGCAGAAACCCAAACGCCCATGTGCATCGACTACGATACCGGAACGATCATCTGCCTGTTGCCCGTTGCTTTCTGGCTGGCTGCTTATGCGTTGATGATCCGGCGGGAATCAAGTCAGGTGAGAACCAGGTGTCCCGCTCGGCCGAAGTGAGAAATGCCTCCGCCCGAGCAACGGCCTGCTCCGGATCCCCCAAGGTAAGGAGCAATTCGAGTATTTCACCGGCTGACGCCCGAACTCGACTGCGCTCGCGTTGGATCGCATTCAGGCCCGCCTCGACAAAGGTCTGGATTTCTTCGTTCAGCGCGACCGTGCTGGTGATGTTCAAGCCCTCATCGAGATCTGCACAGATTGAGCTGTACCCGCTATCAGGTCCAGTTCCACCACCGTCTTGTTGTGTCCTTCACTCATTGGATTGGCGGGGAATTCCTCAGTGGCTCCCCAAGCCGCGGTCGTCCTCAAGCGGCTGACGCAGATCGGATATCAGTGATTCCGCACGCGCTCAATAACTTCCGGGAGCTTTTCGAGCAGGTGATCCAAGTCGGTTTCGCAGTTCTCACGCCCGAAGGAGAATCGCAGAAGTGCGTTGGATTCTTCTGCGGATACTCCCATGGCCCGCATGACGTGTGACGGTTCGATTGAGCCAGCTGAGCAGGCAGATCCGCTGGAGGCGCATATTCCTTCAATGTCCAAGCCCGCGAGCAATGCGATGCTATCGCAGCCGGTGACCGTGAAAGCGCTCGTGTTGGACAGGCGTTTCTCTCGATCTCCGCGAAAGGTCAGCCCTTCGATTGCCTTGGAACGGTCGATCAGTTTTTCGGTCAGATTTCCGAGTTCAGGGCGCTCGAAGACTGGGGCGCGGACAAAGCGCTCCAGGGCCTCCGCCAAGCCGGCGATGGAGCTGAGGTTTTCCGTGCCGGCACGTCGTTCATTTTCGTGCGCTCCGCCAAAGAGGATCGGATCGGGAAGCAAGGGCGATCGGACAAACAACGCACCAGCGCCACGGGGACCGTGGAATTTATGCCCGCAAATACTCACAAGGTCCGCATTGAACTGGTCGATCTCCGCGAAGGGCTGCTTCCCAAACCACTGTATGGCGTCGGTGTGAAACAACACTCCGTGTTCGCGGCAGATGGATCCAAATTCCTCCACCGGTTGGATGGTTCCTGTCTCGTTGTTGGCGGCCATCAAGGAAACCAAGACGGTGTCTTCCCGCAATGTGGATTTGAGATCGTTCGGATCAATTCGTCCGGCGCTGTCCACGGGCAGGCGATCGACCTCAAACCCTTCCTTGGCTTTCAGGTAATCGAAACAATGCAACACCGCGTGATGCTCGATCTGCGAAGTGATCAGATGACGCCCCTTGTCTTTCAACATCCGGGCCGTTCCAAACACGGCCAGGTTGTTCGCCTCCGTTCCTCCACTGGTGAATACGATCTCGCTGGGTTTGCATTTGAACACGATTGAGAAGCGATCCCGTAAGTCGTCGAGAAGGGCGCGTGCCTTTCGTCCCACATGATGCACGCTCGACGGGTTGCCCCAGATTTCTCCCAGGAACGGAAGCATGGCCTCGCGCACCCCGGCATCGAGGGGCGTGGTGGCATTGTAATCCAGATACGTCGTCGCCATAATCGTACTTACAAAGTTCGAACCGACGCGACAAGAACATCAAGGCATGGCCAGCACGCCAAACATCATTTTCATCATCACCGACCAGCAGCGATTCGACACGATTGCCGCGGCGGGCTTCGACTACATGGACACGCCCAACCTCGATCGGCTGCATCGGGAAGGCATCGTGTTCAACAACTGCTTCATCACGGCGGCTTCCTGTGCACCGGCTCGAGCGAGCCTGTTCACGGGGCATTACCCGCACACCACGGGCATCTTGAAGAATGCCGATCGTTGGGAGCACGGCTGGATTGAGGATCTGCAACGCGGGGGCTACCAGACGATCAACCTCGGCAAGATGCACACTTGGCCGTTCACGACTCCAATGGGTTTTGATCAGCGTCACGTTGTGGAAAACAAGGATCGATATCTTGAAGGCCGCTATTTCTACGACGAATGGGACAAGGCACTTCGCGCACGCGGATTGGTGAAACAACAACGCGAACTCTACCGACAATGGCCGGACTACAAGGAACGCATCGGTGCATTTGAGTGGAAGCTCGATGAAGACATGCATCCGGACAATTTCGTGGGCGACATGGCGACGCACTGGATTCGCAATTACCCGGCGAAGGAACCGCTCTTCCTGCAAATTGGTTTTCCCGGACCCCATCCGCCTTACGATCCTGTTCCGCGCTACGCGGAGCCTTACCTCGAAAAGGATCTGCAGATTGCACCTGTCATTGATGACGACTTGGAGAATCAGCCCGATCCCCTAAAGGGCATGCGCATTCACAACACCGAAGTGGACCATGATTCCGTCTACTTCCTCCTCAATCCCACTGAAGAGCAACGCCATCGTCAACGCGCCTACTACCTGGCCAACGTCACAATGATCGACGAAAAGGTGGGCGAAATCATCCAGGCCTTGGAGGAGGGAGGGTATCTTGAGAACTCAATCATCGTGTTCACCTCCGACCACGGCGATTGCATGACCGACCATGGTCACAGCCAGAAATGGACGATGTACGACGCGGTGACCAAAGTGCCAATGGTCGTCTGGGCGCCCGACGGCAGATTCGGGCAACCGAGGCAGATCAATGAACTGATTCACCAGATGGATATCGGACCCACATTGTTGGACTTGGCGGAGGTGCCGGCTCCTTCGCCAATTTCCGCGCGCACGCTGATGCCCATGCTCGATCCGACCGGTGATCCCAGTTTGTCTGCTCGGGGGGTCGTTTTCGCCGAACAAGCCAAGGACGGCAACTTCACCACAAGCCGATTCATGACGATGGTTCGGAGTGCTGACTGGAAACTGGTCCATTTTCTCGATGAGCCGTGGGGCCAGCTGTTCGACCTGAAATCCGACCCGCAGGAGGTGAATAACTTGTGGAAATCTCCTGATCATGCATCCAAACGGGACGAAATGCTGACCATTCTGCGGGAGTGGCGTATCCGCGATTCATACGAAAATGCGGCGCTCTGGGCAGAACATCGCTAGAATCGACGAATTCGTTATCGCTTGCGAAAAAACGCGAAATTTGGCCTTTAATCCTGAACCGCTCTTGTTCATAAAATCCGAGATCTGTCTTCGGAAACCGTTGTGATCCAGCGACTTATGAAGATTGTGTGTGAATAAAAACTGGCAACAGAACCCCACAGCTGCTTCCCGTCCCGTGCAATCCTCGAAGATTCTTTCCTCACTCCTTATCTGCGCGACCCTGATCGGCCGTTCCGTGCTCGCGAAAGCGCCGACCTTTCGTTGGTCGACGCGAGGGGGTGGCGATCACCACGACTACGGAACCGGGATCGCGGCTGACAATCTCGGCAACACTTTCGTCACCGGCTATTTCCGCGGGGAACTCAATTTCGATGGCGTCGAACAATCACTCGCAGGCAAGGGCGAGGGAGTAATTCTTCTGCCGGCCGCCCACACGTTCGGTTCTTCTGACAAATGCCACTTCGCGTGCGCGTGGGGTGTCGGACAGTCATTGCGGGACCTCGTGGCGGAAGATGATGAGTCGGCGACCAGCGTATCAAAAACACTGGACATTACGGCCCCTGAGGAATTCATAATGTCGTCATGCCTCAGGTCTCTGACTGGTCTCGACGCGGATTCTTGCAAGGTACGGCGATTGCCGCTGCGCCATTGATTTTGCCCTCCGGACTGTGGAGCAAATCGCTGAAGGGCGATGGTCCAAACAGTCGTATCAACCTGGCGCTCGTCGGGATGGGCATGCGGTTGACCGGCATCGCAGGATCGTTCTCCAATTTTGAAGACGTGCAGATCGTGGCGGTATGCGACTGTGTAGATGCCCGATTGGAAAACGGAGCACAACGGGTTGAGGACCTCTACAAGCAGCGGAAGCGGAGTTCGAAGGGACTCAGGCAGGAGAAAGATTTCCGAAAGCTCTACGCCGACAAATCCATCGATGCGGTTGCAATCGGCACGCCGGATCATTGGCATGCCATTCAGTCCATCCAAGCCGCCCGGACGGGCAAACACGTCTACTGCGAGAAACCGCTCACCCGCACAATTGGTGAAGGCCGCGCGGTGGTGAACGCAGCCCGAAAGGCGAAGATTATTTTCCAGACCGGCAGCCAGCAACGCACAGAATACAAGGGCATGTTTCGTCAGGCTGTTGAATACGTTCGCAACGGCCGCATCGGGAAGCTGAAGAAGATTTACATCGGCATCGGTGGTCCACCCCGTCCCGACAATCTCCCAAATGAAGAACTGCCTCCGGGAATCAATTGGGGCATGTGGCTCGGTCCCGCACCGCAGCGTGGGTTTAACCACGTGCTTTGTCCGATCGGCGTCCACAAGCACTTCCCGCGCTGGCGCGATTATCGCGAGTACGCCGGGGGACCATTGTCGGATATCGGCGCGCATCATTTTGACATCGCACAATGGGCGATGGAGATGGACGGAAGCGGGCCGCTGCAGATCATTCCTCCAAAGGACCCAAGTGCGACGCAAGGCCTGCGCTTTCGCTACAAGTCCGGCATTGAGATGGTTCACAGCCGCAAACTTGGCGGGGGTGGATGCCGCTTCGTGGGATCAAAAGGCGAGATCAGCGTCAGCCGCAGGCGCATCGAATCGAGTCCCGGCAAGATCCTCGAGCAGGAACTCACCAAGTCCGACAAACGATTGGAAGAGATCGGAAAAAACCACCAACGCAACTGGATCGACTGTATCCGTTCCGGCCGGAAGCCGGTTGCCGATGTCGAAATCGGGCATCGAACGAACACGGTCTGCATGCTCGCCAATATCGCCTATCAACTTGCCCGCCCGCTGCGCTGGGATCCGAAGAAGGAGCAGTTCAGTGGAGATGCCGGCGCCAATTCCCTCATCCACCAGCGCGAACGTTCACCTTGGACTCCTGTTTGACCGAACCCCCAGTCTCCATGATCGAGAACAAAAACCGCCATCATCATTCTCTGCGTTGCCCTGGTCGCCCTCGTGGGCATGGCAGGCTACCGTTTCAAGCACCATCAGGAAACACCGGATGAGCCGCCCCTCTGCAAATCCAATCTGATGCTCATAGACGCAGCGGTGATGAAGTGGGCCATGGCGTCGGGTCAGGCCAAGACGAATTCGTATAGCCTGGATGACAATGAGATCGTCGAGCACATCAAGGGTGGTTCGCTTCCAGTCTGCCCCGACGGTGCCACCTACAAGCCGGGCGCAACTATTTGGGATCTTCCATCCCGCACGGTGGGCGGTCACGCGCACAAGCTGTTGCCGGGCGAGTAGGAACATCTGTGCGACTTGCAATGTCGCAAGGAGCAAGGTGTAAGGTGGAGCCCACGAGTTGCCGTAAGAACCCGGTTTCAAATTGAAACCCCGCCAGCTGACCAAGGGGCGGGAGCATCATCGGAAAAGAGTCGTCGATATTTTCTCCCGATTTTTTTCGCATCATCTTCGGATCATCTTCCATTCGTAAACTGTGCAGCAGATTGATCGGGAAGGAACCCGTTTCAACTGAACAACGAACGAACAAAACCAAATTATGAAAACCAAGATACTCAGTTCCCTGATCGCTGCTGCGATGACGCTCGTGGCGGTGGAGAGTGATGCGCGTGGTCCGGGCAAGGGCCGAGGCAAAGGCAAGAGCGGTCCCAGCGCGAAGTCCAAGCGCGGTCATGATGATGACCGCAAGAAGTTTGCCAAGGGCAGACAACGCGGAAAGAGCGGCAAGTCGCAGGGCGGTCCGCCATGGATGCGAGGCGGGAACAGCAGAGGCAAGGGTGGCCCGGGCGGACGTCCGAGTTTTGGGTCTTCTCGCCGAGGCGGCAAACCACAAGGCGGAGCGCCATGGATGCGTGGACGCGGACCGCAGGGTGGTCCTCCCTGGATGAGCCGCGGTCGCGGTGGACGGCCTGATTTCAATTCACGCAACCCTCGCGGACGCGGGCCTCAAGGCGGGCCTCCCTGGATGCGTGGTGGAAATCGCGATGGTCGCCCAAGCTTTGGTTCGCACGGCAGCAGCGGCCGTGGTCCCCAAGGCGGGCCTCCTTCCATGCGCGGTGAAAATCGTGACGGACGCCCAAGCTTCGGTTCGCGCAGCGGCAGCTCTCGGGGCCCCCAACGCGGTTTCTCCGGATGGAATCGCGGTGGTCAAGGTGGCCCTCCCTGGATGAGCCGTGGTAATTTGGATCGTGGCGGCCCCGGTGCCCAACCCGGATCGCGTGGCCCCGGATCAGCTGGCAAGCCGCAGGATCGTGACGGTGGTTCGGCTAAAGCCAAGCCGCGTCCGGAGAGCAAGCCTCGTCCAGACGCAAAGCCAGGCAAACGTCCGAGTTCCAGCGAGGGTCGTGGGCGCGAAGACCGTGATGGCGATCGCGGACGTGGTCGTGGTGAGCGCGACGCGTAGGAACTGGGGAACCATCAATCAGAATTGGAGAAGCACGGGGAAAGCCGTGCTTCTTTATTGCCCCGACCGGTGAGCAGCTCTTCTATTTCATATCCGGCCGCCACACTTGGGTCTCGGGATAGAACGCCTGCCAGGCGAACCAATAGGCGCGGATGTGGGGAATGCTCACTTCATCGGCTTCAACAATCACAGATCGTTGCGACGTGTTTCTCTCTATTCCAAGCGTCTGCTGTCCGTGTTTCAGGGTGACGCGCTTCTCCTCTGGCAGGAGTTTCTCCGGAACGGCGAAGGCTTGATCATCCACGAAGAATCCGATGACCCATTCGTTCCTCGGCAATGCGCTGTTCACATCGCCGACCGGAAACATTAATCCGCGACTCGGATCGTAACCCTTGTATGGGTTCTTTCCATAGTTTCGTTTGTGCCCGGTCTTAGTGGAAAGGACCTGGCCCTTCGGGTGCTGTGTGCGCCACGCCTTGAAGGTGAGCTGTTGAGACGCGAGGAGCTTCAACTTCTTACCGGCATGTTCACCGGTCGCTGCCTCCATTTTCAATTGGGACCACAACGATTCCGACTCGCGGTCGAACACGAGTATGTCGCTTTTATGCAACAGGCCCGACACGCCGAACCTCATCGTTTCATCGCCCAGCGAGCGAGCGAACAGCATCGCCGTAGCGCAAAGCGGACAATACGTGACGGCGATTGGCTGGCCCGCGACGACGTCATTCACGATCTCGTGCCAGACCAGATTCGAAACGGATACGCCCGCGCGGATTCACCGAATTCGAATGCCAATACCAGATCTTCGTCGTTCATGAAGTTCGCCTCGCCGGGCGGAACAAACCTGGGTTTATCAATCGAAGGAATCCCATCCCGTGGTGGGCCACCTCGGAGAATTTGATCGGCGCAAACAAGCGCGTTTCTGAGATCGAAGCCGTTCAGTTCATTTGGCGTCTCCGGTGAGTTGGTAGGCTTCGCTTTTGAGACCGTATCGGGATTACAGGCGATGAGGAGGACGCCAATGAGCGGGAGGAAGCAAAAGGAGCACGGTCGGCGCGTTGACTGTTTGAAGCCGAATTCCAGCCAATATTCCAGCGATTCGTTTGCGACGGCAGCACGTCAATCTGGCCTCGCAATGACGGCCGTCATCCTGAAGACTTTTGCCATGTCGAATGACGATCCCATTACGATTCTTGAGAAACTGTACGCAGCAGTTGTGGCCGATGTATTGGATACGATCGGGTGTCCCAACCAGATCCTGAGCGCCGATGTCCACGCCTTGACGCCGGCCAATCGTGTGTGCGGGCGCGTGTTCACCGCGCGTGCGGTGGAGGTAGACAAGGTTCCTCCCGAGCCATACAAACTGGAAATGGAGGCGATCGATACGATGGTCGCCGGCGACGTGTTGGTGGTTGATGCCGGCCATAATCGGCGCAGTGCTTTCTGGGGGGAATTGTTGTCGACCGCATGTCAGGCCAAGGGCGTACGGGGCGCGGTGATGACGACTTGTGCTCGTGATCTGTGGAAATTGAACGAAATGGCCTTCCCCGTGTTTGGCATAGGCGTCACGCCGGCGGACAGCAAGGGACGGATTGATGTGGTGGAGATCGGCCAGCCAATCACGATCGACGGTGTGGAAACGCGTAACGGCGACTACCTCATTGGCGACGTCGATGGCGTGGTCATCATTCCCGCTGACAAACTGGAAGAGACCTTGCATCATTCTCTCGAGAAGGTCTCGGGGGAGAACACGGTGCGCGATGAACTGGCAGCCGGCGTTCCTGTGAGTGAAGTCTTTCGCAAACACGGAATCCTTTGATCTAACATCGCCAAGCGTTGACATGAGTGCGCCCAAGGTTCTGCTCGCCGGATTGTTTCACGAGACCCACACGTTTCTCGACGAGACCACCGGAATGGACGGCTTCGAGATCTTGAGGGACGAAGAGCTGTTGCGTTGCGCGGGGGACAGTTCACCGATGGGTGGGGCTCTGGAGTTCGCAAGCAGCAAGGGTTGGGAGATTCATCCGATGATCGACTTTCGTGCTGTTCCGAGCGGCACGGTCACGGATGAAGTTGTAGAGACGTTCTGGCAGGAATTTCAGGAGCGTTGGAAACCGGACGCGGATGCCTTGTATTTTGTTCTGCATGGCGCGATGGCCAGCGAATCCATCTGTGATGTGGAGGGAGAGATCCTCAAGCGCATTCGTTCGCTGGAAGGGGCGGGCGAGATGCCGATCTTCGGCGTTTACGATCTGCATGCAAACTTCTCACCGGCGATGGCGGAGCAAGCGGATGCACTGGTGGCGTACCGTGAAAATCCGCATACGGATGCGCGCGAAGCCGCGATCATTGCCGCGGGTTTGTTGCAGCGTCGTTTCGATTCCGGGAACAGTCCGGCGATGAGTTTTGCCTCACCGGGAATCATGTGGCCACCGACCGGCGTGGCAACCGCCGTCGATCCTCTGAAAGCGCTGGAGGCGGCCGCACGAACCATTGAAGTGAACGACGTTCGTGTCTGGAGTGTGAGCGTAAATGCCGGGTTCGGTTTTGCTGATACGGCGGACACCGGCGTGAGTTTCCAAATTGTCGCTGATACCGGCGTGGACACGACCGGGCATCTCAACCGACTGTGCACACTCGCAAACGAATTGCGTCTGATTGGCTATCCGAAAGATCGTCTGGTGTCGGAGGTAATGCCCGAAGTGCTCACGCCCGCAGCCGGCTTGACTGTTTTGGTCGAGCCTTCCGATAACATTGGCGGAGGTGCTCCCGGAGATGTGACCGGCTGTCTGCGGGCGGTGATTGCGAACGAGATTCCGGATTCGGCCGTGTCGATCAACGACCCGGACGCGGTTGCCGCGCTGAAATCGGTCTCGATCGGCGAACATTCCAAGCTCGCCATCGGTGGGAAGGGAAGTCGCTATGACGAAGGGCCGTTGGAACTGGAAGTCGAACTTCTTTCCAAGTCCGATGGACGTTTCGAGTTGGAAAACAAGAAAAGCCATCTGGCATCGTTGTGCGGTGATTTCTTCGAGATGGGACCGTGTGCGGTGGTTCGCCACGGAGGCACGCGCATTCTGCTCACCAGCAAGAAGACTCCTCCCTTCGATCTCGGACAATGGCGAAGCCAGGGCATCGATCCGGAGAATCTGAATCTGATCGTTGTGAAGGCGGCCGTCGCGCATCGCGCAGCCTATGATCCGATCACGACCCGCTCGTTCACCGTGGACACGCCGGGACCGTGCTCGAGCAATCTGACACAGTTCGATTTCAAGCACGCGCGTGCGCAACGCGGTCGTTGATTTGTAGCGTGCATTCACGCGTCAATTCCTTGGTTGCTGTCCTTGACCCGTTCACCTAGGGTTTGCCGACTTTTTGACGGATGAAGGTATTTGTAGACGGAAAATACTACGATGAAGACAAGGCAAAAATCTCTGTCTTCGACCACGGATTGTTGTACGGCGACGGTGTGTTTGAGGGCATTCGCGCCTACAACGGACGGGTCTTTCGGCTGAAGGAACACATCGATCGGCTCTTCTATTCGGCCAAGGCGATCATGCTCGACATTCCGATGAAGCATGAGGAGCTGGTGAAGGCAACGGTTGAAACCTGCCGCCGGAACAAGATCAAGGACGGCTACATCCGCCTGGTCGTCACACGCGGCAAGGGAACGCTCGGACTGAGCCCGTTTCGTTGTCCGAAAGGGTCGGTCATCATCATTGCCGGCAAGATCCAGCTCTACCCGCCCGCGTTGTACAAAAAGGGCATGGAGATCATCACGGTTGCGACCACGCGCAACCTGCACAACGCGGTCAATCCGGCGATCAAGTCCTTGAATTACCTGAACAACATCCTGGCCAAGATCGAGGCTTTGAACGTCGGCAAAGAGGAAGCTTTGATGCTCAACTCGGACGGGTATGTCGCCGAGTGCACGGGTGACAATGTGTTCATCGTCAAGGGGGACAAGATCTTCACTCCTCCGCTTTATGCGGGTGCTCTTTACGGAATCACGCGTGGAGTGGCGATCGAGGTCTGCGAGTCCGCCGGTTGGAAGGTCGAGGAGACGAATCTGACCCGCTACGACCTTTACAACGCCGATGAGTGTTTCCTCACCGGAACGGGCGCGGAGATCATTCCGGTGGTCAACATCGATGGCCGCAAAATCGGCACCGGCAGGCCCGGCAAGCTTTCCAAGAAGTTGATCAAGGAATACCACAAGTTGACGAATTCCACGGGCGAGCCAATTTAATCTGATGCTCTGCAACGTCTGCAACGAGAACGAAGCAACAGTTCATCTCACCCAGATCGTGGGTGAGAAATTGCAGAAGGTGGATTTGTGCGAAGGCTGCTCAAAGGAAAAGGGGATTGGCGATCCGACCGGTTATTCCCTCGCGGACATGCTGCTTGGATTGGGAGCGACGGAGGAAGCGGATGAAATCTCGCCCGACCTGAAGTGCCCGGCCTGCAAATACACGCAGGCGGATTTCAAGAAATCGGGCCGGTTCGGATGTCCGGAATGCTACACCGTTTTTTCCGAGGGCCTGGAGTCGATGTTGAAGTCCATGCACAAGGGTTTGAAACATGTGGGCAAGACCCCGCGCACAGTGATCGCCCAGGATTCCTCACGCAAGCTGGAGAAGCTCAAGGCGCAGCTCGACCAGGCGGTGGAGGAGGAGAACTTTGAAGAGGCAGCGCGATTGCGCGATGAGATCAACTCGCTCGAATCCGTGCCGGTCGAGGACAGCAAGGCATGAACCTGGAGGAGTATCTCGCCTCACCCGTCTGCGCGAAACCGGAGGGCCCCGAGGATCGCATCGTCATGTCGAGTCGCGTACGGCTCGCGCGCAATCTGCGCGACCATGCCTTTCCGACCTGGGCGAAGCAGAAGGGGCGGATTGAGTCGCTTCAGTTGATCCGTCCGGCGGTCGAGTCACTTCCGAAACTCGATTCGGCCTTCTCTGCCGGCATGGAAGAGCTCGCCACGGTCGATAAACAGATCCTAGTCGAACGTCATCTCATCAGTCGTGAACACGCGGCCAAGAAAGCCGGAAGCGGCGTGGTGTTCGTCGAGGACGAATCGATCTGCGTGATGATCAACGAAGAGGATCATCTTCGGATGCAGGCCATTCTGCCCGGTTTGCAGGTGCAGGAGGCATGGAAGGTGGTTGACGAATTGGACACGCAATTGGAGGAGAAGCTGGAGTTTGCGGCTACCACCGAGCTGGGTTACCTCACCGCCTGCCCCACAAATCTCGGCACGGCCATTCGGGTGAGTGCCATGTTGCATCTTCCCGGGTTGGTTCTGGCCGAACAGATCAACCAGATCATCACTTCCGTTCAGAAACTCGGGCTGGCCGTTCGCGGATTATACGGTGAGGGCACCGAAGCGCTGGGCAACGTGTTTCAGGTTTCCAATCAACGCACGCTGGGTGAATCCGAGGCGGAGATCACCGAACGGCTTGGAAAGGTGCTCCGGCAGATCATCGAGAACGAGGAAAACGCCCGCGCGACCCTCTTGGAGGACAAACCTCATACCGTTTACAATCACATCGGCCGCGCCTACGGAATTCTGGCAAACGCCCATATTATTGCCTCCAAGGAGACCATGAACCTCCTGTCCCTGCTGCGTCTGGGGGTCGATCTGGGGATGTTCAAGGGCCTCGATCGCGGGGTCATCGACGAACTGTTCCTGATTACGCAGCCGGCTCATCTGCAGAAGCAGCATACCGACAAACTCGACGCCGAAGAACGCGACGTTCGCCGCGCCGAAATGCTTCGCACGCGCCTTCGCAAGATCGAACGGCCGCGAATTCCCAAAAACAAATAAACGCCCGCTGGACAAAGAGTCCGAAAAGCGACAAATTGCGGTCACTTATGAGCGATGAAGCGATGAGCAATTTTACGCCCCGGGCCCAACAGGTCCTGGCGCTCGCGCGGAAGGAAGCGGATCGGTTCA
The DNA here is from genome assembly GCA_002715965.1 of Verrucomicrobiales bacterium. GTDB lineage: Bacteria > Verrucomicrobiota > Verrucomicrobiia > Limisphaerales > JAYPXF01. The sequence goes on along the minus strand of PBAL01000058.1, from coordinate 51,991 downwards.
ACCACAATTTCGTCGGCACCGAACACCTTCTGCTTGGCCTGATCAAGCTGGGCCAAGGGGTTGCCGTAAACGTCCTGCAGAAAATGGGGCTGGACCTTGAGACCGTCCGATTGGAGGTCGAAAAGCAGGTCGGCACGGGTCCCGATCAGAAGCAGGTCGGAAGCATTCCTTACACGCCGCGCGTCAAGAAAGTCCTTTCCCTCGCCGCACGCGAGGCGAAGTCCCTCAATCACACCTACGTCGGCACCGAGCACATCCTCCTCGGATTGCTCCGCGAAGGTGATGGCGTCGCGGCCCGCGTTCTCAAGAATCTCGACGTCGATATCGAGGAGACCCGCAAAGAGATACTCAAGGAACTTGATCCGAATTTCGCCACCGAAGAAGGTGAGGAAGAACCAGCCGGCCGCAAGGGCGACCGCAAGGATGCCAAGACACCTGCGCTGAAGGCCTTTGGCCGTGACCTGACCGAGATCGCCAAGGCCGGCGACATGGATCCGGTCATCGGCCGTCGCGACGAAATTGAACGCGTCATTCAAATCCTTTGCCGCCGGACGAAGAACAATCCTGTCCTGCTTGGTGAAGCCGGTGTCGGCAAGACCGCCATCGTCGAAGGACTCGCCCAGGAAGTTGTGAAGGGCAACGTTCCCGAAATCCTTCGCGAGAAACGCGTCGTCACCCTGGACCTCGCATTGATGGTCGCCGGCACCAAATACCGCGGACAATTCGAAGAACGCATCAAGGCCGTGATGGATGAGATTCGTCGCGCCAAGAACGTCATTCTCTTCATCGACGAGCTTCATACAATTGTCGGTGCCGGTTCGGCGGAAGGAACGATGGACGCCTCCAACATCATCAAGCCCGCACTGAGCCGGGGTGAGATGCAATGTGTGGGTGCGACCACGCTGAACGAGTACCGCAAGTATATCGAGAAAGACGCAGCCCTCGAACGACGCTTCCAATCCGTGAAGGTCGAAGCTCCGTCCATCGAAGACGCAATCTCCATCCTCAAGGGACTTCGTTGCAAATACGAGGATCACCACAAGGCGGACATCACCGACGACGCGGTAGAGTCCGCAGTCAAGCTATCCGATCGTTACATCACCGGACGTTTCCTTCCTGACAAGGCCATTGACGTCATGGACGAAGCAGGAGCGAAGGCCCGCATCGCCGCTATGACCCGTCCGCCGGAGGTCAAGGAACTTGAGGCCGACATCGAAGAGATCAAGCTGAAGAAGGAACGCGCCATCAAGGAACAGGACTTCGAAGGCGCGGCCGCAATGCGCGACAAGGAAAAGACCTCAAAGGAGAAGCTCGAAACCGTTCTCAACGACTGGCGCCAGGGCACGGAAGAGAAGCGTGTCACCGTCGATGAAGATTGCATCCTCCAGGTCGTGGCCAAGTGGACGGGCATTCCCCTCAAGCGCATGGAGCAGAACGAAATCAATCGCCTGCTCGAGATGGAAAAGAAACTTTCCGATCTAATCATTGGCCAAAGCGAAGCCGTCTCAGCGCTGTGCAAGGCCTTGCGCCGTTCACGGGCGGACCTCAAGGATCCGAATCGCCCGATTGGCAGTTTCGCCCTCTTTGGCCCGACCGGCGTTGGCAAGACCCTGCTGGCCAAGACCGTGGCCGAGCAGATGTTTGGTGATGCCAAGTCGCTCATTCAGATCGACATGAGCGAGTACATGGAGAAATTCACGACCTCACGCCTCACCGGTTCGCCTCCTGGGTATGTCGGTCACGAGGAAGGAGGCCAATTGACCGAACAGGTCCGTCGCAATCCCTATAGCGTGGTTCTATTCGACGAGGTGGAGAAGGCTCACCCGGACGTGATGAACATGCTCCTCCAGATCCTGGAAGAAGGCAAACTGACGGACAGCCTCGGTCGCACGGTTGATTTCCGGAACACCATCGTCCTGCTCACCTCGAACGTCGGTGCCGAAACCGTGGCCAAGAACAGCACGATCGGCTTTTCCACCGGTGGCAATGACATCGACTACGACAAGATGAAGGAAAAGATTCTGGACGCTTCGAAGAAGGTCTTCCGTCCGGAATTCCTCAATCGCCTGGACGACTCCATCGTATTCCGCAACCTGACGAAATCGGATCTGATCAACATCCTGGGGCTCGAAATGAAGAAGGTCATGGAGCGCCTGAAAGCCCGCAACATTCAGCTGAACCTGGACGAGAAGGCCCGGAACTACCTCGTCGAGAAGGGTTACGACCCCCAATATGGTGCCCGTCCAATGCGCCGCGCGGTGGAGCGCTACCTCGAAGATCCCCTCGCCGAGGAGATCCTCCGCGGCATTCTGCACGAAAGCCAGCCGGTCGATGTCACCGTCGAAAACGATAAACTGAAGTTCAGCCAAAAAGCTGACACCCAAGAAACCGTGTCAAACTGACGCAAAGTCCATCGAATTTCGAATCCCCGTCCGGTTGATGCCGGCGGGGATTTTTCCTTTACGAAACGGCTAAGAATCGGTGATTGGCCACCGGGATACAGAAAGAACCTGATTTCGGCTAAGATTCTTGCTTTTAGCTACTTGGGCATCTATGGTCCAACCAATGCACTATCGGCCTTTCACATCGCTACGGCTCTTGCTTTGGCCGCTTGTAATCGCCGTCATTCTTTCTGATTTTACCTTCGGAGCCCGCTCCGCCGAGGCCCCCCTGAACGCTTCCTACGCCATCACCGCCCACGGTCAGTCCCAGACCTACAACATCTCGCTCACAGAGTTGTGGGTGCAGCGCCGGAATGGCGGGATTGATGAGATGATTTCGGTCAATCAACCCACGGCCCAGGCCTTGGCTCAGCATGCTGGTGTGGTCTCAGAGACCGAGAATGCCGAGGTTCAAATCGTGGTATATCCGGCGGGCGCGCCTCAGATCATATCCAATCGGCGCACCATCAGCCGGGTGATCATGGCAAACGTTAGCGCGGATCCCTTGGTGATTGCCCAGAGCAACGGCCTGTTGTGGAAATCTGATGTGCCGGGCATGCCGGGATATCATTACTTTACCGCGCCGAGTTCTTCAGCAGCGCTCACAGTTTCGGCGGCCATGCGCACCCAGCCAGGCATTACGTCGGCCGAGCCGCTATTGGCGCGACACTACGTCACGCACTTTGTTCCGAATGATCCGCTTTTCACGAACCAATGGCACCTCCTCAATACCGGCCAGGGAGGAGCTGCTGGAGGCGACGTGAGAGTGACCAACGCCTGGGAAACCGTACTCGGGACGGGAATCAATATCGCAATCATGGACGAAGGCACGGAGTACATCCAAGAAGACCTCATCTCCAACCTGAATACGAATCTTGGCTTTGACACTCTCGACGGTGATCTCAACGCCAATGCTGAAGCCGGGGAATTCCACGGAACCGCCGTGGCAGGTGTGGCAGCAGCGCGGGGCGACAATGCACTGGGCGTCTCCGGAGCCGCTCCGATGGCAACCATCATTCCCATCCGCCTTCTTGCGGCTGGCGGTGCAAATCTTTCCGAACAGCAGATTGCCGATGGTCTCCTCCACAGCAACTTTCTGATGCATGTTCACAACAATAGTTGGGGCCCCAACCTGGCTGGTCAGAATATTGATGTGATGAGCGACACTGTTTCCAACGCTTTTGTCCAAGCCACCACATTCGGTCGGAACGGACGAGGAACCATCTACGTGATCTCGTCCGGCAATGAAGGCGAGATTGGTGGCAATGCCAACTACATCGGTCAACTGAACGCTCGTGAATCCATCGCCGTCGGCGCCCTGAACGACCAAGCCGAACGCGCCAGCTACAGCAATCCGGGCGGCAATCTCACGATCAGCGCGCCAGCGGGTCTGGACTCCACCAGGTTTCAAGGCACCACCACTACAGACCGCATGGGCTCGGACGGTTATAACAACACTGTTCCGTTCCCGTTGGGCGACTACCCCAACCAGAACTACACCGCAAACTTTAACGGGACGTCGTCTGCGGCCCCATTGGTATCCGGCTGTATCGCGTTGATACTGGAGGCAAACCCCAACCTCGGCTGGCGCGATGTGCAGGAGATCATTATGACGACCGCCACGATGAACGACACGAACCACACAGGTTGGTTGACCAACAGTGCAGGCTTCACTTTCAACAACGACTACGGCGCGGGCATGATCAATGCCGATGCCGGCGTTCAATTGGCGACCAACTGGACGAACCTTGGAACGGTCACGAATTTTTCCCTGGCACAGACGAATCTTCTGGAGCCCATCCCCGACTTCAGCACCAACGGTATCACCCGTTCATTCGAGGTGGATCTTCCCACGGACGTCCGGCTTGAACATGTGCTCTTGAAACTTAACGCCACCCACGGCGCCCGGGGCGAACTGGAAGTGGCTGTTATCAGCCCGCACGGAACACGCTGTGTCGTCGCCGAACTCAACAACGACGTCAACTCCGACTACAACTACACCTTCCTCTCCATCCAGCACTGGGGTGAATTGGCAAATGGCATCTGGCAGGTTCAGTTGATCGACCAGCGTCCCGGATTTGGAGGCATCCTGAACGCACTCGAGCTCTGCTGGTATGGCACGCATACCAATGTTCCTACAATCGGCCTCACCAACCCGCCGACAATTCCCTCCGGTGGGCATCCGCGCAGCCGTACCGCCACTCGCGGCTCGACGGTGTTCTTCAATGTGGATGCCCAGGGCACTCCCCCGCTCACCTACCAGTGGATTACCAACGGCGTGGTTGTCCCCGGCAACAACGCACCGATTTTTGCGGTGACCAATGTGCAAGCCGGCCATTCCGGTCCCTACGCCGTACGGATCTTCAATACCTTCGGCAACATCATCAGCCGCAATGCCGAATTGACCGTGAACATCCCGCCTGAAATTACGTTACAACCGAATGCGCAAAACGTTCCCGTTGGCAATCCGGTCACCTTCTCCGTAGCCGCGCTTGGAAATGAACCGCTCTCCTATCAGTGGCGACTTAACGGTGTCCCGATACCTGGCGCAACGTCGAACAGCTTGTCCATCGCCAATATCAATCCCTCCAATCTCGGCTTGTATGACGTGATCGTTCAGAATCCCATCTCTTCGATCATCAGTTCGCCGGCGGGACTCGCGCTGACCGCACCGTTCAGCATGGTTTCGCCTCCTTCAAACGGCACATTCCAGTTCAACATCTTTGGCACTGACGGACAACGACTGAGGATTGATGGTTCCAGCAACCTGAGCGACTGGACCACGCTCACGACGAACACGGTATCCGGAACGACGACGACGTTCAGCGATTCCAACGCGACAAACGCGTTCCGTTACTACCGGGTCGTGCCACTTCCGTGAAGAGATTGCCTACCTTCCCGAAAACTCCACCGCCTAATCAGCGTTCCTTAAGCGGAGTGTGAAATGAAACCTGGTGCCCTGACCGGGTTCGCTCTCCACCCATACCTGGCCACCATGCGACTGCACGATGTGTTTCACAATGGCGAGTCCCAGTCCCGTCCCCCCCTGCTCGCGTGAACGCGCCTTGTCTGCGCGGAAGAACCGTTCGAACAGGCGCGATTGCGCTTCCCAGTTGATCCCGGGACCGTCGTCCGCGACCCGCACCTCGATGTTCTGCTCCTTGTTGCGTGCGGCGTCGATGACGACATGTCCGTTCTCCCCACCGTACTTGATTCCGTTGTCGATGAGGTTGAAGAGCACTTGTTGGAGCCGGTTCGAATCCGCATTGACGATCAGATCAGCAGGTATGTTGTTGGACAACCGGACACCACGTTTCTCGGCCCGACGGCTGAGATCCTCGCACACTCGGTCCACGGTCGCCTTGAGTTCGGTGTCCTCCAGGTTCATCGCAAGGTGTCCTGATTCCAGGTGGGACAAGGTAAGGAGATCCTCGATCAGGAACGTGAGCCGGTTGGCATGTTTTTCGATGGTGCCAAGAAACTTGTTGGTGGCATCGCGGTCGTCCTTGGCACCGTCGATGAGCGTCTCCACGCACCCCTTGATGATAGAGAGCGGAGTGCGCAGCTCATGGCTCACGTTGGCGACGAATTCACGGCGGGTGTTCTCCAGCTGCTTGATGCGCGTGATGTCGTGAAAGACCATGATCATGCCCTGTCGCTGGCTCCGGGTGTCGAGGACGACCGCCGAGTTGACATGGAGCGTCCGGTCTTCAAGAAGCGGCAGTTTCAATTCACGGCCCTGGACCTGGCCGGCGATGAGCGTCTCGTCGTAGACTTCGCGAACTTCGTGGAACCGGACCGCTTCCATCAGTGATCGGTCCCGGATGTCGGAATGCAGATCAAACAGTCCCCGAAATGCCTCATTGGCCAGGACGACCGTCCCGTCTTCGCGCAACACCATGACGCCCTCGGTCATTGCATTGAACAACGTCTGCTGGCGCGCCTCAATCGCGGCAAAAGTCGTGAGCTGCCGGTTCTTCACCTCCGCCAGCTCTCGGTCCTGCGTCGCCTTTTCCCGCGCCGATTGTCTGCGCTCACGAAGCCATGCCACGAGGAAGATCAGCGCCAGCAGGCTTGAGAAGATGGCGACTGTTTGGGACATGCGGACAAACGATGCGAATCTGACTGGAATTGGTCAATGCCGCTGGCGCAACCCAATGACGTCGTTTTGAGCCTCAATGGATTGCCTCGCAGAGAGACTGCCCGCACACTTCGCAACATGATCATTCGCATTTGTGTCTCCACGCTGCTCGCCGCGATGATTGCCACAGCCGCGGAAGTGGGACCGGAGCGGGGGCAGCTCTTGATCGCCGGCGGAAATCTTCGCGGCCAGCGGATTCTCCGGGCATTCGTCCAACTCGCGGGGGAGGAACAGGCGCGTCTGGTGATCATTCCCACCGCAGCAACGGACGAGGGGCTGGACGACGACGATGTGGAGTTGTTCCGAGAACTGGGTGTGACCAACATCGTCGTGCTCCACACCCGCGACCGCGAGAAGGCGGATTCCGAGGAATTTGCCAAGCCCCTCAAATCAGCCACCGCGGTGTGGATGTCCGGCGGCCGACAATGGCGCCTGGCCGACGCTTATCTGGGAACAAAGGTGCTCGTCGGCATCCAGAACGTTCTCGATCGGGGCGGAATCGTGGGTGGAGGATCGGCCGGGGCATCGATCATGGGCTCCTATCTTGTTCGGGGGGATTCCAGAAGCAACGAACCCATCATGGGCGATCACGAAGTCGGATTCGGCCTGCTGAAGCAGGTTGGCATCGATCAACACCTGCTCGCGCGCAACCGGCAGTTCGATCTCGTCAAGCTTATCGAGGCCAAGCCGGAATTGCTTGGGATCGGCCTTGATGAAAACACTGCAATTCTGGTGACCGGTGACGAATTTGAAGTCATGGGGACCAGCTATGTTGCGATCTACGATCGCGGCTGGATGAAGGAGAACGACAAACCGTTCTACCTGCTGTCACCCGGCCAGCGCTTTGACCTGGCGGCACGCAGCCCGATCCGGGCGAAGCGCCGTCGTTGAGACTGCTCAGTTCACCTTGATCAGCTCGATCTCGAAGATCAGCGTCGCCATCGGCGGGATTTTCTGGCCCTGGCCACGCCTGCCATAGGCCAGCTCGGCCGGAATGAAGAGCTGCCACTTGTCGCCCTCTTTCATTTTCAGAAGAGCTTCCGTCCAACCCTTGATGACCTGGTTGACACCGAAGGTCGATGGCTGCCCCCGGCTGTACGAACTGTCGAATTCTGTACCATCAATCAATGTTCCGCGGTAATGGGTGGTCACCTTGCTGTCGATCTTCGGCGATTTTCCGCTGCCCGACTTGATCACCTTGTATTGCAGACCACTTTGAGTGACCTTCACGCCCTCCTTCTTCTTGTTGGCCATCAGGAATTTTTCACCGTCGCTGGCCAGGGCTTGTTGCGCCTTTTCCCGTTTGGCCATCACTTTCTGGCGAAACTCAACCATGATGGCCTGGATTTCGGCAGGTGGAATCGCATTGGTTTTTCCAGCGAGTGCGGCGTTCAGGCCCAGAAGGAATGCGTCGGAGTCCACTTCGATACCCTGGCGATTCATGTTGCCGCCAATGTCAAAACCGAACAGGTAGCTGGCTTTCTGTTCAGATGTCTTGAGTTCAGCATTTTCAGCAGCGGAGAGTGGGCTGACGGCGATGCCAATCAGCAGGGAAGTAATGAGTATGCCTTTCATTTCAGGAATCCGTGACCTCATTGCAGGGACGCGAACCGGGCGACCCTAGCACTGAAGGGCATCGGGTCAACGCTTCCGTATTATTGTGTGTCCCAGAGACGTCCGACAACTCGCTGGAATCGCTTTGTCGTCACTCGCATGGTTTGGGTGGCAGCCGAAGCTGTCGGGTCAACGCGATCTGTGTGTGATGAAATGTGGTGGCAATTGCGACAGAGACCACATGAAACCGAATGTCTTCTCCCTCACTCCCGCTGGGAGAGGGAAGGTTGTGCTGTCGCCATTCATGACATCCATTTGCTCGATGAGAGCGTCCTCCATGGTCCCGCTCTCCCAGCGGTGAGGAATGGGGTGAGGGAGAACGCATCGAAAACCGTTTGATCCGACCACTGTCAAGCGTGCGCTTTCTGATCGAGTGGTCCTCAGCAGCCACCGTTTTCAATCACACACACGCCTTCCGGCAATGATCGTTTCACCTTTGGAGAACGCCGGTCGATTGCTAGGCTTGCGCCTGTGAAGCCTCTTCCAAAACCGGAGCTTATCTTCACTCACGAAAGCGATCTGGACGGGCTGTTGTCGGGTTTGTTGCTGCAAAAGCTGTCGGCAAGCGAATTTGGCGAAACGGCCCGGATTGAATCACATCACTATCCTTCCTGGCGTACCCGGACCTTGCGCGAACAATGTGCGTGGGTCGCAGACTTTACGTTTGAAAAACGGATGGATCGCACCAACTGGCTGGTGCTCGATCATCACAGCACCGATGTTGGCGCGGAGCATTGCCGGCTCATTCATGACCTCGGCAAATCCGCCAGCCTTCTTTGTTACGAACTGTGCAAGCAGCATGGCGTGCAATCGGAAAAACTGGACCGCCTCGTACATCTCAGCAATGTGGCCGACCTCTACCTGGACGATGATCCGGAATTTGACCTCGCCGTGGACTACGCAAACCTCGTAAAGATCTACGGCTTTTGGAATCTCTATTCGCTCATCGAAGGCGATCCGGACCGGCTGCTCGACCATCCGCTGCTCGAGGTCATGCAGACCAAACGGCAGGTGGAGGATCCGATCGGTCTGGATTGGAGCCGCCGGCACGTGCATCGCGTGACCGATCAACTCGGATTTGTGGAAACCGTCGTGGGCGATTCCAATCGGATCGTTCACGAGCTGCTCGAAGAACCGGATTGCAGTTTTGAAGTCCTCGCCACCATGTTTGTGAAGGCAAACCGTACGGTCATGGTGAGCTTTCGGAGTACAGGTGGACAGGCCCTGCCGATTGCCAGGCAATTCCAGGGAGGCGGCCATGCGAATGCCTGCGGCGCAAACCTTCCCAAATCGGTCGGCTCCATCGACGAAGCAATCGTTTACATGAAGCAGATTCTGGAACCACCATCGGCCGGTGGTAGCGGCTTGTCTTCGTTGGAGGACGCCTTTTCGGAACTGAAGCTTGGATAGGACGGCTCAGCCCGACGCCAAATCTGCGACGACTTTTTCTGCGATGGCGAAGCCAAGTGCGCCGGTCACGAAGCTTGCTGTTCCGAATCCGCTCGCGCAGTCGAGCTTCAGAGCGGATGCGTCTTCCCGAGTTTCGCAGACACCGCCATCGCTCTTGGGAAACACCGGCGACTCTGTGGAAAAAACCGCAGGAACGCCAAATCCCCTGTCAGGTTTCTCCGGCAAGCCATGTTCTTTTCGCAAGGTCTTGCGCACTTCCTTCAGCAGGCGGTCATGGGAGGAATGGGCGAGATCAGTCAGACGGATCTCGCCAACCCGTTGCAGGCCGCCAGCCCCTCCCGACGTGATCACACGCACCTCGCGCTCGATGCATTCGGCGATGAGCAGGCATTTGTTGGGTACGTTGTCAATGGCATCGACGACGTAATCATAACCGCTGCTGAGCGTGAATTCGGCGGTCTCTGCAGTAAAGAAGGAAGGCACGCCAAACACATGTGCGTCCGGATTGATCTCCCGGATCCGGCCGGCCATGACTTCGGCCTTGTTCATTCCAAGCGTGGGTTGAATCGCGTGCAGCTGGCGATTGGTGTTCGTGATGCACAGATCGTCCATGTCCATCACGGTCAGCTTTCCGATTCCCGAACGCGCGAGGGCTTCGGCGATCCAGCTGCCAACCCCGCCAATTCCCACCACGCAGACGTGGCTCTGATGCAGACGTTTGAGGCCGTCGACTCCGAACAACCGGCCGATCCCGCCAAATCGATTTTCAAACTCGCCCATCATTTTCCCCCGGCGCGGATCCAGGCATTTATCCGCTTCGTCAGGATATCAAGCGGCACGGCGCCCGATTGCAGCACGACGTCGTGAAACGCCTTCACGTCAAATTCTGCGCCCAGTGCCTTCGAGGCAGTGGCGCGAAGTTCACTGAGTTTCAGCTGACCGATCTTGTAGGCGAGAGCCTGTCCGGGCCAGGCGATGTAGCGATCAATTTCGTTGACCACGTCCTGCCGTGTCTTGGGCGCGTTCTCCATGAAAAACTCGATCGCCTTGTCGCGGCTCCACTTCTTCGAATGCATGCCCGTGTCCACGACCAGTCGGACTGCCCGCCACATTTCGTAGGTCAACTGGCCGAACTTGTCGTAGGGATCGTCGTAGAGACCGAGTTCGTCCCCGAGGGATTCCGCGTACAATCCCCAACCCTCGATGTAGGCGGTGACGGAGAGATGACGCCGGAATTTCGGCAGGTCGTTCTGCTCCTGGGCGAGCGCGATCTGAAGGTGATGACCGGGAACAGCCTCGTGCAGGGAAAGCGCCATCATCTCCCACTTCGGACGCGTTTCAGGCATATAGAGGTTCACGAAATACGTCCCGGCACGGGAACCATCGGGCGCGGGCCAACGGTAATAAGCCGTGGTGGTATCCGGCGCCGTCTTTGCCGGAATTGGTTCGATTCCGTAAGGCATGCGCGGCAACACGCGAAAGACCTTCACCATCAGTGGATCGATGCGCCGGCTCATCGCGCGATAGCCCTGCAGCAGTTCATCGCCGGTTCGGTAGAAGAACTTCGGATCCGTGCGCAGGTGATCGAAGAACTCCGCGAGGCTGCCCTTAAAGCCAACCTTCTCTCGAATCGCGTCCATTTCTCCGCGAATGCGCTGCACCTCGGACAAGCCGGTCTTGTGAATTTGATCCGCGCTGCTGCTCGTGGTCGTGAACTTTCGGCAGAGGAAATCATAGGCGCGCTTGCCATGCGGCCATTGCCAAGCGCCGACGTTCGAATGGCAGCCGGGAAGATATTTCTCTACAAAGAAGACCTTGAACTTCTGGAACGCCGGGACCACGTCTTCCTTGATTGCCGTCCATGCTTCGCTCTCCATCCGCAGCTGTTCGCCTTCGGGAATGTTGCGATGGAACTTCCGGAACGGCTTGTAGAACGGGCTGTGCTCGGGTTCCTCCACGATGTGTTTGGCCAGCTGCCGGGGAACACGTTCCATCACCACGCGCGAGTGGACGATACCCCGCGCAATGCCCTCCCTCATCAATTCGGTGATTTGATCGAGCATTACCGGAAGGCCTTCCAGCCGCTTGATCCAATCTTCGTAGTCCTTGACCGTTTCAAAGCGGAGAGCCGAGGCGTATTCGTCCATGGTTTGAACGCCGTGCCGGTGATCGAGCGGCATCAGATAGAGCATCATGGAGAGATCCTCGATGTCGCGCTGAAGCGATTGTTCGAACAAGTCGTAGTTCAGCTGATCCTCGGAGGAGAGCTTTGAGCGATCGAGACGATGCAGGTCGATCATTACGCGTTTTTGACGCAGCTCGTGCTTGAAGGTTCCTTGTCTGGACATGTCCGGCCATCGATCGTTCCAACGACGATCGCCGAGGATCGAGGCCCACATCGGCCGGCGCTGCATGTGATAGTCCCACTCACGATCGAACAAGTCGTGCAGGCGTTGGGATTCGGACGGAGCCGCCGAGACAGGGATCGGCAGCAAGAGCATCGCAAAGCAAAGTCCGTTGAGAAACTTCATGGTGCGAGACTCTAGTCAGAATAGGTTCCGCCGTGGAGGGGAAACGGTTGCGAGGCAACGCGGCCGGATAATCGGCACTACTCCTTCTCCACAGCGAGATCGAGGCACACGAGGTAATCTTCGCTGCGGAGATAAAGCTTCTTCTCCGAAAGCACGGGCGTGGCCCAGCAGGGATGCTTGAGCTCGGGCACCTGCCAGCGTCCGCGTTCCCGAATCTGCTTTGGATTCAGATCGAACATTCCCAGCATCCCGCCTTCACCCAATGCAATCAGTTTGCCGTCGGCCTTGATCAGCGAACCGCGGCCAAACACGGGCGGCTGCTTGGTGGAGTACTTGCGCCAGCGTTCGTCACGGCTCCAGGCAACCTTGCCAGTCTTGAATTCCACGCAACGAAATTCTGCATCCGGCTCATTGCGGCCGCTGAAGGCGTAAAGATAACCCTCGTGATAGATCGGAGTCATCCAGTGAACCTCAAGGCTGTTGTTCTCCCACACGTGCTCGAACTTCGTGTTGCCCTTCTTGATGTCGAGGAGGAATCCGCCCACGCGATAGTACGCGGCCGAGCAGTGAACCTGGTTTCCGACGACGACGGGGTTTGCGGCATTGACCGAGTCGTTCACGATCGCGCGGAACCAGCGGCTGAAAAGTTCCTTGCCGGTCTTGACCTCAAGTACAACCAGTCCCTGGCGCATCAGACAAAACACGACGCGCTGTCCGTTGACGTCGGCGACAACAGGCGACGCATAGCTGGCTTGCTTCCAATGGGTCTGCCAGGAAACGGTCCGGCCTCCGCGCCAGCCGAGCATGGGTTCACCATCCCAGGTATCCTTGCCCACGTTTTCCCACACCGTCTTTCCGGTCTTGGCATCGAGCGCGACCACGCCTGCGTTCGGTTGCCCTCCCACCATCACGATCAGGAGATTCCCTTCGAGAAGCGGGGTGCTGCCCACGCCAAAAAAGTTCTGTGGAACACGCCAGTCGTTCTTGGTGTATCGCTGCCAGATAAGCTTGCCCGTCTTGAGTTCAAGACAGCAGAGACGGCCTTCGGCGCCGAAGGTGTAGCAGCGGTCCGCGGTGAGAAGCGGGGTGCAGCGAGGTCCGTTGTTGTAGCCGAAGGGGTCGATGTACCGGGTGGGATACTTGTGTCGCCACACGGGCTTGGCGGTGTCGCGTTCAAGTGCGTCGACGATCTCCTCATTGCCGAGTCGATGGTGGAGCACCAGCAGGTCTCCTCTTACGGAAGGCGCTGCGTACCCCGTTCCGATGCGTTTTGAGAAGACACGTTCTGGTCCGTCCTTGGGAATGCCGGCGATCAGTCCTGTTTCGGTGGACGTTCCATCACCGCGGGGACCGAGGAAGCGCGGCCAATCCTCGGCCACCGCACGCGGAGGGAGGGCAATCAACAGAAGCACGCAGGCAATACCAAACAATCTCTGACGGCAAATGTGCATAGGTGTGAGCGCATTGAACCTTCCGACGATGCAAGTGGCAAGTGTCGTCATTGTCTCGATACCTGGACGGCGGCGCGTCCTTTGGGTGTGCAAACTTGACCGGACGCGAATGGCAGATCGAAAACAGGTCTTATCACCACCCACCGGATGCGCGACGGATCTGACAATTGACCATCTATTCGACGCGTTCGCGGGACTCAAGACGATTCACTCAGGAGTGCATCACCTGGCCGCCGTCGATGTTGATCGTCTGTCCGGTGATGTTGCGGGCGCGATGTGAGGCGAGGTAGACGGCCATGGACCCGAATTCGTCGGGCTTCTGCCAACGGCCGAGCGGGGAATTCTTGGAGATCTTTGCCTGGCCCCATTCCTCGTAGCTCTGACGCTCAGCTTCGGGAAGAAGTTCCTGCCCGGCGGCCCAAACGGATTTATTGAGTTCCGTCTGCACCATGCCGGGCGAGAGCGCGTTGGCTCGGACGCCATAGGGCGCAAAGTCCTTGGCCGCGCACTGCATGAAGTTTACGAGCCCGGCTTTGGCTGCGCTATAGGGCGGGTCGGTTGGCGATCCAATCTGTGCGGCAACCGACACTAGGAAGAGCATGGTGTTGCCGGCTTGTTTGATGAGTTGCGGCGCCACGGCGTGCGCGACTCTCGCGGCGCAGGTCAGGTTGACGTCCACAACCCGCGGCCAGTCTTCGGGATCGAGATTCCAGAAGGGAAATCCAAATTTTCCCGAACCGATTCCGACCGCGTAGACGACATGGCAGATCGGTCCGGACTTGGCGGTCAATGCATCGAGCGCCTGATTGATTTGATCGTTGTCGCTGACGTCGGCAGTTGCGGCGTGGCAATTGTCACCAATCTGCTTCGCCGTTTGTTCGACCGCCGGTGAAACATCAACCAGGCCGAGCTTGCAACCTTCCGCGGCGAAGGCTTCGGCGATGGCGCGCCCGATGCCGCGTGCGCAGCCGAAAACGACGGCGTGTTGATCCTGAAGCTGGAGGTCCACCTGGATCAGCGTTCGACTTCGATGGTAAGTTCGATTTCCACCGGAATGTTTCCGGGAAGCGAACCCATTCCGACGGCGCTGCGCGATCCGACACCGTCTTCACCGAAGACATCGCGGAACAACTCGCTACAGCCGTTGATTACCTTCGGGTGTTCGCCGAACTCAGGCGTGGCGTTGACCATGCCAAGCAGCTTGATGACACGCTTCACCTTGTCGAGGCCGACTTCCTTCTGGATCGTGGCCAGCAACGCAAGACCGGTCTGGCGAGCTGCTTTTTGGGCGGCTTCGAGATCGAGATCGCTGCCGACTTTGCCGGACATGTAAGTTTCGTCAGCCTGGTAGGGACCGTGCCCGGAGACGAAGGCGAGGTCGCCGGTGAATACGACGGGTTTGTAGACACCACCCTTGGGGGGTGCGGGCGGGAGTTCGATTCCGAGTTCCTTGAGTTTTGCTTCTGCGTTCATGATCTTGGTTAAAGAGTTTAAAGGTTGAAGGGTTTCTTCGTCACAGACGGTCAGTGGTTGGCGGATTCGCGGCTGGTGATGTAGATCTGGTGGACGCCACGTTTTCTGTCGCCCTGCGCGAGGAAGGCCTCGACATCCTGGGGGCCGGCTTTGAGGCGCACGCTCTTGAAGATGTGCTGCTTTGACTTGGCAGCGACTTTGGCACTCTTCTTCACCTTGCCGGATCGGCCGGCGACGAATTCGAGGCCCAACGTTTCGGGATGCTGGTCTTCGGCGAACAAGACCTTCACGTCGTATAGACCGGCGCGCTCAACTGTCACGAGCCAGTGGCCGCGATCGTTACGGCCCCATGCACCGTTGGGTCCTCGAAAGCGCCAATCCTGCCGGGTCAATACCGTAGTGGTCTCTCGCGGATTGCCGATGTGAATTCGGGGCGGATCGTAGTTGTTCGGGCGGGTCGAACTGACGTCGCTGAACCACACATCGTATCGGCGTTTGAGGCGCTTAAGCAGGTCGGGCTTTTCGGCAGCGAGATTCTTGCTTTCCTTGGGATCGGCGATGAGGTCGTAGAGTTGCGGACCATGATTCTTCGGGGCGAACTTTCCGAAGTTGGGCCAAAGAAGTTTGTAGCGTTGGGTGACAGCCGCGCCATTGCGATACGGTTCGGCTTCGTTTCCGCGATGCCACTGAAGGAACAGCGTGCGATCGATACGCTCGACCTTCTGCCCTTTCAGGTGAGGCAAGATGCTCATGCCGTCGATCTTCAATCCCTTGGGTTTCTTCGCGCCGGCGGCAGCAAGGATGGTGGGGAAGAGATCGTAATGCGCACTGATGGCATCGGATGTCGTTCCTGCGCGGATGGACCTCGGCCAGTGCGCCAGCAGTATGGAACGGATTCCACCTTCATATATTTGTCCCTTGTTGCCGCGGTGTGGTCCGACGAAGCGGGGACCGTTGGGTCCGTTGTCATTGAGGAAGAAGACCAGCGTATTGTCGTGGGCATCGATCTTCTTGAGATGTTTGAAGAGGCGCCCAACGTTTTGATCGACATTTTCGATCATCGCGAAGATGCGTGCGGTGGTGTCCTTGCGGCGCTCGTATTGTTTGTCCGGAAAAGGCTGGCGAAGATAGGTCGGACGCAGATCACGGGCGCGGTATTTTTCCAGCAATTCACCGGGCACGTCGCCATAAGGTCCGTGTGGCGGATTGGTCGGAATGTACGTGAAGGTTGGCTTGCCCTGCTTGTGGTTCTTCCCAATGAAATCCATCGCGGCCTTGAAGTAGATGTCGGTGCAGTAGCCCTTGAATTCCTTTTCCACGCCGTTGTGCTGGAGAATCGGATCGGTGTATTTCGATTCGCCACCCGGAGGATCAGAAGGCTGGCCAATCCCACCTCCACGATGAACCAGCACTTCATCAAATCCCTGATCCTGCGGACGCATGGGATACGAATCCCCGAGGTGCCATTTGCCGAAAATGCCCGAGCTGTAACCTGCTGGCGCAAGGACCTCGGCAATGGTCACTTCCTCAGTATCCATCATGGCGCGGCCGATAAACGTGTCGATGGCGCGGGTGCGATAGTTGTAGCGGCCGGTCATGAGATTCGCGCGGGTGGGGGTGCAGACGGGGCTCACGTAGAAGCGAGTCATCTGCGCGCTGCGTTTTGCCATGGCATCGAGGTTAGGCGTATCGAGCACCTTGTTGCCCATGAAGCCGTAGTCCCATCCGCCCTGGTCGTCGGTCATGATGATGATCACATGTGGGGGGCTGGTTTCCGCAGCGGTGGCGGACGAATGCGTGAAGATCATCGTCAGCGCGACGCAAAGAGGAATGACGGATCGAATCGTTCTCATGAGAATCGGCGCGGATAGTGCCGAAGCGGGTTGGGGACTGCAATGGCTGAAATCCTGCGAAGACTCGCGCAGGTTTTGAGCTGGCTGAATGGGATTGCGCAATTTGGCCGCCCTCTGTCTGTACCGCGATTTGACAGGGCAATTACTTGCCGATGCAGAACTGGCTGAACACCTTGTCCAAAAGGTCTTCAGTCGAGGTCTTGCCGACGATCTCTCCAACAGCGTTGACGGCGATGTGCAGATCCATCGCGGCGAGCTCAAGGGTGAGGTCTTGCTTGAGAGCGTGAATCGTCTTGATTGTGGCTTCCCGGGCGCGGCGCAATGCGTCCTGGTGCCGTGAGTTGATCATGAGTTGGAGATTCTCGGAGGTGATCTGCCCGGACCATACCTTGTCCTTGATCGCGCCTTTCAGTTCTTCAATTCCCTGGCCGTTCGTGCAGCAAGCGCCGAGTGATTCAGCGGCCTGGTCGCCCAGATCAAGGTGTGCTTCCAGGTCGATCTTGTTCCGAACCAGCAGACGCGGCGAATCGGCGAACTGGTTCAGATAGCGTTCATCCTCTTCAGTCAGCGCCTTGCTGTTGTCGAGCACATGGAGAATCAGCTCCGCGTTGCGCCAGGCTTCGTGGCTGCGCCGGATGCCTTCCTGCTCGATTTCATCACCCGTTTCTCGCAAGCCGGCCGTGTCCACAAAGATGACGGGTAACCCTCGGATATTCGCGGTCTCTTCAATCGTGTCACGCGTCGTGCCGGCGATCGTGGAGACAATGGCACGTTCGTGTCCGAGCAGTTGATTGAGAAGGCTGGACTTGCCGGCATTGGGGCGCCCGACAATCGCGGCGCGAATGCCACGTCGAAGAATCTGTCCCTCACGAGCGGTCTTCAACAGCTCGTCCATGAAGGCAACCCCTTTCTCCAAGCGACCAATCAACTGCGACATGGTGTCGGGCGCAATGTCTTCATCGGGAAAATCAATATGCGCCTCCACGTGGGCAAGCGTCTTGAGCAGGTCTTCGCGAAGTTCTTCGATGCGGCGTGAGAGTCTGCCAGCCAATTGTTCATTGGCCGCATCGAGCGCGAGTTCGGTGCGCGAATGAATCAGGTCGGCTACCGCTTCGGCCTGCGCCAGATCCAAGCGGCCATTCAGGAATGCGCGCTTGGTGAACTCGCCCGGTTCGGCAAGCCGCGCGCCGCTGGCCAAAGTGGCTTCAAGAACGAGACGCGTGGTGAGCATTCCCCCGTGGCAGGTGATCTCCACCACGTCTTCCCGGGTGAAGGTCTTTGGCGCAAGCATCAAGGCGACCATGACTTCGTCCACCCGTTTGCCATCCTGCTCAATGTGGCCGTAGTGCAGCGTGTGTGAATCCGCGGTGTTCAGCTCCGTGCCGGTCTTGAAACACGCTCCCACCACTTCGATCGCCTGGCGCCCGGATACACGAATGACCGCCAGGCCCGCCTCGCCGACGGGAGTGGCAATCGCCGCGATGGTGTCGAAGTCGCTCAAGTTCAGCGACAGGTTCCCTCGGCGTTCTCAGCCGCGCGACCTTGCAGGTGCAGCCGCGCTTTCTCGTAGCTCTTCTTGTGCAGGTAATGCAGCAGGTCCCGATCCGTGCCCCGCGGCAGTTCGCCGGTCAGGTATTCAATCTTCTCAAAGTGCTCAAGCAGATTGGGCTTGGGCTTGGCCGTCTGGATGTTCGCCAATGCCTGCTCCATGTCCAGCAACGCGCTCAGGATTCTCTGCTCGATCTCTGTCATTGCCTCTTCATAGCGGATGGTGGTGGAAGATGGGAGTTTGAAGTTGGAAGATAGAAGTTGGGAGATGGTGGGCGCGGGCCGACAATCGTTTCCAATCCAATCTGGACAAGGCCGATGCCGTTGCACACCCTCTGCGCATGGCGAAACCTGTGTTGGGAAGAGGATTGAGTGCGCTGCTCGGCGGGAGCGGTGCATCTGGTTCTGCGCCGGATCCGATGATCGAATCCGGCGAGGCCGTGCGGATGATGGCGCTCGATCGCGTCCGCCCCTGTCCCTTTCAGCCGCGCAAGGACTTTTCCGATGAGGCGATCCAGGAACTTGCCGAGTCCATCAAGGCGCAGGGCATCGTGCAGCCGTTGATTGTTCGCGAACAGGGCGACATCTTCGAATTGATTGCCGGCGAACGTCGTTGGCGCGCAGCCCGAACAGCCGGATTGCTGGAAGTGCCGATCATTGTGCGCGAAGCGGATGACCGCAAGGTTCTCGAACTCGCCCTTATCGAAAACCTCCAGCGCGAGAACCTGAATCCGATCGAAGAAGCACTCGGCTACTCGGAACTCATCCGCAAATTTGAACTCACCCAGGAAGCCGTTGCGGCAAAGGTCGGCAAGAACCGGGCCACCGTCGCGAATGCCATGCGGCTTCTGCGACTGGCACCGGAAATCCAGAATCACATCCGGAACAACCGCCTGTCTGTCGGCCATGCAAAGGTGATTCTTGGCCTGCCCGACGGCGAACAACAAATGCTCGCTGCGGACAAGGTCCTGCGCGCCAACTTGAATGTTCGCCAGACCGAAAAACTGGTCTCACAACTTTCCAAACCCGGCAACGATGCGTCCACTGCTGGGGCCAGCGTCGCGCCGGTCGTTGATCCGCACATAACGGATTTGGAGAACAAGCTGCGGGAACATCTTGGCACGAAAGTGAACCTGAAGTACCGGCAGGGCAAGGGAAGTGTGGAGATCAAGTTCTTCAATGACGAAGATCTTGAGCGCGTGATGCAACTACTCGGCGTCAACGCCGAGTAAACTAGAAATGGCCAACACGCCTGAACTGCGCACCGCATGCGCGAAGCTGCTGGAGAACCACCGTCCGCACGTCGGACAACTGACCGCCTTCGTCGGACTCGACGGTTTTGTCGACGACATCATCCACGTCGTCGATCAGCGGCAGGATGCAATACGCTTCTCGCGCATCCCGACCATCACCGACTTTTCCCAGCGCATTGCGGATGCCACAGGCCGCAGCACAAACATCGAACTGGTCTCGCATCGCACCAAGATCGGTGGCAACGGCCCGATCATGGCGAACGCCCTCGCAAAATTCGGAATGCATGTCACCTACCTGGGCACGCTTGGCTACCCGAACATCCATCCGGTGTTCGACGAATTCACCAAGCGCGCCGAAGTGCATTCCATCGGGCTCGCCGCTCACACCAACGCGCTGGAGTTCAACGACGGAAAAATCCTCGCATCACTTCTTTCCCCACTCACGGACGTGACCTGGACCACGCTCGTGGATCGCTTTGGCAGACAACAGCTAAGTGCCAAGATCATGAGCTGCAGCCTGGTCGGTTTCGTGAATTGGACGATGATTCCGTACATGAGCGACATCTGGGAACGTGTCCTGTCGGAAATCTGCGCCGACCGGCCCAAGAGCCGTCGCAAGATTTTCTTCGACCTGGCTGATCCCGAAAAGCGCACCAAGAAAGACATTCGGCGCGCCCTCGATTTGATCGAGAAATTCGGCGACTACTTCGACGTGATTCTCGGACTGAACGAGAAAGAGGCCTTCGAGATCGGTGAAGTCCTTGGCGTTCCCAAGCACGCCGCGGACGCGGAAGGGATCTCCGCGCTGATGAAAGACATCACCGCGAAGATCAAGGTTGAGACCCTGGTGGTTCATCCTGTGCGATATGCCCTGGCAATCTCCGATGGCGAAGTTGCAGTGGTGGACGGGCCGTTCATTGAAAAACCCGTCATCACGACCGGAGCCGGCGATCACTTCAATGCCGGCTTCTGTCTCGGCCAACTGCTCGGACTGAACAACGAGCAAAGCGTCCTATGTGGCGTTTCCACCAGCGGCTATTACGTCCGCAACGGACGCGCGCCCA
This sequence comes from Verrucomicrobiales bacterium, assembly GCA_002715965.1. Taxonomy (GTDB): domain Bacteria; phylum Verrucomicrobiota; class Verrucomicrobiia; order Limisphaerales; family JAYPXF01. Next base: position 31,212 of record PBAL01000058.1, on the reverse strand, counting down.
CGGTGCTGGAACTTATCGGGTTCATGGAAAACTGGCCCGAGTAGAGGGTTGGGAAACTCCAAGTTTCAACTTCCGATTAACCAAGGCGAGTTTGGAAACCTCGTGGAGCGCCATCGGCTTGTAGTGGTTTGCCGACCGATGATCGCCGCTCCAATTCTGGACCAGCCCTCGGCCAATCGCCGAACCGATTTCGAAATATGCATTCTCCGAGGTATATGAACATGTAACCGGCTAATGAGGGGCTACTTCGGCTCTGCGAGGTCCATCGCTTTTGACAGGCGGGGCGGCTGACCTACACTCAACGTATGACTTTGCAGGATCTTACGCTTGCGGGCGGTTGTTTCTGGTGTGTGGAAGCGGTTTATCTGCGCGTTCCCGGTGTGGAAAAGGTCGTCTCCGGTTACATGGGCGGGACGACGGAGAACCCGACGTATGAACAGATCTGCCAGGGAAACACAGATCACGCGGAGGTAATCCGCATCACGTTTGATCCGGAGAAAGCCGCGGTAAAACAACTGCTGGAGATCTTCTTCACCGTCCACGACCCAACGACGCTGAATCGCCAGGGGAATGACGTGGGAACCCAATATCGTTCAGCGATCTTTTACGCTGACGACGAACAGAAACACATTGCCGAAGAGGCGATGAAGTCAGCGCAGGAGAAACACACGGACCCGATCGTCACCCAGATTGTGCCGAAAGAAAGATTCTGGCCAGCCGAAGAATACCATCAGGATTACTTCAACCGGAATCCGGGAAATGGATACTGCCAGTTCGCCATCCCACCAAAGTTGGAAAAGCTGAAGAAGCTGGGATACGGGGAGTGACGCGCTCGGAGCGTGTTCGACGAGCGAGCCGAGTCCGGGCGCCGTATACTTGGATCTGCCCGCTCGCGTCCGCTGCTACAGGCTCTTCTCGTATTCCTTGTTTACCATGAACTTTCTCCCCAACGCATCACGCAACGGATCGGCGTCCTCGGCGCAAAACCCCAGATGTGAATGCCGGCGCCAACCTTCGGCATAGCGAAACTTCTTGGAACGGCGACCAAGTTCACGGCTCATATCCTCGCAGGTCTGCAGGTAGGAATTGAGCCCCTGGCTCGCATCCAGCCAACCTTGCTGGCATTCATGCGCAGCCAGGCTGTCCATCTTCGTCTGATGCACGGAAGTCGTATTCACGTAGGCGCCGGGAACGATTTTCTTACGCAACCCATCCATCAGGCCATGGGGCATGCCATGATAGACCGTCACGTCGCCTTCATAGGTCGAGGCCTGGGGCGTGGAACAGAAGTTGGGCATGCCATGAGCGAAGGCGCCGGTCACGGCGAGACGTGAAACATTCATGTGATCCTCCATGTAGTCTTGTGGAGAATGAGTCAGAACGATCGTGGGCTGCACCTTGCGGATCAATCCCGCGACACGACGAAGCGTGGACACATCGTACATGACCTCAAGGTCATTGCAGATCGGAGGATGCCAGACGGAGTCTAGAATTCGCGCGGCATTTTGCGCCTCCTGCCGTCGCACGCGCGCAGTTTCCACCGGATCCATTTCGAGGCTGCCGCAATTGCCGGTGGAGAGGTTCCAGTAATGCGTCTCCCAACCTGCTTTGCGTAGAAGGAGCAGCGTTCCGGCAAATTGGAATTCGATGTCGTCGGGATGCGCTGCGATCGCAATCGCCACCTTTGGCTTTGCCGCGACCGGCTTTGCGCGTTTTTTCTTCGCTGCCATTTTCGGCGCTGGCTTAGCGGAGCTTGACCGGCTTGCCGGTGCTCGCGGATTTGTCCGCTGCAAACATCACGCGATGAGATGCGGCTGCATCCGAGATGCTGGTGAGCGACATGTCCTTGCCCTTGTCAATCGCGTCGAAGAAGGCCTGGAACTGCGTGGTGTACGGATGATCGGACACATCGCCCGAATCCAGCATTTTCATCGAAGTCTCGCTCCAGGCGTTCTTGTCCAGGCCGCCAAGCTTCATGCTGTGGAACTTGTTGTCCAGCAAACTGCCTTCACTGCCAACCAGATGTGTGTGGAAATAGTAGGGCTGCAGACAATCAACGATCGCCGAGCATTTCCCGACAGCGCCGTTCTTGAACTTCAGGATGGAAACGCTGCTGGTCGTGTATTCGTAGGGCTTGAAGATCTTGCTCTTGGACTTGGTGTCGTAGCTGGTGACTTCAGTCACCGGGCTGTCCATGCAGAGCAGCAGTGCGTCAAGTGCGTGACAACCTGCCGTGAGGAGTGAACTTCCCCCGTCCTTCTTCTTGATGTTCCAGCGAAACTGTCCGTACCAGGGACCAATGCCGTGATAGTAGTCCACTTCACCATAGTGAATTTTGCCGAGCAGTCCTTGATCGATCATCGCCTTGGTGGTGAGGAACTGGCTGGACCAGCGGCACTCAAAGCAGACGCAGGTCTTCACCTTGTGCTTCTTCGCAGCGACTTCCATGGCGCTGACGTCCCTCTCGGTCATGGCGAGGGGTTTCTCAACGATGATGTGTTTGCCCGCCTTGGCCGCGTCTACAAAATGTTTGCGGTGCAGGCTCGGGTAACTACAGATGGAAATCACGTCGATATCCGGATCCTTCAGCAGTTTGTTGACGTCGTTGTAGACTTTAATGTTGCCACCGTGCTCGGCGCTTACCGCGTCAGCATCCAGCTTGCGCGAGGAACAAATCGCGGTGACCTGCCCCTGCGTGGTGTCGTTGATGGAAGGGATGTGTGCGCTGGCGACCCAGCCGTAGCCGATAACTCCGACGTTGTATTTTTTCATGGTGATTAGCTGGCCGGAATCGCACAACGAACGCGAAGCTTTGTCAAAGCCATTAAGCGATGTTTGGCATTTCGTTTTTTCCTGTTACGTTGCCCGCCCTGAGTTTTGAAGTCGCTGATTTCAACAGTCACTGAGAAGGAGACCGAGCGCACCTACCTGGTTGGCGCGGAGTTTCGCTCGCGTACGGATGTCTCCATTGAGGAGTCGCTGGACGAACTGGCCGAACTGGCCAAGACCGCCGGCGCGGATGTGGTGGCCAGTGCAATGCAGCGATTGGAGAAGCCGAATCCCGCGACCTTCGTCGGAGCCGGCAAGGCGGTTGAGATCGCCGGGGAATGCAAGGCGCTCAAGATCGACACGGTGATCTTTGATGACGAACTATCGCCGGCTCAGTCGCGAAATCTTGAGGAGTTATTCCAATGCAAGATTCTCGACCGCACCAATCTGATTCTGGACATCTTCGCCAGCCGCGCCCGGACGAAAGAAGGCAAGCTGCAGGTGGAACTCGCGCAATTGCGTTATCTCCTGCCCAGGTTGACCGGTTACTGGACGCATCTTTCACGTCAAAAGGGCGGAATCGGAATGCGCGGGGGCGAAGGCGAATCGCAACTCGAGGTCGATCGCCGGAAGATCAACGAGCGCATTGACAAGCTGGAGCGCGAGTTGAAGTCCGTTCGGAAACAGCGCGAAACCCAACGTCGCGGACGACGCCGACACCAATGGCCGCTGGCTTCACTGGTGGGTTACACGAACGCCGGGAAGTCCACCTTGTTCAATGAACTGACCGGAGCCGAGGTGCTTCAGGAAGATCAGTTGTTCGCTACGCTCGATCCGACCACCCGCCGTCTCCAATTGCCGACAAACCAAAACGTGTTGTTGTCCGATACCGTGGGTTTCATTCGCAAGCTGCCTCATCGTCTTGTCGAGGCATTCAAGGCGACGCTTGAGGAAGTCACCGAGGCCGATCTCCTTTTGCATGTCGTGGATGTCACCCATCCCCACGCCGAGCATCACATCGACGCCGTGAACGAAGTGCTCAAGGAGATCGGCGCGGACGACAAGCCGACGCTGCTGGTCTTCAACAAGATCGATCTCTTCGAACGCTCTGGCCACGCCAATCAATGGCTGGCCCGCTTCGAGAATTCGTTCGCGGTTTCCGCAAAGACGCAGGAGGGTTTCGAAGGATTGTTTGAAGAACTTGGCGCGGCTCTTCGCCCGATACGTCGCTGTCTCGACTTGTCCGTTCCCCACGAGGATTCCGCGGTGATGGCGCGCCTCCACGAGGTTGGGCAGGTCTTGGAGAAAGATTACAACGGCGAAAAGGCCTATCTCAAAGTGCAAGTGCCCCCGCATCTGGTGGCTGAGTTTGAACCATACGTGTTGATGGAGTAGTTGAACGGAAGGAGGCGGCATGAGTGGGACACGAATCAAGGATTTGCCAAGTGCTGACAGGCCGCGTGAACGGCTGGCCGAACAAGGTGCAGATGCGCTGCGTAATTCCGAACTGATCGCCATCCTGTTGCGCACCGGTTTGCAAGGACGTTCCGCGGTTCAAGTGGCTGAAGATCTCGTCACCCGATTCCAAAAACTGGATCGACTTGCCGCAGCCGCGCTCGATGAACTTTGCGAAACAAAAGGCGTCGGCCGTGACAAGGCGGTTACCTTGAAAGCCGCCTTCACACTGGCCCAACGCATGGCGCGCGAGCTGCACGGCGAAGCGCCGATTCTTGATGAACCGGACAGAGTGGCTGATCTGTTACGCGAGGAAGTCCGCGGCTACGACGTGGAGCACTTCCAGGTCCTGCTGCTCAACACGCGCCGTCGATTGATTCGCCGCGAACCGCTGTCAAAAGGCACACTCGATGCAACAGTCGTTCATCCCCGCGACGTATTCCGTTCCGCCATCAGCGCAAACGCATCCGCAATCATAGTCGTCCACAACCATCCCAGCGGAGATCCACAGCCCAGCGAAGCTGACGTGAAAATCACCCGCGACCTCATCCGAGCCGGCCAGTTGCTGAAGATCGATGTGTTGGATCACGTGATTCTGGGCAGGCGCAGCGAAAACAGGGAGCAGGATTATGTTTCCTTGAGGGAGTTGGGTTATTTCTATCAGTAAGCCAACAGGGAATTTGAACCTCGTTGTGAGCGGGTCTCCTGACCCGTTCACTCCTGCGACCGCAGGTCTCCAGCGTGGAAGTAAGACCTCCGGTGAGTGAAGCTGTCGGAGGACCGTTCCAGAACAAGACCAATCTCCAGAGATGCATTTGTGCTCAGGTTGAATTCACCCAGCTTGAATTCGAACAACTCGCCCAGTGCTTTTTTTCCTTAAGCGGATCGATCATCGTTATCCGTGACCACCCTTCACCCTCCGCGCGGATGACGACTTTCCATCGGTGCCATTCACTCGCGTCAATGCGGTCGGCAACGAGGATCCAATTCGCCTCGTAGCCTTCACCATCTGAGCCGGAGGTTGCGCCCCCGTTCTACGAGTGCTGCAGTGAAGCCGCCCATAGAGTCGGATGGGCGAGCGAACCTTCACCGAGAAAATCCCAATATCGTCACTATCCATGATTGTCTCAACCGTGACGGTTGATTCTCCTGTTTTCGAGTTTGTGGTATTCGCTGCGTTCGAAAACAGAACGTTGGGAATCAGAACCTGCAACCCACAGCCAGCGGCAACCAAGGCAATGGCAAATGCTTTCGTGCTTCGCTCACTATCCGGTTTCTTCACGTGCCGTCTGAGCAGGAGGTAGACGATCACTGCCAGTGGAACGCCATAAACAATTCGGGTGATTGGATCTCCCTTCGGCGTGAACGATGGAGAGATCAGTGGTGTAAACGCTGCGGCAGTGGCAGGTGTTTTCGTCATGGTCCCTATCCGAACCTTCTTGGGTGTCATTTACTTATGAGGCAACAAGAGGGGGCGTTGGCCCCCCTGTTGTCTACGGGTAAAGCAGGAATCGCTTCCGACGTTTCAGAAACTCTTCGAACTCCGGCTGCCACAATGCCTTGATTTCCGCGAGGGACCTGCCCGCGCGGATGGCTTCGAGCGTGGGTTCGTGTCGGAGGAGCTTGTTCACCTTGTCCAAGGCGAAGTCTTTTGGATAAAGGCGTTGCAATGTGGAGGCGACAACAATTCCGAGGTCGATGGGTTTCAGTTTGGCGCGATCGGTCAGGATCAGCACCGCGCCTCCGCAGGACTCGTCTTTGAAGACACTTGAACTCGGCTTGAAGCGGACGGGCGTGAACTCGACCCCATTGAGATTCGCCTTGCGGAGTTCTTCGACGAATTCGTTTTCCTTCACGTATGGCGCACCGAAGATCTCGAATGGTTTTGGCGTTCCGCGTCCTACTGAGATGGAAAACTCCACCAGGCCAAGTCCGGGATAGAAGGCGGCCGCTGTGAGTGAGCGCATGTTCGGTGATGGGTTTGTCCATGGGAGGCCGGTTTCGTCCAGCCATGCGTCGCGGTTCCAGTTTTGAATTTCGACGACGTCCAGTTGCGCATTCCATCCTTTCTCGGCGTTATACATCCGGGCGAGTTCGCCGAGTGTCATTCCGTGGCGCAGTGGAACGGAGTGGTAGGCGACGAAGCTGGATTCGCCGGTGTGAATGGGGCCCGCGATGGAACTGCCGTTGATGGGATTCACACGGTCGAGTACGACAAAAGGAATTCCTGAATCAGCGGCCGCCTTCAGGCAGTTGCCCATGGTGGAGGCGTAGGTGTAGAAGCGTGCGCCGATGTCCTGGATGTCGAACACAAGGGCATTGAGTCCCTTCAGTTGCTCAGCGGTTGGGATGCGGCGCGAACCGTAAAGGCTGTAGATCGGCAAACCGGTCTTGTCGTCGCGTCCGTCGTCAACCTTCGCGTCGAGCTTGCCGCGGATGCCGTGCTCGGGACTGAACAAAGCGACGAGGTTGACCTCGGGTGCTCGATGCAAAAGGTCGATCGTCGCGTTACGCCGACGGTCGTGGCCGGTGTGATTGGTGATGAGCCCGATCTTCTTTCCGCGAAGTGTTCCAAATCCGCGGCGCTTGAGAACATCAATGCCGTTCAGTGCTTCATCCGTTCCGTTGATGCTCTTTGCGGCAAGGCGCGCGTCCTTCCCATCCTTTCCCGCCAGCCAATCAATGCCCTTGATGGATTCGGCAGCGAGTGTGCCGATTCGCTTGCGGAGTTGAACGACCGTTCCATCTTCGGTCGGGTGATTGCGATTGGAGAGGAAGATGACGAATGACTTGGACGGCGGGTCAATCCAGATGGAAGTACCGGTCCATCCGGTATGACCGAATGAGGACTTCGAAAAATGCAAACCGCGTGGACCGCTGTATCCGGTATCGATGTCCCATCCGATTCCACGTTTGGAGGACACCGTCGCTGGTGCCTGATTCGAGGTCATCAACGCGACTGTGTCTCCGGAGAAGACGCGCGTGCCGTCGGATGCTCCTTCGCCAAGAATCATCCGGGCGAACCGTGCGAGGTCTGATGCTGTGACAAACAGGCCTGCATGTCCTGCGATTCCTCCCATGCGCCGCGAAGTCGGATCGTGCACCACTCCGCGAAGTATTGAACCATCCTCTTGCCGCGTGGTCGGTGCGATGCGTGAAAGTTTATTTGTCGATGGCAGGAACCCCGAGTCCGGCATCCGGAGCGGCCGGTAAATAAACTCGCGGGCGAACGTGCGGAGGTCCCGACCATTCACGCGATGCACGATTTCTCCCAGCAGGATGTAGTTGATGTCACTGTAAATGAATCGCTCACCGGGCTTGGCACGAAGTTCTTCGCCTTCAGCGAATTCAATCGCCTTAGCCACGCCATGCCACTCCGGCCTCCGCCCTAACCCGGGACGCAGACCCGAAGTGTGCGTGAGCAGGTGACGTACGGTGATGCTCTCCTTGCCCGATCCGATGAAGCCGGGAATGTAAGTCGCGACCGGCGCGTCGAGGCGGACTTTTCCATCTTCTATGAGCTTCGATATTGCCGGTGCCGTGGCGATGACCTTGGTCAGGGATGCTGCATCATAGATTGTGTCCAGTGTTGTTGGTTCGCGTACAGGTTCGAGTGCCCGATAACCAAATGTGTTGTGGTGCACAACTCCGTCGTGCTCGATCCACAAGACCCCACCTGGCAATTTGCCTTCCGCTATGGCTTCACGAATCTCTGCGTTCAGCGTTGCAAGCTTTTGAAAATCAAAAACTTCCGAAGGTTGCCGTGCGGGTTTCTCAGGGGTCGCGCGGGGTGATTCGCTGGGCGGCGTGGGTTGCGCAAGCGGAGTTGTGGCCGGCTGTTCAAGCCCGGATTGGCAGGCAGTGAGGATCACCGAGCCACAGGCAAACAAGGTCTTTCGGAACGAGTTCATGGACTGGGGAAGTTCTAGGCTTTGGAGCCCGCTACGCAAAGCGGTTTATGATCCTGCGAATTCCTCTTAGGTCATAGACTGACACCTTAGTGGTTATTTTTCGAAGCGGACGAGCGTAACGCCCTCCACCACCGCCGGGCTCTCGATCATCGAGCTGGCGATCGTTGTGGCCGTGGTCGGAGCGATGGCGATGATCGCGTTGCCGAACATGTTCAGCGCCCGCAAGACTGCCGAAATCAAAATCTGCGGACTCTCGATCACGCAAAGCAGCAATGGGGTTTTGAAAACGGCAACCCCCCCCCCCGACGACAAGCCGCTGTTTTCCGAACTTTTGCCCTACCTGACCGCACAGCAGCTGAACAGCATCTGTCCGATCGGCGGCAATACGAAATTAAACAATTGAAGGACAACCCGACCTGCGAATACGCGGGTCAGGGCCATATTCTGACTGAATAGTCAGAGAGAACCAAGAACTTGCCGCGACCGGTGAGTCCACTCCACTTCTTGCCGACGCTGGAAGCTGGCAGTGGGGGTCTCCTCCCTCAAGACCTCCTCAACCAATTTCCGGGCGCGGTTCTTTTCCCCCCCGCTGAGCAAAAGCTCAGCCATGCCTACGCGTGGTTGTGCGTAAGGATACTTCTCCATCGCCTGCGAAATGCGGCATGTAGAATGAGACAGAGGTCGAGTAGCGCGAAGGTGATCACCGCGGGATGTCCGAGGAGTTCAGGGGTGATTTTCTCGAGAATGGAGTGCCCAGCCACCGTCATCGTTTTAGTTTTCCCGGCCTCGAACGCCAACCGTTCCAAGAGACGTTTGCAATTCGTTGGCGCGTCCAGTTCAATCACCAGCCATGGCGAAGTCCAAGTCCAAGCCAAAACCCCTCGTGGGAATCATCATGGGAAGCCAGTCCGATTGGGACACGATGCAACATGCCGCAGCGCAGCTGAACGAACTCGGAGTGCCCTTCGAGGCGCAGGTCGTTTCCGCTCATCGTACTCCGGACCTGATGTTCGAATATGCCGAAACCGCTGCGAAGCGGGGACTTGAGGTAATCATCGCCGGCGCGGGTGGCGCTGCGCATCTGCCGGGCATGGTGGCCAGCAAGACCTGTCTTCCGGTTTTCGGCGTGCCAGTTCAATCACGCGCATTAAATGGATTGGACTCGCTGCTTTCCATCGTGCAGATGCCGGGAGGAATTCCGGTCGGCACAGTTGCGATTGGGAAGGCCGGGGCAAAGAACGCAGCCCTGCTCGCAACGGCAAGTCTCGGGAACAAGTATCCTGAGTTCCGAAGGGCCTACGATCGCTTCCGCAAACGCCAGACCAAGACGGTGCTCACCGAACACAAGCTGCCTCCGCTCGCATGAGTTCATCCGGTGACGCAATTGCCCCGCTGCTTCCCGGGGCGACCATTGGTATTCTTGGAAGCGGCCAACTGGGACGCATGCTTGCCTTGGCTGCGCGAGAGATGGGTTATCGCGTGCATGTCTTTTCACCCGGGACAGACACTCCCGCCGGACAGGTTGCCGATCGCGAATTCGTGGGTGAATACGATGACGGGGACGCCATCCGCGCCTTTGCGAAGGACGTCGATGTGGTCACGTTTGAATTCGAAAACGTATCCAGTCTCGCGACTGATGCCGCGGCTGAAGTCACGCGTGTTCATCCTGCAGGCCGCGTTCTTCACACCACACAGCATCGGATTCGCGAGAAGACCTTTCTTCGCGACGCCGGCATTCCCGTGCCCGGCTTTCGTGAGATCAATTCGCTGGCTGACCTGCGATCGGCGGCTGATGAGTTGGGAATCCCCGCGGTATTGAAAACCGCGAGCTTTGGTTACGACGGCAAAGGCCAGCAAAAGATCACGCCAGATGACTCGTTGGAACGGATTCTCGAGAACCTTGAAGGCGCGCAGGGTATCTACGAAGCCTTCGTCGATTTCGAGAAGGAGATTTCGATCGTTGCCGCTCGAACGGTTGGCGGTGAATTCAAGGCGTTCCCGGTCTTCGAGAACGTTCACACCAATCACATATTGGACGTGACCTTCTCCCCGGCACGCATCACTCAGGAGGTTTCTGACAAGGCGACCGAAATTGCCAGCCGGGTATTCGACGCGTTGGACATCGTGGGGGTGACCGGCGTCGAGATGTTCGTTACGAAAGACGGCGATGTGCTCGTCAACGAACTCGCTCCTCGCACACACAACAGTGGACACCTGACACTCGATGGATGTGTCACGAGCCAGTTCGAACAACAGGTGCGGGCGGTCTGCGGCCTGCCCTTGGGTGAGACCGCGCTGCATTCGCCTTCCGCGATGGCAAATCTTCTGGGCGATGTCTGGCAGAACGGTGAACCCGATTGGTCCGCGGCGTTGCGCGAATCCCGGATCAAACTTCACTTATACGGAAAGGCCGAAGCCCGCCCCGGTCGAAAAATGGGTCACTTGAACGCCAGTGCGGCCAGTGTTGATGAAGCCATCGATCTGGTGTGCAACGCGCGCTCACAACTGGCGTCCTGACACAAGACGACACGCCTCATTCCTTCGAATTCCCAGGCAAAAGCGCAGGTGCCTTTAGATCCACGCCCTCAGGCGCAATTTCGTCAAGGATCTGCAAGTACTCCAAGGCAAGCTGGCTGTTCCCTTCACTCAGATACAGTGCGCGCCTCAGGTGTTCTCGTGCCTGTTTGAAATCGTCCACCTGCACCCAATGCCAACCCAGATAGGCAGCCGTGTTCGCGCCGTTGGGATCCAGTTCGTTCGCCTTGAGGAACATCGCTTCGGCTTCGTCGAAATTCCATAAGTGGTCATGGCACATTCCCGCCCGCAACAGCGCAAAGCTGTAATGCGGATCCAATTGCTGCGCCCGCTCGAACCAACCGATCGCCTCCTTCATCGGTTCGTGATAACTGTGATCCCGTTCCCACCACGCCTCGCGAATATTTTCGCCGATGCTGAACACCGTCCACGGGTTCATCGGATCAAAGGCGTGCGCCTTAAGCAGACAGGCCTGCCGTTGCTCGGGACTGTAGCTCGAATCGCGCGACGCGGTGATCAATCGGCCCTCGTGGTGTTTGGTCAAAGATTCCTGCACGAGCCAGACACAGCAAAGCGCAGAGATTGCAGTCAGTACGAGCTTGCCGCCGGTTTCCAGTCGAAACATCGGATACACACGAGCGCCACGAACTTGCGCGCACACCAATGCAGCCAGAGCGATGGCAATCGAGGCATTTGCAGGAATGTGAAAGTTAAAATCCACCAGCGAATGAACCGCCAATGCAATCATCCCGGTGGAGACCCCAAGCAGAAATGCCATGCGGTCGCTGGTCTTGGCTGCGAGATCGTCCTTGTCCCGGCGGATGTGGCGCCATGCCCGATGGCAAACAAAGCCGAATCCCACCCACGCTCCCAACACGATGGCGAGACCGATCGCCCCCCAGTCGGCCAGGGTGTTCAGGTAATCATTGTGAACGCGAGCCGGATGCATCTGGAGCTTCTCCGGACGATGCGATCTGAATTGATGTTGGAACTGCCCCGGTCCGGCTCCGATCCAGGGATTGTCCTCCCAAAGTCCCGCAGCCGATTGCCAGATACGTAGGCGCAGGTCATCGATCTTCCCGGACTGGGTCGTCACCTCGATGCGAGAAGACGCCATGGTGTTCTTGAGAACAAAAAAGACTCCTCCCGCGATGATCACAGCCATGGCAAGCAAGACCGGCAATCGCATGCCCCACGATCGGACAAAGAGGATGCCGAAGAACACGGCAAGCGAAATTCCACATGAGAGCCAGCCGCCCCGGGAGAGCGTGACCGCGAGCCCGGCCGCCATGATCAGAACGGAGTAGCCGATCAGGGTCTTCATGGTCGCGCTGGCCCGGCCGTGGAAGAGATACGCAAGACCCAGCGGAAGTGTCATTTCGAGGAAACCCGCAAGATGATTCGGACAAATGTAGGTGCCGGAACCGCGCCCGCCGTACTGTGCCGGCCGGACAAAGTCCCAGACCAGGTTTGATCGTGAAAGGAACTGATACACCGCGTAGATGCTTACCACGGAGGCAATCGCGATGAGCGTGTAGGCAAACAAGTTTTCCACGCGATGACCGCGCGCATTGTCCAGCACGAGAAAAAAGATCAAGGCATACAACAACACGCGAAAGAGCTCACTGCGTGCGGCATATTCCACCGGCGCGTACGGATAAATCGCCAGCGCATAAACCACCATGAGCAACACCCCCCAACACATCGGCGGCCAGTGCAGTTCCGCGGTCCGCGACATCCAGACCCGCACCAGCCAGATTCCCGTCGCCACGACCACGAGCCCGGCGATGATCGCCAATTCCTCGTTCCGCACCCCGCCAAACACCAGGACGCCCAAGGCCAATCCCGCCACGACGAGAATCAGCACCGCCTTTTCACACAGATTGTCAACACGACCACGGTCCATTTTCTCGGGTGCGCGAGACTAGCGGCTACCGGGGGTGGAAGTGAAGAGCAGAACTGGCCGCCTAATCCGTTGCGCTTTGCAGCTTCGCACGGTTCCTCCAAAGCTCCCTCGGCTTGAAAATTCCGGACGGCGTGATGATACCGGTGATCAACTCCGGAGGCGTCACATCAAAGCCCGGATTGCGCGCGCCACTCGCGTGATTGGCGATTCGAACATACTCGCGCCTGCCACCACTGGTTTTTCCCCAAGCCCCAAGAACCTCACTCTCGTGGCGGTCCTCAATCGGAATGTCGATTCCCCTTTTCAACTCCCAATCGATCGTGGATTCCGGAATGGCAACGTAGAAAGGGATCTTGTGCCGATGCGCCAATACCGCCTTGGTGTAGGTGCCGATCTTGTTGGCAACCTCACCGGTGCGTCCCAAGGTTCGATCGCTTCCAACGATTACCAGATCGATCTCCCCGCGTTGCATGAGATGGCCTGCTGCATTGTCCGCAATGACTTCATGCGAAATGCCCTGCTGCGCCAGCTCCCATGCGGTGAGCGACGCGCCCTGTGCCCGAGGCCGGGTCTCATCGCAAAAGACGTGAAACTTCCGGCCCTTTTCCTGCGCCGCATACATCGGCGCAGTTGCCGACCCGAAGTCGACGAAGGCCAGCCAACCCGCGTTGCAATGCGTCAACACGCGCGTCCCGTTGCGGATCAACTTCGCACCGTGGCGACCGATGGCCCGACAATGATTGGCATCTTCATCCGCAAATGCATGGGCGCCTAGCAACGCGATCTCCTGCTTTTCCAAAACCGATTCGCCCGCATTGATCTGTCGGATCAAGTCCTTCATCGCGTTCATCGGATCAACGGCCGTTGGACGCGCATCTGCAAGGGTCTTGAACACGCGATCTACATGCACCTGGAATTTCGCGAGATCCTTCCCTCGGAAGGCATTCAAGCCCTGCGCAAATCCATAGGCAGCAGTTGCTCCGATCGCGCCGGCGCCGCGAACAATCATATCAGTGATGGCCCTGGCGGTGGCGCGATAGTTCTTGATTCGAACCACCTTGAACTCATGCGGGAGAAGACGTTGTTCAATCAACAACACCTCGTTGCTCTTCTCGTCGAAGGCAACCGTGCGATAGTGCCGTTTGCGTCCTCGGACCGTTACATTCATTGCGGAGGGAACATCAACGGACCATTCAATCGCGAGCTGATTACTTGATCAATCCAAGTTGCTTGAACCGGTTATCGACTTCCTTCAGGTGGAATTCGATCGAACAAAGACCTTCCAGTTCGCCTGCGGCAAAATGCTTGGACACATCGCGGTCAGACAAGAGCTGCTCGAGGAAATCCGCGTCATCGCGACCGGCGTGCTTCACCTCCCAGGTCTTCATCGCATTGCGCTGCACCAATTCGTAAGCCTGCTCGCGGGTGAGTCCTTTGCGGATGAGCGCAAGCAAGACGGTCTGTGAGTTCCACATGCCAAGTGAAATTCCGAGATTCTTCTTCATGTTCTTCGGATACACATTGAGCTCATCCAACACCCGGCCAAGGAGGTGGAACATGTAATTCAACAGACAGCACGAATCCGGAAAGATCACGCGCTCGACGCTGCTATGGCTGATGTCTCGTTCGTGCCAGAGCGCGACGTTTTCCATGGCGGCAATCGCGTTCCCGCGCAGAACACGCGCGAGGCCGGTCAGACGTTCCCAGGTGATCGGATTGCGTTTGTGCGGCATGGCACTGCTTCCTTTCTGACCTTTCTTGAACGGCTCTTCCGCTTCCAGAACTTCAGTGCGTTGCAAGTGACGAAACTCCACCGACCAACGCTCAATGCTCGCGCCGATCAAGGCCAGCGTGTTCATGAACTCGGCATGGATATCCCGCTGAACAACTTGTGTCGCAAGTGGTGCCGGTTTCAAACCCAATTTGCGGCAGACAAAACCTTCAATCTTCGGAGACAAGTGAGCATTGGTTCCCACCGCACCCGAGAGCTTCCCGATTGCAGCAGATTCACGGGCTGTTTCCAGACGTTTCAACGCGCGACCGAACTCGTCATGCATCAGGGCCATCTTCAGTCCGAACGTGGTAGGTTCGCCATGAATGCCATGGCTGCGTCCGATGCAGGGAGTGAGCTTGTGCTTGCGCGCCTGCTTTGCCATCGCCTTGCGCACGCCCTTGATGTCCTTGATGAGCAGATCAGCGCTCTGGGCGATCTGCACGGCAAAGGACGTGTCCACGATGTCACTGCTCGTCAGACCGAAGTGCAGCCAACGGCTGGCCTTGTGATTGATCTTCTCGGCCACCGCGGTCGTGAACGCGATCACATCGTGATTCAAGGTGCGTTCCAGTTCCTTCTGCCGCTCGAACAATCCCTCCGGATTCTTGAACCACTTGTCCGCCCCCTTCTTCATCCGCGCAAAGTCCGCTGCTGGCACAATCCCATCCTTCACCAGCGCTTCACTGGCGAGCAATTCGATCTTCAGCCAGATGCTCAGCTTGTTTGCATCCGTCCAAATGGCCCGCATCTCCGGGCGCGTATAACGACCAATCATGGCCGGAGAGTTAAGTGACTTTGCCAAGGGCCAAAAAGAAGAATCTATTAACAAAGGGTGGACAGAAGGAGAGAACCGTTGATGCTTCCGACCGAATCAACCGAAGCGCATCACGTACATCATGAAACGCAATTCCATCCAACTTCTCCTGATCGCAACCCTCCTCACTTGTGTCATCGGCTCAATGCAGGCTCAGAAAATGAAGAAATGGAAACGCGGTACCGGCTGGGGGTGGGTGTGGGGGCCGAAGGATGAGATCGGCGCGCTGAATGAAATGACGGATGCGACGCGACAGGCTGCGTTGCGCTTGGCCAAGACGGGCAAGACCTACGATCTCGGTGTGAGGTATGATCGGGATTCGTTCAAGTGGCCGGGGCACAACCCGGGCGAGATCATGACCTTTCGTTCTCCCGAAGGAGTGAAGCGACAGGGCGACTTTCCCCCGGCAAAAACGGGCACGGCCTGGCACAGTTGCGCGTTGTTTATCTCCGACAATGTCGCGACGCAGATCGACGGACTCTGCCATGCCGTTCAGGGCAAGGACAATCATTGGTACAACGGTTTCAAGGAGGAGGATTGGGGCGGAGACTGGGGACCGCGCAAGTGCGATGCCTCGGGCATTCCCCCGATCATCGCGCGCGGGGTGTTGATCGATGTGGCCGGTTACAAGGGCGTGAAGGCTTTGCCTGCGCATTACGGAATCACCGTGGCGGATTTGAAGGGCGCGCTGAAAAAGCAGGGAACGACACTCAAGCCTGGAGATGTGGTGATGATCCGAACGGGCGCGATTCAGTATTGGAGCGATCCGGAGAAGCGAGACGCGCTTGCCGCGCATGATTCAGCGGGCCTGCTGTTGGAAGGTGCGAAGTGGTTGGTCGAGCGCAACGGTTCGATGTTGATCGGGAGCGACACCAGCGGCTTGGAATACTGGCCCAGCGCGGACGACTCAACGGCGCATCAGAAGAAGCATGGGACATTCATGCCGGTGCACAATTACCTGTTGATCAAACAAGGTGTGCACATTGGTGAGTTCCATCAGCTGGAAGACCTCGCGAAGGATCGGGTCTACGAGTTCTGCTACATGTGCACAACGGCAAAGATTCGTGGTGCCACTGCGGGGTTTACCTTAAGGCCGTTAGCGATTCGCTAGCAGATCACTTGTCAACCTGGTAGCCGGCTTTGCGGAGGGCCTGGATCTTGTAGGTGAGGGCTCGGCGGCTGATGCCGAGTTTGCGGGCGGTTTCGGTACGATTGAATTCGTTTTCTTCCAGCGACTTCAGGATGGCCTGTCGTTCGAGTTCCTCCAGCTTGCCGCGTTCGCCGGCGCTTGAGCCCGGTTGCTTCATGCTGCTGTGGATGCGTGGAGGAAGATGGTCGGGCAGGATGAGTTCACCGCGGGACATGAGGACGGCGCGTTCAAGTGCGTTGCGCAGTTCACGAACATTGCCGGGCCAATCGTATCCCTCGAGCAGGCCGGCCAGTGCGGGTGAAATCTTGGCCGCGCCTTCGGAGAATTCCGCGGCGAAGGAATTGGCGAGGGGAACAATGTCTTCGCGCCGTTCGCGCAAGGACGGAATGTAGATCTCCATCACGTTGAGTCGGTAGAAAAGGTCTTCGCGGAAATTGCCGGCTTTCACCTCGGTTTCGAGGTCGCGATTGGTCGCGGCGAGGATGCGGGCGTTGGTGGTTTGTTCCTTGTTGGCGCCGACACGTTGGAAACCGCCGTCCTGGGTGATTCGAAGCAGCTTGGCCTGAAGCGCTGCGGACATCTCACCGATTTCATCGAACAGGATGGTCCCGTTGTCTGCCTCTTCGAATCGTCCGACCCGGTCGGCGGTCGATCCGGTGAAGGCTCCTTTGGTGTGACCAAACAATTCGCTTTCCAGAAGGTTCTCCGGAATGGCCGCACAGTTGATCTTGACGATGGGGCCTTCGTTGCGTGGTGACCACTTGTGGATGAGATCGGCGACGACTTCCTTGCCGACACCGCTTTCGCCCGTGATGAGTATGCGGCTATCGCTGTTTGCGACCAATGCCGCATCGCGGAAGACCTGCTGCATGGAGGAACTTTCGGCGATGACGGATGGGGGAAGTTCAAGTTCACCGCTCAGGCCGAGGCTCTGTTCCAGTTGCAGGCCCATGGGCTTGCGGACGTTGGCGAGCAGTTCGTCGAGGTCGATGGGTTTCTGCAGGTAGTTGACGGCACCGTCCTGCATCGCGCTGACGGCATCGCGAATATCGGGGAAGGCGGTGACCATGAGAACGGGAAGGCTGGAGTGTTTTTCGCGAACCTTCTGGAGCGTTTCCAAGCCGGTCATGCCGGGCATGCGCACGTCAGAGATCATCATGTCTACCGCCTCAGATTCCAGGAGTTCCAGCGCACCGGCGCCGGAATCGGCAAGGGTGGTACGAAATCCCTGTCCGCCAAGAAATGAGTTCAGCAGGCTGCGCTGGCCGGGATCGTCATCGACGATGAGGATGTGTGGCTTGGGATCGGACACTAGGAACTCGACTTCAACTTGATCTGGCTGAGGCGGAAGCAGGCGCCCGTCGGTTCCATGGGCTTATGATGAACCTCCCAACCGTGCGCAAGCGCAATTTGTCGGACGATGGCCAGCCCAAGCCCCGTGCCTTCCTTTTCCCGGGTGGTGAAGTAAGGCTTAAAGATCTTGTCGCGATGTTCCGGCGCGACGCCGGGGCCGTTGTCGCAAACTTCGACGTGAGCGGAAGTTTCCGTGGCGCCCACCATGATTTCCATTCGCCCTCCGTTCTTCATGGCCTGAAGGGAATTGATGACGAGGTTGAATATGGTTTGGCGCAGCATCTTTTCATCGGCTTCGATCTGGATGTTGGCAGGCTTCCAGACCAGTTCGATTCTCTGATCTTCCATCTCTGCTCTGAGAGGACGCACGACGTCATCGAGGATCTGATCCACTCTGACGGTCGTGCGCCGGACCTCGCGCGGCTTGGAGAAGTTGATGAACTCGTTCAACTGGCCGGTCACGCGATCGACCTCGTTGGTGATTTCGGAACAACGCTCACTAATCCCTTCGGAAGCCTTGTCTTCCTTGCCGATCATCTGCGCGATCCCGCGGATGATGTTGAGAGGGTTGCGCGTTTCGTGCGCGAGGCCGGCTGCGGCAAGGTTCATGTCCTTGAGATGCGTGTTCTGTTCGCGGGCGCGCACGAGTCGCATCTCGATGAGGTTGGAACGCGAGACGTTGCGAACGGCGAGACCGATCCCGACAATCGCCAGCAGGGCAAAGCCGACGACGATCGAACGGGTGCGTTTGTCGCGATCGATGGCGCGTTGGATTCCGGATGAGTCGATTTGAACGAGGATTCCGCGAATGCCACGCTCGTCCCGGAGCAATTCGAATTCCTCTTCGGACATGTTGTTCGGGCGGCCAAAGAAGAAGAAGCCTCGCCGGGGACGATTTTGCGTGTCCGGTTCGACATTTGACGTGGCGTTGGTGACCACCTCATTGGTCTGTGAGGCGACCCTTTCGAGTTGAGTGGAGATGCGATCACGCATCGTGCGCAGGAAAAGGATCTGTTCTTCCGGGTTGCGTTCACGAGAATTCTCCCGCGGCTGGGCGAGGATGGGCGGACGGTTGGTCGAGTTTTCAGGAATGTAGAGATTCAGGAAGCGTCCGTCCCAATTCGGCTCTCCGGAATTCAGCGAATCAAATTCCACCGGGAGTAATTTGTCCGATTGCATGAAGATCTCGGAATTCCCATTGGCAAAGGCCACCGCGTTCAATTCCGGGTTCTTGAGCATCTGTCCCACCGACCATTCGAATCGCTCGTAGTTCACCAATCCGCCGAAGCGACGTTGCGAGCGGATGATGAGATCAACGGTATTGGCGACGTTTTCAGCACGTTCCACCATGCGTCCACGCAAGCGTCGTTCGAAGTTCTTATGTTCGCCGAGTTGCCATGACAGAATCACCAGCCAGCTGATCGCGAGAAGCGTGAAGAGGATCAGCGGTCTTTTCCACATGGCGAGCGGGGTTTCGATTCTGCGAGCCTAGCGAGAATACATGATGGCGAGATGACGGCGAGAATTGCCGCTTGCCGGCTCACCCGCCGATACAGAACAGCTTGTTGGCCGTCCGCACATACAAGCGGCCCTGATGCACGGCAGGCGTGCTGTGGCAGAGGCCATTGAAATTGAATGTGGAATGGACCCTGTACTCCGGACCAACCGGCAGGACATAAAGCCTGCCACCCGTGGTGATGCAGTAGAGGTGACCATTGATGACTATCGGAGAGCTGAAGAAGTTCGCGCCACGCCGGCCGTCGGTGTTCAGGCGTTCGGAGTAAATAATCTCACCGGTCTGCGGCTTGATGCAGCTGATAAAGCCCGCGTCGCTGAGAAGGTAAGCATAATCACCATTCACGACGGGCGTGGGAATGTAGGGCGATTGGCTCGACCGGCGGATTTCCCAGGCGCGTTTGGGTTTGATGTTTTTCCCGGGCACACCGGGTTTGATCGCGACGACGTAGTTGCCGCCCCCGCCACTGCCGCAGCTTCCCCAGGCGATATCTCCGGCGACGGTCACGCTGCAGGCGCTGCGCTTGGTGTAAAGACCCGGCATTTGCCAGAGTTGTTTTCCGCTGTTCGGATCGAGCGAAAAGATCCCATCGGCCTGGCTGGTGAACAACAGCTGTGCCTTGCCCCCCTTTGGCTGGTAGACCGTCGCAGAACCATACGTGGCCACCTTGCTGGGACGTTCGTTTTTCCAGATGGTTTTTCCGTTCTCAGGATTGATAGCGATGACGAAGCTGTCGTCGTCCTTCATCGAATTCAAGATGAGTTTGCCCTGATGGAGGATCGGTGATGCACCGCTTCCGTGTTGGCTGACGAACGGACCGAGGTCTCGCTCCCAGACCTTGTCGCCGTCGAAGCTCAGGCAAATCAGCGTGTACTTCTCAGAATCATTCCAGCCGACGTAAAGCCGTTCGCCATCGAGCACCGGCGTCGTCGAAGCAAAGCTGTTGTAGCGGTGTTTCCTGAAGGGGCTGAGGCCGAAGCTCTTCTTCCAGACGTTTTTGCCGGACTTCGCGTCGAGGCAGACCACGGTGAGTCCGCCCCGGCTTTCGTCCGTGGTGGTGAGGAAAAGTCGATCGCCCCAGGCCACCGGCGATGAATGCCCGGTACCGGGCAGATTCACCGACCAGTTGATGTCGCCTTCACTGATCTTGGTGGGGACGGTCTTGGCGGTGCTGGCCGCAGTTCCATTTGCTCCGCGGAATCGCGCCCATTCCTGGGCCGGCGCGTGAGAGATCGATGCGACGAGGACAACGGCAAGGGTGATGTGTTTGAATTGCATGGTTTAAAGACGTTTTGGAGAAGGGGCGGATTCTAGAAGTCCCGAAGAAAATGGCAACCATTGGTAGAACCAGCCAAGGCCGATCCTAAAAGGCTACCGTGATCAGGTTCTGCTGACCGGGCATGACAAACGCAACGGCATCACTTCGGATCTCCTTGCATATCACATCTATGTTCCCGGAGTCGGTCGGCACGCCAATCTTCTTGCCAGTGACAACCTGGTGGGTGGCGCCCGAGGTCTTGATGGTGGCGACGCGCCGGGTCTGGGTGATGGTGACGTTCTTCACATCGATGTAGACCTCCGGGCTCTTCACCAATTCGTCCATAGCCTTAACCGGGTCCTCCACCTTCTCCTTCTTGAAAATGCCGGTGACCTTTTCCGTCCAGCTCTTCTCGCCCACGGGCGCACCGGTCTCGCGCAGTAGCGTCTCAATCTTGCCGTTCAAATCCTGACCCGCGCTGATGCTGACGATTTCAAAACCAGCGTGATGGTGTCGCTGCTAGGCGGCTTTCTTCGCGGCCAGCAGTTCCATGCCATCGGTGGTCCAGGTTGCCCAGAAATCCAGGAGCACGACGCTTCCACGCAGCCGGGCGAAATCGACATGCTCGCCCTTCATACTCGTAAACTTGAATCCTTCCACACGGTTCCCGACGAAGGTCTTGTGAGCGGAATCCTCCTGGTTATAGAGCGCCTCTCCGATGTTCTGTTTGCAACCGGACAAAACGAATACTGCGCCAAGGGCAAGCAGGGCCGCGTTGTTCGGGAGGTTGCGCATCTATCAATTTGGCCGGCTTTCTTGAAGAACCATCAGTTCGCCACTGCCAGCAGGTTCTCATACGTGCGGATAAACATCGTCCCATTGGCAATCGCGGGGGTGCCGAAACATTTCTCATCGAGGTCATTGGTGGCGAGCACCTCGAACCTGCCATTGGCCGGAATCACCGTGACCACGCCGTCTTTCCCGATACGAAAGATCTTGTTATCGGCGCAAACGGCTGAGCTGTATCCCTCACCGCCAAGGCGCTCGCTCCAATGTGTCTTGCCGGTCTGGTTGTCGGCGCAGGTGAGGATGCCCTGGTCGTTCCAGAGGTAGATGAACTCGCCCACCACGAGAGGCGTGGGAATGTGCGGAACGGAACGCTCGATGCGCCAGACTTCCTCCGCTTCGGATTGTCCGGGGATCGGACGCAACGCGACGACGTGTTTCAACTTGGTTACGAATCCGCAGGTGCCGATTACGAGATCACCGGCAATCACAGGTGAGCCAATGGCCCGTTCGTTGGCGGGTTTTCCGAAGACGTCGTTCTCCCAGAGCACATGTCCGGTCTCGGGGTCGACGGCCGTAATGCCGTGCTGCCAGTTGGTGAATATGAGCTCCTCTTCGCCCTTCTTGTTCTTGTAAATGCAGGGCGTCGAGAAGGTGAGACGTTTGCTGGTGCGGGGAATGGTCCAACGAACTTTTCCGTTGCTGCAGTCTACGGCGATGAGTGAACTCTCACCGTCCTGGTCGTTGTTCAGCGCGAGCAGGTTTCCAATACGCACGGGAGAGGCGCCGAATCCATGGCCGCCTTTGACCGGGCCCAAATCTGATTCCCACAACTGTTTGCCATCGTGCGTGTACGCGACGAGCGTGAGTTTCTTCGGTGTTCCCCAACTGAAATAGACCCGCTTCGCATCCACGGTTGGGGTGCTCGATGCAAAGGTGTTCTGACGGTGATGACGGTGCTTCATCTCCTTGATCGTCTTCGACCAAAGCACCTTGCCGGTCTTGGCACTCACACAGACCGGGATGCGATCACCATTTTTCTCGTTGCCGGCGAGCAGGAACACACGGTCCTTCCAGACCACGGGTGATCCGTGGCCCACTCCAGGCAGGGAGGTCTTCCACTTGATGTTCCCAGAGGACCACTTGGCCGGTATCTGGTCGCTCGCGACACCAGCACCATTCGGTCCGCGAAAACGGGTCCATTCCCCCGCCGTGGTGGAAAGTACAAACGCGAAAATGAGAAAGGCTGCTGGACTCTTCATGTTGGCGACCGACCTTATACAGGGATCAACCTAGAAATGAAACGCCAGACCGCTGTTCGATTCCGACCATCCTGAGCAGACGCCAACCGACGCGCATCCGGTAAAACCCCCAGCCCCGACGGACCCGCTGAGGCTGGCACATACCGTGCTAAAAGGTCCGGCGTGATTCACTTCACCTACATCCTCACATCGTCCCCGTCCCTTTGCGGAGACAACCCTCCTACCTGATCCCCATAGGCGAGCCGGGATTTCCATCCCGCCTCTCGCTTAACTGAAAACAATCCGGCGGCTCGTGCAAGCGCGCCGCCGGATTTGTTTTTTATGCGCCGGTAGTCGGAGCGCCAGGCAATGCCAGGCATCGGTGGAAGCGTTCAGAAACCTCACAGCAATCGGCCCGCCCTACTCCTCACTGACTCCACTCATTTCGTCATTCGCACGCTGCGACTGGCAGTCAAAGAACGTGGGCGTCACCAACAGTTCACTGCGGACTGAGCCAGTGCGCTGTCACAATCTGGATCAAATCGTGTCGCATGTCTCACATCGCCCGCGAGATTAGTGCTGCGCGAGTCAACTATTTGATGCTTAGATTCAATCAAGCATGACCCGACGAACCACCATCAGGGGGACGCTCGCCGTTCTGTTCCTGTCGGCTCTCTTCTCCGAGGCCGCCATCGAGTTCAACCGCGACATTCGTCCAATTCTTTCCGAAAACTGCCTGGCTTGTCACGGACCCGACACCGGGAGTCGAAAAGCCGGATTACGACTGGATGTCGCGAGCGGCGCGGAAGACGTGGTCCAGCCCGGCAAACCCGGGAGATCCGAACTCATCAGCCGCATCAACAGCAGCAATCCGGATGAGGTGATGCCTCCGCCGGATTCGCACAAGAAACTCACCACCGCACAAAAGAAACTGTTGGCCGATTGGATCAAGGAAGGCGCCGAGTGGCAGGCGCATTGGGCGTTCATCACGCCGGCTCGCCCGAAGGTTCCAAATCCGAAAGGTGTCACGGACTGGGCAAACAATCCCATCGATCATTTTGTTCTCTCCAAGCTGCGCGAGTTGAAGATGGAGCCAAATAAAAGTGCGGACCGTCACACACTCGCGCGGCGGGCAGCCCTAGACGTCACCGGCCTGCCGCCCAGGCGAAAATCCGTTGATCGCTATGTGAAGGACAAACGCTCCGGTGCGTTTCGTCATTTCTTCGAAGGACTGCTGAAATCCGAACACGCCGGCGAACACCGCGCCCGCTACTGGCTGGATGCCGCGCGTTATGGAGACACCCATGGCATGCACGTCGATAACTATCGTGAGATGTGGCCTTACCGCGATTGGGTCGTCGACGCCTTCAACGCAAACAAACCTTTCAACAGTTTTGTCGTCGAACAGATCGCCGGCGATCTGCTTCCAAAGCCCTCGATCGATCAGCGCATCGCCACCGGGTTCAGTCGCTGCAACATTTCGACCTCGGAAGGCGGGGCGATTCCGGAAGAGCTTCGCGTTCGTTACATGGTCGATCGTGTGGACACGACATCCACTGTCTTCCTCGGACTTACCGCGGGCTGCGCGGTCTGCCATGATCACAAGTACGATCCATTGAGTCAGAAGGAGTTCTATTCGCTCGGCGCCTTTTTCAACAACATCACCGAGCCGCCGATGGACGGGAACGAAAAGGACACGCCACCGGTCGTCGTCCTTCCGAAAGATGACCTCAAGCGCGAGTGGGATGGTCTCTTGAAGAAGCGGGCGGATCTCCGCGGCAAGCTCGACGGAATCGCGGCTGATGCCGATATACAGAAGTGGTGGAACAATCGGCAACACATGGGCGATCACCCGGTTGCCTCCGACAAACTCCTTCTCTTCGCACCATTGACGGAACGCGAAGCCGACAGCACCCCCGTGCCAAAGAATGCCAGGTGGGCGAGCACTCATCCGGCAGGCCGACGCGGGATGCGCTTCGATGCGGCGGGCGGCTTGCAGGTAAACGCACCAGCCTCACGCTCGGACGAACCACTGACCGTCAGTTTCTGGATCCGCGCGCCGGACAAGTTGCTCAGCACGACGATTCTCGAACAGCTCGTTTCCGTTGAAGACCCGAAGAACAAGAAGAAGAAACACACGCTCGGTTGGCGGCTGACCAGTTCGACCCAGGGCGCGGTGACGTTCCAGATGCATGATGGCAAAGGCGGCATGGTTTCCGGTCTCCTTGCCGGTGAAGAAGCCGTAACGCCCCGCAAGTGGCAGCACGTCTGTGTGCGCTATTCCGGCGGACGCGCAAAGACCGCGGTGACGCTTCTGGTGAACGGCGAAAACCGGCGCATGCGCAATTCGACCCAATCCTACTGCGATGCGGTTGAGCTGCGGGAAACGCCGCTGAAACTGGGACGCAATTTTCCCACGGGCGGCTTGAGCGACATTCGCATGTATCAGCGATGGCTGACATTGGATGAAGTGCAGGTTCTCGCCGACGAATTCAAACTGCGAAAACTGCTCGCGTCCGATGCCACGTGGTCCGATCTGAAACCCGCCCAACGCGAGATGCTGGCCCGCTACCGCAACAACGATCTGGACGTGAAGTATCGCAAGACTTCCCGCGAGTTCGCCAAGACCCAGCTTCGTCGGGACTTCATCCATTCGCGCTCAACAACGACCATGGTGATGGAAGAACGCACGGACGCGAAGCCACGTGCCTGGGTATTGAATCGCGGAGAATACGATCAGCGTAGCTATGAAGTTCAGCCCAACGTTCCCGCAGCGTTGATCCCGCTGCCCAAGGGCGCGCCTCGCAATCGTCTTGGCCTCGCCAGGTGGCTTGTGGATCCGAAGCACCCGCTCACCGCCCGCGTCACGATCAACCGTCTTTGGCAGTCCTTGTTCGGCACGGGCTTGGTGAAAACTTCCGAGGACTTTGGAGTCATGGGTGATCCACCCTCGCATCCCGAACTTCTCGATTGGCTTGCCGTGGAGTTTGTCGAATCTGGCTGGGACGTGAATCACATGCTTCGCCTGATGCTCGACTCCGCGACCTATCAGCAAAGCGGCCACGTCACTCCCGCCAATCATGCCAAGGATCCCGATAACCGCTACCTCGCGCGTGGTCCGCGTCTGCGTCTCGATGCAGAAGTGATTCGCGACCAAGTTCTCCAGGTGAGCGGCCTGCTCGTCCCGGACTTCGGCGGCCCAAGCGTCAAACCGTATCAACCGAGCGGGCTCTGGAATGTCGTCGCGATTACCGGCAGCAACACCCGCGTCTTCAAGCAGGACTCAGGTGACGCGCTTTACCGGCGCAGCCTCTACACTTTCTGGAAACGTACCTCGCCACCACCCTCCATGGCTGCGTTCGACGCGCCCACCCGCGAGCAATGCACCGTGCGCCGCGAACGCACCAATACTCCGCTCCAAGCATTGGTTCTCCTCAACGATCCGCAGTATGTCGAAGCCGCGCGTCGACTTGCTGAGAACACGATCAAGGGCGCACGCAAACCGGAGGATCGCGCAACGAACATGTTGGAACGTGTCCTGGCCAAGCCGGCGTCCAAGGCTGATGTGAACGACGTCACCAAGCTCGTTGGACGTTTTCATGATCTCTTCGCAAAGCAACCCGAGTCCGCCATGAAGCTCATCGAATCCGGTGACAGCGACGCGGACCAGAAACTCAATCCTGGCGAACTTGCCGCGTGGACCATGGCCGCCAACGCGCTGATGAATCGCGACGATTTCATCAACAAAAACTAAAATCACAGATGGACACAGAAGAACACAGATTTGGGCTGCAGTTCGTGCGACCGCGGTGCATGGCGCTGCCGGCCATCGCGGCCAAACGTCCCTCAGTATTCACCAGCAATTACGGCGCATCCGTGTCCATCTGTGGTTGAAGAACTATGAACACCCACCCCATCGATCAATGGATCAACCTTGAAACGCGTCGTCAGTTCTTTGGCCGGACGGCAAAAGGACTCGGCGCGGCCGCCTTGGCCTCGATGTTCCAACGCGACGCGCAAGCCGCAGGCGGAGGTATGCTCAACGGTGGGCACTTTCCCGGCAAAGCCAAGCGCGTCATCTGGCTGTTCATGGCCGGCGCGCCCTCGCAGCTCGATCTCTGGGATTACAAACCGAAGATGAAGGACTGGTTCGACAAGGATCTTCCCGAGTCCGTGCGCAATGGTCAGCGGCTCACGACAATGACCGCGAACCAATCCCGCTTCCCGATCGCGCCATCGAAGTTTCGTTTCGATCAACACGGACAATGCGGGCGACGCGTGACCGAACTTCTCCCGAAGCAGGGTTCAATGGCCGACGACCTTGCGGTGATCAACACGATGTGGACCGAGGCCATCAATCACGATCCCGCGATCACCTACATACAGACCGGCAACCAGATCCCCGGCAAACCCACACTCGGCGCCTGGCTGAGCTACGGACTCGGCACGATGAACCGCAACCTTCCCGACTTCGTCGTGCTGAACTGTGCGCCTCGCGGACAGGCGCTTTATTCGCGGCTTTGGGGCAGCGGCTTTCTTCCTTCGAAACATTCCGGTGTGGCCTTTCGTGCGCAGGGCGATCCGGTTCTTTATCTTTCCAATCCCGGCGGCATCGATCACTCCGCGCGCCGGCTGATGCTCGACACCCTCCAAGGAATGAACCGGCGCATCTACGACGAACTCGGCGATCCCGAGACCCAGGCCCGCATCGCCCAATACGAGATGGCCTTCCGCATGCAGTCATCCGTGCCGGATCTGATGGACGTGTCCCAGGAACCGGAATACATCCACGATCAATACGGCAAGGATTCCAAGAAGCCGGGCACCTTCGGATACAACTGCCTCCTTGCCCGTCGCATGGCGGAGCGCGACGTGCGCTTCATCCAGATCTTTCATCGCGGCTGGGATCATCACAGCGGTCTGCCCAACAACATCAAGCGCCAGACCGGCGAGGTCGATCAGCCGGCCTGGGCGTTGGTTCAAGACCTGAAACAACGTGGGCTCCTCGACGACACCCTCGTGATCTGGGGCGGGGAATTCGGACGCACCATTTACAGCCAGGGAACATTGACCAAGACCAATTATGGCCGCGATCATCATCCGCGTTGCTACTCCATCTGGCTCGCCGGAGGTGGAATCAAGGGGGGCACGCAATACGGCCTGACCGACGACTTCGGATATAACATCGTCGAGAACCCCGTCCATATCCGAGACCTCAACGCCACCATCCTCCACCAGACCGGCATCGATCACGAACGCTTTACCGTGAAGCACCAGGGCCTCGATCAACGCCTCACCGGCGTCCTGCCGGCCAACGTGATCAAGAACATTATCGCGTAGTCTTCCGCGCGAAGCGCGAAGTGGATGAATCAAGCGAGCACGTCTTTCACGACATGCCCGTGGACGTTGGTGAGACGTCGTTCCAATCCGTTGTGATAGAAGCTCAGGCGTTCGTGATCCAGCCCCATCAGGTGGAGGATCGTGGCGTTGAAATCGTAAACGGTGGTCTTGTTCTCGACCGCCTTGAAGCCGAACTCATCGCTCGCGCCATAGCTGAATCCTTTCTTCACTCCCGCGCCGGCAAAGAAGCAGGTGAAGGCATCGGGATTGTGGTCGCGCCCCGTTCCGTTGCTTTGGAGGAAGGGCATGCGGCCAAACTCGGTGCACCAGACGACCAGGGTGTCCTTGAGATGACCGCGACGTTTCAGATCGCGAATCAATGCCGCGGTCGGCTGATCCATGATCTCGGCCTGCATCGCGTGGGTCTTCAGAATGTTGGCGTGTGAGTCCCAGTTGGTGATGCCGTTGCCACCCGAGGGATCGCTGCCATTGAAAAGCTGCACGACACGTACGCCCTTTTCGATGAGGCGACGGGCCAGGATGCAATTCTTTGCATACTCACGCTTCAGTTCCGTGCCTTCGCCCGTACCGTATTCCTTGAGAATAGATTCAGGTTCGCTGGAAACATCCATCAATTCCGGAACGGAACTCTGCATGCGCCCGGCCAATTCGTAGCTCGCGATGCGCGCGGCCAGGTTTGCGTCGTTCGGATATCGTTCAAGGTGCTTTCCGTTCAAGCGGGCAAGCAGATCATTGGTGGCCCTGTCATCCGCGGCAGTGTAACTCTTCGGCCGCGCAAGGTTTGCGGGTGGATTCTTTGAGTTGAAGTCCGTCCCTTGAAACGCAGCGGGCAGAAAACCACTTCCAAAGTTGTTCTTGCCCGAACGCGCAAATCCACGCGGATCATTGATGGCGACAAACGCGGGGAGATCCGAATTCTCCGAACCCAGGGCATAGGTCACCCATGCGCCGAATGACGGGAAGCCCTCCATCGTGAATCCGGTGTGCAGGAAATTCTCACCCTGCGGATGCGCACTCGTCTGCGTGTGCAGAGAATGAATGAAGCAGAAGTCGTCGACCAGTTTGCCAAGATTGGGCAAAAGGCCGGAAACCATCTTTCCACTCTTGCCCTGCGCGGTGAAATCCCAGAACGGCTTCGCGCAATTCCCTGGAGGGCCTTCAAAGGTGAGCGCGGGGGCAAAGGGTGCCTTCTTGCCATGCAGTTTCGCCAGACTCGGTTTGTAGTCAAAAGTGTCAATGTGACTGACCGCACCCGGACAGAAGATCACGAGGACATTCTTTGCCGGCACATCGAAGTGTGCCCCTCGAGGATTGTACGGATTATTCGGATCGATGGCCGGACGAATCGGCGTCTTGCCGGTGAATGAAGCCGGATCTTCCTTCGCGAACAAGCCGTCTCGGGACAGGAGATCCGCAAGGCCCAGAGCCCCCATGGTGAACCCGGTGTTTCGCATGAAACTGCGACGGTCCAAGAGGCTGCGTCCATGACTGGAGAGTTTTTCAGAACTATTCATCATCGTGCGGTTGAGACGATTTGCGTCATTCTCAGCATATTCCTGTCGGCACGCAAAATACTAACCCCTTTGGCATCCGGAAAAACAGCCTTGAGAGCGTCGTGTGACAGGAACAAGCGCCGATTGATCAGTCCGAGGAGTTCTTCCCGGCCATCGTCCTGCCATCCGTGTTCGAGAATGAACTCCGCCACGCGTGGAATGCGATGCTATCGGGCGATGATCTCGGGCTTCTGTTCGAGCGTCAGTCCGAGATTGATCGCATCCGTTCGCAACGAACGAACTCCGGTTTGGGATATCCGTTCTCGGGACAGTTGCTGACGTAAAGTGCCAGGCCGGAATGCAAATCGCAGGTGAGGTCATTGATCAACTGCCTGGTGATCGGATGTTCGTAAAAGATGGCGAATGTGGACGCAGCTTCGTTGGCATAAGCGCGGATCTTCATCCCGCCTTGCATGAAGCCCGGTATGTCGAAGTCGCCGATCAGCTTGTATCCGATCGATTCCAGATGGCGCGTGAGCTCGGCAGCCACCTTGCCATCGGTCCAGCGCGCTTCGATCGGGACGAGTTCAAATCGGATGGGAAGCGCGGGATCAGCCTGGGTATCCAACTTCGGGCATTCCGGCTTCTTCGCAGATTCGATGCTCCACCCGACGAATACCAGCAGTACCAGTCCCAGCCCGATGATGATCAGCGCCGTGGTGGCAATTCCGCTCAAATGTTCCACGCCCGATCTGCTTAATAATCCTCGGCGCTCACCTGCTTCACGGCGCGATCACCACGCATCTCGGACAGCTTGGCAAGCATGTCACTCACGCCCTCCGGGTTCTGCGTGGCGTCGAACTCGACCAGTTCCTGCTCCGCCCAGTCGGGTTGGATCGAGAGAAAAGGGGAGGGTGAATTGGTTGAAGGATTGATCAACGCAGGTCGGCGAGGCGTTTCTCCCAGATCCGATATAGCTCCACTGTCGCCCGCACGTCGCGAACACAGTAGTCTGCAATCTCGCGAAAGCGTTCTTCGCGCATGAGGTCATTGACGTCCATTCCGGTGACGCCATGGCTCTTGGGCGATTCGATGCCAAAGGCGCGGCAATAGAAATCGAGATTGAATCGACGCGCGGCTCCATCGCGTCCGCTGACGTTGTAGAAGGTGAGTTGGTCGGCGAGGTCACAATGCGGATCCACCGCAAATCGATACCCCAGCCACTTCTTCCGGCTGATGGGCACGTCCAACAGGGCTGATCGCAGGTAAAGGAAGGGCACATCGAAGCTGCGGCCATTGAAGGTGACCACACGATTGAACTTCCGCGCCGCCTCCCAGAACTTCTCCAGCAATTCCGCTTCATCCGCACACGGAACGTACTCGATCTCGCCTTGGGATCCCGCGTGTTCCTCAAAATCATCGGCAAGGAAGATCACTTTGCCGCGATCGGTGGAGGCGTTGATCATGCAAATGCACACGCACTGCGCGGTGAAGGGCCAAAGATTGAACATACGCTTGATCTCTTCGCGCTTCTTCTCCTTCTCCGTTTCATCTTCGAGGTATTCGGCGGGGCGAAAAAGGTATTCACGTTGTGACTCGTCGAACACCTCCTCAATGCGTTCGTCGGGCACGCCAGAGGTTTCAATATCGAAGACCAAGGTGGACATGCCGGGGAGTCTGGAAGAGGGGCAAAAAAAAATCACCCGTTAAAAAGCGATCAGGGTGGCCACCGTTGCATTGCACCTCGGCGAGCCACCCTGTCGGATTCGTGAAGAGAAGTTTACTTCTTCTTCTTAGCAGCCTTTTTCTTGGCTGGCTTCTTAGCAGCCTTCTTCTTGGCTGGCTTCTTAGCAGCCTTCTTCTTGGCTGGCTTCTTAGCAGCCTTCTTCT